>CAZFPL010000088.1:0-13022 GCA_964521085.1 uncultured Anaerolineales bacterium | reverse complement strand
TTCCACAAGCGCCCAGGCGGCCAGCAGGCAGAGGAACGGGTAGATGACGAGGAAATACCGCATTTCCTTCACCCAGCGCATTCCAAGGAAGATGAACATACCGCCTGCAAACAGCACCGGCAACGCATGCTTCTTCCAATCCACGCCCCGGTAGGCGCGAACTCCCGCCCAAAGGAGCCCTCCAAAAGCGGCGAGTCCGAGCGGCACGCCCATTCCCCACAGGACGATGCTTATGAACGGCGAGATGATGGCCGCCCGGTTGGCCCAATGCTCGGCGGGCGGATACCCGGCGATGTAACCGGATCCGCTGGACACCTTCTCCGCATAGCGCATGCGTTCAAGCCAGTCCGGGTTGAAGTGGAGTGTAAAGAAGCCGGTATCGCCGGTGGTTTCCCGGAAGGCCATCGGCTGGGCGATCCGGAAGGAAAGCAGCGTCATAAAGACGGCCAGCGCCAGCATCGCGGCCGGCAAACCAAACCTCCGGGCGAGTGGAAGCGAGGCGTCCTTCATGTGCTCCCTCGCGCTGATCCAGAGGGCGACGGCGATCATCGCGCCGAGCGGCGCAAAATTAAATCGCGAGGCGAGGGTCATGCCATAGAAACAACCGAAGAGCGCGTACCACCCGAGACCGCCTTTCTGCGCCGCTCGGACGGCGCAGTACATTGAAATCGCCGCGAACATCACGCCGAAATTATCGATGGTCATGAAATGCGATTGCTGGATCTGCGTCACCGCCAGCGCGCTGAGTGCCGTTGCCAGCAGCGCGACCCGGCGGTTATACAGCCGCAGACCGATTAAAAAGCAGAACAGAAGGGTGATCGTATCCGTCAGCGCCGAGAGAAAACGTCCGATCAGCATGATTCGGCCGTACCCGGTGTAATTCACCAGTTCCGGCGGTTGGCAGGATGCGCTCTCCCCCTCCCCGCATATTTGTTTCACCGCCGGAATCAGCGCCTGTTGCAGGCTGGTCAATCCCTCCGCCGTGGCGCGGATAAGAATATCCGGCCACTGTCCCCAGACCATTCCCGGATCCGGCCCCTGCCCGATCACATTCCCCGCCTCATCGTATTTCAACAACGGGGAGAGGGGTGAAATCCGCGTGTTGAAATAATCGGCGATCGTGGATGGCATTTGTATCCCGGAGACGACGTTGTTTACACCCAGCTCATCGGGATTCAAATTCGTCCCTTCGCTCCAGTTATTCCCGGCGAATCGGAAGTACAAGCCGGCCAGAATCAGCGCGAGCAAAACGATTTCCGGGATGAAGGCGAACAAACGCCGGCCGAGGGCCCGCAAGAAGCGGTCGTAGTCGAATTCCGGCTGGGGCTCCGCTGCTATCTGTACGTCGGGCAATTTCGGTTCCGCCACGGGCGCCGCAGGAGGGACCGGGCTGTTCTCGACGGGAGGCTGCGGGGAAGCCGCTGTTTCCTGCCGGGGCGATTCCGGTTCTTCCGCGGGATTCGAAGGTGTCCGATTGGAATTTTCCATACACCGTTTCCTTGTTCGCGATTAGGGATTTTCCGCGCCCGCCGTACCGGGCACGATGAAATAGATGAAGTCGTGGTTGGGGTACGACGAGCTGACCGTGGCGTAATATCCGTTCGGGAATTTCAGTTTCAGCGCTTCCAGACTTTCGACGTCGGTTGCCAGCAGCAGGAACAGCGTCGGGCGGCCGCTGAACTCGAAGGTGGGGATATTCTCCGGAAAGACATAATGCTCGGAGTCGATCGGGAATCCGGCGGCGATGTTGACAATCCGATCGTCGACCCAATAGGGATAGGGGATGAAATACGCATCCTCCGGCCGGCCGATGGAAGATACGAACTCCTTCATGAACAAGCCGAGTTCGGATGCATTCTCGGAGTTAATTCGAAAGGTGTTCGGATACTGGCGCAGGGTGAGGTCGAAATCCTGCGCCGCGCCCACGGTGATCAGGATGGAAGCCAATCCCACGCCGATCCAGAGCCCGTTGCGGCCGGGAATCAGGCAGCGCAGATAATCGGCCAGCAGGACCAATGTCAAGGCCGGCAGGAGAAAAACAACCGGAACGGCCGCAATGGCGCGCGCGAGCGACGGATTTTCGTTGGGAATGGCCAACGCCAGGATGGTGGGCAGGAGCAGAATGGGAACAAGCAGGAAAAGCGACATCGCTTCCCAGGTGCGTTTCTTGAATGCATGCACCACCATTCCAATAAAACCCAGATGGAACAATCCGCCGGTGATCATGTCCAGCGCCGGCCGGAGCGGGACGCAGTTGAACCAGCCTACGCCGTCGTTCCAGCTGAACATCTGCAGAGCGATCCAAACGTTGGCAAAAAAAGTTCGCATGAGATCCGGAACCGAATAGGTGCCTTCGGGGAAGATCCGGGTGCTTGTCCTCAGCCAGAAATCGGCCGGAAATTCCACCGCATAACGGAGGAAGGGCATGAACAACAGAGCCATCGTCCCCATCGTAACGAGAAAACCCGCGACAGCCCATTTGCGGGAGCCCTGCGAGGAAGGATGGAGGATAAACAATCCCGTGATGACGGCAAGACAAAGCGGAACGACCCGGATGGGAGTGTAGCCGTATATCCCGATCCCAAGCGCAATGCCCGCCCAGAGAAAATCATTCCAACTCCGGCGGCGGATCGCCTTGAAAAAGAAATACAACGTGATGGCGCAAAACAACATGGCGAGCGGAAGCCGCAATCCAATCCGGCTGATCATATCCGGCCAATAGCCCACACCCCCCAGGATCATCGCCAGCAGCCCGACTCTGCGGTCGGCGATCTCCCGGCCCAGAAGATAGAGAAAGGGAAGCGTGAGGATGCCCACCGCGACCGAAACAATCTTCAGCGAAATAAACGAGAGGCCGGTTCCAAGGAGTTGGGAGATCAGAGCCACCAGGTAGAACTCCACCGGCTCGCGGCCGCCGTTGTTGGGAAAGAAGACGTACGTCTTCCCTTGGAGAATCTCGGCCACATTGATCAATTTCTCCACGTGATCACTCGTCATCTCCGGCGGGGTCGAAACCATGTCATACGTCCGGGTGAACACCAGAGCCGAAAAGCACACAACCACCAGCAGACTCCACGGGGAGAGCGTAATTCCGCCACGCAGACTGACTCCGATGGAACGGATGCGAGCGCCTACCAACTTCCAGGCATGGATCAATCCTTCCCCCAAACCGCCGGAATATTCCGCCAGGGCGATCCACCAATACACGAGAGCGACAACCAGGGTAATGAGTCCCAGAGGATGGAACATACCTCCATCCGAACTCACATATGCCAGAAAGCCGAAGAACAGCGCAAAAATCATGAACGCCAATCGCATGAAATTGGGTTTTATCCCTCTGCCTTTGCCGGAAGTCGACGCCAATGGGAAAACCGCGTCACCGGAAATCAGCGCCCAGCAAAACAGAAGAAAAGCCAGCACATATAGAAACCATCCGAGGTTGCGGGATTCCGCGACAGTCGTCGGCCGGAAATCCATCACCCACTGCGCCGAGAAGGCAGCCGTCGCGGCCAGCGGCAGACGCAGGATCGATAAGATTCCGACCTGGCTTCTCGCAGGCGTTTCGATCGTAGGTGGAATACGCGAAATCGGGGGCGCTTCCAAAGCGCCTTCGACCCCTGCGAGGGTGACCGGCAAAGGCTGTGCTTCCACGGCCGGTTCGAATCCATCCGGAACGACAGGCAATGGTTCCTCCGGGACCTCGATCCGCAATCCGAGGATCAGAAAAACAACCGCCGCGGCGAAAAACAAGATCCAATTTCCGTTTGCCGGTTCGATCGCGACGAAGAGTACTCCCCCGATGCCAAGAACCACAGCGGCGAGGATACGCACGGCCTTGCTCCAACGCGGAGTATTCCACTGCCGGATCAACCAATCCCACAAGGTGATGTTGTCGTCGGACATTTCAGATCTATCCTCCGAAAATGCCGGATCAGCGGCCGCGATCGACGATCGCGGCTGCCGGAGCTACTTTTTTTTCCCCGCAATCTCCCGGAACAATTCCTCGTAGCGTGCTGCGGTCGCGTCGGGTGAAAACATCTCCATGATCTTCCCGGCCGGCTGGACGAATCGCGTGCGGTCCTCCAGCACTTCCAGAACCGATTCCGCCAGGCGGACCGGATCGCGCGGCGGGACGACCTTTCCCATGCCGGTGATCCGCACCGGTTCGCGGACCCCCGGCAGCCCGGCGGCAACCACCGGTGTGCCGCAGATCATGGATTCGATCTGCACCAGCCCGAATGTCTCGGTCGAGTTGATACTCGGCAGGACGGTCACGTCGCAGGCTTTAAAGAAAGCCGCCATGGCATCCGGGGGCAGCACGCCCAGGAACGTCCAGCGGTCTCCGAGGGCGGTGAGAAGCGGCGCGATTTTCCGTTCGTAGGCTTCCTCTCCGAGTACATGTTCGCACTGGCCGGCAAAGAGGAAACGCGTGCCCGGATGCCGCTCCAGGATGGTCGGCGCCGCTTCGAGCAAATATTCCACGCCCTTTTCCGCCGCAAGCCGGGCGGCCATGCCGATGACCTTGCGTCCCCCCAGACGGTGCCGGACGCGAAAAGCCTGAACATCCTGCGGGGAGGCACTCCCCACCTCGACCGGCGGCGGGATGACCTGGACCTTTGCCAGGTATCGGGAAAGGAACGGCGAATGCTCCGCAAAATCCCTGGTGTAGGCGACGATGCGATCCGCAAGGCCTGCGGCCGTATCATTGGCGACATTGACAACCTGATTAGCCAGGCGGTTGAAGAGGGTCGGCGGCAGGCTGAGATCCGAATGATACGTCAGAACGGTGGGTTTATGAAGGAGCCTTCCGCGCAATGCGATGCCCGGGGCGTCGAACTGCGGCAGGTGAATGGAAAGCGCGTCATGGGAAAGCACCAGCCGGTTGGCCCAATAACCAAAGGTGGGCATGATCACACCCTTGCTGACACGGAACCACACCCATGGCCGTACGATTTCCAATCCATCGACCTCCTCATGGGCCGGAAGGGATCGGTCGAAACGGGAAGTGAGTACGGTCACCTTATGCCCGCGGCGGATAAGCGCCCGACCCAGCCGCTCGGCGTAGATGGTCAATCCCGATACGTGCGGGCGGTAATATGTCAAAGCGATCAAGATGCGCATGGGTATCTTCGCTATCCCGCCACCGGTTCGCGGGTGGATTTCGCCGCCGCCAGGATCGAGCCCAGCGACTCCCGCTGGACAAGCAACCCCAATATGCCCAGCGTGCTCAGTGCGGCGATGTTCAGCATATGGATTGCGATCGCGTAGGCGATCACGGTATCCCGTGCCATACCGCTCATCGTCAGCACGACCGTGACCGTTCCCTCAAACACGCCCAACGAGCTGGGGGAGGAGGGCAATGCCACCCCGATCAACCCGCCGACGAGTGAAAGCAGACCCCAGTACACCGACGCATCGGGGAAGAAACCCCGCAACACGATCCAGTATACTGCCGCCCATAGAAGCATCGTGACGATGATCCACAGAAACGCCGGAACCGAGCGCCGCAGATTCCGGACATCCGCCAGGCCGCTGAGGAAATGATCGAGCGGATTTAGAACCGGCCGGATCAGCGGGATTTTTTCCGCCGCCCGGAAGGCCAGACCGGAAATCCACGCGCGGGCGTAGCCGAGCAGGAAAAGCGCCAGAAAGAAAACGGCCGCCATCGCCACGGCCGTCACCAATACCGTACTGCCCCACTCCATGCCGGCAATCAACGGGAAGATGCTCAGCACAAGGACGCAGGTGAACGCCAGGTCGAACATCCGCTCCAGCGCGACGGCGGAAAGGGCCGCGCCGGCCGTTACTCCCGCCGGGACGCCGTCCTTGCTTCGGCTGATCATAAAGGGGCGGGCCATGTCGCCGAGCCGGAACCCCAGAATCCCGCTGAGTAGATAGCTGATATTTAAAATCCAGAAGCAGCGCCCGAGCGGAACCGCGTTCCCCATCAGCCAGCGCCAGGCGATGGCGCGGGTGAGCATGGCGCAGACAATCAACACGGTGGCCGGTGCGAGAACCCAAAGCTGGGCCTGACCCCACGCTTCGGCCGTCTTGCGCCAGTCCACGGCGAACACCAATATGACAATGGCCAGGATGCTGATGAGAAAACCGGGGAGCATGCGAAGCACACGGTTCCACCGGCTCGGCGGGTTCATTCCTCGCTCTCCATCCCCAGCACGGCCATGAACGCTTCCTGCGGCACTTCCACGCTGCCCACCATCTTCAGGCGCTTCTTGCCGCGTTTTTGTTTTTCCAGCAATTTACGTTTACGGGTGATATCCCCGCCGTAACATTTTGCCAGCACGTCCTTGCGCAGGCCTTTGACATTGGCGCGTGAGATCACCCGGCCGCCCGCCACCGCCTGGACCGGGACGACGAACTGCTGGCGCGGGATGACTCCTTTTAATTTGGTGACCAACGATTGCCCGCGATGGTAGGCCTCGTCGCGATGGACGATCGTCGCCAGCGCGTCCACCGGTTCGTCGTTGAGGTGGATATCCAATCGGACGAGATCCCCCGCACGGTATTCGAGGAATCGGTAATCCAGCGAGGCGTATCCGCGGGTGCGGGATTTCAATTTATCGTAAAAATCCACAATCAACTCGGAGAGCGGAAGCTCGAAGGTCAGCTGCACACGGCCGGGCGCGGTTAAAACCTGTTCCCGGAAAATCCCACGCCGTTTGGTCACCAGGTCCATCATCGTTCCGTAGTACGAATCCGGCGCAAAGATTTGCACTTCCATCCACGGTTCGCGCACCTCGGCGGTTTCCTCTTCCGCCGGGAGAGCGGCGGGCGAAGCCACTTTGCGCACTGTCCCATCCAGCATCACCACTTCATACTCCACCGAGGGCGCGGTGGCGATCACGTCCAGATCGTATTCACGTTCCAGGCGCTCCTGGATGATATCCATATGGAAGAGGCCCAGGAACCCGCACCGGAACCCGAAGTTCAGCGCCTGGGAGGTCTCGGGCTGATATACCAGCGAGGCGTCGTTAAGCTGTAGTTTTTCAAACGCATCTTTGAGGTCGGCGTAGTCCTCGCCCTCCACCGGGTAGAAACCGGCGAACACCATCGGTTTGATCTGCCGGTACCCCGGGAGCGGCTCGGCCGCCGGGCGAAGTGCGCCGGTGATCGTATCGCCGACGCGGCACTCGCGCACGCTTTTCAATCCGGTGGCGATGTAACCCACCTCGCCGGCGGCGAGTTCGCCGGTGGCGCGCAGTTCGGGGGCGAAGATGCCGATCTCGATCGGCTCGAACTTGGCTTCCGACGACATCACCTTGAGCATATCGCCCATCCGGAGCGCGCCCTCGCGCACCCGCAGATATGCCACCACGCCGCGGTATGAATCGTAATGCGAATCGAAAATGAGGCCGCGCGAGGGTGCTTCGACGGATCCTGCGGGAGGAGGCACCTTGCGGACGACCATCTCCAGCACGGAATCGATGTTCAACCCGGTCTTGGCCGAGATCGCAATCACGTCTTCAGGGCTTCCGCCCAGAAGGGAAGCCACCTCGCGGCTTACTTCCTCGGTTCGCGCCGATGCCAGGTCGATTTTATTCACAACCGGGATCACTTCCAGATCGGCTTCCAGCGCCATGTAGAGATTGGCCAGCGTCTGGGCTTCGATCCCCTGGGTGGCATCCACCACGAGGAGTGCGCCTTCGCACGCCGCCAGCGCCCGGCTCACCTCGTAGGCGAAATCCACGTGGCCGGGTGTGTCGATCAGGTTTAATTCGTAGGAGACTCCGTCTTGGGCGGTGTAATTCATGCGCACGGCCGAGGCTTTGATCGTCACACCCCGTTCGCGCTCGAGGTCCATGGTGTCCAGGACCTGCTCGGTCATCTGGCGGTCAGAAATCGTGCCCGTTCGTTGCAGCAAACGGTCGGCCAGGGTGGATTTTCCGTGGTCGACGTGCGCAATTATGCAGAAATTCCGGATGTGGGAGGTATCCATCGGTATGCGCGCTCCCGCGGCTGCCCGGGAGCGCCCGGTAAGTATACCCGATAATGGGTTATTTCCCTTATTTCGTGCGGTAAAAGGAGTATCGGATGCACACCTTGCCCCTCCCCTTCCCTCCCCATTCTGGGGAGGGAAGGGGAGGGGTCCGTACCCGGAAATCACTGAAAAAAAGCCGAATGCACCGGATTACCAACATCATCTTGATTTTTTTTACAGGATTGTTCAGTGCGTTCCGGTTCTTTCGGTGTAATCCGTGTACATCTAGAATATTTTTAATTTAATGATGTAGGGCAGAATCGATTAATTGTTGAAGGGGCGAGTCAACTTCTTGACGGTCGCACCGCAGATGCGCCAGAAATTCAATGTTGCCCGCGGGCCCTTTTAAAGGAGAGGGGATCAATCCCACCGCGTAAAATCCGGCGCTTCCGGCCGAGCGCAGCACATCCTCCAGAACGGCGCGATGGACCGCCGGATCCTTCACCACCCCGCCCTTTCCCACCAGGCGGCGTCCGGCTTCGAACTGCGGTTTGATCAAAACGACGGCTTCCCCATCAGCCTGCATCCAGGCGCGGAATACGTGGAAAAGCAGCTTCAGCGAAATAAAGGCCACATCGGCCGTGAGCAGATCGATCCGCTCCGGAAGCGCCTTCAGGTAGCGGACGTTCTGTTCCTCCATCACCACCACCCGCGGATCGTTGCGCAATTTCCAATCCAGGATGCCCTTGCCGACGTCGATCGCGTAAACCTTCACCGCGCCGTGCTGCAGCAGGCAGTCGGTGAATCCGCCGGTGGAAGCGCCGGCGTCGGCGCAGATCCGGCCATGCGGATCGACCCCGAAAGAGTCGAGCGCCGCCGCCAGTTTTTCGCCGCCGCGGGAGACGAAGGGCGGCGGCGTGATGAGTTCCACCCTGGAATCCGCCGGCAGCAGTTTGCCCGGATGGATCGACTCCTGGCCGTCCACCCGGACGCGCCCGGCGAGGATCAACCGCTGGGCAAGCGAGCGGGTTTCCGCCAGCCCGCGTTCAACGAGGAGAAAATCCAGCCGCGTTTTCTTTTGGTTCGCCACGATTCACAGTCCCGGGAGAAATGCAAAGGGGCGGTGGTTCGGCCGCCCCGTTGCAGAAAATTCCTTTGCGATAGTTCCTCACGCCGATTCCCGCATCGACCGGGAGGACGGTCAGGAGAGCCCTTGCGGCGGCTGGGCGGCGGGTGTTTTCGGCCCTTTCCATCGATACCAAAGGTATCCGCCCAATGCGCCCAGGCCGATGATGAGCATCAAATTGGTACAGTTGCAGCAACCCAGAGAAAGAATATTGGACAGCACGTCGGTCGTTGCATCCGAAGCGGAAGGCTCCGTCTGAAGCAATTGATTCACCACGCTGTTGGTGGCCTCGGGTGTGAACACCACATACACTCTTATCAAATACCCGGCGACGCCGCCGATAACAGCGAAGATCGAGGTGATCAATCCCGCGATCGCTCCCCGGAGCGCGGCTTTATTTACGACCGGCGGTTTATCGAATACCGCGGCCAGGAATCCCGCGAAGAGTCCCAGAAGGCCAGCCTCCAAAGGCGCACAGATCGGCATCGCCACACTGGTCACGAAGAGATAAACGAATGCGATTGCTCCCACGATAATTCCGGAACGGATCATGTTTCCTCCTCTTGAAATACCCACCACACAGATCGGTTGCGCTAATGCTATTATCCGGAGGGTTCCTCGACAATTACACGATTGTGTTCCCGCCTTGGCTGACGATCGAGCGGGAGACTTTCGTCTGGACGAACCGGTAGAAGAACGCTCCCCCCGCGGCTCCCAAGCCGCCCATCACCGCCAGGAGCATCAAACCGCAAAAACAGGCGGAGAAAACGGATCCGATGATCCAGGATGTCTGGCTCGCCGGTGCGGAAGCAAGCTCGCACAATCCCGGCAGGCAGATCTCGGGGGTCATACCGCTGCTGGCGATAATCATGGCGGCGGCGGTTTCGCCGATGGTCTGCGCGATGAGGGCGGCCGCACCGGCGATCACGCCGGCGATCGCACCCCGGACAACCGCTTTTTCCATACCCGCAGGTTTTTCAAAAAAACAGCACAGCGCACCGGCCGCCAATCCCAGCAAAATGGCAAAGAACGGGCTGATCAGGCAGCAAACGCTGTTCAGCAGTGCCGAGATTAAAACCAATACGAATGTTATCGGCGCAATGATGATGCTGGATTTGGCCATTGTCCCTCCCGAGGATGGTTTGCGGCCATTATAACTTGGAAACGGCAATTCGATTTGGAGATCCTGTGATCCGGAAGCAATCATCCGCGCTTGGAATCCTTCCCCGCACCTCCTGGTATATAATCTTTGCATGACTGACCTTCCGCTCTCCGGGCGGGTTGCGCTCGTTACCGGCGGCGCGGTGCGGTTGGGGCGGGCCATCGCGCTGGGGTTGGCCGCGCGCGGCGCCGACATCGCCTTGCATTACCGTTCGTCCGAAGCAGTCGCCAAGGGGACGATGGAAGAAATCCGCGCGCTGGGGCGGAAATGCCTGCTCCTCAGCGCCGATTTGCAGAAGACCGAGTCGCCGCAAAAGATCTTCGAAACGGCGGACGCCTTTTTCGGAAAGATCGACATCCTCATAAACTCGGCTGCGGTCTTCGAACGCGGAACTCTGGCTGATACCACCCCGGAACTTTGGGAAAAGACTCTTGCGATCAACCTGCGGGCGCCATTTTTCCTGTGTCAGGCTTTTGCCGCGCAAACCGGGAGCGGGGATATTGTCTTCCTCGCCGACGCGCGCGCCGAGCGGCCGGCGAAGGATTACCTCGCCTATACCCTCACCAAATCCGCATTGATAACCCTCACCCGGAATCTCGCGAAATCCCTTGCGCCGGGAATCCGCGTCAACGCAGTCGCGCCCGGCGTGATTCTTCCGCCACCCGGCGAGGACGAGGAATATCTGAAGCGCCTGATTCCGCGGATTCCGCTGGGTCGTTCCGGAACACCGGATGACATCGTCCGCGGCGTGTCCTACCTATTGGAAGCGCCGTTCGTCACCGGTCAGATCCTGCACATCGACGGCGGGGAGTACCTTTAGTGCTCTCCACGAAGCACACGAAGGAAACCTGAAGAACACCAAGTTTTTAACATTTAAATTCTTCGTGTACTTCAGATCTTCCCCGGCCCGCCCATGCGGTCCGGGGCGGGCTTCGTGCCCTTCGTGGAAAAAAGGAGTGGATCATGACCGATACGCTCGTCATCAAGGATCTTCTCGTCCGGACGGTGATCGGAGTCGCGGAAGAAGAACGCCGGGATAAACAGGACGTCCTGATTTCAATCGCCCTGGAAACCGACACCTCCGCGCCGGGAAAAAGCGACGATATTGCCGACGCCGTCAATTACCGCACGGTCACCAAGAAGATTCTCGCGCTGGCGGAAAAAAACGCCTATCACCTGATCGAGCGGTTCGCGGAACAGATCGCCGCCATTTGCCTGGAGGAGCCGCGCGTTTCCGGCGTCCGCGTGACGGTCGAGAAACCCGGCGCGCTGCGGTTCGCGCGTTCGGTGTGCGTGACGATCGAGCGGAGCCGCCCCGGTGGCTGACCCAAGCGCGTGGCTGATTCTGGGTTCCAATATCAAGCCGGAGGTCAATCTGCGCCAAGCGGTGGACCTGCTCGGCAGGCAGTCTTGCGTGGCGGCTGTTTCTTCGGTCTGGCAATCCCCGCCCGCGGATGGGTCCGAACAACCGGATTACCTGAACGCGGCCGTGATGATCCGGACGGATTTTTCGCCGGAAGAAGTGCAGTCGGCGGTCATCGCGCCGATCGAAAAACAACTGGGGCGGGAACGATCCGCGGATAAATCCGCACCCCGCACGATCGACATCGATCTGGTGATGTACGAGGACCGGGTGGGAGAATATTCCGGAAGACATCTCCCGCATCCGGATATCCTGCGTCAGGTGTACGCCGCCGTGCCGCTGGCGGAAATATCACCCGACAAGATCCACCCCGAAACCGGCGAACCATTGCGTGTAATCGCCGCCCGCCTGCGGGGGGAAACCATCCGGCGCCGGGAGGATTTGCACATTTCACCGACGGGAAAGCCGGTCGAGCCCGCCCCGGACAGCCCGCCGGGCGGGGATGTGTAAGACCAACACTCGCGCATCGAGTCGGTGGTCTCGATACGCATAGAGCGCTACTCGACCACCTTTCCTTTTGAGAGACAACAATGCCGACCATGCATACCGACCCATCCGATTTTGATATCTTCCGGGATGACCTCACCGACCGTCCGGCGCAGGGCTGTGACAACGACATCGAGTGCGCGGTCCGGTCGATTCTGGCCGGGATCGGGGAAGATCCAAACCGCGAAGGCCTGGTGCGCACCCCGCTGCGGGTGGCCCGCATGTTCGAGGAGATGACCGCCGGATACCACGTGGACCCTGTCAAACTGGTCAACGAAGCCGTCTTCAACGTGGATTACGACGAGATGGTGGTCGTGCGGGATATCGACTTCGCCAGCCTGTGCGAGCACCATCTGCTGCCCTTCCTGGGAAAAGCGCACGTCGCCTACATCCCCGACGGCAAGGTGATCGGCCTGTCGAAGATTCCACGGATGGTGGAGATGTTCGCCCGCCGGCTGCAGCTCCAGGAGCGGATGACTCAGCAAATCGCGGTGTTTCTCGAGGAGACCCTCCATCCGTGCGGGGTGGGCGTGGTGGTGGAGGGATTTCACATGTGCATGGCCATCCGCGGGGTGAAGAAGGCCAACGCGCGGATGGTGACCAGCGCCGTGCGGGGTTCCTTTAAAGAGAACCTCAATACGCGAAACGAGTTCTTCGCCCACATCGGGCATCCGCACTTCGGCGATTAAGGCGCCCCCGTACCCCGAATGCAACCGCTCCACGGAGTTGTCCGGCCTTCCGAGATTCTCCGGTTAATACCCGATATCCTTTGACGGTTCATGTTTCCCCATGTTAGAATGCCACGCGCTGGGCCGTTAGCTCAAGTGGCAGAGCAGGTGCCTTTTAAGCACTTGGTTGGGCGTTCGAGTCGCCCACGGCTCACCTG
>CAZFPL010000087.1:0-13473 GCA_964521085.1 uncultured Anaerolineales bacterium | reverse complement strand
GTCGACGAAGGATTTCGCAGCAGATCCGGACACCCGAGCATCCAATTCCGGTGTCCTTCCGGAAACCGTCCGGCAGGGGATTACGTTTGCGCTGAATGACCTGCCGACGTGGATCGTGTGGATCGAGCATTTCGGTGATGTCGTCCGCAATCCGGATCGGGGTTGCGTGCAAAATAAAGGGGTCATCATTTCGTTATCCAAAATCCGTTTTGATGAGACAGACGGAGCGCTGGTCGGAGGAAGTATTTCCGATGTGATTTGGCGGCCGGCGGATTTGAGTATGTCGTGGAAAGAAAGGGCGAATTCTGGAACGTCACGTCATCGAGAATGCGATGGATCAGTTGATTGGTTATGAGGGGGATACAGTATCCCTGATGATCCCGAGTGTAATGGAAATGACGAAGATCAAGCAAATATATTGTTCCCATCATCGAATAAAGGAAAAATCGCCGTGAAAAAGCTGATCTTTGCAGGAAAATTCCTCTTCCGCGCACTTGGCTTATGGTTGCTTATCATCGCGATGGGTTGCTCTACAGCCGCGACGGAGGCCGTTACATCCAAGGAAAAAGATAATCTCTCCAATACCCTGGAATTCCCTCCGACACTGAATCGGATCGGGACGGCCGAAACGGCAAGCCGGACCCTCACGTCTATGAAAACAGCCGCTCCTTCCGTTGAAATCACAATCGAACCGGTAGTCAATTCCGAGTTCCATGTGCCGGCGCTTCCCGAGGGGGCAATCGAGAGGTTGGGAAAAGGCCGGGTACACCAGACGGCCGTCTCGCCTGCGGCGAATGCCGTCGCGGCGGCCACTTCCATCGGCGTTTATGTTTACCGCCTGGGCGAGGATGGTCACACGCTTGAGGAGGCCTGGTTCGGTCCGACAATGGCGCCGGTGCGGAGCGTCGCCTTTTCCCCGGACGGGAAAATCCTAGCCACCGGCAGCCAGGGGTGGAGAACCCAGATGACTTGCGAAGCATGGGATTTCCCGACGCCAAGCGGGGCCATCACGGTATGGAATGCCCAAACCGGCGAACCGCTCAGGGATTTTGTGGAATATTGCAGTATTGTCTCTCTTGAATTCTCGCTCGATGGCAGGAAAATTTTTTATTGGACAGAATGCAATTCCGGGGGAGGGAAGGGGCCGAGTCTGTTGGATATATCCACCGGCGAGGAGTCTGACTTTTTCGAAGGCGGCAGGTCAGAGGATAACACACGAAAAACGTCGAGCGCGGCTCTTTCCTCGGATGGCGCCTTGATTGCTGGAGGATATCAAAGCCTGGGTGGTGTCAATGACCATTATTATGCAACCGTGTACAATACCGCGTCAAAAGAGCCAATAATCCAATTGGAAAATTTCACAGAGTCTATTAAAAGTTTGGCATTCTCCCCAGATGGCGGCCTGCTTGCGGCAGGCACCGAAGACGGATTGGTTTCTTTATGGGATGCATCCAGCGGAGCATTAAGGCGGACCCTGCCCAATCCCGGGATTGATGTCGAGCGGATTATTTTTTCACCGAGCGGGATGACCATGGCTGTCGCCTATAAAGGAGGCAACATCTCCTTGTGGGATACCTCCGACTGGTCTCTCACGCGGGTGATGGATGGCAAGGGCGCGGATACACTGGAGTTTTCATCCGACGGATCCACCCTCCTTTCTGCCGGGATAAACGCTCCGGTCGTCCGTTGGGAAGCGGCAAGCGGCGAAACCCGGAATGAATATCCTTTTTCCATGCTCTTCGCCGTATCCAAGATTGGCACCTCGGTGGATATATCGCCGGACGGGAAAACTCTCGCTGCCGGCGGCCGTGAAGGACACATCACCCTATTCGATCTGCAAACCCGCAACCCTCAGCGGTTTTTCAACATCCAAGCGCAGAAAGGATCCTATGTATCTTTTTCTTCCGACGGGAAAACTCT
Organism: uncultured Anaerolineales bacterium; assembly: GCA_964521085.1. GTDB lineage: Bacteria > Chloroflexota > Anaerolineae > Anaerolineales > RBG-16-64-43 > JAFGKK01. The sequence continues at coordinate 11,553 of CAZFPL010000087.1, read as the reverse complement.
GGCAGGCTCGGCGGATGGAACCATCCTGCTCTGGAATTACCGGACAGGCGCCAACCTTCTATCCCTCGCGGGAGATTATCCGGTCTTTTCGCCGGATGGGACCACGATGGCGTACGCGGAGGAAAGTGATGTCATAGTGTACGACCGGATCGGCGGGAAAACCTTGTTCTCGCTCCCCTCCAAGTATCCGTATATCTCCGCTTTTGCTTCCGGCGGCCGTTTCCTGGCGTATGCCGTGGGAGAGGGAGTGGCCCTGGTGGATATCGTGGAGAAAAAAGAGATCCGCAAATGGGAGATTCAAAATCAAGGGAGCATGCATCTGGCAGTGGCTCCGAAGAAAAATATTTTGGCCGTTGCCGATATGTTTCATGACCTGCTGATCCTGGATCTCTCCGACGGCTCTCCGTTGCCGTTCCCCGAATTGGATATTCTGTATTCTCAGAGGAGAAGCGTCGCTTTTTCACGGGACGCAAAGCTGGGGGCTTATCTATCCGGCAATGTTACCCTTTGGAGTTTGGATACGTGGAAACAGACCGCCATACTTCCCAGAAACACCTGCCTTCAGACAACCTCGGCCGTCTTTTCACCGGATGGAAGGATTTTGGTTACCAGTTCAGAAGATGATACGATCCTTTTATGGGATCTGCAGAAAGTTGAGGAGATGTATCAGCGCGGATTAAAATAAAAAAAGGTTTCCAGTATGAAACTTAAGCCCCGCCGGGATCGGCGGGGCGGTCTTTTTAAGAAAACGGGGCATCCGGGGTACAATTTATTCCGGCGGCGGAATCGCCCCTTTTTATGCATATTCTCCTCATCCATCAGGTGTTCGTACGGCCGGACGATCCGGGCGGGACGCGCCATTATGAGCTGGCCCGCGCGCTCGTCCATTCCGGCCACAAGGTGACCATACTCGCCAGCCCTTACTCATACCAGACCGGCCAGCGGGTCACCGAGAAGGACCACGAGATCCTCGAGCCGGGATTGGAGGTGATTCGCTGCCGCGTGTGGGGGAGCGTCAACCGCTCCTTTTTCTGGCGCGCGGTAGGATTTGTATCCTTCATGCTTTCCTCGTTCTTCCAAGGCCTGGCTCAACCGAAAATCAACCTGGTTTGGGGAACCTCGCCGCCGTTGCCGCAAGTGTTTACAGCCTGGCTTGTTGCCCGTCTGAAGCGGGCGAAGTTCCTTTTCGAGGTGCGGGATCTTTGGCCGGCCTTCGCGATCCAACTCGGGATTTTACGAAACCCGATTCTGATTTGGCTTTCACTCCATCTGGAACGGTTTCTCTACAGCCGCGCGGATAAGCTGGTGGTGAATTCGCCGGGGTATATCGAACACCTGGCGGGCCATGGGGCAAACAAAGGCAAGATCGTTCTTATCCGCAACGGCGTGGACCCCTCGATGTTCGATCCCACGTCGGAAGGCGCGGAGTTTCGCGCCAAACACGGGCTGGAAGAAAAATTCGTCGCCCTGTATGCCGGTGCGCACGGCATATCGAATGATCTGACGGTCCTGATCGATGCGGCGGAACTCCTCCGGGGCGATTCGCGGATCCATTTCCTGCTGATTGGAGACGGAAAAGAGAAGACGGGTCTGGTCCTGCGCGCGACGGAAAGAAAGCTCGATAACGTAATCTTCCTGCCGCCGGTGGCGAAGCACAATATGGCGGAGGTGCTTGCCGCAAGCGATTGCGGGATCGCTATCCTAAAACCGATCCCGCTTTACGGTACGACCTATCCCAACAAGGTGTTCGATTACATGGCGGCCGGGCGGCCGGTGGTTTTGGCGATCGGCGGGGTGATCCGCAAAGTGGTCGAGGATGCGCATGCCGGTTTGGCGGTGCCGCCCGGGAACGCGCAGGCGTTGGCGGATGCGGTCCGGACCCTGGCCGACGACCCTTCCGCGGCGAGGAAAATGGGGTACCGCGGCCGGACGGCGGTGGAGCGCGAATTCGGACGCGGAGGGCAGGCGCGCGAGTTGGAGCAGCTGCTGCGGGAGATGACCTCCCGGAAAAAAGCGAAAGGTGCGGGACGCACATGACGAACGGCATCCGCAGGAGATTCGTCAGAAAATTTTGGGCCGCGCACAATGATTCGCCCGCGGTGCGAAAAGAGATCCAATCGCTCCTGGAAGATTTGCGCGGCGGCCGCGGGCTCAACCTGGGATGCGGGGATTCCCGGATCGACCCGCGGTTGGTCAACTTCGACCTCGCCTCCACAAGCGCGGTGGATGTTCTCGGCGATGCCTTGAAGCTGCCGTTTCCGGATGCGGGTTTTACGCTGGTCCTCTCGCAGGAGATGGTCGAGCACGTTCCCGACCCGTTTCAGGCGGTGCGCGAAATGGCGCGCGTCCTTCACGCCGGCGGAACACTCTACCTGCAGGCGCCGTTCGTCATCGGGTACCATCCGGGTCCAGAGGATTACTGGCGCTTCTCGCGCGCCGGAATGCGCCGCCTGATCGAGCAGGCCGGAATGGAATGCGTGCGCGTCGAGCCGGCGGTGGGAGCCGGCACCGGCATGTACCGGATCGCGGTGGAATTTTTCGCGGGCATTCCCGCGCGCATTCTCCCCGGGCTCTATCTCCCGGCGAAAGCCTTGGGTTCGATTCTTTTTTATCCATTCGTTTGGTGGAACGGTTTTCTCGCCCGCGGAAGGCAATCCGATCGGATTCCCGGAGGGTACTTTGCCATCGGCATCAAAAAGAAAACCCCTTGACGTGAACGTGCTTTTCACCAGCGCCGGCCGGCGGGTGGAGCTGCTGCGCGCGTTTCAGCGCGCCTACCGCTCGCTGCGCCTCCAGGGAAAGATTCACGTTACGGATGTCACCCCGCTTGCGCCGGCGTTTCATGCCGCCGATTCGACCCATATCGTTCCGCGGCTGACCGATCCGAATTACGTGCCCGCGCTGCTGGAGATCGTCCGCCGCCGGCGGATAAAGCTCGTGTTCCCGTTGATCGATCCGGATATCCCGATCCTGGCCGCGCATAAAAACGATTTTGAAAAAGAGGGGGCGAAGGTGATGACCCCGGATGCGGAAGGCGCGGAGACGGCGCGGGATAAATGGAAAACGCATTTGCTGTATCGAACCCTCGGAATTCCCGCCGCGCGTTCGTGGCTGCCGGAAGATCTGCGGACGGATAAACCGGGATTCCCGCTGTTCATCAAGCCGCGGCGGGGAAGCGCCGGGCAGGGCGCCTTTCGGGTGGAAAATGCGCGCCAACTGGAATTCTTCCTGACGTACGTGGAGGACCCGATCATCCAGGAATGCCTGCCCGGTCCGGAAATCACCAGCGATGTGATCTGCAGCGCGGACGGCGAGGCGTGGGCGGTGGTATCACGGCGGCGGATTGAAATCCGCGCCGGGGAGGTGGCCAAGGGCGTTACGCTCTGGGATGAAGGAATCGCCCGGCATTGCATCGCCGCTGCCCGCGGGATCCATGCCGCCGGACCGGTCACCGTTCAGTGCATTCTGCGAGACGGCGCGCCGTACTTCACCGAGATCAACGCGCGCTTCGGCGGCGGCTGCCCGCTGGGAATCGCGGCAGGTGTGGATGCGCCCCGTTGGTATCTGGCCGAAGCGGCGGGACGGACGCCGAAGATCCCGTCGATGGGAAAGTATGTACAAGGTTTGTATATGACGCGGTTTGATGAGTCGTTCTTCTTCGAGGAAGGCGACCAATAATGAGGAAGTCGATACGCGTCTTCGTGACGGTTTAAAATGCTCAAAGCCTGGATTTTCGACCTGGATGACACGCTCTACCCGGAGCGGGAATACGTCCGCAGCGGATACCGCGCCGTGGGGGAGTTGGCGGAAAAGCGGCTTGGCCTGTCGCAGGCGATCGTACGCGCGCAGCTCCAGGCCTTGTTCGACGGCGGTTTCCGCAGCGATGCGTTCCAATGGTGGTTGTCGGAACAGGGTTTGCCGGAATCACTGCTGCCGGAAATGGTGAAGGTGTACCGGGAACACCTCCCGAAGATCGGTTTCTACCCGGATTCGGAGGGGACGCTGGAGGAATTGAAAAAAGAGTTTCGCCTGGGTTTGCTGACCGAAGGGCGCCGATCGGCGCAGGAAGCAAAAATCAGCGCATTGGGGCTGGATCGCTGGATGGAAACGGTGGTTATCCTGGGTGAGGAAGAACGAGCGGAGTGGAAACCAAGCCGGAAACCGTTCGATAGAATTCTGGGGATGCTGTCGGTCGCCGGTTCAGACGCCGCGTATGTCGGGGATAATCCGCTGAAGGATTTCCGCGGCGCGCGTGAAACCGGCCTGCGAACCGTGCGAATCCGCCGGGAAGGTGGATTGCACGAGAATGAGGAACCGGCGTCCAAGCAGGATGCGCCGGATCGCGAAATCCGAACCCTGGCTGATATTTTGAGATTGGTTTTCTAATCCGTTTTTTTTGGAATCGCATGAACTTCCTACTCGATTTTCTGCTCTCGCATTGGGTCATCATCGCTCAATCGGTATTCATCGCGTCCTTGATCCTGATCCTTTGGGTATACCTCCCGGTTTTCTGGGGAGCCCCGTGGGTTCCCGGTCCGCTGCGCGTGATCAACCGGATGCTTGAACTGGCGGAAGTAAAACCCGGGCAGAAGGTCATCGACCTGGGCGCGGGAGATGGACGGATTGTGATCCTGGCTGCCCGAAAATACAAAGCCGAAGCGATCGGGGTCGAGATCGACCCGTTCCGTTGGGGGATGGCCAATCTGTGGATTTTGCTGCTGGGATTGCGCGGGAAGGCGAAGGTGCATCTCGGGGATATGCGGCGGTTCCCAACAACCGGCGCTGATGTGGTGACGTTGTATTTGCTGCAAGGCACAAACCAGACGCTGAAAGACCGGCTTGCGAAGTCACTCCGGCCGGGAGCCAGGGTGGTTTCCCATACCTTCTCGATGAGCGGCTGGACGCCGATCGTGCTCGATGAGCGATATGGAATTTTCGTTTATGAAATCGGCAACACGGGCGAAGATGCCAGAACGAAGATTTATTGAAAGGCCATCGGCGTTTGTGGAACGAGGAAATCCGATATGAAAAAGATCCGAATCGGCACCTGTTCCTGGAAATATCCTTCTTGGACGGGTTTGGTCTACACGGAAGAACCAACGAATTATTTGGCGGAATATGCAAAGAAGTATTCAACCGTGGAAATAGACCAATGGTTTTGGTCGCTTTTTCCGAAAAGCAAGCCGAGGTTGCCCGAGGCGCAGGTGGTAAGGGAATATAAGGATTCCGTCCCCGAAGATTTCCGGTTTACGATCAAGGCACCCAACAGCATTACCCTGACGCATCAATATTCAAGGGGCAAGGATGGATTGGGAGAGGTTAACCCACATTTCCTGTCCGTGTCCTTAACATCCGATTTCCTGGAGAGCATCGCGCCGCTAAAAAAGCTCCTCGGATGCCTGATCTTTCAATTCGAATATCTTAACCGCCGGAAAATGGAATCGCAAGACGCCTTCGAGCGAACATTGGCTGGTTTTCGTAAATCGCTGCCCGGCGGATACCAATATGGCATCGAAATCCGAAATGGAAATTATCTGAACGAACGATTCCTGGATTACTTGCTGGATCAAGAATGGTATCCCGTCCTGCTGCAAGGCTATTGGATGCCGTCGGTTGTGGACCTTTGGGCGAAGCTGGAAAAGAAAATCCGTAAGTTTAAAACCGTAATCGTACGATTGCACGGGACGGACAGGGAAGGCATAGAAAAAGAAACAGGCAAAACCTGGAACCGGATCGTCACCTCGCGCGAGAAGGAATTGGCGGACATCGCCGATATCATAAAGGATCTAAAGGGGAGCCGGAACGAAATCTACATCAACGTAAACAATCACTACGAAGGCTCGGCGCCGCTTACGATTGACCGGTTTCTGAAATTCTTCAATTCATAATTACGTCGGAGAAAATAGACAGGATTGACAGGAATAAAGAAAATACAATCCTGAAAATCCTGTAAATCCTGTCTGTTATTAATATCTACTACAACAAATGTATATTGGAAATAACCACTCTGCGAATTATTTTCGGGTCGATCGCGCCTTCACGATCGAAAACAAAACCATTCCGAACAACCCCGCTGTGCAAAGCCACCCGAACAAATCTCCAATGATCGGATAAATGGTCCGAATGGATTCGATGGGAACGTCGGCGAACATGGTTCGATCCGGCGTATTACGCCCGGAAACCGCCAGCGGGCGCCCCAAATAATCAATTGCCGCCGAGTATCCTTCGCGGGCCGAGATCACCAGCGAGGAGCCGTTCTCCACCGCCCGCATCCGGCTCATGGCCATGTGCAAATTTTCGATCTCGGGATAATCCCAGGTTGGGACCATCAACAATTCCAAGCGCGCATTCCCTGCTGTACGGAAGAATTCGGGATTGACGGTGTCGTAGCAAATAGCCGCCCCCAGCAATCCAAAGGGCGTGTCCGCGCGGCCGACCTCGTCATTGCCGTGGACATCCCGGCTGCCGGGCGTCGGATTGCCTTTAAGGTACTCGAATAGAATCGAACCATCCGGACCGATGAGGACGGCTTTATTTTCGCGCGCTTTCTCGATGGAACCGGTCGCAGCATTCGGAGGGATTTCAACCCAAATAACCATCAGTAGGTAAATTTGTTCCTGACGGGCCAGTGTCTTTCCCTCCTCGATAACGGCAGCCTCCTCCGCGGCAGTGGTCCGGACGGCCAATTCGTCCCAAATGACGATTTGCGCGCCGGCTTGGGCAAGCCCGCGGGTCCGATCAAGATAATGATCGAAAACCTTCCGATAATACATAGGCATATCTTGTGGAGATTTCTCACCCGCTGTGATCCAATCGATATCCTCTGCGGAAGCCGCAACCGTCGCCGTGCGGACCGTCTCTGAACGGGGTTGAAACCATGTCAGACGGATCTGTCCGTAGCCGATGACAGCCGCCATGACGGCAAGGTAAACAACCGCGCCGGCGCGGATGGTCTTCCAATCGCATTGTTGATTCCAAATCCAATGTACGACGGAAACGGTCCAGGCAATCAGAAAAGTGATTCCCCAAATACCGGTAACCGAAGCGATCTGAATAAGAGATAACCAGCCGGTTTGCGTGTACGCCAGGGAACCCCAGGAAAGGAACGGATTAGTGAGAGTGTAGATCAACTCCATCGCGACGTAGGCCAATGGAAAAACAAGCGTGGTGGCAAACCCCTGGATCCGCGGGGAGACGAGGCGGTCGATGCAATACGGCAGCCAGAAAGTCAGCCCGATTCCGACAAAGACCAGCGTATAAAGAATGGGATCGTCATCCAGCGGTGTCATCCCCAGCCAGTTGACATGTGTAGCGGCAATCATTCCTATCCCGCCCAGGATCAGTCCGGGGAAAGGCTTTTGGCTGTGGGCAAAGCGGAGAAAAAACAGCGCCGCAAGCCACGTGGCGAGCGGGATCAGCCAGCGGCCGTTGCCGACCAATGCCAGCAGGACGGCTGCGATCAACCAGAACCACGAGTGCCACTCTTTACGACTTTGGGGAAGATGAGACATCGGTTTTCAACCTCTTTTCGAATGGGTGGATGATAGGTATGTCTGAACGTCTGGGTATCGGACGGCGTCCTTCTATTCGACACTGAAAACTCCGGATTGTTTCATAGGGAGATAGGAAGTCCGAACAATAACTATCGTCCCGGGAGAAGTAGAAGGGTTGGGAGCAGCGCTGAACCATTACCTGATAGAATTGTCGCCATCTGATGATCGTACGGAGGAAATGTCCTTGACCCGACAGCCGATTCGAATGTCCTCGCCGGATATCACCCAGGCGGAAATTAACGCGGTCTTAAAGGTTCTACAGTCGACTGATTTAAGCATGGGCGGGCAGATCGAAGCGTTCGAGTCTGAAATGGCGCGCATTGCCGGGACGAAATTCGCGGTCGGGGTTTCCTCCGGAACCGCCGGCCTTCACGTATCGGTCATTGCGGCGGGAATCGGCGAGGGCGATCTGGTCATCACGACGCCTTTTTCTTTCGTCGCATCGTCGAATTGTCTCTTATATGAGCGGGCGATTCCGATTTTTATCGATGTGGATGACCAAACGGGGAGCCTGGATTGGATGCTGGTGGACGAAGCAGTGGAAGCAATCACCCGGGGCGGAAAGGAATCAAAGAAATTTCTGCCAAGCAACCTCGCGATAGAGGAACATAAAAGCCAATCCATTAAAGCGGTTTTACCGGTGAACGTCTTTGTACAGGCAGCAGATTACGATCAATTAAAAGATATTGCGCATAGACACAATATGATCATTATCGAAGACGCATGTGAGACGGTCGGCGCTCTGTACAAAGGCCGCCCTGCGGGATCGTTGGGAGATATCGGGGTCATGGCGTTCTATCCAAACAAACAAATGACGACCGGTGAAGGCGGCGTGATCACCACGGATAATAAATCCTGGACGGAAATGGCAAGGTCGCTTCGGAACCAGGGCCGCAAACCGGGTGGGTTATGGCTTGAACACGACCGCCTGGGCTTCAATTATCGGCTGGATGAGATGAGCGCCGCGTTCGGGTTTGCCCAAGCCAAACGCCTTCCGGAACTCCTGGAAAAACGAAAACGCGTTGCCTTTTGGTATGAAGAACGATTAAAAGATGTCGAGTTAATCCGATTCCCGACAATTGCACCGTATACAACCTCCCCTTCGTGGTTTGTATACGTTATTCGCATCCTCCCTCCGGCGAATAGGGATCGGGTGATCGAACGGCTGGCCCGGGAAGAAATTCCATCACGGAAATATTTTTCTCCCATTCACCTCCAATCGTTCTACCGGGAACGATTCGGCTACCAGCCTGGCGATTATCCGGTGACCGAAAGACTCGGGGAGCAGAATTTGGCCCTGCCGTTTTCCAGCGTGATGACCGAGGAAGAGGTAGATACGGTGTGCTTCGCGCTGCGCAAGGCGTTGGAGTAGTCTCAAGACTCCATCGAGATAGGTTTGATCGTCATGCCCGCATGTACTTGGCGGGCATCCAGGAACGGATTGTTCGCTTCCTGAGGTGTCTGTTCTGGATTCCCGCTACGTTCACGCGGGAATGACAAGCCATAACAATCTTTGGCTCGAAGATGAATTACAATTTACCCATGGCCGATCCGGAGATCCTTCTGGAATTGCGCGGCATAAGCAAAGCCTTCCCCGGCGTGCAGGCATTGGAGGATATCGACCTTGATATCCGGCGGGGGGAAACGCACATGCTGCTGGGGGAAAACGGCGCCGGGAAATCCACCCTGATAAAAATCCTCACCGGTGTGTATCCCCCCGACAGCGGGACGATTTCCTTCAAAGGCGAGCCGGTAATCCTGCACAGTCCGGGGGATTCGCAGAAAATCGGTATTAGCGTGATCTACCAGGAATCCCACCTGGTGCGTCATTTATCGGTTGCGGAGAATATCTTCCTGGGCAGCGAGCCGCATATGCCGTCCGGATTCCCGATCATCGACCGGGAGAAAATGATCGAAGGCGCGCATACGCTTCTCGACCGCCTCAACCTGCCGATCGATCCGCTGGCCCGCGTCGAAGAACTCAGCCCAGCCGAGCAGCGCATGATCGAAGTGGCGCGCGCGCTACACCTGTCGGCCGACATGATTATTATGGACGAACCCACCGCCGCGCTCTCTTCCCACGAGGTGGGTGATCTGTTCGGCATCCTGCGGACGCTGCGCGCGCAGGGAGTCACGATCCTCTATATCAGCCACCGTTTGGAAGAGGTGCTGCAAATCGGAGACCGCGCCACCGTTTTGCGGGATGGGCGGAAAATCACCACCGTCCCGCTGGCGGAAGCCTCGCTCGAAGACCTTATCTTGTGGATTGTCGGCCGGTACCTGCCGGGAAAATTCCCCAAGGCGCTTCCCGCTCCCGGACCGGAAATCCTGCGGGTGAAGGGGCTGCGGCGCTCCGGCGTTTTGGAGGATGTTTCCTTCACGCTATTCGCAGGAGAAATATTGGGAATCACGGGCCTCGTGGGGGCGGGGGGAACAGCGCTCACACGGGCATTATTCGGCGCGGATCCCGCGGAAAGCGGTGGACTCTACGTCGACGGTCAGCCGGTGACGATCCGATCTCCGGAGGATGCGATCGGATTGGGGATCGGGCTGCTGCCGGAGGACCGTCTTGAGCAGGGATTGATCCTGCAGATGCAGGCGCAGCACAACATGACTCTCGTAGCCCTGGAAAACGCTTGGCCGGGTCCACTGATCGACCATACCCGGGAAGTCGACATCGCGAATTTCTACGCCGGGGAGCTTGGAATCCGGAACGAAAGTCTTTCCCAGCCGGCGCTGGCGCTTTCCGGCGGCACACAGCAAAAACTGGTTCTTTCCAAATGGATGGCGGCCCGCGCCCGGGTGCTGATCTTCGATGAACCGACCCGCGGAGTCGATGTGGGCGCGCGCGTCGAGATCTACCGCCTGATGGGCGACCTGGCGCGGCGCGGGACGGCGATCATCCTGGTGAGTTCGGACCTGACGGAGATTCTCGGGATGTGCGACCGGGTTCTTATCATGCGGCACGGAACCATCGTCACCGACCTTCCGCGTTCCCGCGCAACGCAGCGTGAAATCCTCCGTTTGGCGAGTGGAGGAGGGCCGGCGTGAAGGGACTCTCTTCGATCGGCCGCGGAATTACACGCCGTTGGTCCGCCGGGCGAACCTTCCCGTCGGGCTGGCAATTGGAGCAGACCGGCGCATTATTCGGCCTGCTGGTCCTGCTGATCACCTTCTCCGCCCTCTCGCCCGCGTTCCGCCAGATTGGAAATCTGCTTCTCATCGCCACAATGGCCTCCACCATCGGCATTGTGGCGGTCGGCCAAACGCTGGTGCTCCTGACCGGCGGGATCGACCTGTCGGTCAGTTCGGTCGTCGCGCTTTCCGGGATGATCGCGGCCAGCCTGATGAAATACGGCTTGGGGCCGATTCCCCCGATGACCGGGCCGCTTTCCTGGCTTGCCATCGTCTTGGGAATATCGGTGGGAACGCTGATTGGAGCCGCCCAGGGCTGGCTTATCGCCAACCGCCGCATGCCGCCCTTCATTGTCACTCTGGGCACCATGGTGGGGCTGCACGGGATAACCCAGGCGATCGCATATGGCTGGCCGACCCACTCCCTGCCGGATGATTTCAAGTGGATCTCCGATGGGTATCTCTGGATCCTGCCCGCTCCGGCGCTGATCATGTTCGCTGTGTTTGTTGCGGCCTGGTATATCCTGCGGAACACGAAATTCGGGCGCTATTGTTACGCCATCGGCGGGAATGAGACCGCCGCACGGCTGTCGGGTGTGAAGGTAGATCGCCATAAAACGCTGGTATACGCCGCCAGCGGGCTCCTGGCGAGCCTGGCGGGCATGATTCTGATCGCCTACATCGATGGGGCCGCCACCACCAACGGCGGGAGTTACGAGCTGTATTCGATCGCCGCGTCGATCATCGGCGGGGTGAGTCTGGGCGGCGGGGTGGGCGGTGTGTGGGGCACCTTCGTCGGCGTGCTGATCATCACCGTCATCCCCAACGGGATGATCATGCTGAACGCGCTTCCCTGGTGGAAGGA
>CAZFPL010000086.1:0-13529 GCA_964521085.1 uncultured Anaerolineales bacterium | reverse complement strand
ATTTATCCCGCTTTCGCGGGATTAGAATACCCCGCAGCTTGCTGCGCAGTTCTTGAGGGTTGCGCTCTGTGATACCGCGCGGCTTGCCGCGCGGTCGTTCATTCTTTTTCCATTATCCAGGGCGCGTATTGTTTTGCCGCCTGCCCCAATTCTCTCTCCCGCCAATCGGCAAACACGGATAGGGGGATTTCAAGTTTTGGTTTTCTGTCCCAAAAGGGAACCCACCAGGCAAGGATCTGCTGGGTCTGTTCGGTCAGGGTCAGCACATCGAAATGCCTCATCCCGCCCAGATAGGATTTATTGACCGCGCCTTTTATATTTTTCCAGTTGGAACGCAATTCCACCCCCGGAGAGATATTAAAGAGTCCTTCCGGTGAGGTTTTTATGCAGGTAATCTTGGTGATCCAGAGTACCAGAAATCCTTCGAAGAATAACAAAAACGACATCCCTAGAAGAAATAAAGGAAGAATCACGAAGCTCAGGAACAACGGGATGGAAAGGAAAATAATAGATGTAAGAGGAATGTCGGATCTTTGGAATAAGTCGGCAATTCCAATATTGTCGAACAAAGGAATTGTGTGGAAAATTAAATTCAGATCATAGATGCCGCGCAGCAGAAAAACGACCATGAGGAGAAGAAGGCCTATTTCGAGAAATCCCATGAAAAAATAAAATACTCCGAAGAAATAATAAAGTTTCTTGGTGGAACTGCCCATCTCCATTTTCAAATGGTTTTCCATTTTTGCTCCTCCCTGAGAGTTGGTCTTGGAATTGCGTTCCCCATGGGAAGAACCTTCCTCATTATAAATCGATTTCGGGATGTCCGGCGGAGGAAGAGGGACGTCTCGATCTGTCAGAATACAAACGGGATGAACCGCTTCGACTGCTTCATGTACGCTTCGTATTCCGCGCCGAAGAAGCGGGTGCATTCGGTTTCGTCCGCCTTGGCCGTGGCCAGCAGGAAGCCCGTTGCCGCCAACGCCAGGAGCGCACCGTACCACGTCGGGAGTTTGAAGAAAGCCCCCCATGACAGAAAGAAAAGCGAACTGTAGAGTGGGTGGCGGATGTAGCGGTAGATTCCGGTGGTGACCAACGTGGTCGTTTTTTCGAACGCCAACAGCTGCGGTTCGGATTCACGCTGCGCCGCAGGATTTCCCTGGCTGGCCAGCGAGCGGACACCGAAGATCAACGGAACGACACACACGATCAACAGGAACCATGATATCAACTGATGCCAGGAAAGCGGATCGAGAAACCAGACATCCAGATTGACGAATACCAGGACCAGGATGATTTCCCAGGCGAAGAACCGGTAGAACCCGTGGGACCCCGGGACGCGCAGTGACTTCCAGGAAACAAAGAGGATGACGGCGGACAACGCGAGAAAAACGATCCATTTGACCATTGGGAAACCTCGAGAGATCGGATTCTACTTTCCGTCCCATGAAGGATATCGCGGAATCCAGCGCGGGACATTCTTCTTATAGAGTGCGTACCGCTCTCCAAATCGGCGCTCGAGCCTCGGTTCTTCGATCAGGCGAATGTAGACCGCGTTGAGCGCGGCCGCGAACACAAACCAATAGAAGAGCGGCAGAGACCCGAAAAAACTTGCCTCCCCGAGCAGAACGCCGAGAACGCCCGTGATCATCGGATTGCGCACGAACCGGTACGGCCCCTCGATCACCAGGCTCTGCGGAGGATGCCACGGCGCGAGGGTGCCCCTGCCGATCGCGGCGAACAGGCGGATGGTGCCGGCCAGAAAAGACAAGCCGACCGCGATCAGGAGGATTCCGACGACGGCCGGAAGGACCGATCCGGGAAACGGCAGACCCCAGCCGATCCGCCAAGGTCCTGCCGACCGGAGGATCCAGATCGGAATCAGAATCGTGACGGTTACCGGAAGTAGAACAATGGCAAGGAGGATTTTAAGAATTAACATGGTATTCACCATTATTCCCGGAACCCTCGCCTGACGCGCCGGGAAGAACGAAGGGTATCGGCCTGTCATCATTAAATCGACTTATACTTGCTTGGGTGATCCGGTATAACAGGGCGAACCGCATCCGGATTTTATGCCGGCGGCATCGCGCGAGTCATCCTTTCCGCGCGATGATCTGCCACCACCGCGCCAGCAGATTATACGGATATTTGTCGGTCAGCGCGTATTCCAGCTTCTCGAGTTTGGCCCGCACGTCGGGATTTTTTTTTGTCTCGTCGTCGCCCCAGTAATCAACAATGCAGCGTATGCCGTAATAGGCTTCGAACGCCAATCCCGTCCCTGGAAGCATTTCTTTGATTTCGTCCGCCGTATATTCTGTGACCGTCGCCTTAAACCACGCGTGGGGATATGCGCGGACGTTGATCTTTACGAATGCTTCGTCCAGGTCTTTGGCGTAGAACGCCGCGCGATACGGAATGGTGTACCGGTTGCCGCTGATCAGCGACAGGATTCCCCCCGGGAGCAGGGTTTTCGCCAGGCGGGAAACCAGGTTCGGCACATCACCGACGAACTGCAGAACGTTGTGGCAGACGACCGCGTCGAATTGCGGTTGCGGGAAGATCCGGTCGATCTCCATCACATCCGTTTGGTGAAGCCGGATTTTTCCCTGCAGGTCTTTATACTGCGCATCTTCCCGGGCGGCGCGCAGCATTTCCGCTGAATAATCCGCCAGGTCGATTTGGTGCCCGTCCCGCGCAAGGGGGAACGCATCGTAGCCGTTCCCGCCGCCGGCGTCCAGGATGCGCAGGCTTTTTGCAGGCAGGTGCTTCTTCAGGTTGTTCAGGCCGATCTCGGTTTTTAACTTCATCCACGGCAGGTCGTTTTCCGCGATCCACCGGTCGATCGACTCATCGAATGCGGAAGCAGGGGTGTCCATCTGTCATTCCTTGATCATGCTGGATTCAATCCGTCGCGGCCAGCGGGATCCCGGATTCCAGGAAATCCTGAATCTGCTTGGAATGGTTCCAACAATCCTGAAAACCGAGATTGAGATTGTTAAGGCGGCGTGTGCGGGCGGGAGAAAACACAAATCGAATTGGAAACGTGTCACGACCGTGGTGGGAATACCGGTTCACCGTGCAGCGGTTTCGCATTCCCCCGGGGGATCGCTACCGGTTGGCTTTTGCCATTCGTATGGATTCCTGCACCGCGGTGACGATGAAGAAAATCAACAAAAGCAGCGCAATCCCGGCCACGATCAAGTCGTATGGATTAAGCGTGAGGCGGCCGAAAGTCCCGGTTGCCAGCAGAATCTCCTGCTTTCCGCCAAAGAACATGCCGGTGTTCAATCCGATTGCCAGCGCGCGTACCTCCGTCGGCCCCAGTTTGCCATACGAAATTTTAAATTCGCCGGACGCGCAGGTGCGCACGTACACCAGCACGGAAAGAAGCATGTAGGCGATGAGGGTCAGGCAGGCGACGTGGAAGCTGACGTACGGCGATAATCCAAGCCCCAGGAAGATGATCACCTGGCTGGCCGCATCCGTCGTATGGTCCACAAAGAAACCGAAAACCGGGCGTTCGATATTCCGGCGCCGCGCCAGCGTGCCATCCATGCTGTCGCCGAGCCAATTGAGGACGAACCCCAGCGATGCCAGCCACAGGAAGGCCGGATGGAGATTGCTCAGTCCGTAGCTGACCATGATCCCGAGCGCGCCGAACACGCCGATGAAAGTGCAAAGGTCGGGGGTTACCCAGGCCGGCAGGTGGACGGCAAGCCACTGCAGGACGGGCCGTTCCAACGGACCAAGGAGGATGTCATTCACCCTTTGGTGGTTGCGAATGTCACTCATATTGTGGGTGAGCCAATTGTACCGCGGCTTCCGATTCTAATTGGGGACGCTCTCCAGAGCCTCCGGCCAGACCGGCAAAGACACCGACCATTGCTCGGGCACCCTGCGGATGAATTCCTCCGCCACGCCCAGCACTTTCTCAGCGTTTCGCAGCGTTTCCATTTCCTCTTCCGGATGTGGGTCCATTTCCACCAGGCCGGATGAAAAAATACAATGTCTCCCGTCCGGCTGACGGATCGTGGCCACCACCATCACGGGTACTTTCGCTTTAATCGCCAGGAAGATGTAGTGGACGGGCAAGGAAGCGGGACGGCCGAAAAAACGCGGGCGTATTCGCGGCTCGGGGATGGGCCGGTCGATCCCGGTTGCCACAAATCCTCCCCGCTGGAGATGCCGGAGCGCCTGCCGGAGCGCGCCGACGGAAACCGGAAGCATGTTTGCCCCGGCCTTCTTGCGGGATTCATATTCCACGTGCCGTCCCCCTTGAGGATCCGGGATGGTGAGCACCAGAGGCTTCATCCCTTGCATGGCCAACGTATGGAGAATGAGATCGAAGTTCCCGAGGTGCAAGCTGACAACCACCAGGCCGCGATCGTCGAATTCCGGACGCTGGAACAGCAGGCGGGCGGCCGGATCCATTTCGATCGATTTCTGCACCGCCTGCGGGTGTTGGAGGGAGCGGTACAGGTCGAAGATGGAACGGGCCGAATGACGGAGTGTCTCGCGGACGGCCCGGTCCAAGGCGTCTCCCTGCAGCGATTCGCCGCGCACGATCCACTGGTTGGCGCGCACACCCCGGACCATTCCGGAATTCCGGTACGCGGCGATTCGATCCGCGATCAAATCCGCGGCCGCGTATCCCAGGCGTGGGGGAAGCACCCGGCCGAGGATATTCGCCAGGCCGACACCGAGTTTGCCGCTGAGGATCCTTTGAAGATTGACGGCCATGATGCGGAACCTGCTGTCGGACCGGGTGTGGCGATCCGGAAAGCCGGCCTGTTCCAATACCGGCAAGCCTTGCATTCGCCAGATAAACCGCTGGATGGATCACCCGCGCGGGTACGGGCGGCGCCTGCTTGATCCGCGTATTAAAAAATGAACGGGATCAGGCGCTTGGTGCGCCGCATATAATCCTCGTACGGTTTGCCCACCGACGCGATCAGCGCCGGTTCTTCCACGCGGATCCGGTAGAGATGGCCGACCAGGAACCCCGCCGCGGCGGCGGCCAGGCTGAGCCCGTTGTTCATCCCCAGGGCGATACCCGTCACCGAGAGAAGTGTTCCTGTGTACGCCGGGTGCCGGATAAGCTTGTAGGGTCCCGTTTGGACGATCTCCTGGCCCGCGCTCACGGCGACATCCTGCGTGAAATAACGGCCCAAGGTGCGGATGGCATACTGGCGGAAGATAATCCCGCCCAGGATCACGATCGCGGCAAGAAATTGCAGCGCCGACGCATCCCATCCAAGGTTGGCTTGCGGGATGGATCGGGAAAAGTCACCGGCGAGGAAGGTTCCCACCCACAGGCAGAGAACGATGAAAATGATCGATCCTCGGTCTTTATCCGACGCATCCTGGCGTTTGACGTTATGCCGCAGGGTGAACGCTCCGACGATTTCGATCGATCCCCACAGGATGAACGCGCCCCAATAGGCGGCCTTCGAAATGATGTCCATTTTCTTGCTGAGTGTCAGTGTCCCTGCGTGTTGATTTTTTCTCCGTCCCTCACTCCCCCGTCCAGCGAAATTCCAGCTTCGGCGCGAGAAGGTCGTCGAGGAAGTTTTCGGGAAGCAGGCTCTGGCTGAAGCGGCCGGAGAGAAGCGTCGAGATCAGCGAACCGGTCGACGGAGCGAGGAGGATCACCCGCGGTGTGCCCGTGATGCCGCCCAATTCGGCGGCCTTGGAGACCGCATCCTCCTGGTATCCCAGCGCGTCGATCAGCCCAAGCGCAAGCGCCTGGCGGCCGGTGTAGATGCTTCCATCGGCGAGTTTCCGCACCTCGTCCACCGGCATATTCCGTCCCTCGGCGACGATCTGGATGAAGGATTCATAAATCTCGTTGACCATCTTTTGCCATTCGGCTTTCTCCGCGTCCGTCATCGGCCGGTACATGCTGCCGATATCCTTGACCGACCCGGACTTGATCACCGAGACGGTTACGCCCAGATTCTTCATCAACTCCGAAGCTTCCGGGAACGAACTGATCACGCCGATGGATCCGGTAAGCGTGTTGGGGTTGGCGATCAGGTACTGCGCCGCCATGCTGATGTAATACGCCCCGGAGGCGGTCATCTCGCCCATCAGAACGGCGATCGGTTTGCCGGACCCTTTGAGCGCGTGGTAGATCTCGTCGGAAGGGACGACCGATCCGCCCGGGCTGTTGATCCGCAGGAGGATCGCCCGGATGTCGGAATCCGACGCCGCCCGATGAATGAGCGGGATGATGTCATCCGAGGAAGCCAGCGAACTCACTCCGAGCGAGGAGGAGGAACCGCTGACGATCTCCCCGTTGATGTCGATCACCGCCACGGCCGGTCCGCTCAGCGGGCCGGAAAGGTGCTGCGCGCTTTCGACCGTCGTACTCGGTGCGGTCATCGCGCTGACTCCCGCCATGCTGAACACACACACCATGGCAATGCATGCGAATCCGACGAACGGCAGCAGGAAGCCGAACGCCGCGCCGCCCAGCGCCCACCAGGGAGATCGATTGGTCTGCATGGTTACCTCCATTCGCTACCGATCCCTCGGGATCTGAAAGTCCCTCAGGATGACATACTCCGGATGCAATCTTGTGCATTGTCATTCCGAGCCTTCGGAGATTTTCGAAGGCGAGGAATCGGTAAGTCCTTATCCGGCGACCCTATCCTCGAACCATCCGTTACCGATTCCTCGCCCTGGAAATCCGCCGGGCTCGGAATGACCTTATTCGTATGATCTTTCGCTTTCCATTATATCGGCTTTCACCCCGCGTCTGCTTCTCCGCACTCCGTTTCCTTTGACTTTTCCTCCCACTCCTGCTACCATACCGGTCCATTCCTCCCGGAACAACGTACAATGGTTTCCGACTGGGCATTCATCGGCATTTTTTTCTTCCTGGCGATTTTTTTCCCCCTCGTTCCGATCCTGACCGGAGTCCTGCTGGGACCGCACAAGCCGGGCCGGGTGAAGGGTGAGACGTATGAATGCGGTATGGAAACCCGCGGTCCGGCGCACATCCAATTCCGCGCTTCCTATTACCTCTACGCGCTGGTTTTCCTGATCTTCGATATCGAAGCGGTTTTCCTTTTCCCCTGGGCGGTCGCCTACGGGCAATTCCCGCTGTTCGCCGCCGTGGAGGGCGTGCTTTTCCTGTTTCTCTTGGGCGCGGGGTTGGTGTACGTCTGGCGCAAGGGGGGCCTTTCCTGGCAATAGGCCGGGCTTCGGAAAATCATGGGCGACCTCTTCACGGCGATCACCGATTGGCTCAGCGGCATCCTGACCGGATGGGGAATCCCGGCCGCGGCCGTTCCGTGGATCTTCGCCGCCCTGCGGGCGTTTCTGCTCGGTCTTTCGGGATTGCTGCTCGTGATTTTTCTCATCTGGTTCGAGCGGAAAATCGTCGCCCGCATGCAGGATCGGATCGGCCCCAACCGGGTCGGTCCATTCGGGCTGTTCCAGACCCTGGCCGACATGCTCAAGTTGGTGCTTAAGGAGGACGTGGTTCCGCCGCAGGGGGACCGGATTCTCTTCCACCTTGCGCCGATCCTGGCGGTGATGGGTGTGGTCGGGTTGTGGGCGGTGATTCCGATCGCCGCCACCGCCTACGGGGTGGACCTCAATGTGGGCGTGCTGTTCCTGCTGGCGGCAGGGACTCTGAGCACGCTCGGGATCCTCATGGCGGGCTGGTCCTCGAACAACAAATTCGCGCTGCTGGGCGCGTTCCGCACGGTGGCGCAGCTCGTTTCCTACGAGGTGCCGGCGATGCTGGCGATGCTCGTCCCGGTTATGCTCAGCGGCACAATGAGTCTGAAGGGGATTGTCGCCGCGCAGGGCGGGGTGTGGTTCGCCGTCGCCGCGCCGCTCGCGGCGCTGGTGTTCCTGATCGCCTCGCTGGCCGAAGTGGCCCGGGCCCCGTTCGAACTGCTCGAAGCCGAATCGGAGATCGTGTCCGGCTTTCACGTGGAATATTCCGGCATCCGTTTCGGGATGTTCTTCGCCGCCGAATTCCTGCACGCCTTCACGATCGGCGCGCTGCTGGCGGTGCTGTTCCTCGGCGGTTGGCAGGGGCCCGGCGCCGGGAAGTATCCCACGCTGGGGGCGGTCTATTTCATCGCCAAATCCTTTTTCGGATATTTTCTGCTGGTGTGGGTGCGCGGCACGCTGCCGCGGATCCGCATCGACCAGATGCTTGATTTCTGCTGGAAGGTTCTCACGCCGGCCATGATCGCGCTGGTCGGCATCGTCGTCGTGGTGAACCGGGCGCTTGCGGATTCCCCTTCCTGGGCCAGGAACAGTGCGCTGCTCGGGGTGAATTTGGTTGTGGCATTTTGCGTGATTGCACTGCTGTCCCGTCGGCCTCATCCATCCCCCCAAACCCCCCTTCCTTCTCCCAGCAAAAGCCGGGAGAAGGAAGGGGGGCAGGGGGAAAAGATGAGGGGGGGAAGAGGTGAGGCGGGGGCGCCGCGATGACGATCGATCAGGCTCTCTTCCTGGTTTTTGCTTTTCTCGGCTTGGGATTGGCCCTTGCGTCGGTCGTTCTGCGCAACCTTGTCCGGTCCGCGTTTGCGTTGATCGGCTGTTTGTTCGTTGTGGCGGCGATGTATGCGATGCTGGAAGCGTCGCTCTTTGTCGTGGTGCAGGTTGCGGTCTACATCGGCGCGATCGCCACGCTGATCGTACTGGTGGTGATGCTCACCCGGCGCGAACTGCAGGACCGAATCCCGCAGACCCACCGCTACGCACCGGCCGCGGCGATTCTGGCTTTGGCCGTGGTTGCGGGATTGGCGTGGGGACTCTCGCAATATGTATTCTTTGAGATCACCCCTTCGGCGTTGCCCGCGGGCGATACGGTTGTGGAACTTGGAAGCGCGCTGGTCGATCCGATGCGCTTCCTGTTGCCCTTCGAAGCCGTCTCCATCCTGCTGCTCTCGGCACTGATCGGCGCGGTGCTTGTTGCCGGCGGGGCGGGGTTGAAGAACCCGGTGGAGAAGAGTAAGCAGCGAGATGCAAGCTGAATGTGTCATTCCGAGGAGCCCCGGTGACAGCCGGGGCGACGAGGAATCGGTGGCGGATGAATCATGGATGGGAACGCATCATAAGGGGTTACCGATTCCTCTCCCTCGCCTTCGGCTCGGGCTCGGAATGACACTGCATGGAACCGCATCCGCAGAGTGTCATTCCGAGGAATCGGTGGCGGATGGATGGTGGATAGGTACGCGCAAGAAGGAGTCTCCGATCCCTCGGGGCTTGAATGCCCCTCGGGATGACATCGCATAGGAAAGGTCCCGACAATCATGATCCCGCTTAGCTGGTACCTCCTGTTCGCCGCCGCGCTGTTCGGAATCGGGCTCTACGGCGCGCTCGCCCGGCGGAACGCGGTGGCCGTGCTGATGGGAATCGAGTTGATGCTCAACGCGGTGAACATCAACCTGCTTGCGTTTTGGAGGTATCTGGCTCCGGCGCAGATGAACGGGCAGGTGTTCTCCGCAGTGCTGCTGGCGGTGGCAGCGGCGGAAACCGCCGTCGGCCTGGCCTTGATCATTTCGATCTACCGCCTGCGCAAAACCGTATTGCCCGAAGAGACGGATTTGTTGAGAG
Organism: uncultured Anaerolineales bacterium; assembly: GCA_964521085.1. GTDB lineage: Bacteria > Chloroflexota > Anaerolineae > Anaerolineales > RBG-16-64-43 > JAFGKK01. Next base: position 3,944 of record CAZFPL010000086.1, on the reverse strand, counting down.
GATAACCCCACAGTCCTAACCTCCTCACCCAGCCTTCGGCATCCCTCTCCCCCTTCCCTAATGGGAAGGGGGAGAGGGACCGGGGAGAGGGGGTTAGGACGGAAACGCATTTATGCTCGCCATACTCGCTTTCCTGATCCCGCTTCCGCCGCTTGCGGCATTCGGGGTGATTCTGCTGTTGACGCGCACGAATCGCGCACTCAGTACGGCCGTCGCTGTGGGCATGCTTGCGCTTTCCTTCGCCGGATCCATGGTTCTGATCGGCGGCGCGCTGCAAGGCGGCGGCTTGGCGGAAAATCCGATCGCGCAATCGATTCCGTGGATACCCGGTGCGTCGAATGATCTGAACGGTTCCGGCGCGATCCGCATCGGAGTCCTGTTCGACGGATTGACCGCGCTTGCCCTTTTCTTCGTTGCCTGCACGTTGCTGGCGATCTTCCTTTATAGCATCGGCTATCACAACTACGGCCGGCCGGTGGGCGCGGAGGATATCCCCGGCCTGCCCCCGCGCGGGGCGCGGATCGGCACGGGCGGGGAAACCCGCCGCGTGCCTTCGGTCGAGCCGCTTTACACGCGCTTCTTCGCTTTTATTTCCCTGTTCGCTTTCGGGATGCTGCTCCTGGTCCTGTCCGACAACCTTGTCACATTTTTCATCGGCTGGGAAGTGATGGGGCTGTGCTCCTACCTGTTGATCGGATTCTGGTGTGCGCGCGAGAGCGCGCGCCGCGCGGCGGTGAAGGCTTTTCTCGTCACCCGCATCGGCGACGTGTTGATGATCCTGGGGCTCGCGCTGTGTTGGCAGTTCAGCGGCAGCCTTTCCCTGCGGGAAATATTGGGTTCGGAAAATCTCGCGCGGATGGCGGCCGCTCCCTCCGGTGTTCTTGGGCTGAGCGCGGCCGGGCTGGCAGCGCTGCTTCTTCTGGCGGGGACGATCGGCAAAAGCGCGCAATGGCCGCTGCATGTCTGGCTGCCCGACGCGATGGAGGGTCCCACGCCGGTTTCGGCGCTGATCCACGCGGCAACGATGGTCTCGGCCGGCGTGTATCTTTTGCTGCGGACAGCGCCGCTTCTGACAGCCGCCGGTTCGCCGGCGACGGACACGGCCGCCGCGATAGGCGCCTTTACGGCGCTGCTGGCCGCCGTTATCGCACTTACGCAGAACGACATTAAGCGAGTCTTGGCCTATTCGACGATCTCGCAGCTCGGGTACATGGTCGCCGCCGCCGGCATAGGCGCCTACGCGGCCGCGGCCTTCCACCTGGCGATGCACGCCTTCTTCAAGGCGCTGCTCTTTCTCGGAGCCGGGTCGGTGATCCACGGCGTCGAACACGGCGCGATGCATGAAGGTCCGCCGACCGACGCGCAGGATATGCGCGGAATGGGCGGACTGGCCTCGCGGATGCCGTTGACCTTTATGGCGTTCCTCGCCGGCGGACTTTCGCTTTCCGGTTTCCCGCTGCTGACCGCCGGATTTTGGTCCAAGGACGAAATCCTTGCATCGGCGCTTAATACCTCGACGGCGGTATTCGTCGTCCTGGCGGTGGCAGCCCTCCTGACCGCGTTTTATACCGCGCGCCAGATCACGCTTGTCTTTCTCGGTCAACCGCGGAGTGCGGCGGCCCGTCACGCGGTCGAGCCTTCGCGTTGGATGCTCGCGCCGATCGCCGTTCTGGCGGTATTCGCCGTCGCTGCGGGATGGATCGGAATTCCGGAGGATTTCCCGGTCCTGGGCGGAATCCTTCCCAACTGGATCGAGCGCCTGTTTCCCCGGGCGGCGGAATCGCTTTCGCTTGAAACCATCACCAGCTTGATGGAAACGCGTCAACCGATCTGCTGCACCCTGGCCGTGCCGCCGGCCGCACCGTTCAGTTCCGCAGCCCTCGTCGTATCCCTCGCCGTCTCGTTGGGCGGGCTGTTCCTGGGCTGGCTCGCCTATCGACGATACCGGCTCGGGCAGAAGGATCCGCTGGAGAGCATCCTCGGCCCGGCGTATAGATTCCTGCAGGCGGGCTTCCGGTTTGACGATATATATCGAATCCTTTTTGTCGTCCCGGCGCGCTGGATCGCGGACGTGTTGGTATCCGACTGGATCGACCGGCGCATCCTGGATGGCATTCTGCATGCTGCCGGGAGATTCGCGGGCGGGCTGGGGCGCTTTTTGCGGAATGCCATCGACCTTCCCGTGATCAACGGCTTGGCGGACCGGCTGGCCGGTGAAACCAAACGCGCGGGTTCGGAATTACGAACGTTGCAGAGCGGCCGGGTACAGGAGTATTTGCTGATCGGGTTGATCGCCTTCGCCGCCTGCGCAGCGGCGCTCGTGTACAGGATGCTGACGACGCCATAATCCTCACCCTTTTCCCCCATCCCCTTTCCCCTCTCCTGACTTATGTCGGGAGAGGGGAAAGGGGTGCCGGGGATAGGGGTGAGGAGGGAAAAAATGCCCGACTTCATCTCTCATCATCTCCTCTCGCTGATCCTCTTCACGCCCGCGCTTGCGGCGGCGCTGCTGTTCCTGCTGCCCGGCCGCGAACGGCCGCTGAAAATGTTCGCCGTCGCCGCCAGCCTGCTTCCGTTGGGTTTCTCCATTGCGTTATGGGCCTTGTATGACGGAGCGGCGGGAGGTTTTCAGTTTGCGGAGCGGTGGACGTGGTACGCCGCAATCGGATCGGAATTTCACCTGGCGGCCGACGGTCTCTCCATTCCGCTTATCCTGCTCACCACGCTGCTGACGCCGCTCGCCCTATTGACGACGGCGGCCGTCCGTGAAAAAGTCCGCGCTTTCCTTGCGCTCTTTCTGCTGCTCGAAAGCGGCCTGCTGGGCGTGTTCCTATCGATGGACCTGCTGCTCTTTTTCGTGTTCTGGGAACTCGGCCTGGTACCGATGTACTTCCTCATCCAGCAGTGGGGCGGTGAAAAGCGGGAATATGCCGCACTCAAGTTCCTGCTCTACACGATGGGCGCCTCCCTCGGCCTTCTGTTGGCGATCCAGGTGATCCGACTCGCCGCCGGATCGTTCGATCTGCAGGCGTTGTACGTCCGCTGGCCGGCGCTCTCGACGGGAGCGCTTTTCGGCCTGTCGATGCCGGCGGTGAAAGCGCTGACATTCTGGGGAATGGTGATCGCCTTCGCGGTGAAGATTCCAGTCTGGCCGTTCCACACCTGGCTGCCGGATGCGCACACCGAAGCGCCGACCGCCGGTTCAATGATCCTGGCCGGCGTCCTGCTCAAACTGGGCGGCTACGGTTTTCTGCGCCTGGTGCTTCCGCTCTTTCCCGCGGAAGCCCGGCAGTTCGCGCCGATCCTCGCGGCGCTGGCCGCGGCGGCGATCGTCTTCGGCGCGCTGGCCTCCTGGTCGCAGAATGATTTCAAGCGGCTGGTCGCGTATTCATCGGTCAACCATATGGGTTTTGTCGTCCTCGGCATCGCCGCGGCGGCCTGGCTTGGTACGAACACCGCCGCCGGCAGCCTCGCCCTGCGCGGCGCCGCGCTGCAGATGTTCACCCATGGATTGAGCGCGGCGGGCATGTTCCTGCTGGTGGGCGCGCTCTATGACCGTGCGCACACCCGCAACCTCGAGGATTTCGGCGGCCTCTTCCCGCGCGCGCCGGTCTACGGCGGCATTCTCATTTTCACCGCGATGGGATCGCTCGGCCTGCCCGGGCTGGGCGGATTTATATCGGAGCTGATGGTGCTCCTCGGCTCCTGGCAGGCTTTTCCGCTGCTCACCGGCATTGCGATGATCGGGTTGTTCTTTACGGGCGCCTACATTTTAAAAGCAATCGGTAAAGTGCTGCATGGTCCGCTTACCGAACGCTGGAAAGACGCGGCCCTCGAGATCGGACTCCGTGAAAAGTTGGCGATGACGCCGATTATGGCGCTGTTGCTGGCCATCGGCCTTTGGCCGGGATGGATTCTGGAAATGATCGGATCGGCAATTCGAT
>CAZFPL010000085.1:0-13647 GCA_964521085.1 uncultured Anaerolineales bacterium | reverse complement strand
GGGATAAAACACCAATCCGGAATGACCTGCCACAGGAAAATAAAAAAATCCGGCGATCAAGGCGGCCCTGATCGGGGGAATCTTCACGATCGCCGCGGCCCTGATCACCTCCGTGGTCGCTCCGATCATCGTCGAGCGGGCGAGGAATGCGCCCGTTTCCATGGCCACCCCCACGCCGAACAGCGCCCTTGCACCATCCGCAGACCCGTCTGCCGTCCTCGGCGTCGGCATGTCCCTGCCGATCGATCAGTGCCCGAGTGTGGCATTCCCAGCAGACATCGATCCCGGTCAAAATCCTTCCCAGGCCGCGCAGCAGGCTTTCGAAGCCAAAGCGCGCGGCGACACGGATCTGTGGCCGATCATCGGAGAGAACAACCTCGTCATGGACCTGACCATCACCAGTTTACTCAAAGACGATGCCTGGATAAATACAAGCAACTCCCTAAACGTCATCGTTACTGCGAATCCGGTCCTGCCGGACCATACCCATGCCTTGTCGCTGGCATGGGGGTGCGGCGGCGGCGGTCTGAAACGCACGTTTTCCGACATCGATTTATCGACGGGCAACGAAACCTATACCCAACAATCCACGTCTTCCGAGTTCGATTTCTTCACCTTGCAGCCCGGCGAGTTCGAAGTTTTTTCTCTGCTTTTTCACTGCAAAGCGCCGGGGATTTATTCGCTTTCCCTGGAACTTCCATATACGCTTGCCGAAAAGGCCGGCACGGCTTCCTACCGGCTGGAAAGGCCGATCATCTGCCCCAAATCGTTCACCAGTTGGGCTCTGGAAGGAGAGAGTTTTCTCTTTTCAAGCGAGTATATTTGGGATGGTCTTCGGTACAGTCTCAAATCCTAGAGGTACCGCCGCCATTATGTGGAAGCGGAAGACTGCTGACACGCTTCAACAGGAAAATCCGGTGATAAATCCGCATGACCACATCGGCAGCATTCCATGGATTGCCCAAAAAAGCTTATTGGATATTGCAGACGACGCACGGCTCTCGAATATTGATTAAGTATAACGAAGGAGATGCATGTCGGTGCCCAGATATTTTCGCAATCCCTCCTGCCCGGGTTCTACCCCGATCCGTCCATCTGCCGCGTCGGCGGGGATTTCTACCTGGTCAATTCGACGTTCGAGTTTTTCCCCGGACTGCCGATCCACCACAGCCGCGATCTGGTCCATTGGCGTCCGATCGGGCACGTGCTCACCCGGCCGTCGCAGCTCAACCTCGACGGCATTCGCGCGTCCGCCGGACTCTATGCGCCCACGATCCGCCACCACAACGGCATGTTTTATGTGATTAACACGCTGATCGACGGCCCGAAGGAGCGCGGCAATTTCATCGTGACGGCGCCGGCCATCGAGGGACCGTGGTCCGACCCATACTGGCTCAGCGACGCGCCCGGGTTCGATCCGTCCCTGCTGTTCGACGACGACGGGCGGGCCTGGTTCGTCGGCAACCGTCAGCTTCCCAACGGGGAGTATCAAGGCCATTGCGAAATCTGGCTGCAGGAGTTGGATCTGAATTCCATGCAGCTGATGGGGCCGAAATACTCGCTCTGGGAAGGCGCGCTTAAGAAAGCCGTCTGGGCCGAAGGACCGCACCTCTATAAAATCAACGGACTGTACTATTTGATGATCGCCGAGGGCGGGACCGGCCACAATCACGCGGTGACGATCGCCCGATGCGAAAAAGTGACCGGCCCCTACGAAGGCAACCCTCGCAATCCGATACTCACCCACCGCCACCTTGGGCATGACTATCCCATCGTCGGGACGGGCCATGCGGATCTGGTGGATACGCAAAACGGCGAGTGGTGGATGGTGCTCCTGGCCATGCGGCCGTATGGAGGATATTTCTACAACCTCGGCCGCGAGACCTTCCTGACCCCCGTCCGGTGGGAGGACGGGTGGCCCGTCGTCAACCCCGGAAAGGGTCGCGTCGAGTTTGAATCACCGGCTCCGGACTTGCCCGAGAAGTGCTGGCCCGCCCTCCCGGCCTGCGATAATTTCGAATCGCAGACCCTGGGCCTGGAGTGGAATTTCCTGCGCACTCCGCGCGAGCCTTTCTGGAGCCTGACCGAGCGCCCCGGTCATCTGCGTCTGCGCCTGCGGCCGCAAACCCTGGCCGAGCCGGCCAATCCGAGTTTTATCGGGCGCCGGCAGCAGCATATCAATTTTTCAGCGCGGGCCGGCATGGAATTTGATCCCCGCGCCGCCGACGAATGGGCCGGAATTGTGCTGCTGCAAAACAACGATTTTCACTTCCGATTCGTCGTCACCCGCGAGGACAGCCCGGTCGTCTGCCTGGTGAAGCGCGAAAAGGGCGAAGAGAAAATCCTGGCCAGGCAGCCCGTCCGGGCCGGGAAAATATATTTCAAAGTCACAGCCGCCGGCCAGGTATATAGTTTTTACATCGCTACGGAATATGAAAACTGGCAGCCGGTCGCGGAAAATGTCGACGGCCGAATCCTCAGCACTCCCGTCGCCGGAGGTTTCATCGGCGCCTATATCGGCATATATGCCAGCAGCAACGGCCGGCCCAGTGAAAACACGGCCGATTGGGATTGGTTCGAATATACCGGGGAGGATGCAGGGTAAGGACGATCGACAAAGGATTTGGATTGCCAGGGGACTGAGAAACGGATCCCGAACAGAAAAAAGTCTCTTGGAGAGGGCGACGCCTACATGCAGTTGATCCGGAGTTTTACGTTGCCACCTTCAGCTCTCCCATATTTCATTCCTCAAACCCACTGTACAATAATTTCGCCCGCAGGTCATATTTCAAACCGTCGGTGAGTAAACCCACTTAATAAGATAGTCAAGCCATGTAAATGTAATAATCTAGTAGGCATCGCAATCCGAGAACCTGGTATTTTTACTATCCTTTTTCTCGTATCCATATCTTGAAAAGCAGGAAGTATCAACGATTAGGAATTGTGGTTCTTGGCCATGGATTCTCCTTGTGATAATCCTAATGCAGGCGTGGTTTTAAGGTAAGAATAAATCCAGACTGTTCTGATGTTATACACACTCCAACCAATATACGAATTATTCTACTCTTTCATAACATGATGCTTTTTGAATTAGTTGATCCGCATGGCTTCGTATTTGAAATGCGGGTATAATACTGCCGCCAAAGTATTAACCTGTCACACGCTAAACCAGGTGGAAGAGATAACGAACATGCCAGCAGATGGTAATAAGTTAAAAAACCAAGTCATGCAGATAAGTCATAAAGCCATTGACGAAATAATTGAATTCGACATGGTTTTAGGGCGGCTAAATTCGCGATCTGACAATGATACATCACATGAATTAATTGATATCAATCACTCGCCTATTGTTGGTGATCATCTCTTGTCTATCGAAGATCTAAGGGAACTCTATAGACTTTACATAAGAAAATCAGATCAAATAATGGGCGCCGAGGCGATCACAGATGAAGTAGATGAATTATTTCAAAGACGGGATATCGTGAAATCAGAACAGATTCGCCGTGATTTTCAACAACGGCTTGAGCAGAATATTATTAGGATTTTTGTAACATTGCCGTTAACAATATCCCTCTTCCACCTCGTTAAAAGAGACATAAATATTCATCAGTGCGAGGAGCAGCTAAGAGAAATCCGCAGCGATTTTGTCTTTTTAAAGAATCGCTACTCACACAATATCAATTTTTCCAGATGAGTTTGGAACCGTTTATTCGGGTAATTAATTCCGGTCACTTTGTCATCTCGCATTCAGAGTGAATCCTTATCATTTTTAACATGCGCTGAAATGAGGAGGATCGGATAATCAATGGATACAACATATCTGGCTAAATACGAAGAGAAAGAACGACAAATCGCAAGATCTCTCTGCGGCAAAGCATTAACCGGAGATATAATTAGTGATCCGGAATGCATTTTCGCAGATCTACTTCCACTACCAAAACCTCGTGCTCTGCATCGCCCCACAACGCCACTCGGAATCCTCTGTCTCTTATACCCTCGAACGTTCGTATTTGTCCCCCCAACATCCGTGGAGAGATTTGAGGAAAGACTGGGAGGGGTAAAAATTTTTGAGTTTATGAGTCTCGTTGAGCACAATTTGGTGCAACCAATCATAGGTCACCCCAAGCAATACGCTGACCTGCCCTATTTGGACCCACTCTTTGACCTAAATCCTCCATCGATATGGGCTCGAGGTACAGAAATCATTCTTGGAGTAGGCGGCGATCTCCTTTTCGAAGAAGCCCGACGCGTACTTCCTCTTGATGCCATTGCTAAGATAGATTGGATTCGCCAAAAATGGAGGAGACAGCACTTTCTTGAAACCGAATCTGGTTTATCAAAACGAATAAAAGAAGAAGTTGTCACAAACTATGTTAATCTTTGCGCTTTTGGTTTCCATAATTATGCGCGTCAAGATATTGCCCGAATTCACGAGCCCTCCCGTTTAGTGAGTGATCTTCTCGATGCAAATGAAATAGCCGTGTATCCAAAGTTGATGGCAGCTGGGGGCACTCCTACTTATCTGGCAAGGAAGAAACTGGAGATAAGCGGTGCTCAAAATGCAATGACGCTTGATCCTGTAATCCAAACACCCCCAAATTACGTGGATGAAGGGCTTGAATTCCTTCTTCGACAGTGTAACTTAATATTCCCAACGCAACTATCCGTTGAGCAACTTGTCAAATTCCATGAATCGGGAGAGGGCGAGAAACTTAGGCAAGTAGTCGCTGACATCGAAGCAGTTCTCGTCCAATTGGATTGTACAGATGTCGATCACCTGATTACTAACGCGGAGCGGTTTAAAAAGGAAGTACAAGAAGCGTTAATTAAAATCGGACCATACGATCGTACCAGACGCCGGTTTCAAAAGGGAATGAAGTTCGGATTATTTGGATTGGGTTGTTTGTCAGCCACTTGGATTGTATATAATTTGACGGGCAATTGGCAAGGGATCATCGGGGGCGTGCCGGCTGGAGCAGCGCTCATCAGATTATCAGAGGATTTTGGATTAAGTGAGGGAGCGATTAATGCTTTGCTATCGTGGAAGTTCGGTAGAATTGTGGCAAATATGTGGTGGCTAACGCGTCCACTATGAAAATCTACAAGAGGAATAGTGAATTTGATATATCAGAGTGATTAAACATGTTACATAGGGGTAAGCAGGCCAAGTTCGACGAGTTGCACGCGAAGAAGGTTGGCCGATTGGAAGAGTATTCCGTGCATACCCATCTCGCAGGCCAGTTCAATATTTGACATCCTGTCATCGACAAAAATCACTTCTGCCGGTCGACACTTAAGGCGGTCGACGAGTATCCTATAGATCTCCGGATTGCTTTTAGTAATTCCAATATCAGACGAATTTATAATCACATCAAATTGATTTATCATCCCAAATCTTGTCAACCAATATCTGAATGTTTCCTGTAAATTGTCAGTTAGTAAGGCAAGCTTGTAACAACCCTTGAGTTCCTCGAGGATTGCTGCCATCTCAGGATCGACGTTTCTGTTCTCGCATATCTCCACGGCTACTCGGCTTAACACATCTGGATGAGTGCCTGTCATGATGGAAATGCGTTTCCAGAACTCACTTTCGGACACTCTTCCAGTCAACACCTCTGTAAGCAAACCATTCTTTATGTATAGTTCGATAACCTCAGCGGCGGGCATTGGTAAATCAGACTGATATTTTGAAAATGCTTCAACAAAGCGAATAGCACTCAGGGTGTCATTAAAATCCAACACAACCGATTTAAATGGGTTAGAAGATACATCCGTCTTCATCGTATCACTCATATATTTCCATAAATGTTTGTACTTAACTAGATTGTATCACTAAGAGTATGTTAGCCTGATTCCACTAATGTATAATCGGCTAAAGACTGAGCGCACCCAATTGAAGTAATGCTTAAGAAATATGTTCCTGTAGGCCTATCATCATGTAGGAGCTACCTGTACATTCAGAAACAGCCGAAGGCGATAGACTTCCAATGGCAGACCAAATAGTTGCAATTTGTTTACCCCTAATCCGTCCCAATCTCAACACGCTTCCCTGTTCGTCGCCGCCTTGATGAACCTTTAGGCGTGTGAGCGAACGTGACGATTACCCCCTCAACCGGATACACACCCGTCCCCCACTCCGAACCGTTCCAGTACAGCGGGCCGCCGCCCCTATTAATCCGTCATCCGGCACCAGGTCATTGATTGAATCCATGAATAGCCCGTCCCTGGATTTTCCAAAGAATATTCCGGAACAGGAAAAGACCGCCGACAAAGACACGCATCCTTTCTCTCAGGGGAAGCCTTGCCTGTCTCCTGGTCAACCATGACAATAGCGAGGTGTCTCGGATTCTCGCTTGTTGATATGAGCCTAAACTCCGTTGCTTTTCACCTAGGCCTTGTTCCTGATACTAGGGAGCCAAGATTCATACACTCCTCCCTAGAAAACACCTAAAAAAGAGATAAAATTGACTATTGACCGACGGTCGGTCAATATGGTAATATTATGCCCAACCGACCATTTTTCACTTCTTGGGAGGGAAAATATGACCCGGATTACAAAAAAGGCCGATGTACGCAGGCAGGAGATCGTAGACGCCGCCCGGCACTTGTTTCAGACCGCCGGGTACGAACAGACGACGATGCAGGATGTGATGGAACGGCTGAACATCGCCAAGGGAACCATCTATCACTATTTCGTCTCCAAAGAGGCGCTTCTCGAGGCGGTTGTGGAAAGCATCGTTGACGAAACCATAGGACAGATGCAACAGGCGATGCCCGGGCTCAAAGGGAACGCGTTGGAGAAGGTGGGATTTCTTTTAGCGGCGAGCAACATGGCCGCAGAAAATAGAGAGGTCCTGGATCCCCTGCACCATCCGGCCAATATGGAAATGCACCATCGCTTTCTGGCCGTCACCATCCTGAAACTGGCTCCGCTGTATGCCGATCTGATCCGCCAGGGTTGCGAGGAGGGAATATTCCAGACGGATACACCGCTCGAGTGCGCCGAATTCATACTTTCCGCCGTTCAGTTTCTGACCGATGTGGGTATCTACCCCTGGACAAAAGAAGTGCTGGTCCGGCGGGCGCAGGCTTTTCCAGGAATAATCGAGGCGCAGTTGAAAGCCCCGCCGGGATCGTTTCAATTTCTCAATCCAATAGAAGGGTCTGGTAACGCACGATGAATACGAAATTCAACTACAAACCTGCAGCATTTTTCCTGATCACTTTCCTAATCACGTTCACCACCTGGTTTGCGGCGGCGTACTTCAGCTATCAACCGGGTATGGAAGGAGCGCAACTGCTGTGCATGCTCCCCGGCTTGTTCGCCCCCTTTATCGCCGTGATGATCATGATGAGCGGAGCCAAAAACAGGGAAATCCGGAAGGATTTCCGGGACCGGCTGAGCCTGAAAATAATCCGGCCGAAGTACCTCGCGCTCATTCTCCTCACCATGCCCGTCACCCTGCTCCTGGCCACCGCCCTCTCGTTGCTCTTCGGGCAATCCGCCAGCCAGTTCCTGCTCAATGACGAGTTTGCGATCATGGAAGGAGAGTTCTACATCAGCCTGCTGATCATGTTCCTGGCTCCCACGCTGGAAGAATTGGGTTGGCGTGGGTACGGTGTGGACAGCCTGCGCAGCAAATTCAGCCTGTTCCAGACGACCATGCTGTTCGCCCTGCTCTGGGGACTGTGGCACCTGCCGCTGTTCTTCATCCATGGGTACTATCAAAACGAGCTGTGGAATACAAACATCGTTTTCGTCATCAACTTCTTCGTTCAGCTGTTGGCGGCCACCATCCTGATGAACTGGGTGTATTACAAGAACAACCGCAGCATCACCGCCGCCATTCTGTTCCACTTCTCGATGAATCTCTTTTCCGAGATGTTGCAGACCGAGCAATTCACCAAATGCATCATCGGAATACTCCTGCTTCTGCTTTCCGTCGGGATCATCGTCGCCGACAGAAAATTCTTCTTCAACCAGCCGGAAGGAGCAGCCGGATCATGAGCGCCTCTACGAAAAACAACCCCATGGCTCGGGTTTTCTCCTTGCGGGATTTCCGCCTGCTCTTCACCGGGGCTACGACCTCCCTGCTGGGCGACCAGTTCGCGCTGATCGCCACACCCTGGCTGGTGCTGCAACGGACCGGTGATCCGCTGGTGCTGGGCATCGTGCTGGCGCTGGAGGGCATTCCGCGGGCGGCCTTCATGCTCGTGGGCGGCGCCATCACCGACCGCATCTCCCCGCGCCTGGTCATGCTGATATCCGATGTCGTCCGACTCGGCTTGACCGTCCTGATGGCCTGCGCGGTTTTCACCGGAATGGTGGAGGTTTGGATGCTGTACGCCTTCGCGCTGGGCTTCGGCCTGGTGGCCGGATTCGCCGTGCCTGCGGAAAACAGCATCGTGCCGATGCTCGTGGAAGCGCAGGATCTGCAGGCGGGGAATTCCATCATGATGGGCGTAACCCAACTGGCCGGGTTTGTGGGCCCGACTGTAGCCGGCATCCTGATCGGAAGTTTTTCCGCATCCGGGCTGGGGATCGGCCTGGCATTCACAATCGACGCAGTCAGCTTCGCGGTTTCGGCGGTCTGCCTTTGGCTGATCCGCACCGGTAAAAACGAAACGGCCTCCGGGTCCGCCGGGGAATGTGTTTGGGCGTCCATCCTGACCGGGATTAAATACTTGTGGAACGATAAAGTGCTGCGGCTGATGTTCCTGGCGCTTTCGGCCGTGAACTTCCTGCTGATGGGTCCGCTGCTGGTCGGCATCCCGGTCCTGGCGGACCAGCGCCTCCCGGAAGGCGCCGCGGCCTATGGCCTGCTGATGTCCGCATTCGCCGGTGGCAACCTGGTCGGCTTTCTGATCGCCGGATCCCTGCCCCGCCCCGGCGGAAAAGTGATGAGCATCATCACCGTATCGCTGATCGCCTCCTTTGGAGCGGTCATCGGCCTGCTGGGCTTTATTCCTTCCACTGCTGTGGACTTCTGCCTTCTGCTCCTGCTGGGGCTTGGAAACGGGTACATCGCGATTCTTTTGTTCACCTGGATGCAGACGCACTCGCCCAAGGAGATGCTGGGCCGGATGATGGGTCTCTTGATGTTTTCCAATACCGGGTTGGCGCCCGTCTCCCAGGCGGTATCCGGCGTGGCCTGTAAATGGGACCTTACCCTGATGTTCGCATCCGCCGGAGCGTTGGTGTTGGCGGTGACGCTCTGGATGGCTTTCCAACCGGGATTGAAGGCCTTCGGCGAGAGCATGGCGGCGATGTCGCAAACAGAACCATTCGCAGATCGGCTGGCATCCGAGACAGCCGGATAAAAAGACGAAGGAGTTGAAGTCCGGCCCGCTGAGATCCAAGTATAAAAGTAAGATGAACAAGTGACGGATTTCTGCCGTATATTCGAAAAAGCAAGATCGGGGAATCTCGGAAAGGTTTTCGTATGGGGGAATACTCCCCTAATGCCGACTGCGTTGGATGGGGGAGGATAAAGGAGGGGGTTACTCCACCCCCAACCGCAGCACGCTTCCCGTGTCCGTCACCGCCCACAGCGCGCCGTCGGGCGTGCGCGAAAGCGCGATGATCACCCCCTGCACCGGGGAGGGAACCGTCCCCCACTCCGAACCGTTCCAATGCAGCAAGCCGTTCCCCGCCATCCAGCCGTCGTCGGGCGCAAGCATATAGATCGAATCCATCCACACCACGCCCGGCGGCACCCCGTAAGAGGTCCAGCTGGAACCGTCCCAATGCATGATCACGCCGGGATTGGAGGAGGAGGGGGTGTTTTCGGCGATGCCCGCCGCCCACAGGTCGTCGGCCGCGACTCCGCCGATCGCCAGAAGCCGGTACGCGTCCGGCCATGTCTGATACGTCCACTCGGATCCGTCCCAATGCATGATCAGCATCTGGTCCCCGCCCCCCACCGCCCAGCCGTCCGTCGCGGACGAAAAATGCATCGCGTACAGCGAGCACCGGCAGGGCGGCTTTTTCTCAAATAATCCGACCGCGCTCCACTCCGCGCCGTCCCAGTGCATAATCCATGGCTGGCTGAAATCGCCGCCCTCCAGCCCTCCGGCTGTCCAACCGTCCTCCGCCTCGACCAGTGCCAGCGAATGCAACCGGGCATACAGCGCATTATCACCGCGTCCCCGCGCGACATACGGCATTTCAACCGACCAATTGCTCCCATCCCAGCGCAGAATCTGCCCGCCCTCGCCCGCCGCCCAGCCCTCGCCGGCGGAAAGGAACGCCACGGCGTTCAGCGTCTGCCCGGTCGGGCTGTCGGCCGCCATCCATTCGGTCCCATCCCATTGCACAAGCAGCCCGTCCTCACCGACTCCCCACGCATTATCGCCCGCAAGGAACGCCGCCGCCTGAAGCGGTACGGGCACCTTTTCGATCTCGCGATTCCAGTTCTCGCCGTCCCAGCGCCAGATCATCCCCGCCCGCGACCTTCCGGGAATCCACCCGGCCGCCCAGGCCTCGCCGGCTGCTGGAAAATTGAGCGCCAGCACTTCGCCGTCCGGCCCGTCGCCCTTGAACGTGACCCAGTCTTCTCCATCCCAGCGCAAGACAATATCTCCGCGCTGCCACGATCCGAGGATCCAGCCGTCTTCCCCCCCGGGTTCCATTGCCATCCGGCGCGGATTGGGAGCCATCGATGAATACGTCCACCACTCGCCGTTGGCATACCGCAGGATCACACCTTGTCTGCTGGTTGCCCATCCGCTGACGTTCGAGGTGAACATCAACCCGTCGAGATCTTTTTCGGTCGGGGATTCGACCGCACTCCAATCGGAACCGTTCCAATGCAGGATCACCCCGCCGTCGCCAACCGCCCAGCCGGTGGCGGAAGAGACCATCTGGATTGCGTTCAAGGCCGGAGCCTGATTTACAGTGGACCATTCCTTCCCATTCCACCGGATTAAATAATAGACCACTCCCGCACCCTGATCCTCGGAGGTGATCCCCCAGGCGTATCGCGCGGTGAGGAAGGAAAGGTCGACCACGTACCCGAGTCGCGTGGGGTTGGAAAAAACCGACCACGCGGATCCGTCCCAATGCAACAAGCGGCTGCGGTATCGGAAGATGCCGGGGGCGACCGGATAGGATTCGTCCGCGACCGCCCAGGCATCGTTCGCCGCCAATATGATCACCCGCCGGATGTCGTTCTCCACCGGGCTCTCCACCGGCCGCCATCTCCCCTTATCGCGCCGCAGGATCAAACCCCGTTCGCCCACAACCCATCCTTCCCCCGTAGGCAGCATCGCGATATCGAACAGGACCCGGTGACAGGGATCGGGTGAGCCATCCGGCGCGCAGGACCATCCGAACGGGCTGTAGGTGGGTTCGATCGTCGGCGAAGGGAACCAGCCGCGGTCGAGAGTCGCCGTTGGTGTGATCGTCTCGGAAGGAAGGGGGGACGGCGTACGGATCTCCGTCGGCGTAACGAAGGTTAATCCGGAGAGGTCAGGAGTCCCGGGGATGGGAGCGGGAGCGGCGGTGCCGTTAAGGAACGGCAGCGTGCAGCCCGCAATCAAAAAGAGAAAAGCTATTTGAAGAATTCGGACCGGTCGGGGCATGGTCAATTTATAACATATGGATAGATAAATGGTGGCCGACGATTATCCTCTGCCGTCCCTCCCCATTCCCAACCCTCCCCCATTTGCTTTATGGATTGTTTTCGGTTGAAACCAAATACCGCAAGGCAAATGGGGGAGGAGAAAGGAGGGGGAGGGATGGGATGGTGTTTCTTAATGCCTGTGCCTCTTTCGCTTGGAGCCCGCGGGTGCCGGGGCCTGTTCCCCGCCCGGGCTTTGGGCGGCCGGACCGGCGATTCGATGCTCTTCCTGTGCCGGCGCGCCGCCGGAAGGTGCCGTGCGCAGGGACATGCGGAAAAGCCGCGAGACCACGCCGGTCCGCACTTGTTGCATCAGTTGTTGGAACAAATCGAAGGCGCGGCTTTTATATTGCACCAGCGGATCGCGCTGGGCGTACGCCTCCAGCCCGACCGAAGTGCGCAGGGCTTCCATCTCCGTGAGATATTCCACCCAGGATTGTCCGACCACACCCAGCATCAACTCGCGGTGCGCCTGGGTGATCACCCGGTCGCCCGCCATTTCAACCGCCTTCTCGCGGGCCCAATCCGGCCACTGCCGAAGCGGTACATCCAATTCCAAAGTCTGCCAGGGGCCGGGGATGTTCGCCCGCATCGCACCTTGGAAATCCGGCGAAAGGGAAGCGAAGGTTTGCTCGCCGGTCCGGACCCAGATCTGGCGCCCCCACTCTGAGCGCATCGCGTCGAGTGTGTCCAGTAAATGCTCTTGGATCTGTTCGATCAACGATTCGATGTTGCGGGAGGTTCCGCCCGAGGCCAGCTTCGATGCCAGATGGATCCAGGAGAATTGCGCCGCCGCCACGGCCCGGCGCTGGTGTGTCCGCTGGTCGAAGAAGGTCTGGGTTTTCAGAGTCACGGTCATAAGCAACTTGACCAGTTGGTTTTCTCCCGCCCCTTCCGCTTCGGTGGCGCGGATCTGCTCTTCGACCTCGCGCAGGATCCGGACCCGCCGTTGGGCAAGCGCCTGGTCCAACTGGCCGCGCAGCCTTGCCGACACCTCGTCAAAATCCTCGTCGGGGGATGCGGCGCGTTCCAGCAGCAGGCCGGTCCGCCGCTGCAGCCAGGCTGCGGCCTGCGTCGAGGCCCGCGCCCAAGCCTCATCCTCGGCCTGATCCAGCAGGTGCTGGCGCAGATGATGCGCCTGATCCGGCGCGAGCAGTTCGCGCGGCACGGCCGTGGAATCGATCGATGTCGTCTTGGCAACCGCGTCCAGGATCGTCCGCGGCGTCATATCCGTTCCCTTCTCGCGTGCTTCGAGCTCCGCCCCTTCCCAAGCCATCTCCAGCGCCTCGCGGTTTTCCCTTGCCCAGGCTTTGGCGCGCTCGGAGATCACGTCCATTTGTTTTTCGAATCCGTCCCGCAGATGTTCGGCTTCCTCGTCCAGCGCCTCCCCGGTAAGTCCCGCCAGCCGTTTCAGCCTTTGCGATTCCGGCTCTTGCAGCAATTCATGGAGGATGATCCGGAGCGGGAAGGAAGGACGGGCATTCCCGTCGGAGAACCGCATGGTCGGCTGTACATCCTCCAGCCAGGCCATGAGTTTCCATGGATCTTCCTTTTCCTTCTCCGCCGTCTGCACGTGCCGGCGGATATCCTCCGCCAGCATGGTCTGGATATCCTCGCGCAGGTCTTCCTTCTCGAAGATCCGCTCGCGCAGATCGTAGACCTTGCCGCGTTGTTTGTTGAGCACGTCGTCGTATTCGAGCAGATGCTTGCGCACGTCGAAGTTTGAGCCTTCCACCCGGCTTTGCGCCTGCTCAATCATCCGGCTGACCAGCCCGGATTCCATCGGCACGGCATCGTCGATGCGCATGCCTTGCATCATCCCCGCCACCTGGTCCCCGCCGAACCGGCGCATCAGGTCGTCCTCCATCGAAAGGAAGAAGCGCGACGAGCCGGGATCCCCCTGGCGCCCGGAACGGCCGCGCAGCTGGTTGTCGATGCGCCGGGCTTCGTGGCGCTCCGATCCGAGTACGTGCAATCCGCCCAGCTCGCGCACCTTTTGTTCCTCGCGCATGTGCTTGCGGAAGAA
>CAZFPL010000084.1:0-13674 GCA_964521085.1 uncultured Anaerolineales bacterium | reverse complement strand
CTGCGCTCCGAGCACGGCCGCCGGGCTGACCGGCGTGGCGCGGTAGCGGCGCAGGATGCCGCGCTCGCGGTAATTGGTCACCGCCATCGGCAGCGACATGATCGCACTGATCGCGATCACCAGCGCGATGAACCCGGGGACCGCCCAATCCAAGAATCCTTTTCCGCCGTATACGGACGAGGGGTCGTTGCCGAAGATCGCCCCCAGAATAAGAAGGATCATGGGCAGCAGGGCCAGGGTGAAAAAAGCGGCGATCGGAAAGCGGAAGTAGAGTTTGCACTCCGCCAGGGTGAGTTTCCAGAAGCTTTTCATGGTTTTCTCCATCCATCAGTCGCGCATCGCGCGGCCGGTCAACTGTAAAAAAACATCTTCGAGGTTGGGCTGTTCCATGCGGATGTCGCTCATGGCGGCGCCCTGCGCGGAAAGCCAATTGGCCACTTCGCTTATGAGCGCCTGCTTCCCGGATTGCGGGGCGCGGCCGTAGACGATCACCCGATCCCCGTCCCGCTCGACGCGGGTCGCGCCGTCGATGGCTTGGAGTGCCTTCGGATCGAGAGCATGAGTCGTTGTGAACAGCACGCGGCTCTCGGCGCCCAGTTTGCTCACCAGCGCAGCCGGGGAGTCGAGCGCGACGATCTTCCCGTAGTCCATAATCGCCACCCGGTCGCACAGCAACTCGGCCTCTTCCATGAAGTGCGTGGTCAGGAAGACCGTGCAGCCGCCGGCGCGGACTTCCCGCACCAGGTCCCAGATGCTGCGCCGCGCTTGCGGATCCAGCCCGGTGGTCAGCTCGTCGAGAAAAACTAGCTTCGGGCGGTTGATCAGCGCCAGGGCAATGAATACCCGCTGCAGCTGCCCGCCGGAGAGTTTGGACACCCAGGAGTTCATTTTCTCCGAGAGTCCGAGCCGTTCGGCCAGCGCGGGCCAGGGGGCCGGATTGGGGTAGAACGATGCGAACAGGTCGAGCACCTCGCCGACGGTGAGTTGGTCCGGCAGCTGCGATTTCTGGAGCTGCGTGCCGATCACGTACCGCAGTTCATGTTCCTGGCGGACCGGGTCCATGCCCAGGATGCGGATCTCGCCGCCGCCGGACCGGCGCATCCCTTCCAGGCATTCGATCGTGGTCGTCTTGCCGGCGCCGTTGGGGCCGACCATCCCGAAGATCTCGCCTTCCTTCACCTCAAGGGAGAGGTCTTCCACGGCGACGGTCTTGCCGTAGGTCTTGCGCAGGTGATTGGCTTGAATAACGGTAGACATTCTTTCTCCTTCTTTTTGAAATCTTTCTTCGTGTGTCCCACCGCGCCCCGAAAAGGGCGGGGAGTCGCGTACTTCCGGTTGAAAAAAACTAATCATTGGATATTCGATGTCGCTTGCGTCACTTCCTTCCTTTTGGCCCCGCCGCGCTCTTGATGATCTCTTCCAGCGCCGCCACCTGTTTGCGGAACACCTTCCGACCCAGGCCGGTCGCCGATATGTATGTGCGCGGTTTGCGGTCCACGAACGTTTTGGTGATTGCGATGTATCCGGCTTCCTCCAGGCGGTGGAGATGCGCGCCCAGGTTGCCGTCGGTGACTCCCAGCAGATCGCGCAGGAGTGTGAATTCGGCGCTTTCCTCGGATTTGATCGCCACCAGCGCGGCCATCAGGCGCAGCCGCACGGGTTGATGGATGATCTCGTCGAGTTCCGGCATGGTCATCCCCTTCCACTCAGGAGAAACAAGCCGCTGCCGATCATCGCTCCGCCGCCCACAATAGCCAGCCACAGAAAAAAGTAATCCGGCAGCACCATGTAGCCGAACAGCATCAGGCCGGTGAAGATCAGCGAGATCCACAACATAGAAAGTTTCACCCACAGGCCCATCATGGCCAGCCAGAGCATCACCAGCAGGTAAATCAGCAGGTTGATTTCCCGCGGGCCGGCAGGGTTGACAAAAAACGCCCCCACAACGCCGAACAGAATGAAGATCGGCAGCATGGCACCAATGCGTGCCCCCAACGGACTGTGGAATTTCCTGGCCATCCGAATACTCATCGCCACGGAAACGAGATTGCCGAGCACACTCAGCACAATCCAGGTTCCGGCGATCGCCGCCACCGGGAGATGCTCTGCAAATTGGTTGAGCGTGTATCCGATCAGCATGATTACGCCCCAGATGAGCATTTGATACCCGCCGCCCGAGGCGTTCATCGTCTTGCGCATCTGGTCCTCGCTTTCGCGGATGGCAGCCAGCGCGGTTTCGGCTTCCGTCGGGTTGATGTCCATGCGACCTCCTATAGAGAACTCTGCATGATAGAGTACTCTATATCCTATGTGGAGTCAAGACCTTGCGTGGGCTTTTTGCGGGCCGTTTCCGGGTCGAAGGATTTTGCCTCGAAATCAAGGGGAATGCCGTAGGCGGGCGTGCTCCTTCGGTGCCCTTCAGGTAGAATCTGCCTGGGTGGATCAACCCTCGCGCCGGGATGGGAAGCGATGGATCCCCGGGAAGAATCTGCCCAAGACGGCGGGGAGATCCGGAAAGGGAGAAGCTCCTTTGAACAACCCAAACAATAACAAAAAACGGATACCTAAAATGGGAGCCGGATTTGCTTTTTTGAGGATCCTTGGCGATATGGCAAAAGGATTCGGAATTCTTGTCCTTGCGGGTTCGGTCGCAATCTCCTGTTATGGATCGTTCCGCGCCATTCAATCCTTTCTCCCTTACCAGGAACAAAAAATGGCCGGCTTTATTACGACCCTGTATTTTTCCTATATTTTGATATTTTTTATTTGCATGTGTTTGTTGGGAGCGGCGCTGGTGGCGGGCGGGATTGCTTTAAAGTTCGCGGGCACGCGAAAGCGGGAGAACACCGCCGCGGTGAACGACGCCGGAGAGCATGCTTCGCCGATGGTGGCAGATCGCGGCGAATCATCACGGAGGGGTCAGTAATGGCCGGCTTCCATCTCCGCGGTGAAATTTTATATTCCTTCGGAGGTGCCGCATGCAGCCGGAATTGATAGCTGATTGTCTCTGCCATACGGGGGAGAATCCCCTTTGGCATCCCATGGAGCGCCGCCTTTATTGGACGGACATCCCCCGCGGCGAGTTGTACCGTCTCGATCCGGCCGATGGGAAATGGGAGCGGTGTTACAGCGGCGAGCCTGTCGGCGGTTTCACCCTCCAGGCGGACGGCGCGCTGCTGCTGTTCATGGCCCGCGGCGCGATTGCCCGGTGGCAAGGCGGCAGGCTGGATTATCTCCGCCGGGAGACCGATGGCGAACAGGACAGCCGCTTCAACGACGTCATCGCCGATCCCCGGGGAAGGGTCTTCTGCGGGACGATGCACACTCCGGCGCGGAAAGGCCGCCTGTACCGGTTGGATGCGGATGGATCGCTGCATTTGGTGCTCGACGACGTGGACGTTCCGAACGGGATGGGTTTTACACCGGACCGCAAGCGTATGTATTTCACGGATTCCGATGTCCGGCGGATTTACATTTTCGATTACGACGACGAAACCGGGGCATTGACCAATCAACGGGCATGGCTGGAGATTCCGGAGAACCAGGGCAAGCCGGACGGGCTGACGGTGGATTCGGAGGGCTATATCTGGTCGGCTCGCTGGAACGGTTCCGCGCTTTACCGCTATTCGCCCGACGCCGTGGAAGTCGATCGGATCGGGTTTCCCGCAAAGAAAGTCTCCAGCGTCTCCTTCGGCGGGAACGATTACGAGGATTTGTTCATCACGACCGCGTTGACCAGCGGGACGAGGAGCGGCGAAGGGGCAGGCGCGGGGGCGCTGTTCCGGCTGCGTCCGGGCGTGCGGGGAGTGCCGGAATTCCATTCGAATGTAGAAATCCAATAAAAATCCCGCAATGGATTTCGTCCATCCTATCTTTCGAATCGCGGTTTGCCACACTTCGTAGACGGGTTGGACAGCACCATGATCAGCAGTGGTTTTCTGAAGGAGGGTCTCATGCCAAGATGGGCCGGTCGAGGAGAGGAAATCTTTATCACCCTTCCGCGCGTCGGATCGAAAATTTATGATTTTCTCATGCGCGAATCCCCTATGCAGAAATATTACCTGGAAATTGCCCGGGATTTAACAAGCAGAATCTCCGGCGGGCGGCTCCTGGATGTGGGGACAGGGCCGGGCAGGCTGCTCCGTGAAATTCACAGGATCAATCCGAATATCGAGCTGTACGGGCTGGATGTGTCATCCGCGATGCTGCAGCAAGCCCGGAAGAACCTCTCGGGAACCCCTGTTAATTTACAACAGGGGAATATCCGAAAAACCGGTTTTCCCGGCGAATCGTTTGAATTGGTGGCGTGTTCCGGCAGCTTCTATCTCTGGGACCGGCCCGAGGAAGGATTGCGGGAAATATTTCGAATACTAAAGAAGAATGCAAGCGCGTATCTCTTCGAATGCCGGCGGGAATATGACCGGCAGGAGTTAAAATCGGCATTAAAGGGAAACTTGCGGCAGGTAAACCTCATTGCGCGGATCCTCGGGCCGCTGGCGATCCGGCAGGCGCTGGATGTGGCCTACGCCAAAGAAGAAGTTGTGGAAATTGTGAAAAAGTCGCCTTTCGCAAACAATTATCGGATGGAAGACATTACGCTGTCCCGGATACCCATCTGGCGGCGGATTGAACTCAGAAAGGATTAGGAATACCCGGGCCTCGCAGATCCATTTCCAGAAGGGCATCCCCCGACCGGTATTCTCAACTATGACGATTTGGAATTTTCTTTCGAGCGCATGGCGCAGACGCCCCCGCGACCGGGAACGGATCTGGTGGCTGATCGAAAAAGAGGGCGCGGGATGGATTCAGGGCGTATCTCCCATCCTCTTTCTGGTCTTCTTCACCGTCTGTTGCTGGCTTCCCCTGCGGGATGCCGGCCGGGCATTGAGTTTGGGTCTGGCACTCACCCTGCAGATGTTCTTTCACGAATTGGGGCATCTCTTCGTATTCCGCCAAAACCGGATTCGCAGCCGGATCTGGTGGCTGTTTCCGCTGGGCGCCGTGGCGGCTCCGGTCAGCCTGGAGGAGAAAGCGAAAAGCGATCTGCTGCCCTGGAAATCGATCGCCTGGCTGCTGCAAGCCGGGATCACGGTCAACGTCGGCGTGATGTGCATCGGTTCCCTGCTGCAAACTGCATCCGACCGATGGCTGTCCGGCTTCGGGGGAAATTTGCTGCTGGCCGGCGGCATCTTGGCGATTTCCAACCTCATCCCGCTTTGGAGGCTGGATGGGAGCCTTTTGTATCACGTTATTTTTTCCTCCCTGAAAGAGAAGGATGACAAACGGCTGGCGCTGGGGTTGGTGGCGATTATCGTCCTGGCGGTCCTGGCAGCGGTCATTTCGATCGCCGTTCTGGGTTTTGCGGGTTTGATCATCGCATTCTTCCTGCGCACGGGGTGGTTCGTGGTGTTCGCTCTCATCGCCGCCGGGATCTGGCACCGCCAGGGGATGGACAATCCCGCATATTCCGCCAGCGTTCAGGCGATGACGAGAAGGCAGGCGGTCATGCATATCATGTATTACATCGCCCTGCTCTATATTTCCCTGCGGCTCATTCTGGGGCCGCTGGGTTTGAATTTTTAGCAGGGTCCTGTTTCCCGCGGCAAGGGTTTCTATGTACAATCCAGGGGGGCGCGCTGCGGTTTGCGTCCTTCCATCATCCAAGGGTTATCGATCGGCGGCTTTGGTTTTCCCCGGACCGCGAGGAGAGCAACGGCGATGAAACGGTTCTTCCCGATAATCTTCCTTTGGCTGGTTGTGTTGTTTTCCCTGTCCTGCAGCGTCATAAGCGGTTCTCCCGCTCCGCTTCCAACCCTTTCAAAGCCCACCCCGCTCTCGCCGGGTTCCCAGCCGTATGACGAAGCGGTCGCGGCCCGGGACGACATCAGTATCGTTCGGTTTATCGCCAACGAGTTGCGGCGGGCCGAGCTGGACACCCCGTATTCCCCCTTCGAAATGTGTTATGAAGAAGAAACCCTGACGGTCAAAACCGGTGCGAATGGGAAGTTCGCCGCCGAATTGGTGAAGGATTGCGGCTCCTCGCAGGATGGGGATTTCTCCATGTCGAGCACCGTCATCCTGAATTCCTCCGCCAAGACGGCGACCTGCGGGTATGTGCTCCGATCCGACGGGAAGGGATTTGAATACGCCTTGCGTCTGGAGCGGTCGGAGGGTTCCTCCCGCTGGTCGTTGGTCCGCCTTGCGGACGGAGTCGTCGCCGGAGTGCTTTCGGAGCCGGCCGCCGACGACGATCTCGACCTTTCCGACGGCAAGCAAACCCGGGTGCTGCTGTATGTGCGTGGGGAAATCATGAAAGGGTTCTTCAACAATTCCTTCGCGGGCATGGTGATGGATTCGGATCTGTCGGCCGGAACCCTCAGCCTGTTCGCCGAATCGGAATCACACACCGCCACGTGCCGGTATGACGCGTTTTGGGTGAACATCTACCATTAGGGGCAGAGAGGTTTGCCCTGCGGCGTGGACTTAAAAAGGATCGCGGATGCCCTCCGCCGGGCGGAAGCCTCCCCCGGGAAACCGCACCCCTTTTCGACCCGTATGTAATAGCGATATCGGTTTTCATGAGTTAATGGCATCGTTGAAAGGAGATCGGTATGTCGCTTGGAAGGGTTGTCCTGTGCATCATCCTGCCTCCCCTGGCCGTTATCGACAAGGGCTGCGGTTCGATCGTCATCGTCACGCTGCTAACCCTGCTTGGATGGGTGCCCGGCGTTCTGGGGGCGCTCATTATTCTGAACCGGGCCAAATAACATCCGCGGTGTCCTTTGCCCGGGAAGGGATCGTAGGATGCGGAACTCCGTCGGAACATATGAAAATCCGGGAGCCGTCTGCGCCGCGTATGATCCACGCGCGCCGGAAGCCGCCCGTGAACTTATACGACTCATTTCAGCGCGGGAACCTTCCCTGTCGGTCGAACACATCGGCAGCACGGCGGTCCCGAATTGCGATGGAAAGGGGACCCTCGATTTATTGGTGATGTACGAACCGGGCGCCGTGGAGCGAGCCAAGCAGGTTCTGGCGGACCTGGGATTCCAGAAGCAATCCAGCCGCGATCCGTTCCCCGAAGACCGGCCGATGCGGGTCGGCGCCTGGGAATTCCAGGGCAAGGCATATCCCGTGCATGCGCACGTCATTTCCCGCGATTCTCACGAAGCGGGAGAGCTGATCCGATTCCGGGACCGGCTGCGGGCCGATCCGGTACTCCGGGAGGCTTATGTCGCTCGGAAGCGGGAGATCATCCGCAAGGGCGTCGCGGATTCGATCGAATACTCCATCGTCAAAGGATCGTTTGTTCAGGATGTCCTTGGTTCGGGTAAGGCTCGCGGTTGACGGGTTGGCGGACGCCGGATCGGGCAGGGCGGATCCATAATAAAGCCGACGGGGACCGGGCTTGTCAAGGATATCCAGGGAGGGCCAAATGAAACAATCCGATGATCGGATAGTCTGGCTGTTGGCCGCCAAGACGCCTTCGATTGTTTATCAAACGCGCAGGGATCTTCGCTTGAGCCGTTCCTCGGCGTACCAGATTCAAAAAGCAA
The DNA here is from genome assembly GCA_964521085.1 of uncultured Anaerolineales bacterium. Taxonomy (GTDB): domain Bacteria; phylum Chloroflexota; class Anaerolineae; order Anaerolineales; family RBG-16-64-43; genus JAFGKK01. Next base: position 6,118 of record CAZFPL010000084.1, on the reverse strand, counting down.
AAAAACAAATTATGCAAACCGGGGCGGTTCCCGCGATACTATCCCGACAGGGGAAGGCCGGGAATTGGAAAATCGATCATGGCTATTACGGGCCGAAGTTTTACAGCACACATTGGAGCATGATGCTGCTCGTGGAACTTGGCGTGGATGGAAGGGACCGGCGTTTCCGGAGGGGGGCGGAGTATATGCTGGACACCACCCAAAAAGAAGTCCAAAACGGAGTGGACCGGAAGGTCCCGGATTGGTCGTGCTTTTGGGGGAATGTATTAAGGTATGCATTGCATGCGGGGATGCACGACGACCCGCGTGTCGAAAACCTGGTTCATTATCTTGCTTCGGTTCTGGAGGACGGATTATGCGCCTGTAGAATAAACGGACAAGAGGCTTGCGCCTGGGGGGTCGTGCGAACCCTCTGGGGATTCGCAGCGATCCCCCGGAGGGCGCGGACGAGGGAAGTGAAACGCGCAATCCGCAAGGGGATCAAGTTCCTGCTGGAAGATCATCGATTGATCGACGCCGGCTATCCCGTTCGCCCCCATAGCCGGATCAATCCGTTGTGGTTTTCGCTTAGTTTCCCTTTGTTCTATCATGCGGATATTCTTTTCACCTTGCGGGTATTGGATGAGCTGGATGCTTTGGATCACCCGGGTACCCGTGCGGCGCTGGATTGGCTGGAAGGCTGGCGCGGCCGGGATGGACGCTGGAAGGGGAGAAGCCCTTTTCGCCCGCGTACGTGGCGGGAAATGGGAGATCCGGAGGAGACCAGCCGCTGGGTTACCCTGCAGGCGCTGCGGATCCTGCGCCATGCCGGGCGGACCGTGGCCGAATGAGAGACACCGTCCACACCAGGAACGGCCCCCGTTTTGTTTTCACGATGAAAACCTGGTATAGAATCGCATGATGACACCGATCTCGGAACCGGTTGAGACCAACCATAATGCGGCGAAGGCCATCTTGGATTCGCTGCGCAGCCTATTCAGGACATTGCGGTGGTTCTTAAGGAGGACCGCCGGGCGGTTTATTCCGATAAGCCCTTCGTTGCATGTCATCGGAGATAGCCACGTAAAATTCATTTTCCGGAGCACTCCGGGGATCAAAGTCCATTACCTGGGGCCGGTGACGATGCATCGGGTTGCGCGGGACGGGCGGGGCTTCCTCCGCTTGCGGGATTTGGATGTTCACGACCGGGATGTCGTGGTCTGGTGCCTTGGGGAAATCGATGTGCGCTGTCACATTCTCCATCAGGTGCGGCTTCAGAATTCCACCACGGAATCGATCGTCCGAAAATTGGCGGAAACCTTTCTGCTTTCGGTCGCTGCCATTCAGCGGGATGCGGATGCGCCGCAGACCATCGTCCTTGCGGTGATACCTCCCACCGATCAGGTGAACAATAGAGATTTTCCGCTGGTCGGTTCCCTGAAGGAGCGGATTGAGGCCCGCACCCTGCTGAACAAAGCATTGGAGGAAAATTGTTCCGCGCGGGGTTTCCATTTTCTCGATCCATTCCCCCCCTTCACGGATCCCATAGGGGCGCTGAAGGAAAGTATGTCTGACGGGAATGTCCATTGCGGGCCGGCGTTCGCATCCATCGTCGTCGATCAGGTTACGAAACTCTCCGATCCGTGGCTGTCCGGCGCGTGAAAGGGTCTGCATCGATCCTGATGCGGATCTTCCGTCTGCCGAACCGGTGAACAGACGTCTGCCTTTGTGGAAAGCCGCACCAGGCGGGCATGGACCAACCGGCTGGATGGAAAACGGCGGATGTGCCCAAAATCCTCGTGAATCCCTCGCGTCACGGTAGGAAGGACGGATCGCCTCAAGAAAATCTGTGCATCCTTTAATGAAGGAATGGGTTGGTGGATGCGTTGCCTCTGATAAAATTTGGAATCGGGTAATGGATCAAACGCAAGAAATCACTGAATAGCGAAGGTATGTCCATGTTTCACAATATTCGGCCTGCCATCCTGCAGCGAATGCAGCATCTGGAGGAGATCGATCGAAAGGACCGCGAAGACGGCACGCCCCGCCCGCAGCGCCTGCGCCAGATCCCGCCGGAGACGGGCAAGTTCCTCGCCCTGCTTGCGGCCGGCTCGCCGGATGGGGCGTGGCTGGAAATCGGGACCAGCGCCGGCTATTCGACGATGTGGCTGGCTCTGGCATGCGAGGAATACCACCGGCGGCTGACCACCTTCGAAATCATGCCCGAAAAGGCCGCGCTGGCGCGGGAGACGCTTACTCTCACCGGGATCGACAAGGTGGTGGAATTGGTGGAGGGGGATGCGCGGGAAAAACTTCGTGGTTATCCGGAGGTCGCGTTTTGCTTTTTGGATGCGGAGAAGGAGTTCTATTCCGATTGCTATGAAGCCGTCATCCCGAATCTGGTGCCCGGGGGAATCTTCGCCGCTGACAACGCGATCAGCCACGGGGAATCTTTGCAGCCGATGTTGCATAGGACGCGGATGGATGAACGGGTGGACTCCCTGATCGTTCCGATCGGAAAGGGAGTGTTGGTTTGCCGCAGGATATAATCGCTTCCCAAGGATAGTGAGGTCGTAATGAATGAGTTGGAGATCATGGAAGAATACGGTAACCGTTCCAGATCCGCGCGGACATATCGGGAAATCGCCGCATTGCTCCTGGTCATTTCCATCATCCTGCTTGCGCTGTATGGAATAAATCAGGCGCGGATGGGAATCTGGGGGGGCGTGCTTCTGGCGGCCGGAATTGTTCTTATGGTCGCGTGCTTTGCCCTGGCTTTATTGTCGTTCATCAACCTGCGCTGCCCGAATTGCGGCCGGGTCCTGGGCGAGGTTCATGATGTGGCATTCTGTCCTTCCTGCGGGGTTGCGCTGAAATCCGGCGCTGCCTTTGGAATGGAATCCCTTCCCGAGGAGGAGACCGGCGGCCGCGGGGCGGGAAAGTTGGCCCGAAGGCAGGAAGCCGCCCGGAGAGCTGTCGGAAGAGCATGGGAGCCGCGCAGCGGCCAGCCCGGCATTAACACGTACCCGGGGGAAGCATACCCGAAGAATATCCGGATGTTCACGACCAAGGATGAGATGGAATTAACCAAACGCTACATCCATCTGATCGATAAGGATAACAGCGAAAAATCCGCGGCGGCAGCGGGAGGGAGTCCGGTTTTCCTTTCAAAAAATAGCCAGGGAGTCGTATTTGACAAGACCCCCGACAATGATTTCGAATCAGGCGGATCGAGACCACATCGGGGAATACTCGGATCGATCTCGCTGGAAACGAAAATGGCATTAATTGCCGGAAGCATTGTCGTGGGGATAATCCTTATCATGTTGATCACCTCATTGAAGTGATTATTGCCCCCTAATTCCACCGGCATGACCGGCGGGCCGTGCGTGGATGGAATATCCGTCAGAAATGCGTTTTTGATACACCGAGAAGCACGGTCCTTCGGAAGAGTGGAAAACCGTAGATGAACGGGACGGAGATCATTTCGGAGTACGAGGATCGTTTCAGGCCGGCGTGGAAATGCCGGGGATTAGCCGTCCCGCTCATGATCGTTTCCATCGCCGGTCGGGCCTTGTTAAGAGGATGGTAAGCGGAGATCGGGGTTTGAGGGGGAATTCTTCTCGTAACAAGCCAGGGTGGGAATTGGAATGGAAAGTGAATCCAGATTAATAGCCGCGACCGACATCAATAATAACTTTTTTCATCAAATCCTGGATTGGGCTTCCCACAACGTAGATATCCTGGCCGTTGCCTTGGTGGGTTCCCACGCCCGGGGCGCGGCGCGGGCGGATTCCGACATCGACCTTGTCCTGCCGGTCGGAGATCCCGAAAAATATCTGGCCGATGAAGTTTGGCCCGGGCAGTTCGGCACCGTCTTGCGGCGGCAGATCGAGGATTACGGCAGGGTAACTTCCCTCCGCGTCTGGTACGACGACGGACGAGAGGTGGAGTACGGATTTGCGAAACCGGAGTGGGCCGCGCCGCCCCTCGACAAAGGCACCCGCCGGGTGATCCGGGACGGGATGCGCATCCTGTTCGAGCGTGCCCGCATTCTTTCCCGCGCGGCCGGCGGATAACCTCGCCCACAACAGCCTGAAGAATTAGAATTTTTATGCTTTTTTTCATTCCATTTCCCGCGATGTCCCCCTTGGCATAGGTCATTTTTCCGCACCGAAATGAGTGGATGGCGGTATACTTCCATTGACACCCGTATCGCTGAACCTGTCCAGGGGTAATCCGCCGTGATAAAATAGCGCGTTTTTGAGCCGGGTTTTTTCATCGAGGATCGTCATGAGTCTTGAGAAATTCTTTGACCCCAAGTCCGTCGCCATCGTCGGCGCCTCTACCCAAAAAACCAAAGTCGGATACGAAATCCTCCTGAATATGATCCAGGCCGGATTTCCCGGCAAGGTGTTCCCGGTCAACAACAAGGCGGATTCGATCGAGGGGCTGAAGTGCTACCCGGACCTGCCCTCGATCGGCGAGGTACCGGACCTGGTGGTGATCGTGGTCCCGGCCCCGGTGGTTCCGGCGATCATGGTTCAGTGCGGGAAACTCGGGGTCAAGGCGGTGATCATCATCACCGCCGGGTTCAAGGAAGTCGGTCCGGAAGGCCTGGCGCTCGAACAGCGGATTACCCAGACCGCGGCCCAATATGGGATCCGGGTGATCGGCCCCAATTGCCTGGGGATCATCGCGCCCTCGCGAAAGATCAATGCCAGCTTCGGCGGAGATCTGCCCGCGGAGGGTAGCATCGGCTACCTTTCCCAATCCGGCGCGCTGCTGGCGGCGATCCTGGATATGGCCAATGCCTCCGGCATCGGGTTCAGCAAACTCGTCTCGATCGGCAACAAGATCGACGTCAACGAGCTGGATTTGATCTCCGCCCTGGGTGATGACGCGGAAACGAAAGTGATCGCCGGCTATCTGGAAAGCATCACCGACGGCAACACCTTTGTGCGCAGGGCCGAACAGATCTCCAACACGAAGCCCATCCTGCTGATCAAATCCGGCGGCACCGCAGTAGGCGCCAAGGCCGCCTCGAGCCACACCGGCAGCCTGGCCGGCGGGGAAACCGCGTACGAGGCGGGTTTCGAGCGCGCCGGAATCATACGCTGCGGGTCCATCGAACAGCAATTCGAATATGCCGAAGCGTTCGCCATGCAGCCGCTGCCCGCCGGGAACAGGGTGGCGATCATCACCAATGCCGGCGGCCCCGGCATCATGGCCGCGGATGCCATCGAGCGGGAAGGCCTCGGGTTCGCCCAGCTTTCGCAGGCGACCAAGGATAAGCTGGCGGGATTTTTACCCGCCGCCTCCAATATCCAAAATCCGGTCGACATTCTCGGAGACGCCCTGGCCGACCGCTACGAATTCGCGCTCGACACCGTGCTCGATGATCCGGGCGTGGATATCGCGCTGGTGGTACTCACCCCGCAGGCGATGACCGAATGTCTGCCCACCGCCGAGGCGGTGGTGCGGGTGGTGAAGAAGAAACCGCAAAAGACGGTCCTGGCCTGCTTCCTTGGGGCGGAAAAAATCGCGGAGGCGCTTGTCGTCCTCCGCACCGGCAGAATCCCCCAATACTCCTCGCCGGAAAGCGCGGTCGATGTGATTAAAGTGATGACCGAGCACGTGCGCTGGCGCACCAAGCCCAAGCGCGTGGTCCGGCTCTTCCCGGTCAACCGCCATAAGGTGGAAATCATCATCGAGCGGCATATCCGCCAGGGGCTGCGCGAGGTGGGGGAAGCCGAGGCTAAAGAGATTCTCGAGGCGTACGGATTTGTTACACCGAAAGGGTCGCTCGCGACGACACCCGAACAGGCGGCCAACATTGCGGATCAGATCGGTTACCCGGTGGTGATGAAAATCTGGTCCCGGGATATCATCCATAAATCGGATGTGGGCGGAGTCAAACTGGGGATGCGCAACGCCCAGGAAGTGATGGATGCCTTCGACTTGATGATGTACCGGGTCCCGCGCAAAGCGCCGCAGGCGCAGATTCTCGGCGTGCTCGTCCAGCAGATGTGCAAGGGCGTGCGCGAAGTCATTTTGGGGATGAACCGCGATCCGCGCTTCGGACCGCTGATGATGTTCGGCATGGGCGGGACGATGGTGGAAGTAATGAAGGATGTTT
>CAZFPL010000083.1:0-13695 GCA_964521085.1 uncultured Anaerolineales bacterium | reverse complement strand
CGATTAATGTCACTATATAAATATCTACAATGACTGCCCAACACGCGGTTGGAGCCGACCCCCGCTTCATGATTGCGCAGGTTCAAAGATCAAAACGAACCTGCGCATTCTCGCGGGGGCACGCCTTAGCCTTCGGCTAGGGGTCAAGGCGCCTAGTGTCTTCGTTGGCGTTTGCTGTATACTGAACCTTTATAGGCACAAGCGGCTAGGCGGCTCAACCGCAAGCCGTTGGGCTGCTTTTGAGGTTATATTTGATATGAATTATATAATTAGTATTTTAATTGGAATTGCTACCTCTGGAATCATAGGTTTAATTATATACCTAAGACAGAGATTTGATTCTTTACAATTTGAACGTAGAAATATACTAATGCTTTCACTAATATTAAAATTAACGTCAAAAATTGATAAAAGGATATCAACAAACCAATTAGTACTTGAAAATTTGTTTGAGAATTTACAAAATGAATTTAGAAAGGAAGTTGATAATCAAAATCTTAATAAAGCACTTACGTCAGGTTCGAAATATATATTGATTGCAAATACGATTGCAGATGAAAATGAAATAAAATTACTTCAATCCAATTTAGAAATCGGTTATTTAACTATAAATAAATTGAAAACACTTCATAAATCAATTTTTCCACAAGGTTATGAATTTGCTGGTCAAATAAGAAGGCAAATGGTTTGGATAGGTGGCACAGGTAACTTAATCGAATCTCACTATAATCCTCCTCCGGCAAAACAGGTACCAAAATTATTATCTAATCTATTATCATGGTGGAATATAAAATATGATGAAATTTACTTAGGATCCGATAAAGAAAAAATCCGCGCAATTAGCGAATTTCATCATAAACTACTTTCCATTCATCCCTTTCTTGATGGTAATGGACGACTTGCTAGAATTCTGCTTCAAATGCAAATAAAATGGTTGTATAAAAAGACTATTAAAATAGAATTAGGTTCAAAAAATTATTATATTGCACTGCATAAAGCAGATCGAGGAAATATAAGTGCATTAGAGTCAATGATAAAAGATAAAGTGAAATTAAGATAGAGAACAATTTGGCTAATTGATTATAAAATTGTAATAAAGTGCAGCCCAACAATGGGTTGCAGCGGATTTGGCCTTCGGCTCAGAGTTTACGAACGTATGCGCTTTGGGGAATGGATGTATACTGAGAACCTAGACCTGCATAGCCGGCCAAACCGCTAAACCCTGTCCGTTGGAGTGGAGAAGTTGTTGAGCTGAATCTAAATCAATATTTGTTACAATGTTTTAGTGCTTCGGGCCAAGAAATTACTTATCTTTTTTTCAAAATTCTCCCGCCAAATGGATCGGACAGATGAATCCGGTATAATCTCCCCATTCCCCGGAAGGATTTTTCTTCGGAGGCAGGATGTATAAAACGATAAATTGCGGCGAACTGCGCGCCGAACACGTCGGCAAGGAAGTCACTCTGGCCGGATGGGTCGACCGCTGGCGCGATCACGGCGGGGTGATCTTCCTCGACGTCCGCGACCGCTGGGGGGTTGTGCAGGCGACCGCCAATCCGGAACTCGCGGCCTCCGCGCACGAAACGGCAGCGAAACTGCGCAATGAATTCGTCGTGCAGATTCAAGGCATCGTCCGCCGCCGCCCGGCCGGCATGGAGAATCCGAATCTCGCCACCGGCGAAGTCGAGGTCGAAAGCCGCGAAGTGACAATCCTCAATCCGGCGCTCACCCCTCCCTTCAACATCAACGAGGGATCGCCCGTCGACGAAAACGTGCGCCTGAAGTACCGCTACCTGGACCTGCGCCGGGAGCGGATGCAGAAGAATTTGATGCTCCGCCACAAGATCACCAAATTCATGCGCGATTACCTCGACGCCCGCGGATTCATCGAGGTCGAGACGCCGATCTTGTTCAAAACCACGCCCGAGGGCGCGCGGGATTATCTGGTGCCCTCGCGCATCCATCCGGGATGCTTCTACGCGCTTCCGCAAAGCCCGCAGCAGCTTAAGCAGCTGCTGATGGTGGCCGGCGTGGAACGCTACTTCCAGATCGCGCGCTGCTTCCGCGACGAGGACCAGCGCGGCGACCGCCAGCCGGAGTTCACCCAGCTCGACCTGGAAATGTCGTTCGTCCATCGCGACGACGTGCTCGATATCATTGAGGGGCTGTTTACCGAACTGATCCCCGCCGTCGCGCCACAGAAGAAAATTCAGCAGACGCCTTTCCCGCGCCTGACCTGGACCGACGCCATGAACCGCTACGGGGTGGATAAACCCGATCTGCGCTTCGGAATGGAACTGCGCGATGCCAGCCCGGTGTTCGCCGAAAGCGAGTTTAAAGTCTTTCAAGGGGTGCTGAAAAGCGGCGGGGCGATCAAGTGCATCGCCGTTCCGGGGTGCGCTTCGTACAGCCGCAAGGATGTGGACGACCTGACGGTGTTTGCGCGCGAACAGGGCGGCCAGGGTCTTGCGACGGTTGCGTACACCGGCGAAGGCGTCAAGGGATCCGTGTCCAAGTTTGTCACCGCCGGGGAAGCCGCCGCATTGCGCGCGCTGACCGGCGCATCGGAGGGGGATCTGATCCTCCTGGCGGCCGACAACCCGATGACGGCCAACAAGGTGCTCGGCGCGTTGCGCCTGCTCTTCCGCGACCGCCTCAATCTAGCGGAAAAAGAAAAAATCTCCCTCGTATGGGTGTTGGATTTCCCGATGTTCCATTGGAACGAGGAGGAAAAGCGCTGGGAAGCGGAACACCATCCCTTCACCATGCCCAAGGAGGCCGATCTCCCCAAGATGGATTCGGATCCGGGATCGGTCCTTTCGGACGCGTACGATCTGGTGATCAACGGAATAGAACTGGGCTCGGGTTCCATCCGTATCCATCGCCGCGACATCCAGCAGAAGGTGTTCGAGCGCATCGGGTTAAGCGCGGAGGAGATTAAAAGCCGTTTCGGCCACCTGCTTGAGGCGTTCGAATACGGCGCCCCTCCCCACGGCGGCATGGCGCCGGGCATCGACCGGCTGACGATGGTGCTGGCGGACGAACCCAACCTGCGCGAAGTGATGGCCTTCCCGAAGAATCAGCAGGCGATCGACGTCATGGCGGACGCGCCTTCGCCGGCCGACCCGCGCCAGTTGAAGGAATTGCACATCCGGCTGCTGGACGATACAAAATAAACCGGTTGATTTTTACGCGCGGGTAATTGCACTCGGGTGGCAATGGTGGTATAAGAATCGCGCCCTGCCGTGTTCGTGATGTTGCACTACGGTTTTGAGCCAACACTTTGAACCTGGGGACTTAATCTCACGAGGGCGAAGCGATAGGCTTCGGCCAAGGCTGGACCCGACGGTAGGTTCCCACCTGCGAAAGCAGGTTCAAAATCACGCAGCACACGGCATGGCGGGGTACGTTGGATTAAAAAATCGCCGGAGTTATTCCGGCGATTTTTTGTTTGTCCATTCTGCTGCAGGGGCGGGCGGCGACGGATGTCCGGCGGGTCCCATTCGCCCTTTTCCTTTATGCAGTACTTTTCTCGGCGGCCGCGGATAATCCGATCGGACCGGGTGTCAATCCTTTTCGACGTTTTAGTTTCGGTACACGCCTGTATTTGTTCCCGCATAGAGAATCGCCGGGTGCAGCGGGTCAAGCGCCAGGGCATACACCCTGAATGCATCCAGGCCGGTATTGACCGCGACCCAGTTTTCGCCGCTGTCCACACTCATATACACTTCGCCTTGGCTGGTTCCCGCATAGAGTGTAGTGGGTGCGGAAGGATCGATCGCCAGCGTCCACACTATCATGCTGGTAAAACCGGTGTTGGATGCATTCCAATACCGGCCGCCGTCTGTGCTCTTATATACGCCCATTAAGGTTCCCGCGTAGAGGGTTGTCGGATTGGTTGGATCGATTGCGATGGCATATACCGGGGAGACGTCATCCAGACCGTCGTTGATGGTGCTCCATTCTATGCCTCCGTCTGTGCTTTTATAAATCTCTCCTTCTCTTACCACGTAGAGGGTGGTCGGGGTTGCCGGGTCGATGGCCACGAAAGTGATATGGATTTCATCCATGGCGGCGCTGATCGGTCTCCAGCTTGCGCCGCCGTTGATGCTCAGGAATAATCCGTTGTCCGTCCCTGCGTACAGGGTGGTCGGCACGGTCGGGTTGATGGTCAAGGAGTTGACATAGGCATGATTCAAGCCAAGGCCGGCCGCGGCCCAGCCTGCGCCGCCGTCCGTGCTTTTATACACGCCGTCGTCTGTTCCCGCATACACGGTGGCCGGCGATGCCGGATCGACCACAAGGGCTTGGATCCCGGAGCACATCAAGTCGGTGAATATCAAACTCCAGTCGTCGCCGCTGTTTGTGCTTTTATAGATGAAGCCGCGGTCTGTCCCGGCATACAGGGTGGCCGGGGTTACCGGATCGACCGCCACGGCGCTGACCTGGATGCTGAACAACCCGGTGTTGGCCGTGTTCCAGGTCCCGCCTTCGTCCATGCTTCTGTATGCGCCGATGAGTGTACCCGCATAAAGCGTGGTCGGCGCCGCCGGATCGATCGCCAAGGCGCTGATATAGACATCCCGCAGGCCTGTATTGACCGCGTCCCAGGTTCCTCCGCCGTCGGTGCTTTTATACACGCCTTCGTCCGTTCCCGCATACACGGTGGCCGGCGTCGCAGGATCGATTGCGAGATTGGAAATATCGATATGGGGCAGGCCGGTGTCAGCCGCGTCCCAGGTTTTGCCGCCGTCTGTGCTTTTAAACACGCCGCTGGCAACCGGCCTTAAATCCGGAGTGGGTGTTTGATCCGGATCGGAAATCATCTTGATTTGAAAACTTTGATTTGTCCCCGCGTAGAGTGTGGTCGGCGTTGCCGGATCGATCACCAGGGTGGAAACACTGGCGGCGGTCAAGCTGAAGTTGACCGCCTTCCAGTTTTCGCCGCCGTCGGTGCTCTTGAATATGCCGCCGTCGTTCGTACCTGCGTAAAGGGTCGTTGGTGTTTTCGGATCAAGGACCAGACTCAAAACAACCATTTTTGTGATACCTTTGCCTGCCGGGCTCCAGCTCTCTCCGCCATCGGTGGTCTTGAATATCCCTCCATCCAATTCCGCCGCATAAATTGTGGCCGTCGCCGATGGATCGATTTCCAGATCGAAAACCGGCGTCGAAGGTTCGTTCGGCAGCTCAGCCCATGCGGGGTCTCGGATCCCGTCGTTGATCTCACTCCAGTTCCCGCCGCCATCGGTGCTTTTAAACATGCCGCGGTCAGTCCCCGCATAAAGCACCTTTGGATCCGATGGATCAATCACCAAGGATATAACAAAGGAAGCGTTGGGGGTGAATAGGCCGTTTTTCGATAAGCGCCAGGCCATTCCCCCGTCTATGCTTTTAAACACGCCGTTTTCCGTCCCTGCGTAGAGCGTGGTCGGCATAGCCGGGTCGATTGCCAGGGCATGGATGGGTCCGCCTTCGGGTCCTTTGTTCGTCCAGGAAATGTCCGGCCTTGATTTTGCGGTCGGCAGGATTGTGTCCGTCGCCGGTGCACGCGTGGATGCGCCTGTCGATGTTCCCGGGGAATTCGCGGCATTCGGGGCGGCTTCTCTGCCGGTGAATACACAGGAGACGACAACGAGTATGAGAAGTGGGACAGTAAGCTTTTTCATGGTGGCTTTCCTATGATGTTGATGGGTTGTGTTTGGATGATCTGAATACTAACGTTTCAATGTGACAGGGTGGTTACCGGATTGTAACAATCCTATTACACGCAATTTTCAATCCTTTTTTTTGGGGGGGGAAATACACTTTCGGGAGGATTGGTTTACGGGCCGGCTGTCCGCGGGGTAAATTTCCCCTGAAGACTCCACGCCGACGTGTGGGTGATTTCCACCGCGGTAAGCCGTGCCGTCCACTCCCTTGAAGGGTCATCGAAGAAAACCAGCCTATTTGTGCGCGTGCGGCCGTACCAGCGCCCCTTGTGTTTTCCCTCGACCAGCACCTCGACCGTTTTCCCAAGCAACGCGGCGTTTTTCTCCGTCGCGATTCGCTCCTGCAAATCCTCGAGCAGCCGGAAGCGGCGCATTTTTTCTTCGGCCGGCACGTCGTCGGGGTAATTCCGCGCGGCGTACGTTTCCGGGCGCGAGGAATAACGCGCCAGGTGCGCGGTGTCGAGCCGCAGCTCGGCAAGAAGATCGTAGGTGCGCTGGAATTGCTCCGCCGTTTCGCCCGGGAAGCCGACGATCACATCCGTGGCGATCGACGCGCCGGGGATGACCCCGCGGATGCGGCCGACCAGCCGGCGGTAATCGACCGCGGTATACCCGCGCTTCATCCGTTCCAGCACCTCGTCGTCGCCGGCTTGAACCGGGACTTCGATATGCTCGCAAATCTTCGGCAGCGCGGCGGCAGCCTCAAGCAGTTCGTCGGTCATCCAATTCGGATGCGAGGTCAGGAAGCGGATACGCTCCAATCCCTCGATCGCGTGCACTTTCCGGAGCAGCGCGGGCAGATCCGGCCCGCCGGTGTCTTTTCCATATCGGTCGACGATCTGCCCCAGCAGGGTGACCTCGCGCGCGCCCATGCCCACCCACTGCCGGATTTCTTCCAGGATGTCGGCTTCCGGCCGCGATTGCTCGCCCCCGCGGCGGTAGGGGATGATGCAATAGGTGCAGGCATGCGAGCATCCCAGGACGATCGGCACCAGCGCAGCTGCCTTTGGCGCGCCGGAATCTCCCGGAGAGAGAAACGGGAAACGTGAAAGGCCGGGTGCTGAATCCTCTGCAACGGCGGATTGGAGGGCGGCGATCGTCTCCCCCGAGGCGTGAACGGGACGCTCGCGAAGCAGGAAGCGCACCAGCGGACGCGGATCGGAAGGCGGCGAGAACACGTCCACGAACGGGAAGCGCCGCCGCAATCCATCCGGCTCCCGCCGGCCGACCAGGCAGCCCATCAGATTGATCACGAGTTGCGGATTACGATCTTTGAGCGGGCGGAGCGAGGTAAGGCGACCGTAGGCTTTATCTTCCGCGCTTTGCCGCACGACGCAGGTGTTAAGCACGATCACGTCGGCTTCCTCGGGGCGCGCAGTGGGAAGATACCCGAGCGCTTCCAGCGCTCCGGCTATGCGTCTTGAGTCCGACGCATTCATTTGGCAGCCTTCGGTCCAGAGATGATAGAACATAAATACCGACCTAACCTCCTCTCCCCAATCCCCTCCCCTCCTTCCCTTAAGGGAAGGAGGGGAGGGGAGCTTGAGCCCAGGTTCTCTTCCTGGGCGGAAGCGGGGTGGAGAAGTTAGGTTTTCTCCTTCACCTTTTCCATAAACCGCTTCTCATCGACGATCACCCGCACGTGCCGGCCTTCGCCGACCTTTTCCTTTTCGTCGAACACCTCGGCCGAGAATACGATCCGGCGTCCGTCGAGTTCGTCGATCCGCACCTTCGCGGTCACCTTCATTCCGAGCGGCGTGGGCGCCAGGTGGCGGACGAACACTTCCGCGCCGACCGTGGTCTGCCCTGCGGGAAGGTGCATCTGCGCCAGGACCTGGGCCGCGTGTTCCACCAGCCAGACCATCGAGGGTGTGGAGAGTACCGCCGCAGAACCGGTTTCGAGATGTTTGGCGGTCCGGTCGGGCGTGACGGTCATCGACATTTCGTGAGTCAGTCCTGCGGCGAGAGACGGCATACCGGTTCCTTCGGGATGATTCGATTGCGCCGTATTCGCCATCCAATGCAAATGGCGGGCACGGGGCTAAAGTATAATCCTTTGCATGCCGGATGGAATGCATATCTCACGAATTGTACGCAGGCGGCGTTTGCGCGGGGCGCGCAGCGGACGGATATCCCGCCCGGCGGGCACGATCCTGCTCGTCCTGGCGGGTGTGTTGTGCGCCGCCGGAGCATGGATCCTGCTTTATCCGTTGCCGCTTCCCGCCCCCGACTTGGAATTGGGGAGCCGGCCGCAAGGCGCGCGATTCTTTGACCGGACGGGCAAACTGCTGATCGAAGCGGGATCCGCGCGCGCGCAGGACAGCCGCTGGTATAGCGTGGATGATGCCACTCTGGATGATTGCGTGCTCGCGGCATTCCTGGCCGCGCGCGGGCTTTCGCCGGATGATATCCGCCGGCCGGATATTTCGGGCGGAGTGCGCGCGATGGCGGACGCCCTATTCGGATCGAGCGATCTGGCGGGGGAGGCGGCCGACGAGCTGCTCGCGATGCGGGGCGGGGGAGGCGGCGCCTGGCAGAAAGCGCGCCTGGCGGGCGCGCTTGCCGAGCGGTACAGCCCGCTGAGCATTGCGGAATGGATTATCAATGTCCGGCTGTATGGAAGGGGGACGGTCGGTGTCGACGACGCATCGCTGACGTATTTCGGTGTGCCTGCCGGCGGGATGACCCGGGCGCAGTGCGCCGCATTGGAAGCGCTGACGCAAAATCCGCGGCTCGGAGAGGATCCGGCGGGATGGAAAATCGCCCGCAATGCGGTTCTCAACCGAATGCTGAACGATGGATTCTTGGAGAAGGGGGAATGGGAACGCGCCATTGTCGAGAATATCCTTCCACGGGAATCGGAACCGCGGCAGTCCGGAGGGAAAGCGGATTCGATTTTCGGGGGCCGACTTCCCATTCTGGATTCCTTCCTTCAGCTTGCGGTCGATCGGTTGGGCGGCCGCTTCCCGCAGGAGGAATTGCCGCGGGCCGGGATCCGGGTGTATACGACGCTGGATTTCGATTTCGAGCTACAGCTGCTCTGCGCGGCGCAAAACCTGCTCGCTCCGCCGGACGAATCCTCCACAACCTTGCCCACCCTGGAAGGAAAATCGTGCGATTTGGCGGCGCTGCTGGGGCCGGCGCCGGAGGGCGATCTCCCGGAGGATCTCGCCCTGGCGGTGATCGATCCCGCCGCGGGCGAAGTGCTGGCGTACTTCGATTCTGCGCGCGGGGGAGAATCGGCCGCCCGCGGTCCGGCGGGAACGGCTCTTCTGCCTTTCGTGTATCTTTCGGCGTTCGCGCGCGGTTTTTCCCCGGCCTCGATGCTGCTCGACATCCCGCGTGCGGATTTGACGGAGGATCCGGACCGGGAATATCTTGGACCGGTCTCGGCGCGCGCGGCGCTGCAACAGCGCGCGTTGGCGGCCGCCGCCGGGATGACCGCAAGCGTCGGCG
Source organism: uncultured Anaerolineales bacterium (assembly GCA_964521085.1). Lineage (GTDB taxonomy): Bacteria > Chloroflexota > Anaerolineae > Anaerolineales > RBG-16-64-43 > JAFGKK01. Next base: position 4,528 of record CAZFPL010000083.1, on the reverse strand, counting down.
GCGATCATGTCACCCGAACCCTCGCGCTCCTCGGCGTGGCAAACGACGTCGGAGTGGATCTCTCTCTGGAAAGCCGGATGGCGCAAACCGTGGATTTGCTTTCCATGACTCAGGCGTATGCCACACTGGCCGGCAACGGATTGGAAACAGCCGACGTGGGAAGCGGAAGGGCTGCGGCGATCCTGCGGGTGGAGCAGGATGATGGTTCCCTGCTGGAAGAGTATTCACGCCGGCAAAACCGGCGGATTTTCGGATCGGATCTGGCCTACCTGGTGCAGGATATCTTGACCGACAAATCCGGCCGCGCCGATCTTCCCGCGCCGGCCCTTGCCGGATCGCGAAGCGCGGTCGCCGCCATGCTGGCCGAGGATTTACAGGGGCAAGGAGCCTGGGCTTTTGCCTTCACCTCCGGCTTCTCCATCGGAGTCCGCAGCCGGGGATATACAACGGAAAGCGCCGATCCCCGTTCACCATGGACGCTTGCACAAGCCGCGGCGGGGTGGGCCTTGCGCGCCCTTCCGGTGCAGGTTTGGACGGAACCTCCCGGGATCGTCCGCCGGGATGTGTGCGTCCCCTCGGGGATGCTTCCGAGCCGTTACTGCCCGAACGTGGCGTCGGAAATTTTTCTGGCGGGGAATGAACCCATCCAAGTGGATTCCTATTACCGGCCGGTGGCCGTCAACCGCGAAAGCGGACGGCTGGCAACGCTGTGGACTCCGCTCGACCTGGTGGAGGAAAAAATATTCTTCATGATGGAGGGCGAAGCCCGGATCTGGGCGGAACGTTCCGGCTTCCCCCTTCCGCCGGATACATACGACACGCTTCCGGAATCTTTTCCATATCTCGACGCTTTGCATATTTCCAGCCCGGCGCCGCTGGCCAGTGTGCGGGGAAAAATTGTCCTGCGCGGGACGGCGGCTGCGGCGGGGATGGAACGCTACCTTTTGCAGGCCGGTCCGGGGCTTTACCCCTCCGCATGGTACACCCTCGGATCGGGAGAAGGTCCGGTGCGGGATGGAATTTTGGGGGAGTGGGATACGTCGGGAGCGGACGGCGTTTGGTCTGTTCAATTGACGGCGGTTCTCCCCGGCGGAAAAATCCTCACCGTCGCAATCCCGGTGACGCTGGATAATACCCCGCCGGTCCTGCGGTGGATTCAACCGGCCACCCCGAAGAAAATTTCGGTCCTGAAAGGCGAAGCCGTGATCCTCCAGGTGGACGTCACGGACAATTTGGAAACCGAAAGGGTGGATTTTTTCCTTGATGGGAAGGTCCACACCCGATTGGAGGTGGGGCCGTATTCCGTCCGCTGGAGCGATTTGGCGGCAGGAAGGCATACGGTTAAAGTCTGCGCCCAAGACCGGTCCGGGAATGAAACTTGCACCCAAGAGGTAGAAGTGGAAGTAGGGTTGAAAAAAACCGGCGAATTACTATACAATACGCCGGGAAAGGTGGAAATATGATAAAAAACGTCAGAATTTTGGGGGTGGTGATTCTTTTAGGATTGGCGACGACCGGGTGCGGAGTTGTAAAAACCTCGACGGAGATTAATCAGGCCACGGCGCACATCCTGACTTTGTATGCCGTCCTGACCAACAGCGCGCCCGTTCAAAATACCACGCCGACCAATCCGATCGTGCTCTCCACGGACACTCCGGGGATCCCAACCGAGACCCTGACACGCGCCCCCACCAATACCGCTGGATTACCGTCGGTAACTCCGACCTCATCGCAACTGCCAGTACCCTGTTACCGGGCTGCCTTCATTAAAGATGTCACCATTCCCGACTACTACGATAAGCTGGCTCCGGGAGAGACGTTTGTCAAGACATGGCGGTTACAGAACACCGGCACCTGCATCTGGCCCGCGGATACGCAGGTTGTGTTCCTTTCCGGATCGCAAATGAGCGCGCCTTCGTCCCAGTCGATCGGGGCGGCGGTGGCTGTCGACGAAGAGCGGGATGTCAGCCTGACGATGAAAGCCCCGACCGAAGCGGGCACCTACACCGGGTATTGGATGCTTAAAATCCCCAATGCCGGCCGGTTCGGAATCGGCGATGCCGGCGACCAATCCTTCTGGGTGATCATCGTCGTCGGCAGCAAGACCAATACGCCCTCCCTGACCAAAACGGTCGGCACGCCGTTGCCTTCGAAGACGCCCACCACGACGCCTTCCGCCACGTCAACGCCGACCGGGTCGCCGACACAGATCCCGACGATGACGCCGACCCCGACGATGACGCCGACATGCCCGGGCGGATACCCGGTCTGCTAGAATTATTCGAGGAAAGATAGATCTCAAGATGCCCGCAAGGGCATCTTTTTTTTAATTCGCGGGCATAAATGCCCGCGCTATTCAACGACGCCCCTCCGGGCAACACCCTGCGCGGGAGACAGCCCGCACAAGCGGGCTTCGTATGTTCGCGCCGTGCTTTAGCGCGGCGCGTAAACAAATCCACGCATACATCCGCTGGGCGATCGTTCCGGTCAGCCCCACGGGCGGTTCAGGGTTATAATGCGGCGGCACTTATTTCGACGGGGGGTTTCCCGCAGCCATTCGGTAATCCCGGTAATTCCCTCGTGTGTCGGAGTCGATCGGAATGACAGTTCCCCGTCCGTCGGTCAACCATACCCTGCGCTGGACCCGGACTTCTTATTTTCTGCTCAGCATGTTCCTGGCGGTGATCGCCCTGATCATCATCGTCTGGTGGCCGCTGGCGGAAGATTACCTCGGCCAGGTCAATCCCGATTATCCGATCTGGGTACAGGTGGACTGGCTTCTGATCGGGATCTTTCTGGTCATGTCACTCCTGATCATGTCGGGTGCGGACCTGCGCGTCGACGCCTGGATCGTGTTCGTGGCGACCCTCGGCGGATTGACGATCGAAGCCTGGGGAACCCAGACGCTGCTGTGGACTTATTACACGAGCGAGCGCCCGCCGCTGTGGATCGTCCCGGCCTGGCCGATCGCGACCCTCGCGATCGACCGCATCTGCCGCGTGCTCGCCGCGATTGTCCGGCGGGTGCCGGAGGTCTGGATCGCGCGCCTTTTCTGGGCGGCGTTCGGCGGTTTTTACCTCCTGATGGCATTCTACACGCGAGGAACGTTCGACAAGCCGTTCACGCTCGTCGCGCTCCTGCTGTGCGCGCTGATCATCATTTCGCCGGGCGAGAAACGCGCCGCGTTGATCCTGTTCATCGCCGGAGCCGGACTGGGGTATTTCCTCGAACTGTGGGGGACTACGCGCGAGTGCTGGACCTACTACACCCGGGAGACCCCCCCGCTTTTCGCCGTACTGGCGCACGGGATGGCGGCCACCGCGTTCTGGCGCGCCGGGGTGCTCCTGAAATTCTTTTTCCATAAGGCGCGCACAATTCGAATTCCGCGCGGCCTACGGACACAGATGGATGACTCATAATCCATAATCCCAAAGCCGGAAGGACCGGGGATCCATCCGGTTGACCGGGGAATATCGATCGGCTGGAAACGAGGCATCCGCTTCGAAAAAAATATTTTCACAGGGGGAGTCCATGGATCCACACGAGAAAAACCTTTCGGAACCGATGTACTTCGTCACCGCCGCTGTCGGCGGATGGAAGCACTTGTTTGCCAATGAGGCTTGTGCGCGGATCGTATTCGATTCCCTGGATCATCTGGGCCGCACGAAAAAACTTGCCTTGTATGCGTTTGTACTGCTTCCCTCGCACCTGAATTTGCTCTGCCGCCCGCTGGGCGGCGAGATCCGGCGCACGATCGAGGGATTTGCGGATTTCACCGCTTCGCGGATCACTTCCGTCCTGCGGCGGCGCGGCCGCGGCCCGCTGATGCATTACCTGCATGCGCGTTCGGACGGAGCCGGCCCCGGAGCGCCGATCTGGGGGGATTTGCGGATCCAGGAGGTGCTCAGCCGCGACAAACTCAAATCCCTTCTCGATTACATCCACAATAAGCCGCTCCATTCGGAATGGCGCCTGGCGGCGGAGCGCGGCGAGTACCTGTATTCAAGCGCTTGCTTCTACGACCTGGGCCGGGAACCGGTCATCAAGGTGATGGATGCAAGGAGGGAGATGGAAGGCTGATTTGCTTGAAATCATGCGTTACCGATTCCCCGGCCGCAAAAGCGGCCTCGGAATGACACACTGCGAATGTCATCCCGAAGGGCCTTCAGGCCCTGAGGGATCGGAAATGCATGCCACAGGATAGGCTTGCTTTGTGGAACGAGTCATCGACTCCTCGGCCTACGGCCTCGGAGTGGCATTGCGGAAGGCCGTCTCTCCCTCCGCACCGCATTCAGCCATCGAATAATCCTTGGTATACAATTACCTTCGATGATTACACTTAAAAACCCATACCTGAATTTTCAATTCGATCCGCACGTCGGAACGTGGGGCGTTGTGCCAACTAGCGTCGATTCCCCCGCCATTGAGGATGCGCGCATCGGCGTCGCCTTCCGCGACGGGAAACGCCGGGTAAAATGGATGCTTCGGGAAGCCCGGTGCCGTCCGGCGGCCGCCCTGCGCAATGATT
>CAZFPL010000082.1:5686-13773 GCA_964521085.1 uncultured Anaerolineales bacterium | reverse complement strand
GCAAGCTGCGGGGTATTCTAATCCCGCGAAAGCGGGATAAACAGAGACGCGCCAGAACATGGCGCGTCTCTGTCATCCAATAATAATATTAATAACTCTTCAGCCGATTCACCCTACTGGATGATTTCGGCCTCCCCCACTCCCACACTTACCTCGATCTGGATTTGATGTTCCGATGAGGAGTATTCCGGTGAGGTATAGTTCTGCCCCCAAAAACCCGAGCCGTTGGGGAGTGCGCAATTCCCGACACCTGTGGTGCATTGGATCTTCACCGGCGCATTGCCCGGGAGATAGATCTCCGCCGAACCGGCGCCGATGCTGATATTGACGATGATGTCCGAACCCGCCGGAAGTTTAAGAATAAGCGAGCCGGCGCCGATGTGAACATCCACCGAGGTCACCTGCAATTCGGTTAAATCGGCGACGATTTCACCCGCTCCGAGCGAAAGATCGACATCCAGCGGAATGCGTCTGGTAAGAGCCAGATCCCAGGTATGGTCGATCCCTGAATTGAAAATGTAACTCTGAGGCCACCGGCTTTGGATAACCACATTGACTTTCGCACCGGAGAAATCGTGCTTCGAAGTCACCTCCTCATTGGGAGTTTGGCGGATCGTTCCCTCGATTACATTCCGGGAATCCGCGGCCAAAAACCCGATGTTCATTTCTCCGGCGTCCAGGGAGAGGTTGATATTCCCCGTTGTGGCGTCTCCCAGGTCAAAGGAAATTTCTTCCGTGGTCAACCTATCGCCCCTGGCCGACGGACCGGTTCCCATCAGATAGATCCCGCCCCCGAGCAGCGCCAGGACGACAAGCAGCGCGGCCATCGCCCCCAGGAAGGACCGGCGGGCGATGAGGATATCGGCGCCGACGGCGATGATGATAAGCGGCCACAGCCGGAAGGCGACCTCCCAAACACTCCATTGGATTACGTTCAGCTGCTGAAGCAGAAGAACGATTCCAAGACCGATGAGGATGAACGGGCCGACGATGCTGAGCCCGCGATTCTGCGATTTATCACTCATGACGTCACTCTCCCTTTCGCGTGCCGCGGAGGATGAAGGCCACGCCGACCGCGATCAGCAACACCGGCCACAGAGTCGACCAGTTTATCCAAACGGTCAGCCATTCAAGTCCGAGCATCTCCGCCAACCGCTCGGCGAACAGAATCACGCCCAGGACGATCAAGCCCGCCCCAATCCAGAAACCCGCCTGCGGATGCGGAGTCTGGGCGACCTGGCGGATATCCTCGCCGACGCCTTTCATACCTTCCGTCAACCGGTCACCCACGTTTCCGGAAGCTGCTTCGGTTCCCCCCTCCACGGGTAGAAGGACCCAAAGGATAAGATAAAGCAGGAAACCGAATCCATTCCCGAACAGCAGCAGCAGAAAGATCAACCGGATGATGGTCGGATCGATCCCCAAGTATTTCCCCAAGCCGCCGCACACGCCGCCCAAGAATCGGTCGGTCCTGCTTCGATACAATCTTCCACTCATTGTTAATTCTCCTTTTCTATCGAATTTCCACGGCGCCTACGCCGGTTTCAATTTTGATGTCCACCGAATTCACCGCCCGGTCGTAATCCGCGGATTGATATCCGTTGCCGCTGCGCGGGAACCGGTTTTGATCAATGGTAATTCCCGCCAAACCGCTCTCCACCGCGATCCGCGCCGCCACTCCGTCCGGTACGCGCAAGACGACAGATGCCGCGCCGGATGTCACCTTGATCCGGGTTTTCCCCGCTTGTGCCGGGAGGGTGATTTCGGTGGAGGAAGCCCCGGTCTTCAAGCGAATCTCTTCCACTTTCAGCGGGCGTAGATCCAGCCGGGATTCCCCCGCACCGGTTTCCAGATCGAGCGTCATGGGAATGCCGTCATTCAACTTTACGTCCCAGACAATCGGCGTCCAGGGTCCGAAGATCCACGGACCGCCGAAATTCATCCAGAGGTCCTCCGGGACGCGCATTTCCACATCGAGAGTCTCGCCCTGCCGGCTCTCAAAGTGTCGAAGACCGCCGGTGAAGGATCCTGAGGCAACCACGTTCGCCCCCGCGCCTCCGTGAAGAAGAAGGCGGCCTGCCCCGTGGCGGATCCGGACATCAGCCCGGGATGCACCCTGCAACGGGATGGTCACATCCTCACCGGCGAGCGATTTCGGCCGGACCCGCGACCAAACCAGAAACCAAATCCCGATGAAGATGATGACCGACGGCCAGAGGAAAGGCCAGATGTTGATCGCCAGCAAGTTGCCCGCCATCAACGCAACGCCGATTAGGATGATGAGGGTCCCCCAGAAGAAAGCTCCGTATCTCATGCTGGCCCCCCCGGCTGCGAGCCCGACTGTCCGCCCGACGACCCAATTCTACCGAGCAGCGGTTTCAGCATGACCACAAGACCAAGCACGATGAGCAGCACAGGCACGATCATCCCGACGCTGGTGATCCCGCCGAAGAGCGAGCCGAAGAACAGGAAGGCAGCCAAGCTGAAAATGATGGGGCCCAACGCGTCGGTGAGACCTTTCAGCGGATGACCGCTGAGCAGTTCGTTGAGGAAGATCCCCACGCCGACAAACCCGGGGATCAGCGTCCAGGCATAGCTCCAGGTGAGGAACCCGCCTCCCATCGCCGTCTGCCAGTAGAAGATGCCGCCGATTCCGCCGACAATACAGACCGGGATGATCATCCCGGCGGCCCCGGTGGCAATTCCGATGAGCGCCAGGAGCAGCGCGACACCGAAGAGGACCAGGGCGGGCGCATTTTCGCCGCGGAAGATATCACTCAGGCCGGGGACGATTTGGAAAACAAGGAATACGACTCCCAAAAGGATGAGTGCCACTCCGGTGCGCAAACTGGATCGAGTATAGGAATTCATGGAAAGACCTCCTAGATGGTGGGTGGTTGAAATTTCAATATACGTTCAGCGGGTCAGACTATCTCTACAGTACCATATACGCCGATGTTTAAGGGATGGTTTTCCACTCCCCAGGAGACCGGTTGTGTGCCGAAAACCGGTCAAAAACGGCGCAATCCACAAGCGCTGGAAAATACGCGGAATTTCAACCTCCGCTTGGAATCAATGAAGAAATCCGCCTTCCCATCCTCCATATATTCACCCTGAAAGCTGGAATCGGGATGTTTCCCAAGCCGAAAAGAATGGGTTCTTAAGGATGATTATTAGACAGTCGTCCGGGGAGTTTGTTTCATCCCTTTACTCTGCAGTTTGCAGGACGGGCCGCGGCGTGTCCAGCCTTCAAAAAACCGGATCAGGGAATTGCCATCCACTCCGCCCCTTCCGCCGGCTGGGTGAGGAGAACCTCGGGCGGAATGCCGGTGGCGTCGAAATATTTTGTCGCCAGGAGTTCGGCGAATGCTTCGGCCCTACCGCGTTCCACCAATTGGATGGTGCAGCCGCCGAACCCCGCGCCGGTCAGGCGCGCGCCGAAACAGCCCGGGATGGACCGGGCGGCGGTCACCATCGTATCCAGCTCGGGGACGCTTACCTGATACAAATCGCGCAGGCTGGCGTGACCGGCGTACATCAATTCTCCGGCCGCCGCCAAGTCTCCCCTCCGGAGGGCGTCCGCCATCATCAAGGTGCGTTCGCACTCCGTAACCACATGCTCCGCCCGCATTCGAACCAACTCCGGAAGCTTTCTGCTTTCCATACGGAGCATCTCCGGCGTTACGTCGCGCAGCGCCCGAACCTGCGGGTACGTCAGGGAAAGGATTTTCACCGCCTGCTCGCATTGCTCGCGCCTTTCGTTGTATCCGCCGTCTTCCAATTTATGGCGGACATGGGTATCGGCGATCACCAAAGCGGCCTGAGGCGGGATCGGAATCGGCTCAAACTCCAAGGAGCGGCAATCGAAAAGCAGGGCAGAGCCTTTCTTCCCATGAAGCGATGCAAACTGATCCATTAACCCGCAGCGGACGCCGGCGAAGGCGTGCTCCGCCTGCTGGCAGGCGCGCGCCAAATCCATCCGCGATGCCGTCCAGCCTCCCGCCGCCTGGAATGCCATCGCAAACGCCACTTCCAGGGCCGCCGAAGAACTCAATCCGGAACCGATCGGCACCGTGGAGGAAAACACCCCGCGTAAACCGGAAACCTTGTGCCCGGAACGGGCCAGCACCCAGGCCACTCCCGCGCCGTACCGCGCCCATGCCGGATACATCGCAGCCTGCTCTTCAGCCGGTTTGGAGGGATCCGGCAGCGGCAGCGCGATCTCTTCATTGATATCCAGCGCTGTGATTTCCAGGATCGGAGCGGAAATCGGAGTCGCCGCCAGGGAGACCGCGCGTTCGATGGCGGCCGGAAACACCCAGCCGTCATTAAAATCCGTATGTTCGCCGATTAAATTGACGCGTCCCGGAGCACGGGCGATTCCCGACGGGTTTGTATGGAACCGTTTCTGAAAAACGGCTTTTATTTTTTCTTCGACCTGCGGATTATTCGTCATACCTCATCTTCCTCCTCGAGGAGAAATCCCTCCTCCACCAACCGGGTCCGCAGCCTGTTGGAACCCAGCCGCGTGACGATATACACCGGTCCATCGAGCCGGGTGATCGTGCTTCGGTCGCGTTCCGCCAGGGCGGCGATCTTCCTGGCCGCCTCCTCATTCCGGGGAAGGAGAATTTTACCCGAACGCACCGCCGCCTCCACACCGCGTTCCTCCCAGGCGCGGATGGCGCCGGCCAAAGCGGCGGGAACCTTGCCCGCCAGGTTCTCCAGCAGCGGCAGGATGTGCGCCGTGCGTACCCCCTGTTCCCGGGCGCGGGCGAGAGCGCGCGGGGTAATCCGATATACGTACGCCCCGCCCTTCTGCGGAAGCCAATCCGAACAGCGCGCCAGTTGATAGCGGAGGAGCGGCGGAGTCCCCGGTAAAACGACGAGCGATCCATCCGAGCGGATGCGCGCGCGCGCTTCGGCGGTTTTAGCCGGCGCGGTCTCCTCATCCCACAATGCGGCAGCGGGCGGTGCAAAGCGGAAGGCTTTCGGATCCTCGCGCGGCGCCAAATCCACGGCTCCCAGCCACGCCAGCGGGCTGCGGAAAAAAGACCGGATCAAGGCGCCTTCCACGCGGTCCCAAGAATCAAGCCCGCGCAGGAACTCACCCGATTTCCCGCGCAGCTGCCAGACATCGAATTCCGACGCCGGACGCAGGAACTCCATCCGTGTCTGGCGGATTGCCGTCACCACGGATTCGATTGTGCACCACTCCCCGCGCGGAGCGGCGCGCATTGCATCGAGAAAATCCCGCCGGGCGCGTACGGGATCATTCGGCCAGCTTCCTTCCGCGGATAAATCACCCGTGTGAGCCAGATCGTTCCACGCGGAAGAATCTCTCCAGGCTTTCAGCAGCACGGCGGCGGATTCCTCCACTGTCAGTTCCAGGAACGCGCGCGCCGAATCAGGATCCGGCTGGAGTGGATCTCCCTGGAGCAGGCCTTTTTCCAATAAGAGACTCGAAAGCAGCGGGACGGCGGCCGGCTCCTTCAGGTGCAACTCCAAGGATCGAACCGGACCCGCGAGGCGGATTCCACGCTGTGCCGGAGGAGGCCAATTGCGCGCAAATGCCAATAGCGTGCACACATCTTCCGCGGCGCGGGCTCCGGCTTGATAAAAGGCCTCATGCCTGCCGGGCTGGTAGGAGAGCAGGTTCCAGGCGGACGGAGATTCGCCTGCGCCGGCGGGGATCAAAGCCTCGAGATCTCCGGGCAGGAAAATATACTCCTGCGTCCCGCTTCCGGCGCGGATGAACGCCCGGCCCAGCCAGCCGGAATACCACAAGCCTTCCGACACCGATACCGGATTCTGCCAAGGCCGCTCGCGCTGCCTGCGGGCCGGGCCCATCGAACGGATCTCTCCGTAGCGGTGGAAGAACTCCGCCACCGGGATTTTTCCGCCGGAACGGCGGAGCGCGCTGATGACCTCGCGCGAGGTTTCCGGGAGCGCCCGGTAGAGATTCGCAACCCGCTCCGGATTCAGGATGGCGACGATCAACTCCGAAAGCGGGTCACGCGACGAAGCGGGATATTCCACGCCCCAGGCACCGGCGACCACACGCCAGTGGTCCGCCGTTTCATCCTGAAGGGCGTGCAGCAGGGTCAACATGGTTATACGATCACTTGAAGCGCACGGGGCAGGATCTGCACTTCCACCTCGCGGACTTCGGCGGCGTAGGGGGCGAACATTTCCCCGTCCGCCTGAATGGGAAGCGCCAGATCGGAGTGCAGGTGCAAGCTTTGGAAGCGGCCCAGATGCACCACCGTAAAACGGCCGTGAGTCCCGCGCATGACTTCCGGGAGCAGACGCAGCATTTTCAGCCGGGAGATCGAATCGATCAGCATATAATCCAGCCAGCCGTCGTCCATTTTGGCGTCCGGCGCGAATCGGAATCCTCCTCCCTCGCGCGCGCCGTTTCCGATGGTCAGCATCAGGTATCTTCCGGATAGTTTTTTCCCATCCAGTTCGATATCCAGAAGCGGCCGCTCGAATTTCAGAATGATCGTCCGCAGGATGGCGGCGAGATACATCCAGAATCCGTGCAGCCAAGGGATGTTGCGGGATTGGATGTTGATTGCGGCATCGAACCCAATTCCAAGAACATTACACCAATATTCGATCCGGCCGTATGTGTCCGTGACCCGGCCGATGTCGACGGATTTGACCTCCCCGCCTTTGAAGATCCGCCGCACGGCGGCGGTTGGGTCGGGTGGAACACCGACTCCCGCGGCGAAATCGTTTCCCGATCCGAGCGGGACCACGCCCAGCCGCGGCCGGCGGGAACCTTCCACCTGCAGCAATCCATTGACCACCTCATGAACGGTCCCGTCGCCGCCGAGTGCCACCACCGTCTCGTACCCCTTCTGCGCGGCCTCGGCGGCAAGTTCGTTGGCATGACCGGGGTAGTCGGTGCCGATCCAATCGGCGCCGCCCCACTCTCTGGATAGTTGATGTAAATCACCCGCAACTTGATAGGATCTTCCACGATCCGCTTCCGGGTTGTAGATCATGCGTATCGGATGCATTCCAACTCCTTCGGGACGGGGGCTGCGAAACAAATCGTCCCGGTGAATTATAGGTGAATTATATAAGAAACGGACAAATCAGACATTCTTCGAAGAATTACAAACGCGGCGAATTCTTTCAGATCGAAAGGTGAGGATGGATTGGGCTAATCCATGCAAACCTTTAAGACCGTGGCGGAAAACCATTTTTCTTGGCTCGGCACAGCGCTTTTTACACATCACAATCATTCCACAAACAGGCATGAAGCCGTGTTCTTTTAACCTTCCATCCCTTGACTTGTCCGTCAAGATGCGTAAACTGATAATGTTTCGTGAAAGCCCGGAAATGGTTCTGAGAATCAGGTGCAGGCAGCTTCAGACAACGAACCGGTTAATGCGCCCACATCCGTGCGATGGTACGGTTCGGGCAAGAATAACCGAGGAATCGGTTCAGTAACCGGTGGGGTGGTCTGGAGAAATGCCTGGCAGCTGTTCCCCGGCGGGGGATTCTCAGGACAGAGATAATCCGGGCTTTCCTTTTTTTAATTGAATAGGGTTTAATTAACCAAAGGGGTGGTAGTTATGGAAAGCTCAACGCGGAATTACAGCTTAAAATGGCCGATCTTGCTTGCTTTTCTTTTTCTGAACGGCTGCCTGACCGTCAACCCTCCGGAAGCCACTCCGACAGAATCGCCGACAAAGATCCAAACAAAATCCCCGACCCCCGCTTATACCGGTACCGCAACCATCACGCCGACTAGCAGCTTCACACCCACGATAGAGTTGGTGTCCACCGGCACGAAGGTACCCACCGGTGTGCAACCGATCTCCTCAGACAATGTAGCCGGATTATCCCTGCTCGCCCAGTGGGGGGACGGCAAACCGATTCAAATCGCCTATTCGCCGGACGGCAAGGAATTGGGTCTTACGACATCGATCGGCATTTATCTTTACGATGCAAATACCTTGGAACAACGACTATTTATCCCGTCCGATGTTTTTATTCATGGCATCGCCTTTTCACCGGATGGAAACCTGCTTGCAACCGGAACGGAAGACGGCACATTGCAATTGTGGGAT
>CAZFPL010000082.1:0-5586 GCA_964521085.1 uncultured Anaerolineales bacterium | reverse complement strand
GGATGGAAACCTGCTTGCAACCGGAACGGAAGACGGCACATTGCAATTGTGGGATTATCCCGAAATGACCCTCCAATGGGCCATGCATATAGGCGATTTCTATCCGGACAGCATTGTATTCTCTCCGGACGGAAAATCCATGGTAGTCGGATCCTTCCCCGGATACTTTAGCAATTCTAAATTTCTTATGATTAATGTCAACAATAGATCCGTTGTGCATACCTTCCCTGGGGAGGGCTCGGATTCGGCGGCTGCGTTTACGCCGGATGGGAAGAGACTAATCACGGCGCACACCGAAGGCGTCATCGATATTTGGAACACCGCCTCGGGAGGCAAGGTCACCACACTGTACAGTGAACAGGATTTGTTCGATATCGCCGTGTCCCCGGATGGAGCCGTCCTGGCCATCGCCGCAAGGTACGGCATTCTTCTATATGATTTAGGCACGTACCAGACCATTAATCTCATTCATCCACTCCCGAGAATGGAAGCTGTGAGGAGTCTCCGATTTTCCCCCGACGGTAGGTTCCTTGCATCAGGAGATCCTGAAAGCAAGATCATGCTTTGGGATACAAGTGACTGGACGTTTGCGGGAAAGCTGGAGGGACATTCCTTTAGCGTGACCGACATCGATATTTCGCCGGATGGAAAGACTCTGGCCTCCATCTCGTATGACAATACACTCCGGCAGTGGTCGCTGGAAAGCTTCGAGCAATTGCGGATCGCGGATGGATACTCAAGCGTTTTGTACGGATTGGTTTTTTCCACCGACGGCGCCATGGTCGCATCCGCATCCAACGATTTCATGATAAAAGTACGCCGATTCCTAGACGGGGCCATCCAAAACAAAATACAAAATTGGTCGGGATTTAGTGGCAGACTGTTCATCGCCTATTCAGGATTGTTGGCGGCGCATACGATGATGGGAGATTTAAATCTTTGGAATTGGAATACCGGCGAATTGGTGAAAACCATCCTCCTGAAGGATGATGGACGTATTTTCGACTTCGTAGATGCAGAAAAGGCATTTGTAATTCCCAATTATCAAAGAAGACCTCAGGTGGAACTAATGGATATATCCTCCGGAATCGTTATGGAAAAGTATCCGGTAAAAAAGGGATACATAACGGCCGCGGCTGTTTCTCCGGATAAGAAGATCCTGGCCTTGGGAACCGGCGATGAAATATACGTTTACTCCGTCAGCGATGCCGCATTGCTTTATGAACTCGAAGATGAGCATGCCCAATCTCTCGCTTTTTCTCCAGATGGAGAGTATCTGGTGACCAGCGAAATGCATATCATCCGCGTAAACGACGGATACATTGCCCATGCGGGTGATTCGCATCCCGAAATGTTTTTTGAGATCAGCTTTTCTCCCGACGGAACGATATTCGCAACCGCCGAAGGAGATCAGTTGTGGATCTGGAGTTGTCCGGACGGCAAGCTCTTAAAGACATTAATAATAAAAACGGGTTGCTATAAATTTTCACCCGATGGGCGCTACCTCGCTATTGGAAGTTCTAATGGGTTGATCCAGATATGGGGAATTCCGAATTAATCCTGGCGATAGTTGCCGAATTTCCAACCGGGGGGCGTGCTTCTCCGCCGGGACGCCCTTCCCAGGCAAGAATGGGAATAACGACGGTCTCTTCGGATACAGCCGACGATTTGCATAACTAGAAACCTATGTATGTAAAAGGATCGAATGGGGATCAGCCGACAGCACCGGCCGAAGAACCCTTTTCGATGGGGAATAAGAATTTCCCGATCCATAGAATGGCAATTGCATACAAGATACTCGTCGCGATAAACAACGGCGGGAACCCCCAGCGCTCTTGGACAAATCCGGAAATAAACGGCCCAATCGCCCATCCTCCTTGCAACGCCATCTGGATCAAACTGCTGACAACGCCCCGTTTTCCCTCCACAGTTTTTTCCATGCAAAAGGTGGAATAAAGCGGGATCGACATATTCATCAATCCGGCCCGCAGGAAGAATGCAATTCCGACCACCGGAAATGCCGGGGCGAAACCCAGTATTAAAAGGAAGATCAATGAACCCGCCTGCGTGGCAACTACCGCCCTGATTTTGGACCCCAGCCGGCCAGCCAGCCATGGAGAGAGCAGGGTCGCAAACCCTGTGAACACTGCCGAAAGGGAGAAAATTCCACCCAGCAGGGAGTCCGGGACAGAGAAGCGCTGCCGCAAAAACAGGTTTAAATAGGGAATCAATAACGCCGCGCCGGATCCGATCAGGAGATTGGGGATAACCAGGCGCAGGAGAAGGCGCTTTTCATCCGGATTCCACGAATCAGTTTCCGCAAGAACCTTCGCCGGTGAAGAGATCCCTTGGGGCGGGATGGATTTTGTAAGTAGAAGCGGGACGAGAGCCAGTCCTCCGCAGACTGAACCGATTAGGAGAACCGTCTGATAGGAAACCGCGCTGCCCGGAGCAAGCTTGAAGAGGTTCATCAATCCGGCCGGCAGCTGTCCGGCCAAGAGGCTGCCCCCCGCTCCCGCCAGGATCTGCAAACCGACGTTGATCGAAAACAACAACGACCGCTCCTCCGAACCGGAATGCTTCATGAGGAACGGATTGACGCTCAGATAGAACAAAGTGCTCCCGGCCCCCTGCAGGGCCATCGCCGCCAGCAGGACCAGCGGAGACGACGTGAAAAGCGCTGCGCCGAACGCGGCGTACGAGACAGCGATTCCGAGCAGCATGCTGGTCCGGAAACCCACCCGGTCGGCAAAACGCCCCAGGGGAAATCCCAACGTGAGCGCGGCGATCGCCGGCAAGGAATTGGCCAATCCGAGAAATTCGAGGTTGTATCCTCTGGCCAGGATGAAAAAATTAAAGAATAACTGGACAAAGGCAACGGCCATGCCGTCCAGGAAAACCGCAAGGATCAAAAGCCGCGCGTTGCGTTGAAAGGAGGCGAACGGGGAGAAGATATTCCAACCCGAGGAACGCTCGCTGCTCATCTTATGAAGGGACGTGATTATTCATCATTTGGCGGATCCGTTCCATCGCCTCACGCGGGCTCTCGAACAACATCGCCTGCATTCCGATCCGGGCGGCCCCATCCACGTTTTCCTGGAAATCGTCGAAGAACATCGCTTCTTCGGGATCCACATTCAGGCGCTTCAAGGCCAGGCGGTAGATTCGTTCCTCCGGCTTGCGGCATTTCTCCGCGCCCGAGAACACGATCGCATCGAAGGTTTCCGCGTTGACCCATTTTTCCATCACCGATTGCGCCCCCAGCCAGCCGTTGCTGATCACTCCGGTTCGAATTCCCGGACGGAGTGTGCGGATAAAGGCCAGCAGATCCTCATCCCACCGGTCGCCGGCGAAAAAATCTTTCTGCAATTCCATCAACTGCTGCGCTGTAAGGTTCAAGGATCGGCCGACTTCCTGCCAAACATCCTTCTCCAGAACTTCTCCGATCGTGGAGCGCAGGGCAACCGGATTATCAAACACCACCTTGACCAACTGGCCGGGGGCCAAACCGAGTCGCCGCTCCCAGCGCCTTCTTGGCTCAGGATCCTCCGTTCGCAAGATCACTCCACCGATATCGAAAAAAACCGCGCGAATGGGCATTTGTCACCTGCATTCGATTTGTGCGAAGGATGGAGAAACCGGTCCAATTTTCCGGATATTATACTTCGGCAAATCGGCCGCGCAGGAACCGAATCCGGTTTTCCTGTACAATCTATATGCCCGCAACTTTTTTTTGACCTGCGGGTGACCCGGCGAAACCAACAACGCGTGGAAGAGGTGTCTGAAGTGTTCCTTACCGGTGAAGACCTGCTCAAGATCCTCCTGTCCATCCTGGCGGGGGGCGCGATTGGATTGGAACGCGAATTCCGGGATAAGGCGGCGGGATTCCGAACCCTGATTTTCATCTGCCTCGGCGCCACACTGTTCACCATTTTTTCCCTCCGCATCGGAGCGGACGGCGATCCGGGGAGGATCGCCGCCGCCCTCGTCAGCGGCATCGGTTTCCTGGGCGCCGGCGTGATCCTGCGTCATGGCGGGCGGGTGATTGGTCTGACTACCGCCGCCACGATCTGGTTCATCGCCGCTCTGGGTATGGGATTCGGAGCCGGGGAATATGCGCTATCCCTCGTGATGACGGGTATCGGTCTGATTGTGCTTTGGGTTTTTCCGGCGCTGGAACACTGGATCGACAATATCCGCGAGGAACGGGAATACGAACTGGTGTTTCCTTTTCGGACGGAAAAAATCGCCTCGCTGGAGGTCCTCTTCCATGACCATCATCTGCGGGTTACCGAAAGGAAACACCATAAAATCGGCAAGTTAATGACGTGCACCTGGAAAATCACCGGCTCGCCGGCCCATCACGAACAATTACTGTATGTGCTGTTGGCAGATAAAAGTATTGAATCTCTGCGCTACTGATCGAACTGTGATTCTCTCCGGATGGAAAATACCGCTTCATGCATTCCCCGGATTGGATCCCGTTTTTTTCTCCATGATCAGTCCCGCCTGTCCATCCCGATAATAATTCAGCAATCTGGAAAAGAAGGAATATCCAAACCGTTCATACAGTTGGATGGCGGCCTGGTTGTCCGCCCGGACCGTAAGGCGGATGGTATGCCCCGGCAGCAGCGATTCGCACCGGGCCAGAAGGGCGGATCCCACGCCCTGCCTGCGAAATTCCGGATCCACTCCGATGGTGGTGATCATCGATATCCCGTCGCTCCAAGCCGGCTCGGCAATCGCCAGGCCGATCAGCCGGCTGCCAACGACCGCCTTCAACCGTAATCCACCCGGCCAAACAAGCGCGCTCATGACATCCAGGAGGGGCCAGGCGTCTTTGCCGAAACAGACTCGCTCCAAATGGAGAACCTGCCGCAGGTCGCGCAGCGAAGCGGGAGATATGCGCATTCCTTCCATAGCCGCCCGGGAGGGATCCGTTTTCCTTTCCAATCCGCCGCCTGTCCCTTATCAAACCGGGAACGGCTGAAAGCACGTCAGCCGTTCCCGGATGTTCCTGGTGGAATAGTACAGGGCGTCCCCGGAATGCGGGTTACTTCTTCCCGAGAACGTTTTCGATCATGGATGTGAATTCCAGCGGGAAGACGAATTTCGTCGCCGCGCCGGCGCCCAGCGCCTTCAGGGTGTCGAAATATTGCAGGGTCATCGTCTTTTGGTCGATTCCCTGGGCGGCGTGGAAGATGGTCTGCAGCGCCTGCGCGAAACCTTCCGCGCGCAGAATGTTCGATTGCCGGTCGCCTTCCGCATGCAGGATGGCGGAGCGCTTCTGACCTTCGGCCACGTTGATGGCGGCGTCGCGGTTGCCTTCCGACTCGGTCACCGTGGCGCGGCGGACGCGTTCGGCGGCCATCTGCCGGTTCATCGCATCCTGAACTTCGCGCGGGGCGATGATCTCGCGGATTTCGACGTTGGTCACTTTCACGCCCCAGCGCTCGGTGACCTCGTCCAGCCGGGTGCGCAGCACCTGGTTGATGTGTTCGCGCTGGGAGAGCACATCGTCGAGCGGGATTCCGCCGATGACCGACCGCAGGGTCGTGGTGGCCATGCCCTGGGCGGCCTGCTCGA
>CAZFPL010000081.1:0-13809 GCA_964521085.1 uncultured Anaerolineales bacterium | reverse complement strand
TGGTGGGAATATCCGACGAACCCGTCGTGGCCGTCGATTTTGCGCTGAGGATGAGGTCCTGCGGGGCTGTGGGTGTCGCCGTCGCGCAGCCGGCGGTCAGAACGAGGGTAAAAGGGATGAGAAATTTCATGATTCGCATGGGCTCCTCCCGGAGGATTTTTCGGGCTTGGCTTTCACCAACATGTGTTGTTTATCCTATCCGCTGGCGATTCAAGCGCTTGGCCGTCTCCACTTTTCAATTACCATTTTAGCAGGAAATTTTACACGCCAATAATCATTTTCTCGCTGAGCCTTGGCCAAATCACCTGCAGCCGCATATTGTGGGCGGCTGTTCCCTTAACAATAACAGTTATTTGCAAGTCATCCATGGGCTGCCTTTGGTTCTCATTTTTCTTCCAGTACAATGTCCGCTAATCCACTGCTAATCAGACCTGGTTGTTCAAAATCCATATTCGACAAGACAATGATGGTGACTTGATCATCTGGAAAGCGCGCCAAATTAGTGGCAAAACCATTTACCCCGCCACCATGCTCAATGATCTTGTGTCCGGAGCGGTGATAAATTACCCAACCATATCCATACACTGCGTCTGGAACCTGCGCACTTTGGATGGAAACCGTGGAGGTAAAGATTGTATTCAGGGTCTCTTTGGAAACGAGTCGATCGGTATACAGCGCCTGATCCCATGTATACAGATCTCCTACCGTGGAATACAATCCGCCCGCCGCATACTTTTGCGATACATCCCAGCAGGGAGTATTGATCAATTGTTGGTGAATTTGATCATAGCTGTATCCTGAGGCGTGGTTTTTCACGATAGTACTTGTGCGATCGTAGCCCGTGTCGGACATTCCCAAGGGGTGCAAAATATTATTCTGAATAAATGTCTCATAGCTTTCACCTGATACATTTTCGATCACGGTCCCCAATAGGAAATATCCGGAATTGCTATAACTCCATCGGCTGCCCGGCACAAAATCCAGTGGCAGATCCTTGAAATAGGCGATTATCTCTTCCGGCTTATACTCTTGACAAAAATTCACCTTTTCTTTTAGCTCGCCGTACATATCCGTATAGTTATGAATGCCGGAAGTGTGGGTCAGAAGGTGATGCAGCGTGATAGGATTCCAGGCTGCCGGGCAATCCGCTACGTAATTGCAGATCGGGTCTTTCACCGTCAGCTGCCCTCGCTCCTGTAGGATCATGATCGCCATCGCCGTGAAAGCCTTGGTCATCGAGCCAATCGCAAATTTGGTCTGGGAGGAATTGGGAACGTCATTCTCACGATCCGCCAACCCGTATCCCTGACTAATCAGCACCTTGCCCTTCTGCGCGACAAGAATGGTTCCGCTGAAAGCACGGCTTTGAAT
This sequence comes from uncultured Anaerolineales bacterium, assembly GCA_964521085.1. Taxonomy (GTDB): domain Bacteria; phylum Chloroflexota; class Anaerolineae; order Anaerolineales; family RBG-16-64-43; genus JAFGKK01. Next base: position 12,438 of record CAZFPL010000081.1, on the reverse strand, counting down.
ATTTTTATCTATTCGGGACGCAAGCGTATCGGTTACTGGACCTGTTGTTGGATAATTGGTAGCGGTGGAAGTGGCGGATGGAATTTCAAGCCTTGCGGCCTTTGTTTGCAGAGCCACCACGGTTGCTTCCAATGCTTGTTCACGCGGAGAAACGCCGCCGCTGCAGGCAGCTGACAATCCAATAAGGATTGTTAGAAAACCACAACTCGCCAATGCGCACTTGGTTTTTAGCATTTTTGTTTGTCCCTTCCATCCGTTGATATTGTAAGGCCAAACCTTTAAATGATCGTGATATAAAATTATCCGCCCAACCCGTTTTTGGACGGCGTTCAACCGCAGGGATCATCGATCCCCCTTTTTATGGATTCAAGAACTCCTTCATCCCCGATAGGAGATGTATCCATTTTGCCATGGACTCGCCGGACCAACATTCCATCTGGATTGGTTTTTGGGGGAAAGGTCAACGGAACCATTCCGACGAAATGCGAGCCGGGGACCAGCACTCCACCCCGTTGGCGGACATGGCTCATGGATTCCCTCCTGTTGAGAATTTCTCTTTCCGAACCAGGTGAAAAATCCAATGCGATGACCGTCGAGGGCTTTTTTGCCGGTCGAACTCATGAATCTTTTCGATCTTCCCACTCCGCTTATTGCCTGCCGGGGGTGGAGAGGGTAAAATATCGCGACGGTTAAGCGTTGCTTTCATTCCACTCTTCGTCGTCCTAATCGGGCACGCATTTTCGTGAAACGAGTGATTGCCGCCATAACCGACCTTGCGGCCGCCGTGCCGATTATTTTCCGAACAACCCCTCCGCAGGAGCACCGATCATGAAAAACCCCGAAAAACTAACCGGCCATTTCACCCTTCCTGCCGAAAAAGACATGGATGAAACCGTGAAAATGCTGGCTCAAAAATGGGGCGTGGATGCGATCCGAGACAGCGACGGAACAGTTTTATCCGAGGGAATCCTCAATCTGGGCTATGACGTTTATTCCACCATCTGCCTTATCCGGGCGGACCAGGAATGGGCTAAAAAACATCCGGATCAGTGTCAACAAAAATACCTCATGTCCTTTCCCGTCACCTGCACCGGCGGTCAGGAATTGAGGATCGAAATCCAAAAGGGTTACAGCCGCGAGCAGTTCAAGATTGATGCCATCCACGACCCCAAAAAGTATTGGGAGGTAATCGACAGGACAACGGGCGCCGTCGTCAACACAAACGATTGGCAATATTTGGATCCATCCCAGGGAGTCCTAATCAAGCAACCCCGTCCTTGGCACAGTTACACGGTTAATTTCCTTGTCTATCAGATCTGGGAAACAACCTCCATGTACAACTACATTACCAATAATTGGACCGGGGAGCACCAAATGGGCGTCGACCCCCGGCAGCCGGAAACCGGCAAGCACCTATTGGCGTATTTGGATCGCTGGCTGGAATCCCATCCCAATACGGATTTTGTCCGTTTTACTTCCATCATGTATCAATTCCCTCAAATTTTGAACGAGAAAAGACAGAGTCGGTTCCTCGACTGGTGCGGGTATATGGACCCGATGAGCGCTCTGGCAATGGATGATTTTGAAAAGGAAAAGGGATATCGGCTGCGCCCCGAATACATCGTCGATGAAGGATATCTCAATGCCGCCTACCGGGTGCCGAAGAAGGAAATCCTGGACTGGATGGATTTCGTCCAGAAGTTCGTGCGCGGCTATTCCAAACAATGTGTGGAGAGAGTCCATAAGGCCGGGAAAAAGGCGATTTTATTTTTCTGCGACCATTGGATCGGAACGGAGCCTTACCTCCCCGGATTTGAAGAACTTGGCTTTGATGGAATCGCCGGGCCTTGCTTGAGCGGCGTGGAGCTTAGAAGGATTTCCGATGTGCCGGGGAATATGTTTAAAGAAGTCCGGCTCTATCCCTATTTCTTCGCGGAAAATCTCCAGAACGAACCGGTCTTTAAAGACGGCGGGGATCCCGTCAAGGAATGTAAAAAGTGGTGGAAAGGGATTCGAAGGGCTTTGCTGAGGCGTTGTGTCGACCGGATCGGCTTCGGAGGATATTTGGACCTGGCGGTAAAATACCCGGCCTTTTTGGATTATGTCGGGGTTTTGGCCGATGAGTTTCGAACTGTGCTGCACGAAACCCGGAAAACGGCTCCCTACAGTATCAGCAAAAAAGTAGCCCTGCTGGATTCCTGGGGAAAGGCCCGCTCCTGGATGCATAACGACAGCTGGCCGCAGGGTCACATCCCGGAATGCTTGAGCGGCCTGCCCGCGGAGATAGAATTCATCAGCTTCACGGATATCCGCGAGAAGGGAATTCCCGACGATATCGGCACGATCATTAATTGGGGCGCCGCCAACAGCGCCTGGAGCGGGGGCGATAATTGGACCGACCCGGAAATCGTCGCCCGAATTCGCGAGTGGGTTTACCAGGGTGGAGGCTTCATAGGCGTCGAAGAACCCTCCGCTCACGAATACCAGGGCAGATTTTTCCAACTTGCGGATGTTCTGGGAATACAAAAGGAAGCGGGCAACACGCTTGCCTGGAGCAAGATCATCCGGCCGGAACTCACTAGCGGGCATTTTATTTTGGAAGATTCGGCGGGCAATCTGGACCTCGGCGTCAATAAATCGCGCGTGTATTTTGTGAGCGAGGAGGCCAGGCTGCTGGCCGGAACGCCGGACAATGTTCTGCTTTCGACGAACACGTTCGGCAAGGGACGGGCGGTGTATATGGCGGATTACAAACACAATGCGGAAAACATCCGCTTGGTGTTTCGAGCCATTCTCTGGGCGGCGAACCGGGAAAAGGAATTAAATAAATGGTTTTCCTCCAATCCGCACACCGATTGCGCCTATTATCCCGAAGTGAAGAAATTCATCGTGATAAACAATACGGAAGAGAATCGGGATACGACCGTATACAACGGCGACGGCCGCACGGCACGTTTTTCTTTGGCGCCGTTGGAGATGAAATGGTTTGCGCTGGACGAGATAAACCAACTCTGCAAGTAGCAGCGGGAAGCAGGGAATGATCACGAGCAGAAAGCCAGGAATACTTTTCGGGGGGGACTATTTTCCGGAACAGTGGCCGGAAGCGACATGGCAGGAAGACCTCCGCCTGATGAAACAGGCACGCGTCAACATGGTCAGCATCGGCATTTTTTCGTGGGCGCTGCTTCAGCCGGACGAAGATACCTTCACCTTCGGCTGGCTCGACAAGATCATGGACCTGCTGGCGGCCAATGATATTGACGTCTGTTTGGGGACGGCGACCGCGGCGCAACCCAACTGGCTCACCCGAAAATATGATGACATTTTGTTCGTCCGGGAAGACGGAACACAGGTTCCTTACGGGTCCCGGCAAACGTATTGCGTTAACAGCCCAAGTTATCGAAAAGCCATCCGCCGTCTGGCCGAACAGATGGCGACCCGGTATAAGGACCACAAGGCGCTGGCTTTATGGCACGTGAACAACGAGTATGCCAACAAGAACAGCATGTGCTTCTGCAAAAACTGCGAAAAGGCGTTTCAGGGGTGGCTGCAGAAAAAGTATGGAACGATTAACGATCTCAATGAATCCTGGGGCACCGTCTTTTGGAGCGAAAAATATCTTGCCTGGGAGGAAATCAATACCCCCCGGGCAAGCGCCGGCGGACGCAACGCCACCAAGCTGCTCGATTACAAGCGCTTCCTGAGCGAGAGTTTCTTTACGCTGTATCTGGAAGAATACAAAATCCTCCGTTCCATCACCCCGGGGATACCGATCACGACCAATTTCGAAGGCGATTGGAGCAAATTCGACCACTACCAATTCCGGCATCATTTGGATGTCGTCTCATGGAATTTTTATCCCGACCCCGGCAATCCCGATTCTCGCAAAGGAGCGGCCCTGAGACATACGATGATGCGATCGCTGCTGGGGGCGCCCTTTATGCTGATGGAACAGGCGCCTTCGCAGGTGGATTGGTATCCCGTGAATGTCAACAAACCACCCGGCCTGATGCGTCTGTGGAGTTATCAGGCGCTGGCGCACGGCTCCGATTCCGTGATGTTTTTTCAATGGAGGGCTTCGAAAAAAGGCGCCGAAAAGTATCACAGCGGGATGGTTCCCCACTATGGCGAGGATTCCAGAGTGTTCAAGGAAATCTGCGCCTTGGGGAACGAATTAAAGAAGGTGGAGAGTATCGCCGGGTCAACGGTCAAATCCCATGTGGCCATCGTGCTGGATGCTGATTCCTGGTGGTCCGTGGACAGCCCATATGGCAGGGGCACGAAATCGTTGGACAACGAAACCTTCTGGTCGGCCAACGGCCAGCCTTTCCCCACCGTGCTCGTAAGTTATTTCGGCGAGCTGGAATATTATTTTAATGCCTTCTATGACTTGAATATCCCGGTCGATATCATTCCCGTAGATTACGATTTTTCCAAATACAAGGTTGTCGTCGCTCCGCTTCTGCATGTGGTTAAACCCGGCTATAAGAAAATCGCGGAGGACTTTGTTCGAAGGGGCGGCACCTTCATCACCACGTATTTCTCGGGAATCATCGACGACGCCGTGGGTGTCTATCTCAACGGCTATCTCGGGCCATTGAAAGAAGTGCTCGGGGTAAAGGTCGAAGAATATAATCCGCTGCCCAAGGGCGGCAAAAATACGATGAACATAACGGGGGTGCTCGAAGGTTTCCGCGGACAATACGGTTGTTCGATATGGTGCGACGTAATCCATCCGACGACAGCCAAAACGCTCGCCACCTTTGGAGAGGGTTATTATGCGGGCGCGGCGTGCTTTACGGAGAATTCGTTTGGCGATGGAAAGGCGTATTACATCGCCACCCGGCCTGACAAGGATTTTCTGCGGGACTTTTTGCTGAAAGTCGCGGGTGCGAAGGGCATCCAAGCGGTAAGACTGCCGGAAGGAGTGGAATTAGTAACCCGCTCGCAAGAGGGCCGGATCTATAGTTTTTACCTTAATCACGGAGATAGTGAAAAACAAATCGGGCTTCCGGAGGGCGAGTACGAGGATATGCTTACCGGAATTATTCACAAGGGCACTCTGAATATCGCTAAATACGGCGTTTCGATACTGAAGAAAACAAACTGAATATCTGCAATCCTCCTCCAGTCCCAGCTCGGCAACCTTACCTCATTCCTTAGTCCAGAATTACCGAACGCTGCAACCGGCTCGCCGGATTAGGAAAAGACGTATTCACACTCTCAACCGGAAGGGCTGCTGGATGGAGATCTGGCGGTGGCGCGGAAATACCAAACCCATATCGTCATGAGTTCCCCCCGGCCGCCCCACGGGTTGGCCACGAACCGATCCTGCATTTCAGACTGTAAAGGCGAAAAGGCTTCGCTGCTTTCGCCCGCGCGCTAAGGCGGATTAGAAGTTATCCTGTAATCTATTGGGGATCCAGGAACTCGTTCATCGCCGGGAGCGCCCGATCGTCATAATCAAACAATGCCTGATTTCCCAATGGATTTCCGGAATTCGGATCGACGGGATCCCACCCGTTGCCCGGCACCACCGTCCACGTCGGTTCCCAATAGAAGACGCCCGTTCCCCGGCCGTTCGATACGCCGCGAATTACATTCATCAGGTTTCTAAGGAATGCCGCCTGCCCTTGCGGGGTCAGGTCGTATCCCCCAACCGGCTGCTGCAGCATGTTCTTCTGCCCGTCTTTCTCCGCCAACGTAAAGCCATAGGCCGTCTCAACCGCCATCACATCCTTCCCGTAGCGGGTCGAGATATCGTTCAGATTGCCCTGCAGATCGGCCAGCGTTCCATGCAAGGCCGGATAATAGGAAACACCGATGACATCGAACGATACTCCCCATTGCACGATATGGTCGAACCACTCGCGCAGGAGCGCGTTATTCCCGCCCTCGGCCAGATGCAGCATCACACGCGAAGAAGCGCACCCGTCCTTCACGGCGCGGAAACCCGCCGCGAGCAGCGCGGCGAGCGTGTCCCAATGTTCCGTGCCGCCCTCCGGCCAGAGCATTCCATTTTGGATTTCATTCCCGACCTGGACCATATCCACCGGAGTCGCCTGGGCCTCCAACGCCCGGCACACGTCCAGGGTGTGATCGTACACCGCTTGCGCCAGTTGCCCGCCGTCGAAATCGCTCCAGGCCGCAGGTTTGAACTGCTTGCCGGGATCCGCCCAAGTATCCGAATAATGAAAATCCACAAGCAGCCCGAGCTCCATCCGCTTTACCCGCCGCGCCATCTCCAGCACTTTCGCCTTGTTGCTATATCCATCGGCCGGATTCACCCAAACTTTCAGGCGGATAAAATTCACGCCATGATCTTTTAATATTTTCAGCGCATCGCCCGGAGTGCCGTCTTCATACCGGTAGATCCCACCCTTATCCTCGGATTTTCTCAGGCTGGATACATCCGCTCCGCGGATGGCAAGTGCGCTCCGGCCGGGGATCAACTCGATCTCGCCGAACCCCGCCCAACCGCCGGCACCCGCATCGGCGATCAGCCGGATTGTGCAGCGCCCCCCTTTTACATCGGAGGAAACGACGAGCCGGACCCATTTTCCGGCGGGAAGAGCGGGCAGATATGCCTTTCGTTCTTCGCCGGAGCCGCCAAGGGCGATATGGCTGCGGTTGTTCGCGCCGCCGGATTGAACCCGCGCCCGCAGCGTATACCAACCGTCCTGCAATCCGAAAATATCCTGATGGATGTCCGCGGAAAAGGATTGGGATCCGTGCAGGAAGAGGTGCGGACCGCCGCTCCGGTCATCGCGCCCAATCGAGATGCATTCTTTCGAACCGGAAACTTCCCAGCCCGCCGGCATTCCGTCCGAATCGACAATTCGAAAATCGGAATTTTGGATGGTGAGAGGTGTCATCACGAAAAATTTCCGTCAGGGGTAGAGAAACTCGCTTAAGGCCGGGAGGGCGCGGTTGTCGTAATCGAACAAAGCCTGGTTTTCCCATCCGTTGCCCGTCACGGGGTTGGCCGGATCCCATCCGTTTCCCGCAACCGCCGTCCAGGTTGCCTCCCAATAGAAGATTCCCAGGCCGCGTCCGTCCGCCACGGCGCGCACCATGGCCATCACGTCGCGCAGAAGCGCCGCCTGGCCTTCCGGCGTCATCGGATATCCCTCGGTCGCGTTTTGAAGGATGTTTTTCTCTTTATCGTTTTCCGCGTAGGTGAAGGCATAGGCCGTTTCGGCCACAATCACGCCCTTCCCGTATCGCTGCACGAGGTCGAAAATATTGGCTTGCAAGTCCGCCAGGGTTCCGTGCCAATACGGGTAATAGGAAACGCCGATCAGGTCGAAAGGCACCTTCAGCTCCACCGCCTTGTCGAACCACGCACGCGCGGCTTCGTTCTTGCCACCCTCCGCGAGCTGCAGCATGACAAGGCTGGTTTCGGAGCTGTCTTTCACCGCCCGGTAGCCTTCCTTTAATAGGGCTGCCAGGTTGTCCCAATTCTTGGTATTGCCGTCCGGCCAGAGCATTCCGGAGTTGATCTCATTCCCGATCTGGACCATGTCCGGCGGGGTACCCTGGGATTTCAGACTGTTGCAGATATCCAGGGTGTGGTCATAGACCGCCTGCTTAAGTTGTTCGAAATCGAGGTTTTTCCAGGCCGCGGGTTTAAATTGCTTTCCGGGATCGGCCCAGGTATCCGAATAATGGAAATCCACCAGGAACCTTATCCCCAGAGTTTTAAACCGCCGGGCCATCGCCAGCAATTCCTCCTTATTGTGATACCCATCTGCCGGGTTCACCCATACCCGCAGGCGCGCGTAGTTCATGCCATGGTCCTTCAAAATCTGTAATGCGTCGGCGGGTGTGCCGTCTTCGTAGCGGTACACTCCGCCCATCGCTTCCGATTTATACAGGCTGGAAATATCGGAGCCCAGAATACTTAATTCGGCCTTTCCCGGTACAAGTTCCACATCGTCGAAACCCGCCCAGCTTCCGGCCGCGGCATCCGCCGAAAGGCTGATGGTGCATGCGCCGCCCGAAACGTCGCTGGAGACCACAATCTGCACCCATTGATCCTTCGGGATGACAGGCACCTCGGCTTGTCGTTTCTCGCCTCCACAATCTTTTAAAACGATTCGAGCCGCGTTCTCCCCGCCGCCGGATTGAACCCGGACGCGCAGCGTGTACCAGCCGTCTGGAAGGCCTTTGACGGTCTGCCAGAGTTCCACCTGATAGAGGCTCGTGGATTGGTAGGCCAGGTACCGGTTTCCGGATTGGCTGTCGGTTTGGATCGAGACTGCCTCGGCGGAACCGGTGACATTCCACCCGGATGGAACACCTTCGGCGCTTTGATCCTCAAACCCCGGATTTTTTATGTTGGTGGCGGTTGGGGTCGAAACCGCCTCGGCGGAGCCGGTGACAATCCATCCGGTTGGAACGCCTTCGGCGCTTTGATCCTCAAACCCCGGATTTTTAATTTGGGTGGTGGTTCGGGTGAATAAGAAACCTGCGGCCAGGAGAACTATCAGGGTTAAAAGGGCGACTCCCGCGATCAAGATCCATTGCTTTTTCTTGATCATGATGCACCTCGGATTGACATGCCATGGGCGATGGAGGCCGCTTGTGAAGGAACGATACGGACACGATCCCGTTGCGGTTTTTCCATCGCCCTGGCAGAAGAAAGGAAATGAGATTCGGCGATGGTTATTGTACACATCCCAATCTCCGGATTCCGCTTTAAAAATCCCTTTTTCCTCCCTATTAACTCCCCTGCAAAAATCCTGAATTATCCGGCGCCGCAGCAGCCGGCGCCCGGTCCGGTTTGCGAATCGGGGACCTTAGTACCTCCGCAACAACCCCCGTCGGCCGATTTGACCTCGTTCTGCGACGCGTGCGGATCGAGTGCGGATTCGCCGGAACATGCCGTGCAGGAAGCCTGCGGCCCTGCAGGAAAACCGAACGTTCTACGGATCAATTGTCCCAACGGATTATCGTTTCTTTTTCCCATACTTTTTCCTTTGTAAAGATGCTGAATCGGGTTTTCCGTTTCGACTTCATCCGGATGCCAAGATCGGATTCACAACCCTCCGGTTCCGAACAGCAAGTTGTATGCAAAGCCGGAGATCACCGCCCCGACCCACAGCGTGCCGATCACCAGCCCTACGACGCGCCAGCGGGCGATGGTCAACGCGCCGGCAAGCGCACCGAGGGAAGTGCCCGAGCCGGTGATGAGAAAAGCCATCGCCGCGCCGGGGCTCATCCCTGTATCGAGCAGGGCGCGCACCAGCGGCAGGGAGCCTTCTGAGTTGACGTAGAAGGGCACTCCGAGCGTGGCCGCGAGCGGAACGCCGTAGATATGGCTGCCGCCGAATACGGCGGCAACCCATTCCTGCGGTATCAAACCGTTGATCACGTATCCGACGAATGCGAAGGCAAAGAAAAAAGCCAATAATTGGGATCCGGTGCGGAAGACCTCCCTTGCCAAATCCGGTATACGAATCTTCCGTTTCGGAGAAGCTGGATCCGAAACGGATGGGGTTGCCGCGGTGCGAACGGGCTCCGCAGCCGCGGGTGCGGGCCGAATGCGGGTTTGGTTCTTCAGCCATCCGCGCGATTCAAAAAAGAAGGCGGCGAACCCGCCGAGTAATCCCAGCGCGATCGAGGCAACATAGAAAACCCACGCGAAAGGCCAGCCGAACAATCCGGCGCTGTAGATCAATCCTTCGGGCGAACTGAGCGGCGACGACACCATGAAGGCCACGATCGGCGCCCACGATATGTTACCCGCCATCATTCCGAGGATCACCGCGGTGGTGCCGCAGGAGCACAGGGGCGTGGTGACGGCGACGGCCGTTGAAGCCAACACCCCCGCCCGCCGGTAGCGCATCAGGAAGGCGGCGGCTTTTTTCTGGTCCAGCACCAGTTTGAGAATCACACCCACCACTATGCTTATCGCCAGGAACGGCCAGTTGTGGGTGAACGACCCCCAAACCTTGATCAACGAATTTAGAATCAGGTCGATAAAAAACATGGCGCAGCACCTCTTTCATATAGATGTTTGTCTATATTTCAGCTTAAAAAAAGGGCCTCCTGGAAATTCCGAGGCCGGCTATTTCATATAGACATGCTTCTATACGTTATTATATAGATATTCTTCTATATGTCAAGAGGGTTTTCTTTTTCTGAGAGGGGTTCGTCCGGGCGGGACCTGTCTGGGCAGGGTTTGTCCCGCCCGCTTTTTCAAGTAGGCGGGGACAAACCCTGCCCGCCGAAAAAGAGGGCGAGGACAAGCCCCGCCCTTGCGGATTAGGTGGTGATAGTTTTATTTAAAGGAAGCGCGGCACTTTCCGAGAGTAATCATCATAGGCCGGGCCGTATCGCTCCCGCAACCACGGCTCTTCCGCGAAGGGGACCAGTAATAAGGGGATAACCGCAAAAATCGAGGCGATTACGGCAGCGAGCGCGCCGGAGAGCAACCCCCATCCGACCAACATCGCAAGGCATCCGGCATATTGCGGATTCCGTGAAAACCGGAACGGTCCCCTGACAACCAGAATCCTCTCCCCGCCCATCATTGCACCAAATCCAAGTATCGCCTGCGCCCAGAGAAAAGCCGCCATTCCTGCGGCAAGCGGCGGAAAGCCCAGCCCGATGCGAACCCAGTTTGGGAATCCCAGGTCACCCCACCCGGCCAATCCGAGGACGCCAATTCCCAGAGCGGGAAGAAAGAAAATAAAACCCATGAAGTACGTCTTCCACAAAGAAGGCTGATTCGGGGGCCAGATCCGCCGGGCGGGGAAGCGAATGCTGATGAGTACGGCCGCCACCGCCGCGAGTTCGCAAAGGATCGCCGCCGCCAGGAGCAGATCAAACATCGCGGTACTCGGAATGATCCTCCTGGATCATCCGTTTCCGGTAATCATCGTATTCCGGAACGAGGCGGTCGTATTCCCCGTCCATGAGCGGCGAGGAAATCAGGAAATCGGCGGACGCCCGGTTGCAGGCGATCGGAATGTTCCACACCACCGCCATCCGCAGGAGCGCCTTGACGTCGGGATCGTGCGCCAATTGCTCGAGGGGATCCCAGAAAAAGATCAGAAAATCGATCTCCCCGTCGACGATCTTCGCCCCGATCTGCTGGTCTCCGCCCAGGGGTCCGCTTTGCAATTTTGTGATCGGAAATTTCAGCTCCCGCTCCAGGACCGAACCGGTGGTGCCGGTGGCGTAGATTTTATGGTGGGCGAGCAGATCGCGGTTGAATTTGGCCCATTCGACCAGGTCGTGCTTCTTGTTGTCGTGGGCGACCAGAGCGATCTTCTTATCATGCTCCATGGCTATTCGTTTTTGCTTGTTATCCACAGGTTTTTTCCTCCGCGAGGGGCGCGGTTCCGGTGATTAACTTATTCGCGATGCATCGTCAACCCATTTGCCGTTGACGGCGGATTTCTCATTCCAGTCCGTCTGACATCCCATGCATCACCGGCTTGCGCAGGTATGCAGGATATCGACCTTTTTCTTGGAAAGGTCAACGGACCAGAAAACGTCAACTTGGTGGACTGATTATCTCCTTCGCGCCTTCCTCCTGCTTGCCGGCAATTACATTCTTCATGTATTGGACGCCCCGTTCATCCAGTGTGTACCGCGTCGCGATTCCCCTTCGCCTGGCTTTATCCGTCAGCACATACCGCGAAGCCGGAGAACGCACCAGCGCGCGCAACGCGGCTTGGCGCGAGACGCGCACCCGTGCGCCCAACTCGGCGGTTACTCTGCTTATTTCGATGGTGGTTATACCAAAGGCATTGCCCATGTACTCATGGATGACATACAGGGGCAGCAGAACCCGGTTGGCCTCATGGGTCTTTTCCAGGATGTTCTTTTCAATGTCTTCGGCTTCCGGGCAGGACTTAATCTGATTGACAATATGGGCTATCCTGGACGGGGATATCTTCTTCTCCGCAGAGGGCTTCTTATGGCCGGATTTGGCGGTATGCGTTTGCCCGGCCCGCTTCCCCTTTTCCGGCTTGCCGCCATAAAACTCAAGCAACCTCCGCACTTCCGCGGGCGTTCCATCTATGGATACAACAGTTCCGTTGGGGAGAGTGAACGAAGCCTTGGGCATATTCTTTGCCTCCTTACTATACAGAAGAGCCTGCGCGACTCTATCTGACTGGAAGCAGTAAACGATAAGCGCCTCGCCGACGTGGCCGGCCGGACAACACTCCATCATTTTACTCGATGCTCGACGAAGAGAAAAACGCAAACCAAGTCGGGGATCAGTTCCCGTCCGGGTGAAGATCGGTGTTTTTGGAATTACACTTACCTGAAAAAAGATCATTCAATACTGCTATTGCATGCTTTCTTCTTTTATAAATCCAATTGACTCCCTCAGTTTTCCGCTTTATAATCCCGTCTCACAGCAATCGCCGCGAAGAGTAGGCGGGCCCGGGATGCCAGAGAAGGTGCGGCCACAGGTTG
>CAZFPL010000080.1:11637-13927 GCA_964521085.1 uncultured Anaerolineales bacterium | reverse complement strand
TGGCAAAATGAGGGCGCGGGGATGAGGGAATTTCAATTTCAACAGGCCATCTGTAATCTTCTCACATTTTTTCCATATTCAAAATAGGAAACAAACTATAATTGACTTATCGGAAAGGGGTCATTTCATGAAGCAAACGCGAAACGCTGCGGTAGCATTTTTTTTGGCCTTATTGCTTACCGCCTGCTCCGTGGGGCCGGGAACGGCTAGCACGGGGAGCCAGGGTGCTACCCCCTTTTTAACTGAACAACCAACTCTCACCCAAACTATAACCATTACACCGACGATCACACCGACTATGACTAACACCCCTACCATCAGTCCGCCGCCGGATTTGGAATTAATGGATGTTAAGATATATCCGGAAACTTACAATATTATTGGACAGACTTACACTCTATTAGGAAGAGTTAGAAATAATACAAATATGATAATGATATTCCGTGAAGAGGATCTCATTTTTAAATTTGTTTTTGAAGTATGGGAGTTCGATTCGCTTGGTAAGCCAAGTTATCGTCATGCAAAATACAGCGAAGAGATTAAGTTGGGTACAGACATGGGTCGGAAAATGAATTGCATCTTATATCCAGGTGATGAAGGCGTTTTATTTTATAACACTCGATCTGTGTCTAAAGTTTATATACTTCATGAGGATAGGGATAAGTACGAAGGATCGCTTGGTTTTTGGTATACCTATGAAAGTTTTTACCACACTCAGCCGGATCTACCATTGTATTACCATCCAATCGCGGAAAATCTGACTTATGAAAAGAAGGACGGGGAATTGGCGGTTGATTTTGATGTCTCAATCCATAAATTATTACGAGAAGATGTTTATGGTTCCAGTATTTATTCTTGGATAATCTTGTATGATGAGAACGGGAATAATATTAATATATTGAAGAAACGATTGAATGAAATGTCCGGCTTGGTTTATGGAGGAACGTTTCATTTTCATAGCAGTACGGCGGCTTCGGATTATTCGCAAGAATACATGCGGCCGGCGGTGGAAATGACATCCGAAATGATTGAACGAACGGATCATATTGATGTATTCATCGAATTTGAGGAAGGATCTACGTGTCGTGGTTCCAGTACATAAAGGAAAAGGAAACAGGAGACAGAATTAAAAAATCCGCTTTATAATCGTACTGTTTACAGGAATGGAGGTTTAATGTCCACTATTGCCTATTGCGGTCTCGATTGTACGCAGTGCCCAACGTTCATTGCCACGAAGACCAGCGACCGGGCTTTGCAGGAAAAAACCGCCCGCGAATGGTCGGTCCAGTTCGCTCAGTACACCGGGCGCAACGACTTAAAGGCGGAGGAGATGGTATGCGACGGGTGCATCGCCGCTGACGACCGGGTTTTCCTTGGCTGCCGGGTGTGCAGTATGCGCAACTGCGCCCGGGAACATAAATTTACCACCTGCGCAGAATGCGAACGGTTCGAGAGCTGCGAGCAATTGAACGGATTTTTTACGCAAGCCCAAGACGCCAAAGAACGGCTGATAAAGTTGCGAAAATAATCACTCTTCCCGCCGTTCGATGTTGAGGAGTTTCCCCAGCACCCGCGCCCCGGCCACACCGTGGCCGTGCGGGTGATTATTGAAATAAACATAGGTTTCTTCCGTCTCGTTCTCCACTTGCCGGATCTTCAGGATCCAATCCGAGAGTTCCGCTTCCGTGTATTGATAATCGTACCGATCGGCGGGATCCTCGTGCTCGTACCAATGGGCCGCATTGCGGCCGTGGAAGCGGATGTATCCCACCGGCGAGGTAGCCACCGCCGTCGGCGGCATCAATCCCCTGAGTTGCGGTTCGTCGACACAGCAGTATCCCATCGATAATTCGCGCAGCATATCCAGCGTCTCCATCTTTGCCCAGGCAACATGCCGGAACTCCGCAACCAGTGGAAACCTCCCCAATTCGGAATGCATTCTTTTTAAATACTCTTTGTTTTCCGGGATCGGATGGAAGGAATTCGGGAATTGGGCCAGCACACAGCTCAGCTTGCCTGCTTGCGCGAGGGGTTCGATGGAGTTGGAGAAGGCGGCAAAATCCGGGTTTTCCCTTTCGTGGGTTAACCCGCGGAAGGCTTTCACCGTGAACAGGAAATCGTCGGGGGTCTTCCTCAGCCAGGCGTCGATGTTGCGCGTCGAGGGCAGACGGTAGAACGTGACGTTCAACTCGACCGTCGAAAATTGCGACGCGTAAAAGGACAGCCAGTCCTTCTCGGGCATCTTCTCCGGGTAGACCGGACCGACCCAATCTTTGTAGGAGAAACCGGA
>CAZFPL010000080.1:0-11537 GCA_964521085.1 uncultured Anaerolineales bacterium | reverse complement strand
GCCAGATGCGCGCTGGCGCCGAATCCAAATAAACCGACAGTCTCCCCGGATTGAACCTCCGCTTTGCGCAGCGAACGGTATCCGATGATCCCGGCGCACAGCAGCGGTGCGGCGTGTTCGTCGTCGAATTCCTCCGGGATCCGGAGGGCGTATTCCGAATCCGCCAGCATGACATCGGCGTACCCGCCGTTTTGGTGGAGGCCTGTGAATTCCGCATCCGGGCATAAATTTTCCTCCCCGCGCCTGCAATAATCACACCGTCCGCAGGAGCGGTACAGCCAGAACACTCCGGCGCGATCCCCTATCGACCAGCCGGTGGCTTCCTTTCCCAGCGCGGAAACCCTGCCGACTGCCTGGTGCCCTGGAATGATGGGAAGCCTGGGCGCCGCCAATTCGCCTTCGACCGTGTGCAGGTCGGTGTGACATACGCCGCAGGCGGAAATTCGGATCGCAATCTGCCCGCGTCCCGGCTGCGGGTCGGGCAGATCGGAGAACCGAAGCGGGGATTCCTCGATTGGGGAGGGGGAAAGGAGCAGTTGGGCGCGCATCGGATTAAGGACTCCGCAATTTGGCGATCACGAGGTGCTCGAACGTGGTGATGACCTCCACATCGTCCGGAGAGAGCGGATCGATGCTGTCGTTATCTCTGTACACGATCCAATAGGTGCGACCCGGGACGATGGCTTCCGTATCCAGCGGATAGAGCATGTAGACTCCGTTCGCCGTTATTACGCAATATCCAAAACCCAGTGGATTGAATCCATTTTCCGGGCCGCCCCAATACCAATTGATCCCCCAAAACAACCGGGGATGGACGACGTAGACGATGTCTCCGGGCTGGGTGATGTACCGCAGCTGGTTCGCCGTGCCGCGGATATCCCATGGATACGAGTACCAATACTGCTGCGCGAGGGATCCCGCAAACAGCAGCAGGACGATCGATTCCAAAATGACATATCGAAAAACCCACATGGGGGTCTTCCGCCTTCCAACCCACGCGGAAAAACGGAACACGATCCAGGTGATCATCATGCTGAGGAAAGGCAGCGTATAAATCAGCGACCGGTAATGCCAGATGGGTTTTATGAAAAAACTGATGGACAGGCAGAAAAGAACCGGGACGAGGAGGAATGCGGCGGAAATCGGACGGATTTTATGCTCGCCGCCGCGGAGGAGCGCATACAGGACGCCCGGCACAACCAGCAGGATGGCCAGCCAATGCAGCCATGTCGGGTAGGCAAGGAAACCGATGATGAGGCTCGACAGGGTGTCGACCATCTCCTGAAGGCCGGGACGCTGCAGGTGCTCCATGGAAAAGAAGAAACCTTTGATCAGCCAAAGGATATACAACAATGCCGCCGATCCCAGAAGGAACAAAAAACGGTAGAAAATCTTCCGGTTGATTTTTCTTTCCACGAACCAGACCAGAACGGCATAGGAAACCAGGGAAATGAGAAGCAAGAAACCGGAGCCGTGAGTGTATAGGAAAGCGGCGGTGAATCCGAAAAGCCCCAAGGATTCGAGGGAGCCCTGCCGGATGTTTAAAAAGTGATAGGCAAAATAGAAGCTGCCGACGGCCAGGCACATCAGCATGGAGTACATCCGCACTTCCTGGGCGTAAAACACCCCCATCGGCATGACGACGAAGATCAGGGTGGAACAAATGGCGAACTCGAAGGTGAACAGCTTCCGGCAGAGAATGTATAAACCGGCCGCGGCCAGCAGGGACCACAATACGGAGTTCAGCCTTGCCCATCCTTCGGACGTACTGACCATGATCCAGAAATGCAATTGCAGGTAGTACAGCGGCGGGTGCGGGTCGAAGATGATCACGCTTTGCAGCATGTCGCCGAGGGGAAGGTGGCTGTAGACCATCGACTGCAATTCGTCGTACCAGAAGGGACGGATCGCAAGGCCGATCAGCCGGACAATGAGGGCGACGACGAACACGAGGAACAGGAGGATAATCCTGTAGTAGCGGGAGAGGAATGATCCCGGCCAATTCGGTAGTTTCATTTTTCTATTGAAAAGAAGATACGGCGCAGGCTATCCGCTTGCCGAGTCCTCGGGCGAGGGGACGCCGAGTATGTTGAAGCCCGCGTCCACGTACACCACCTCGCCGGTGATGGCCCCGGCCGAATCGGAGCATAGAAATGCGGCGGTGTTTCCGACGTCCTCGATCGTGACGTGCCGACGCAGCGGCGCGATTTCGCGGAAATGCGAGCGCATGGCCTTGAAACCGCTTACGCCCGCCGCGGCCAGGGTCCGGATCGGCCCGGCGCTGATGGCGTTCACGCGGATCCGCCGCGGGCCCAGGTCGCTCGCCAGGTAGCGGACGGACGATTCCAATGCGGCCTTGGCCACGCCCATCACATTATAGTTGGCGGTGACCTTTTCGGATCCGTAATAGGTCAGCGTGAGCAGCGCGGCGCCCGGATTCAGAATCGGAAGCGCGGCGCGGGCCAGGGCGGTGAAGGAATACACGCTGATATCCATCGCCAGGTGAAATCCTTCGCGGCTGGTATTGTAATACGGACCCGATAGTTCCTCCTTGCGCGCAAACCCGATGGAATGAACGAGGATGTCGATCCCGCCGAACACGTCGCCGGCTTTTTTCATCACCGCCGCGATCTGAATATCGCTCGCGACATCGCATGGCTCGACGAACCGCGAGCGGAGGGATTCCGCCAGCGGGCGCACGCGTTTTTCCAGCGCCGGGCCGGCGTAGGAGAATCCCAGCCGCGCTCCCTCGCGCGCCAGCGCCTGCGCGATTCCCCAAGCGATGCTGTGGTCGTTGGCCACCCCGAAGAGAAGCGCCGTTTTTCCGGACAGCGTACCCATAGGATCATCCCTCCCCGAAAAAAATCTCCCGCAGGATTTTTCTGCGGGAGCCGTATCAAGTCAGAAGCGATTTTTTCGTATTCAGGATCGCCGTGCTGCTCTCCAGCACCAGCGCGCCGGCAACGCGGATTTTCGGAAGCACATCGGCAAGGTAGGCCCGGTACAGATCCGCCTTGTGCGGGCGCAGCCCGGCATCCCGCAAGAGCAGCCAGGAGCAGATCGTCCAGGCCGCCATGTCGACCAGGTCGCTGGCGTAGAAATCAATGACAGCCCGGTCCTGGCTCTTCAGGTGATCGACCGCCTTCTGAAACAGGGCGGTGGCTTCCTCCAGGGCGGCTCGTTCCTCGGCCAATTCGGAGTTGGCGGCGAAATCCATCCACTCGTTCAGCAGCGGATCCAGGGCATGGCCGAGCAGTTTGCCGGTGGCGGCCACCACCTGAAGCTGGCTGGTGCCTTCGTAGATATTGGTCACCCGCTGGTCGCGCATCAGGCGTTCGACTTTAAATTCGCGCATGTATCCAACGCCGCCGTGAATCTGGACGGCCTGGAAGCACACCCGGTTGCCCATTTCGGTCGAATAATATTTGACGATCGGGGTGAGGGTCTCGGAGAGCGAGGAAGCCGTCTTGAGGCGTTCGCGGGCCGCGTCCGCGTCTTTCACCGTTCCCTCGGCGGCGGCGTGCTCGTAGGCTTTCAGCAGATCCACCCAGAGGCCGGTCTCGGCCAGCAGGGCGCGCGTGGCCTCGATCTCGCCCCGCATCGAAATCAACATCCGGGCGACGGGCTGAAGCTCGCGGATCGGTTTGCCGAATTGGATTCGCTGCCCCGCGTAGAGGGATCCCTCGCGGTAGGCGGCCTCGGCGATCCCCAGCGCTTGGGCGGCAACCGCCAGCCGCGCGCCGTTCATAAGCGCCATCGAATAGCGCAGCAGGCCGAAGCGCCGCTTCCCGATCAGTTCGGCGGGGGTGTTGGTATATTGCAGTTCGCAGGTGGGGGAGGCGTGCAATCCCAGTTTGTTTTCAATCCGGCGGATTTTCACCGATTCATCCCGTTCAACCAGGAAAAGGGAAAGCCCGCGGCCGTCGCGCGAACCCTCCTCGCTCCGCGCCAGCACAAGGGAGACATCCGCGTTGCCGTTGGTGATGAACCGTTTGACCCCGGTCAGGCGCCAGACCTTCGCCGCTTCGTCGTACACGGCGCGGGTCTGCAGCGCGCCCAGGTCGGAGCCGGCATCCGCCTCGGTGAGGATCATCGCCCCGGAAACTTCCCCGCGCGCAAACTTCGGCAGCACCCGCTGCTTGGCTTCCTCGCTGCCGTATTCCTCGATCGAGGCGGCGATCTCCTGCAGGCCGAAGATCGTCATCAGGCCGCTTTCCGCGCGCGAGACGATCTCGACCATCATCTGGTAGATCGATTCCGGAAGGTTGAGTCCGCCGTATTTCCGCGAAAGCATGCAGCCGAACAGCTCCGCCTGGCGCAACGCCTGGATCGCATCCTGGGTGGCCTTGGCGTACTGGATCTCCCCATCGATTAAATGCACTCCCTCCTCGTCGGCTTCGGCCGCGCGCGGCGCCACCCGCGTGGCACAGATCTCTCCGAGCACCTCGAGGACCGTGCGATAGCTGTCCTTCGCGTCGGCGTAGTTCCGCGGCGCGGTGGGGTAAAGCGATGCTTCCGTGTAGCCCTTCTCCTTGAGAGAGAGCACCTCGCGCAGATCCAACTGCTCGAGTCGGAACTGCAGATCGGGATTATCCAGAAAGAAATTTTCGGTCATGGACGGGCTCCCTGTTATTTGGCCTTCTCGCGGAGGGATTGGATGATCAGCGGCAGCACTTCGGCCAGATCTCCGACGATCTTGTAATGCGCGACCTGAAAAATGGGCGCGTCGGGATCGGTGTTGATGGCGATGATTTTCGAGGATTGATCCATCCCGGCGCGGTGCTGGACGGCGCCGGAAATTCCCGCGGCGATGTAAAGCCGCGGACGGACGGTGGTTCCTGTCTGACCGATCTGGTGTTCGGAGGAAATCAGGCCGGAGTCGACTGCGGCCCGCGAAGCGCCCACCTCGCCGCCCAAAAGGTTGGCCAGGTCGCGAAGGAGTTGGAAATCCGCGGCGTCGTCCGCGCCCGCTCCGCCCGCCACGACCACGGGAGCATCTTTCAGCTTCACGGCAGACGGCCGCACGGAGCGGCTGAGTACCTTCAGCGCCAGATCGCCCTTTTCCAGATCCGGCTTGATCTCCTCGACCACGCCTTTCCGGGAAGGCTGGGGCATGGGTTTATGCATCACGCCCTCGCGCACGGTGGCCATCTGCGGCCGCGTGTGCGGATTGACGATCGTCGCGATCAGGTTGCCGCCGAAGGCCGGCCGGATCTGATACAGCAGGTTGGGGTAGGTTTTGTTTTCCTTCTTAATTGTGTATTCGCCGATCTGCAAATCGGTGCAATCGGCTGTGAGCCCGCAGCGGAGCGCGCTGGCAATCCGCGGAGCCAGGTCGCGCCCGTTCGGCGTCGCGCCGATCAGGAAGATTTCCGGTTTTCGGCTGCGCGCCAGGTGAAGAGACACCCGCGCGTAGGGCAGGGTGCGGTAAATCTCAAGCTCGGGATGGTCGACGAGGAACACTCGGTCCGCGCCGTGCTGGATCACGGTCTGCGCAAGTTCCTTGATGTTGGAACCGCACAGCAATCCGGCTACTTCGTGGTGGAGAATATCCGCCAGCTCGCGCGCTTTGCCGAGGAGTTCCAGGCTGACGTCGGCGATCTTTCCTTCATTCTGTTCGATGAAAACCCAAACGCTTTGTTTTTCCGCCATGGTTTCCTCACCCCACAATGTATTCTTTGACCAGCTCTTCGATCATCGCCGCGATGCCTTCCTTGGTGGGGGCGACTTCCTTGCTCTCGGTTGATCCCAGAACGACGGCGTTCACCTTATGAACCTGGGTGGGCGATCCGGCCAATCCGATTTTTTTCTCTTCGGCGCCGATATCCTGGGCGGTCCAGACGGGGATCAGAAGGTTGTGATCGGTCAGGAATTTCTTTAATTTCTCTTCGCTTTTAAACTCCGGCCATTTTTCCAGCAGCGCCGGAAACTCGAGCGGTGTGGCTGCGAGTTTACATTCGATCCGTTTGCGCGCCGAGGGCGGGCGCGGCGTGTTGGCCGAGGCGATCACTGTGATCAGGCAGGGCAGGGAGCAGCGGACGATTTCATTTCCCAGACCCGGTGCGCGCTGCACGGTGATTTCCCTGTCCTTCAATTCGAGAATGGATTCGGCGTATGTGATTTGCGGGATGCCGAGCTTTTCGGCCGTTTGCGGGCCGACTTGCGCGGTATCGCCGTCGATCGCCTGCCGGCCGCAGAATACAAAATCGAATGGGCCGCTTTTTTCCACCGCGCACTTAAGCGCGTAGGAAGTGGCGAGCGTATCGGCGCCGGCGAACTTGCGGTCCGTCAGCAGGATCACGCGGTCCGCGCCGCGGTGCAGGCAATCCCGAAGGACATCGGCCGCATTGGGCGGCCCCATCGTGATCACCGTCACGGTTCCGCCGTGCTTCTCACGGAGTTGCAGTGCCATCTCCAGGGCATTCAGGTCATCCGGATTAAAGATCGCCGGCAGCGCGCCGCGGTTCATGGTGCCGTCCGCGGTCATCATGTCGGCGGTGACGTTGTGCGTATCGGGCACCTGTTTGACCAGCACGACCGATCGATAGGTTTCGGATTCCATTATTCCTTCCTCCGGCGACCGCCCGGCGTCGGCCGGGCGGGGATTTCCTTTATCCGTTGTTCCAGGATTGCGATTGCGCCAGGTACGGCGCGGAACTTCCAGGGGATGCTTGCCCATGGTTCCGGCACCGTATATAACCCCACACGGGGCCCGGTCGTCACACCGTCTTCTGAAAGTGAGAAAGCCCGCTCCAGGAAGAGATGCGACTTTTTTTCACAAAGGTCATGTCCGTTCCAGCGGCTGTCGATCTGCAGCGCCTGGCAAAGCATGGCCGGACCGCCCGCGATGGGTTCGCGTCCGCCGCGCCGGCGCCGCATCACTCCCCGGCCCTCGGCCGGAATCATAGCACGAACAAGCACGGCTGCGGGAAAATCCTCCTCTTCCGTCACCAGGTTAAGCATCCAATGCATTCCATAGGTGAAATAGACGTAGGCCCGTCCCGGCGGTCCAAACATCACCGCATTGCGCGGGGTGCGTCCGCCGCGGCTGGCGTGGCAGCCGAGGTCCTCACGGCCGACGTAGGCTTCGGTTTCGATGATGATTCCCGACAGCCTCCGGCCGTGATCGATCTTCACCAGGCGCATGCCCAACAGGGCGCGGGCGGTTTGCAAAGTCGGTTGTCGGAAAAAGGATCGGGGGAGGCGGGCAAGCCCGGTGCGTATGATCCTCATCGGTGGACGGGTCCGCCCCGCGTCTGCGGTTTTCGAAGAAATGTGGAAAACACGCAAGCATTATAAATTGAGTTGCTCTTTTCCGGGATCCAGTACTTTTTAATGGTCCGGGGAAATGGGAAGGCTTGGGGGGACGAAGGGATAGATAGGGTAGTTCTAGGAGACGGGCACGAGTTGGTAACGCGGGTCGCGCTCGTAAGTAAGGCGCAGGCCTTCGGACAGGGAATATTTAGGGCGGTATCCCAGCAGGTTGCGCGCCAGGGTGAGATCGGCGCACATCCGGGAGAGGCCGCCCTCCTCGTAGGGTGTCTTTAATACCTCTCCCTGCTTGACCAAGCGGATGATTTGGTCCGCCAGGGAGAGCACCGAGGTTTCCACCCCGCTGCCGACGTTGATGATTTTGCGATCCACGCCCGGCGCGGTGGCCGCAGCCGCCATGCACTCCATGGCATCGTCGAGGTAGACGTAATCGCGCGTTTGGTGGCCGCCGTTATGGACGACAAGCGAACCGCCGCCGGAAGCCTGGCGCAGGAAGCGGGCGACGACCGGGGCATGCGCGGCCGGAAGCGGCTGCCCCGGGCCGTAGGCGTTGAACACGCGCAGGACGACCGTCTCGATTTCCCACAGGGCGCCGATCGTGCGGACATAATATTCCGCCGACAGCTTGGAGACCGCATAAGGGGAACCCGGATTGGGCGCGGCGCTTTCCTTCACCGGCTGATCCTGCTGTTCGCCGTAGACCGCGCCGGAAGAGACGAACACCACCCGCCGCACGCCCACGTCGCGCATGGCTTCCATCAGGCTCACCGTGCCGCCGACGTTCGCCAAATTATATTCGCGAGGGTAGAGGATGGATTCCTGCACGGAGACGCGGGCGGCCAGGTGGTAGACGCATTCCACGTCCTGCAGCAGAGTCCAGAGTTTGGGGCGGTCCTGCACGTCGCCGCGGGTAAAGAGAACGGCGGGATTGAGCCGCGAAGGATCGCCGGTGGAGAGGTCGTCAAGGCCGCGGACTTGATGCCCGGCTTTGACCAAAGTATTGGCTAAAGCGGAACCGAGAAATCCGGCCGCACCCGTTACGAGGAAATTCAAAGTATGCTCCAGAACAAAAGTGCGGGTTGGATTGATGCTCCCCGCACCTGTCAGATTGGGATTATAGCATGTGGGAATATCGCCTTCCTGACGGTTACCATACGATAAGACGACGGGCGAATATCTAAAAACCTGCTGTTTTTCAGCGTTTTTTCCGATTATTCTCGATTGAAAAAGCGGCCACCGAAGCAACGGAAGAATCCGAAAAACCCCGAATATTTCATCCTATTCATGAAAAAAAATAAGTAAGAAAAATGGGCGAAAACCGACAGGTTTTCAGTTTCTTCGGCTCTTTTCTGTGAATTCCGTGTACTGATTACATGAGAGAAAAAACTCTCATCCAATAATCGCCGAAATTGCGGGATTAACCGGAATGACCGCATTCCGTGCAATTCGGGTTTTTTCGAGTACGGATTTCTTCGAATTTCCCTGAAAGGCCGTCGAAGGTCAGCAGCCGGCCGAGGAGCGGTTCGCCCAGATTGAGTAATATTTTCAACGCCTCCAATGCTTGCAGTGTTCCAATGATTCCCGGAATCGGCCCGAGAACACCCGTTTCGGCGGGCGATTCGATCGCGGAGGAATCGTCAAGCTCGGGAAACACGCACCGAAAGCACGGCCCCTGCCAAGCATCGAAAACACTCACCTGTCCTTCGAAGCGCTGGGCGCTTCCATAGACCATGGGAATTTTCAGCCGGATGCAGGTCCGGTTGATCAGCCGGCGGGCGGCAAGGTTGTCGGATCCGTCGACGATGAGCATATGGGTGCCGGCCAGGCGGTCGGCGTTCGATTCGGAAAAAGATACCGGGTGAGTCTCGATGATCGCGTGGGGATTCGCCTCGCGCAGGCGCCGGCGGGCGCTTTCGACTTTGGCCGTTCCCAGGTCCGACATCCCGTGAAGGATCTGGCGATGTAAATTATCGAGGCCCACTTTATCCGGGTCGACGACGCCGATTCTCCCGACTCCCGATGCGGCCAGGTGCAGCAGCGCCGAAGATCCCAGCCCGCCGGCGCCGACCACCAGCACGCTGGCGTTTTTCAATTTCGCTTGCCCTTCGGCTCCAATCTCCGGCAGGAGCAAATGGCGGGAGTAACGGAGGCAATCCTCGGGGCTGAGTTTGGAGGCATCGGGCACGGCAGGTTCGGGATTCATTCTTTTTCCTTCCCTTTCCTCTATCCTTCCCCGTTTCTCGCAAAACCACAACCCCGGGAGGATTAAGAAGCGGGCGCCTTGAATTGTAACAAACGGATAAAAAAACCCATATCAATATTGTCTTCGTTTGTGAATTCCCCTATACTCGTGAAAGAGGAAAAAGACATGCAACCATCGGCGGAAGTGAGAGTTGGAAAGAAATTGGCGGAGCTGGGGTTGACGGTCGCGGTCGCCGAATCGGTGACCGGCGGCCTGATCGGTTCGCGGCTTACCGATGTGGCGGGGTCGTCGCTCTATTTCCTCGGGGGAGTGGTCGCTTATTCCAATGACGCCAAAATGAAACTCCTCGGCGTCAAGCGCGAAACGCTTGCCCAGCACGGCGCTGTCAGCGAGCGTACGGCGCGCGAAATGGCGGAAGGCGTGCGCCGATCGTTCGGCACCACCATCGGCCTGGCGGTCAGCGGGATCGCCGGACCGGGTGGCGCCACCAAAGAGAAACCGGTGGGGCTGATGTGGCTTGCGCTGGCGGCCGAGGGAAACACGCAGGCGCGCTCGATCCGCCTCACGGGCGACCGCCTGCAGAACAAGGCCGGAGCCGCCGAACAGGTGCTCGCTTTATTGGAAGAATACATCGATCCCCTCATTCCGGATTAGACCACGAAGAACTTAAAAAAAGATTATCATGTATTCCAGTTCCGTGCTCCGGATTGCGCATTTCGAAACGCGGGAATGCCGCATGGAAAATCGATCCGCAGACACAAGGAGATCACCGAATGCCGATTCGCACATTGATCATGGGGGCCGCCGGACGCGACTTTCATAATTTCAATGTCTTTTTCCGCGATAATCCGGATTACGAAGTGGTGGCGTTCACCGCCACACAGATCCCCGACATCGAGGGCCGCATCTATCCGGCTTCCCTGGCGGGCAAACGGTATCCCAAAGGCATCCCGATTCATCCCGAAAGCGAATTGCTCGGACTGATTAAAGAGTGCGCGGTTGACCAGGTCATCTTCGCCTACAGCGATGTGCCGCACGAGTATGTCATGCATAAAGCCTCCATGGTGCTGGCTGCCGGAGCCGATTTCCGACTGATGGGAGAAAATTCCACCCAGATTAAATCCAGCAAGCCGGTCGTCTCGGTGTGCGCGGTACGGACCGGAGCCGGAAAAAGCCAGACCACCCGGCGGGTGTCATTGGCCCTGCGCGGCATGGGTTTCAAGGTGGCGGCGATCCGGCACCCGATGCCCTACGGCGACCTGGCCAAGCAGGAAGTGCAGCGGTTTGCCACGTACAACGATCTTGACAAGCACGAATGCACCATCGAAGAGAGGGAGGAATACGAACCGCACATCGATAACGGCGTCATTGTCTACGCCGGGGTGGATTATGGCAAGATCCTGCGCCAGGCCGAAAAGGAAGTGGATATTGTCCTGTGGGACGGCGGCAATAACGATTTCTCGTTTTACGTCTCGGATTTGAAAATCGTGGTGGCGGACCCGCACCGCCCCGGGCACGAATCCAAATATCATCCCGGCGAGGTCAACATCCGCGGTGCGGACGTGATCGTCATCAACAAGGTGGATACGGCCGATCCGCAGGCGGTCGCCCAAGTGCGCGAAAACGTGCGCCGCTTGAATCCCGCGGCGACGATCATCGAAGCGGCCTCGCCGCTGTTCGTCGATAATCCCGGGCTGATCAAAGGCAAACGCGTGCTGGTGATCGAGGACGGCCCGACCTTGACCCACGGCGAGATGGCCTACGGGGCCGGGTTCGTGGCCGCCCAGCGCTTCGGCGCCAGCCGGATCGTCGACCCGCGTCCGTTTGCGGTCAAATCCATCGCGGCCGCGTTCGAAAAGTTCCCCAAGACCGGCCCGATCCTGCCGGCGATGGGCTACGGCGAAGCGCAGATGCGCGACCTCGAAGCGACGATCGATAAGGCCGATGTGGACATGGTGATTGTCGCCACGCCCATCGACCTGACCCGCGTGATCAAGATCAACAAACCTTTCCAGCGTGTTCGCTACGAACTGGAGGAGATCGGGAAACCGACGCTGGAGGA
>CAZFPL010000079.1:0-13976 GCA_964521085.1 uncultured Anaerolineales bacterium | reverse complement strand
GGACGCGCAGTCTTCGGAGCGGGAACCGTATCCCAGGAATTCATGTCATTGCTCCACGGAGCCGTAACGCCGGAATTGGACCAGGGTGACGACAAAGATGAACAGGAAATAAACGTACGAAAGCGCCGCGGCGTATCCCATGCGGAAATCGCCGAACGCCTTGGCGTAGATATAAATCAGCGGCGTGATGGTGGCATTCACCGGCCCGCCGACGGCGCCGGCGGCGTTGCCGCCCGGCCCGGTCAGCGAGTAGATCTCGGCGAACAGGTTGAAGGTTCCCATCACCGACATCGCCAGGCAGAAGAGGATGATCGGCCGCATGAGCGGAATGGTGATGAGGAAAAACGATTGCACGCGGTTGGCGCCGTCGATCAGCGCCGCCTCGGTCAGCTCGGGATTGATCGTCTGCAGCCCGGCCATCATCAGGATCATGTTGTACCCGACCCAGCCCCAGATGATCAGCAGGCTGAGGGTGATCCGGGCCGTCCAGACGTTTTCCATCCAGGGGATTGTTCCCAATCCTAAAGTTTTGAGGAAGTAATTAATCAATCCCTGGTCGGTGCTGTTGAACAGCAATTGAAAGGTTCTCCCCGACGCGATCCGGTTGGTGATGTAGGGGAGAAAGACTAACAGGCGGAAGAGATTCGCGCCTCGGATTTTATTCGAATTCAGCAAAACGGCCAGCACCAATGCGAGAAACAGCATGATCGGAACGTACATGAAGAAGATGATCACGCTGTTGGTCATGGCTTGCCAGAATACTTTGTCCGACAGGATCAGCTTGTAGTTTGCCAAGCCGATGAATTTCACAGGGCCGAGCCCCTTCCATTGGGAAAGGCTGAGATAAATGGAAAATAATTGCGGGAAGAAGCCGAAGACCAGATAGAGGATGAAGAAGGGGGCGATGAAGACATACGCCCACCGCGATTTGAAGGCGTCGTGCGCCGTCCGGCGGATTCGGATCCCCCAGGATGGTTTGGGCGGCGTTGTGTCAATGGCGGAAGCGATCACGTCAACCTCACGGGAAAAAAAGGAGCGGGAGGTGGAAGAGATTTCTCTTCCACCTCCCCGTGCTATGTCCCGCAAATAAACTTAGGGCATTCCGGCTTGAGACCGGACGGCGTCGGCTGCTTCTTTCAGCGCATCCGCGGCAGACGCGGCTCCCGTCGCGAATTTCTGGATAGCCGTTTGGACATACCCGTGCATCATTCCGTAATACTGTCCATAGACGTATCCCGTCGGGACGATCTTGCTGGCCTTGAGATAGTACACGCGCACATTCTCACCCGCGAAGTAGGAATCGGGTTCCGAGAACAGCGCATCCTCATACGCCGGTTCGTAGGAGGGGAAGATGTCGGCATAGGCGAAGATCCGGTTCTGGCTGGAGACCACCGTGGTGATGAACTCCACGAACGCCCAGGCCGCATCCTTGTTCTTGCTCTGATCGGGGATGACGAAGGACGATCCGCCGTCGTTGGAGGAACGCGGCTGGCCCGCGGCCATCGCCGGCATTTCCGCCACGCCCCACTTACCGGCGGCTTCCGAGGCGATCCAGGTCTTGAAGTTCCCGCCCATCCAGGCGGCTTCCACGTGGATGGCGACGGTGTCGGCGACGGTCAGGTTCTTGAACCGCCCGTACCACGGATCGGTCCAGTTCGCCTCGTCGGAGAGGAGTCCGGCCTTCCAGAACTCACCCATCTTCTCCAGCGTCGCAACATTCCCGGCGCTGTCGATGGTCACTTTGCCGCTCGCATCGAAGTAGCCCAGGCCCTGCTGCCACAGCAGCATTTCATACAAGCGGGCGTCGTTGTTGGCCATGTTCTGCATGAAGCATGGGGTATTGGTCTTTTCCTTGATCGTCTTGCAGACCGCGAGAGTATCATCCCAGGTGGCGAGCGCCTTGCTGACGTCTTCGGGGTTATCCGAAAGGCCGGCCGCCTTGAAGACATCCCGCCGGTAATACGTGACAACCGGGCCGCTGTCCCACGGCATCGCGTAGATCTTGCCGTCGAGCGATGCGGTCGCCCACTTGTACGCGTTCATCTTATCTTTGTACGGCGCGACGCGGTCGGTCAGATCCGCCAACCCGCCCAGATAGACAAACGGAGCCAGGTTGCTGTCTTCCACGAGCGCCACGTCCGGAGCGCCGGTCCCGGCCGAAAGAGTCAACGGAAGCTTCTGGTATACATCGTTCGTTCCGTAAACGACCCAGTTGAGTTTGATGTCCGGATAGGCCTCTTTGAAGGACGCTTCCACGCCGGAATTGATGATCGGATCCATGGCGGGTTTCCACATCCAGACGGTGATTTCTCCCTTGGGTTTGGGAGCCACTGTTGCCTCGGGGCCCGGCGTGGCCGTCACCACGACAATCTGCTTCTCCGGCGTGGAGACCACCGGCGCGGCGGTCGCCGTTGCACAAGCGGACAGCAACAATGTGCCCAGAACAATTACGGCAATCCCTAGAAAAATCCTATGTTTATGTTGCATCGGAACGTTCCTCCTTTGTGTTTTTTGCACAATCCCAAGTCGTCCGCCGATAGGCGTGGACGACATCAGTCATTGTAATGGGTTCTTGGCACCTCCTCTCCGTGATCGTCGGATTGAGAATCAGCGAATAAAGTCATACGAGGAGAAAGGCAGGAAAGCTCAGTCGGTGCTTTCACAGCATTGGCAGATTAGTCTTTCCCCTGATGCCAAACAATGCTTGGAATCCCTTGTTTCTCCCTAAAAAATCCCCCTTCCCCATACGGTATAAATGGGGGGAATTCCGCATTCCGACTGAAATAATCCGAAATGCTTTTTCTTGATCCGGGGACACTGGGGAAGGTAGAATCCCTTAAAATAATGGTGAAAGATCGGCTGGGAAGCCGGAATCACGCGTCGCATCGACCGATCGGCGCACGTTTTTTTCAAACAATCGATTTAGTAGCTTTACAATTCGAATCGGAGTAGTGGAGGTGAATCGTGGTTGCAGAACATCGAATGATGATTTCCAGGGGATGGTGGATTTGCCCGCTCGTCCTGATCGGTTCCGTTTCGCTTTCCTCCTGCGCGTCGCCGACGCCGGCCTTCACGCCGACTCCCGCCGCGACGGTGATGAGTACCCCGCTTCCGCCGCTGGGCGGGCGGTTGGAATTGAATTTCAATCTCGATTGGAAATATGCCGCCGGGGATGCCGACGGGGCGGACGCCGCCGCCTTCGACGATTCCTCCTGGTCGTACGTCGACCTTCCCCATTCCACCCAGTATGTGACTCCCGATGAACCCTTCGCCTACCTTGGCGTCAGCTGGTATCGAAAGCATTTCACCGTCGATGAGGCGTACCGCGGACGCAAGGTGTACATCGAGTTCGAAGCCGCCATGCAATCCGCGGATGTGTGGGTCAACGGCACGAAGAAACTCCGCCACGAAGGCGGCTATACGCCGTTTATGATCGATGTAAGCGACATGCTGTTCTATGGCGGGGCCGATAATGTCATCGCCGTGAAGGTGGACAGCCGCGCCAATCCCAATTGGGCGCCGGGACAGCCGGTGATCGATTTTCAGTATTACGGCGGGCTGTACCGGGACGTGCGCATGATTGTGACCGACAAACTCCATGTGACGGATGCGGTGTATGCCGGAAAGCCAGCCGGGGGCGGCGTTTTTGTCACGTACCCGGAAGCCGGCTCCGACTCCGCCACGGTGGACATCCAGACGAACGTCCTCAATGAGAATGACGGCCCGCGCAATGCGACGCTCGTTTCGGAAATCGTCGACACCGGCGGGCAAACGGTCGGTTCCGCTTCCACCGACGCCGCGATCCAACCGGGGATGGATCACGACTTCGTCCAGAATATCGAAATAAAGAATCCGAAGCTGTGGCACCCCTATACGCCGAACCTCTATACCCTGGTGACAACGGTGAAGGAGGGGGGGCAAACAGTGGATACCTATCGCACGCGGATCGGAATTCGCCGCATCGAGTGGAGCCACGACGGCGGGCTGATCATCAACGGCAGCCGCATCAAGGCGCTGGGGGTCAACATGCATTCGCAGATCTACGGGCTGGGCAATGCGGTCCCGAACCAGTCCATCTACTATGATGTTAAGCGGATCAAGGACGGCGGGTTGAACTTCATCCGCGGCGCGCACTATCCGCACGATCCGGCCTTTTACGACGCCTGCGATGAATTAGGCATCCTGGTCTTGGACGCCCAGACCGGCTGGCAGTTCTACAACGATACCCCTGCCTTCCGCAACAACACCTACCAGGAATTGCGGGATATGATCCGCCGCGACCGCAACCACCCGAGCGTGGTGGCATGGGAAGCGAGTCTGAATGAATCGAACTTCACCCTCGAATGGGCGCAGGAGGCGCATCGGATCGTGCATGAGGAATATCCCGGGGACCAGGCGTATTCCGCCGCCTGGAAATGGCCGGTTGCGGATATCTTCATCGGGGCTTCCCAGCACAACGTGCGCGCGACGACCGACACGCGCCCGATCATCATCTCCGAGTACGGCGATTGGGATTACGGCGGCGCTCAATCCACCAGCCGGCAATTGCGCGAGGCGGGCGACAATGCCATGTTGACCCACGCAAACAACATCCAAGACGGGCAGAGCAAGAACATGGCGCTTCCATGGTTTACCGCCGACGGCTATTGGGATTACGCCGACTACGGCGGATTCAGCCTGATCCGTTCGGGGCTGGTCGACATGTACCGCATCCCCAAGTACGCCTATTATTTTCTGCAGAGTCAGCGCGATCCGTCGGTTGTCATCCCCGGAGTGGATTCGGGGCCCATGGTGTTCATCGCCAACCAGTGGACTCCGTCCTCCCCGACGACGGTGCGGGTGTACAGCAATTGCGACCAGGTCGCCTTGTCGCTGAACGGTAAACCCGTCGCCACGCAACCCCCGGATCCCGGGACGAACCTGCTTCACCCGCCCTTCAATTTCAATGTCGGTAGTTTCGTACCCGGCACCCTGCAAGCCGTCTGCCTGATCGGCGGAGAGCAAAAGGCGGTTGCCACGCGAAAAACTCCGGGAGCGGCGGCAGCTGTCCGGCTGTATGCGGAAGGGACTTCACTGAAAGCCGATTCCAGCGACGCGCGGCTGGTCTTCATTGATATTGTGGACGCGCAGGGAACCGTAGTGCCGGCGGAAAACGGTTTGGTGAATCTGACGATAACCGGCCCGGGCAGCATTATCGGCCCCGCCGTGCTGACCATGAAGGGCGGGCAGCTGGCCGTCTGGGTGCGCGCGGGACGCACGCCCGGGATCATCACCCTCACCGTCGCCGCCCCCGGCCTGACTCCGGCCAGCGTTGAACTAACCTCTCAAGCCGTCGCCGGCCTGGAGCCGGTTCCGGTCGACCGAACGGAGATGGAAATCTTCGCATACTTTTAACCGGGTTTTCTTGACAATCCGCTTTATCCCTTGTAGTCTTCTGATAGACTCCCGCCGCGGGATGTCATTTCTCCCCGGACGCCGTGGATCGGACGTCTCCATTTTCCTTCCCTATGCCTAATTCCAACAAGCCGCTGACGCGGGACCAGTTTGCCAAGTGGGTTCACAGCGCTCTCGGGCATCTGTACGACGCCGCCTACCTGCAAAGCCATCCTCTGGCAAAGATCCTGATGGGCGAAGAGTCGCGGAATCCCGTCGGGCGCAGTCAGGGGTTGCGGAGGATCCTGCTCGACGCGGTCCAATCCATGCGCCCTTCTCCGGGGCGGCCCGCGCTTTCGCCTGATTGGCGGGCATACCGGATCCTGGAACTGCGCTACATCGAGGGTTTGAATCCGGTGGAGGTGATGGAGGAGCTGAAGATCGGGAAGAGCCAGTTTTTCCGGGATCAATCGCGGATCACCGAAGCGCTGGTGGACATTCTCTGGAGTCAGATCCGGGATCCGGGAATCCCGATATCGATCCCGGAAGGGCAAGCGGCACTGGATGAGGACCTCTTGATGCAGGCGGAGACCGGCCGCCTGATGGATTCCGCCTCGTGGGAGACGCTGGACGTGGTGGATTTAATGAAGGAACTTCATCCTGTCATAAATCCCCTGATCCTGTCGCAAGGGGCGGAGTTTCTCCTGGAATTTCCTATGCCGGTCCGCCTGCATGCCGACCGGGTCATGCTGCGCCAAGTGCTCTTAAAACTCATCTCTCAGGCTCTTTCGATTACACACGATAAACGAATTCGAATGGCATCCTACGGAAACGAAAGGGAAATCGGGGTGCGTCTGTCCACCCGAATCTCTTCCGAAACTCCGGGTCCGTCGGCGCTTTCCAGCTTGGAGATGTGTGAAAAACTGACAGCTGCAATGGGGGGAAAACTGCTTCTCACCCAGGATCCGCCCAAGTGGGAGGCGGTGCTCATCTGGCCGGTGGCCAATCCACAAGTGCTCTTGATCGTGGATGACAATACGAAAATCATCGACCTGTTCCGCCGCTACCTGGACGGACAGGATTGGGCGGTGAAATCGGCGACCAGCGGCGCCGAGGCGTGGCAGAGGATCGCCGAGACCCGGCCGACCGTCATCATGCTGGATGTGATGATGCCGGCCGAAGACGGATGGGATATCCTGATGAAATTCAAGAACGCCCCTCAAACCCGCGATATCCCGGTGATTATTTGTTCGGTGGTCCAGGAACCCCAGCTCGCCCAGAGCTTGGGGGCGGCGATGTACCTGCCCAAGCCCGTCAGCCAGATGGCGCTTCTGAATGCTTTGGCTCCATATTCCAAGCCGGAGATAAAGCGTTTACGAGAGCCTCCGCAGCCCTGACAATCTCCCGCAGGTCGAATCCCTCGGGGCGGTTGGCTTGAATGGGCCCCGATAACTTCAGGCGCAGTTCTTCCCAGTTCGTCTCGGAAATCAGAATAACGGGAATCTCCCGCAGGGCGGAAAAATCCGAGATGGTTTTTACCGGGCCGCCTTCTTCCCCCTTTAACATCGAGAATTCCATCATGATCAGGTCCGGATGTTCCGTGACCGCGCGTTGCAGGACTTCCTCGATATTGTAGGCTTCTAGGCAGTTCTGAATGGGGACGTGCGCCCGCAGCATGCGTTGAAACAGGCGCACGAGTTCGGGATCGCTGTCGGCGATGAGGATGCGGCGGATGGGATATCCCAGATCCTCGATCGAGGCTTGCAGCTGCTGGGTGGAAACGGGTTTGGTGAGAAACCCGCGGGCTCCCAGGGACGCCGCAGCCTGCTGGCTGGTGGGCCATGGGAAGTGGATGATCGGGATCCGGCTTTGCCGGAGCGATCTCGAGATTTCCGGATCCGCGATGATGGCGGCCGCATGGATGTTCTCGGCGAGTGCCAGGCCTTCCTCCATGGTGTCGGCGCCGTAGAACCGGAAGGTATCCAAATAGTGTTGGAGCAGGGAGACGACCGCCGCGTCCGCGTTCACCACTACGACGGTGCGTTCCTCCGGCTGCGGTTTGATATCCGGGGATTGCGGAAGGGGGGTGGTGAGGGTTTGGGTCAGGCTTTTTTTATGGACCGACGAGGGCAGGGAAAACCAGAAGGTGGCGCCTTTCCCCAGAATGCTTTCCACCCCCATCGTTCCCCCATGCATCTCCACAAACTTTTTACTCAGCGGCAATCCCAGGCCGGTCCCCGAATGCCATTTGGTGTCCGGGGGCTGCTCCGCGGAATGAAACAGGTCGAAGACGTGCGGCAGATCAGCCTCGGAAATGCCGGGCCCGGAATCCGTGATCCGGAACTGGATGTCTGCCTCCCTGCGGACGACTTCCAGCCGGATGGTTCCTTCGGCGGTATATCGCACCGCATTCGCCAGCACATTCAAGAGCGCTTGCCGGATCCGCAGGCTGTCGATCCACAGGATCGGCAGATTCTTTTCCACCGTCACGTGAAGCGCGAGGCCCTTCGCCCGGATGTAATCCCGGACCATATCCACCACTTCGTCGACCAGGTCGGCGGGAGCCACTTCGTTGCGGACTAGAATGGTCTTTCCCGCATCGATCCGTCCCAGATCGAGCACGTCGTCGATAAGCGAGAGGAGATGTTTGGCGCTGTTGTAAATGGCGTTGATGTCGCGGCGGTAGGCACTGGGCAGGGTGGCGCCGCGATAACTTTCCGGGGAGCGGCTGATTACTTCGCTGAAGCCGATGATCAGGTTTAGCGGGGTGCGCAGTTCGTGGCTTACGTTTACGACGAATTCGGATTTCAGCCGTTCCGCTTCGTCGGCTTTTCTCCAAGCCATGGTTAAGGCCGCGTTCGCCCTTTCCAAGCGGTAATACGCCTGATCGAGATCCTTGGTCAACCGGGCCAGGTGGCCGCGGTGGATGCGCATTTCCTCCAGGTTGCTTTGCGCATCGCGGTAGCTGGAGAGCGACCATTTTGCCACCCCGAAAAGCGCCGAGCCAAACGCCCAGCCCAACACCCCTCCGAGGAATCCACCGGTTCCCACTTCAACGATATATTCCAGGGGAACGACCGTAGAGAGGGAAAGCCGGGTGAAGGCAGCCACCAGGGCGATGACAAACGCCTCCGCGGCCAGGGCGGGAAGCCATCCGAGCGCGAGGATCATGATCATCGGGAGAAACGCCAGCAGGAAAAGGACCTCGGGGCGTCCGAACACCAACGTGGTGTGGCAGACGGCGGCCGCCATGCCGATCTGCCAGATCGCCTGGGAGAGGATGAACTGCTTTTGAATCAGCCAATAGGAAAGAATGGCGGTGAGTATGACGACCAGGGCGATGGGCAACAGGCGCCAGTTGAATTCGGCCGGCCAACGGATCATGGTCAGCAGCAATACCGACGCATACATCCCGCTGAACGCCACGATGATTTTGCGGAGGATGGAGTCCACGGATTCGTGGACGTAGTCGGAGAGGAATCCCCGGTCCCCCGAAGAAGGAAGTTGGATCTGCCACATAGTCTTACCTCATGGAAAATGTCGAAAGGAAAGGCGGGGCGAGGGAAATAGTCCCGCTACTGCAACGCGGCGGGAATCATCGGACGCGGATGTACGACTCGTCGGGTGCATTCGATTGTCGGATCCTGGTTTGGAGGGGCGGGGCGAT
Source organism: uncultured Anaerolineales bacterium (assembly GCA_964521085.1). Classification (GTDB taxonomy): domain Bacteria; phylum Chloroflexota; class Anaerolineae; order Anaerolineales; family RBG-16-64-43; genus JAFGKK01. The sequence goes on along the minus strand of CAZFPL010000079.1, from coordinate 4,936 downwards.
TCTCTACTTCGTTTGATACGTCCGCCCCTTCCATGTGAGCCCATGTCCGGAAAGCGACCGGAAATATGAATCCAGCATCATGGCTCCAAATATAAACAGTCCCAGCGGCACTGTAAGGGCGTACCACCGGGAGATTCCGAACGAAGCGAAGTCGTCGGTGGCCTCGCGCAGGAAATAGATCCAAAAAATGGCGGCTTCGAGGAACACCAATCCCGCCAGCGGGTTTCCGCTTAATATCCATCCGGCCAGCGCGCCGAACCACCAGAGGGGAAAGATGCATGCGCCGAGGAGGAGAGCCCCGGCGATGACGACCAGCATCCATGGCTGGTCGCGCAGGCCGGGATAAATCGTCTTCACCCAGCTTTCCCAGATCTCTTTAAAGGAAGTGTACATGCGGGTGCGCGCCAAACCGCGCCCGTCCTTCAACAGAATTCTGTGTCCGGCATGTTTGACCATTTCGGCGATGGCACGGTCCTCGAGGATGGAATCGTGGAGGGTATGATGCCCTCCCAGATCCTCGTATACCTTGCGCCGGACGAGGATGAATTGGCCGATCGCCATCGCGTCGGGCGTCCCGGGATCGTTGATCCGGTCGAAATCGTACACCAGGGCGCATCCTGCAAACGCGACCGAGCTGATGACGTTCTCCCAAAAACTTTTCAATTCCTGGGTGGTTAGGATGGATATTAAATCGGCTTTGTTAAAGTACGCTTCGGCAAAGGTCGATGCGAGTAATTCCGGGGAGGCGAACGTATCCGCGTCGATAAAGCACAGCCAATCCCCCTTTGCTTGATCGGCTCCTTGGGCCATCGCGTGGGATTTCCCAACCCAGTCGGGAGGCAGCGGTTTGCTGTTGAGAAGAGATATCCGCGGATCGCCGGAGGCAAGCTCGGCGACGATGTTCGGAGTGCTGTCCGTCGAATGGTCGTTGACGACGATCATTTCCCAGCGCGGATAGGTCTGCCTTTGCAGGCTTTCCATGCAGTTCCGGATATTCCGGGCTTCGTCGCGGGCCGGGATGATGATGGAAATCAGCGGGCTTTCCAGATCCGGATTCGAAACGGGAATCGGGTCTCCAAGGTGGAGATGCCTTCCCACCCACCACAGAAAAAGCATGCCGCCCAGGAAGAGCAGTGTGGAGAGGACGAAGATGACGATTGGTCCGGACAAGATCGCATCCCTTTTTTAAAATTTGAAATGGCGGGAAAACCCACAAAAGCGGTTTTCAGAATGCCATTCTGCTTTCCACAGACCCGACCTTATTATCCACCCCGATTCCAGAAAGATCTCTATCATTCTATCGTATTCTCCATCCTGCAGGCATTGGCGGATTGGGATAATAAACCAGCCTGATTGCTCAGGCAGGGATGGTCGCCGGGGAAGCGGCTTCGAAAACCGGTGGATTATTTCCGGCTTAATAATGGATCGGGGAGAGGGCGCGGTCGGGATGGTGTTCCAATTATCCGTGATCCAACGCCGCGTGGAATGCGGCGGCGAACTCCGCCGCCGCGCGTTTTGGATCCTGCGCCGAACCGATGGCGCGCACGCAGGCCGAGCCGACGATCACGCCGTCGGCGATCCGGCCTACTTCGGCCGCCTGATCGGGCGTCGCGATCCCGAATCCGACGCACAGCGGCAGATCCTTCGGGACGGCGGACCGCACCCGGGCGATAAACCCGGGCAAACCAGACGCCACGCTTTCGCGCGCGCCGGTCACGCCGGTGACCGAAACCAGATAAAGGAATCCCTTCGCGGCGGCGCAGATCTTCCTTGCGCGGTCCGCGCTTGTCGTCGGGGCGAGCATCCGGATGAGGGGAAGGCTCCCGCCGAGGGCGTCCTCCAGTTCGCCGGATTCCTCCGGCGGAAGGTCGGGCACGATCAGCCCGTCCGCGCCCGCATGCAGCGCGTCCGCGCAGAAGGATTTCAAGCCGTAGCGGAAAATCGGGTTGTAGTATCCCATCAGGATCAGCGGGATTCCGATACCGCGCCGCCGCAGCTCCGCGACGGATTCCAGCACGCGTCCGAGAGTGGCGCCGTTCTGCAGCGCAATCTGCGTTGCTTGCTGGATCACCGGCCCGTCGGCCAGCGGATCCGAAAACGGGATTCCCACTTCGATCAGGTCGGCCCCGCTCCCGGCCAGCGCTTCGATCGCGTCGAGTGAATCCGGCAGGCTGGGATACCCGACCGGGAAGTAGGGCATGAAGGCGGGCTTCCTTTTAAAAGCGCGTTCGATCTCGGCTATCGGCATGGGGGTTCTCCGCCTTCCTTCTTTCCCCCGTTCGACTTCGCCAAATGGGAGGAGGCGAGGAGGGGGATCACCGTACCCAGATCCTTGTCCCCCCTCCCGGAGAGACAGATCAGAAGAATTTGGTCCTTGCCCATCTTCGGCGCGCGGCGGATGGCTTCCGCGACGGCATGCGCACTTTCCAGCGCCGGGATGATCCCCTCCAGTTTGCTCAGCAGCGAGAACGCTTCGAGCGCTTCGGCATCGGTGGCGACGGTGTATTCCGCCCGGCCGAGATCGCGCAGGTGCGAATGCTCCGGTCCGACGGCGGCATAATCCAATCCGGCGGAGATGGAATGCGTTTCGGCAATCTGCCCGTCGGCGGTCTGCAGCACGTACGTCTGCGCCCCGTGCAGCACGCCGAGCCGGCCGCGCTGCGGATCCGCAAAGCGCGCCGCGTGCTTTCCGCTGGCGATCCCCTCGCCGCCGGCTTCCACGCCGATGAGCTTGACGTCCGGCTCGTTGACGAACGCGGAAAAAAGCCCGATCGAGTTGGAACCCCCGCCGACGCAGGCGACGGCGGCGTCCGGCAGCCTTCCGGTTTTGGCGAGCATCTGTGTGTGGGCTTCGCGGCCGATCACCTTCTGGAACTCGCGCACGATTGTCGGGTAGGGATGCGGGCCGAGCGCCGAGCCGAGCAGGTAGTGCGTGCTTTCGACGTTGGTCACCCAATCCCGGATGGCTTCGTTGATCGCATCCTTAAGCGTCCGGCTTCCGCTCGCCACCGGCCGCACCTCGGCACCGAGCAGGCGCATACGGAACACATTCGGCTCCTGGCGGGCCATGTCCACCTCGCCCATATAAACGACGCATTCAAGCCCGAGCAGCGCGGCGACGGTGGCCGACGCCACCCCATGCTGCCCGGCGCCGGTCTCGGCGATGATGCGCTTCTTCCCCATCCGCTGCGCCAGCAGCCCCTGGCCGAGGGCGTTGTTGATCTTGTGCGCGCCCGTGTGGGCCAGGTCTTCGCGTTTGAGGTAGATCCGCGCCCCGCCCAGATGCGCGCTCAGCCGCGCGGCAAAGGTGATCGGCGTGGGCCGGCCGGCGTAATCGACCAGCAACCCGCTGAGTTTGTTCTGAAACGACCGGTCGCTCCGGGCAAGTTCGAATTCCGCTTCCAGCTGTTCGAGCGCCGGCAGAAGCGTCTCCGGAACGTATTGCCCGCCGTAGGGGCCGAATTTGGGGGAGAGAGTTGTCATAGTTTTTACCTCATCGCTCACTTGTTGCTACCTAGTGCAAGCACGAAAACCTTTTCATCCACAGAGGGTACGGAGATTCACGGAAATCATAATTGCTTTTTCTCTGTGCCCCTCCGTGTCCTCCGTGGATTCATAGAATATATCGTTTCCATTCCAATCTGCCGTGACTTCCAAAGTTGATCCGCAACCCGACTCGCATGCCGGAAGCCTTCAGATAATGCAGGATTTGGGCTTCTTCCTTGCCCGAAAGCCGGTCCAGCGCTTTCAACTCCACGATGATTTTTTCAAAGCAGACCAGATCCGCTTCATAGGCCTTGCGGAGCGGTTTACCTTTGTAGCAAACCGCAAGCCCTTTACGAGGTTCGAAGGGGACCTTTCGATCCGCCAGTTCGATCTCCAACGCCTCTTGATAAACCGCTTCGAGGAAACCGGAGCCCAGTACTTTATGAACCTCGATCGCCGCGCCTAGCACAGCGAAGCTCTCGTCCTGATACATCAACTTCGTCATAGTACCCCCTCTTTTTAAGAAATGGTTTTCTCCGTGCCTATCCGTGTCCTCCGTGGCTTAATAACTCCGTATTCCGACCGCCCTGCGCACATTATCCAGCATCGGTGCGCCAACCGCGCGCGCTTTCACGGCGCCATACCGAAGTACGCCCTCCAAATACGGGCGGTCCTGGATATATTTCTCGTACCGGCCGCGCGCATCGCCGAACGTGCGCTCCAGCAAGTCGAACAGCGCCTTTTTAACTTCGCCATACCCGATTCCGCCGCATAGATATTTTTCGCGCAGGGTTTCGATCTCCGCGGGAGCGGCGAAGAACCGGTACAGGCGGAAGAGGTTGTCTTGCTCGGGATCCTTCGGCTGCTGGGGAGGCCGTGAATCGGTGACCATCCCCATGATGTACTTGAGGAGTTCTTCCGGCGGCGCGAAAATCGGGATGATGTTGTCGTAGCTCTTGCTCATCTTGCGTCCGTCCGTGCCTGGAATGTCGGCGATCGCTTCGCCGATGACTGCTTCGGGAACCGTCAGGACATCGCCGTATGCGCGGTTGAACGCCTGGGCGATATCTTGTGCGATCTCGACGTGCTGGCGCTGGTCCTCCCCGACCGGCACCGCGTGGCTGCCGAACAACAGGATGTCGGCCGCCATGAGGATCGGGTACGTGAACAGCCCCATGTTGATCCCGGCGTCGCCGTCGCGCCCCGCCGCTAGGTTGGCGTCCACCGCGGCCTTGTAGGCATGCGCCCGGTTAAGCAAACCTTTCGGTGTGGCGGCCGCCAGGATTATGGCCAGCTCGAAGATCTCGGCAATGTCGGATTGGCGGAAGAACGTCACATTCTCCGGATTTAGCCCGAGGGCTAGCAGGGTCGCCGCCACTTCGAAGATCAAGCGGTCCAGTTCCGCGGCGTCGTGCAATTGGTTCAACGCGTGCGCATCGGCGATGAAATA
>CAZFPL010000078.1:8682-14155 GCA_964521085.1 uncultured Anaerolineales bacterium | reverse complement strand
TCTGCTTCTTGTGGCGGTACATCGCGCTGTTCTGTTTGGTGATCGTCTCGCGGTACGGAACCCTCGGCAGCTCGATGTGCAGGCCGACCTGGAATTTGGTCTCCGCCCGCCGGATCGCCACGTCGATGTGCTGGTCGCCCATGCCCTGCAGGATCGTTTGCAGCGTGCTGGCTTCGTTGTGCCACGAGAGGGTCATATCCTCTTCGCACAACCGGGTAAGCGTGGGGGAGATCTTGGCCGCGTCGGCCTGGGTCTTGGGAGTCACCGCCACCGAATAGAGGGCGGTCGGAAAAATCGGGACGGGCAGGGTCAGAGGGTGGCCCTTGTCGCACAAGGTATCCCCGGTGACCGTGACGGAGAGTTTGGGAACGATGCCGATATCTCCGGCGTGCACGTTCTTGACTGGCAGTGTTTCCTTGCCGCGCGGGAGCGAAATTGTCCCCAGCCGTTCCTCGGCGGATTTCTTTGAATTCCAGACGCGCGTATCCGAACTCAGGGTCCCCGAATACACGCGGAAGTAAGTCTGCTTCCCGACAAACGGATCGGCGGTTGTTTTCCAGACGTATACCGCAAGCGGGCCGGCGTCGGAGCATTCCAGCTCCTCCGGACCGCTCTTTCCCTCCGCCACCGCCTTGGGCATCTCGGTCGGCGAGGGGAAGAGTTTGGTCGCGCAATAGAGCAGCGGTTCGATCCCCACTTCGGCCGATCCGGCGCAGACGAACACCGGCATGCACACGCTGTTCCAGACCGCCTTGCGCAGGCCGCGGATCATTTCATCTTGGGTCAGTTCCGTTCCGCCCAGATACTTCTCGAGGAGCTCATCCTCGCCCTCCGCCGCCGCTTCCATCAGAGCCACACGCGCTTCTTCGGCGGCCGCTTTCATATCCGCCGGAATGTCCGAGGCTTCCTTGCCGGCCCCCATCCGGGCTTTCATCGCCAGCAGGTCGACCACTCCTTTGTAATTTTGCCCCTGACCGACCGGCAGCTGCACCGGGACGAGCTTCGCGCCCGGAAGTGTTTTCGCGCTCGCCATCGCCCGCTCATAATTGGCGTTTTCGCGGTCCATCTTGGCGATCACCACGAACCGCGGCAGCTTGAATTCCTCGCAATGCTGCCAGGTCAGCTCGGTTCCCACTTCCACGCCGGCCACCGCATCCAGAAGCACCATCGCGCCGCTTGCGACGCGCAGTGCCGAAATCACCTCGCCCACAAAATCCGGAAAACCGGGCGTGTCAAGCAGGTTGATTTTATGGTCTTGAAATTCGATGGGGATGACCGCGGTGGAGAGGGAAATCTTGCGGCGGATTTCTTCGTCGTCGAAATCCGAAATCGTCGTGCCGTCTTGGATCTTACCCAGCCGGGTGGAGGCGCCGGTGAAGTGCAGAAACGCCTCGACCAGGGTGGTCTTGCCCGCGCTGCCGTGCCCGATCAGCGCCACATTGCGGATGGCTTCGGTTGCGTATTCCTTCATGTGCTCTTGTCAACCTCCAGGGACGGGGAGCCGATCGCTTCCCGCGGGGGATTTTTTTAAAGGAAGAAGGCCGAACACCGACGGCGGACGGTATTGTAAATGACGCGGGAGGGCTTGTCAAAGCGGAAGTACGATCGTCATTCCCGCGCCTGCCCTCGCGCCCGCCCCCGCGAAGCATCACCACCCGGTTCTGCTCTTAGAGTGGTGATATCCGCGAAGCGGGGGGAGTATTCCCACTCGAATCTGGTCTTTGAGTGGGAATGGCTGCGAAGCGAGGATGTACTTGGCGGGAATCCAGGCCAAGCGTTCCAGGATGCACAGAGCCGGTTCCTGGATGCCTGCCAGGAACACGCAGGCATGACGAGCCTTGCGCGAGCTGCTCTTCCCTAGGTGGTATCAAATAAAGTGTGTATCCCTCGCCGAACCGCTCCACCACGGTCAACCGCAAACGCAGTTGATCGAGCGCCTCCCAATCCAACGCGGAGTATTCGCTCCGGCCGTCGCGTTCGAACTCCGCCCCGGCATCGAAGATCAGGATATGGGTCCAGCCTTCTTTGCGCCACTCATCCAGGATCAATTCCGGCGATCCTTGCGTCCGCATGGCCAGATACCACCGGTCGATGGTCGCATCTTCCGTGCAGACTTCCCCGCAATAATATCCGCGCGGTTCCCACAACATCAGCACCCGCGAGCCTTCCGGCATGGTTTTTACGTATTCCATCGCCCGCGAATACCACCCCAGATTGTTTTCCAGGAATTCCTTCCGGGCGAGCGAACCGGCGAGATAGTTCGGAATCCCGGACGCGATCCAATTTTGCGCCAGTCCGAGAGCCTGGACCGCCAAGACCAGAAGGATCATGACCGCGGTGATGGTGCCGAGCCGGATGATCGCCAGGCGGATCCCCCACAATCGCTCGAACCCGTATGCCGCCAAAAGCGCGATCCCAGGGAACAAGGCCATGTACAGCCGCGGCTGGGTCAACGACAGCGAGAAAATCCCCCCCGCTCCGCACGCCGCCCAGTAGAGAAGCGCGCAGAGCCAAAGCATTTTCAGCAGGAAAGCCCCCGCGGGCGTTTCCTTCCCGCGGCGCAAAAGCGCTCCCGGTAAAAGCGCGAGCAGCAGCGGGCCGATCGTCGCGCCGAACGGCAGCGCCCCGTAACTTCCCACCATCGACTGCAAAGCGGGCAGCACTGCGGCCAGCAGCCATGCATGCTCCAGCGGCCGTCCGGTGAAGAATTCGTTTTTCAGCGCGGCCAGCGGTCCGGCGTCCAGAAACGGCGGAAGCGGATTTCCCCAGAACACCAACCCCCGCAGGATCCATGGGGAAAAGGCCGCCAGCGCGCCGCAAAGCAGGAGTGCCGCTTCTTTTAAGGATTGTCTCCACTCCCGGCGCGAAACCACGGCGAGGAACAGCACGAGTATCAAGACGCCGGCGGTGTATTTTGTGCCGAGGGCCAGGCCCGAAAATCCCCCCGCCAGGAGAATCCACTTTGCGCCTGCTTCCTTTCGCGAGAGCGCGCACAGCGCGGCGAAACCGAACAGGGCGCTCACCCAATCCACATATCCCCATCCCATCGATTTGGCCAGCGTGTCTCCCGAAAGCAGCAACGCGGCGGGAAGAAGGGAATGCCGCAATCCCCACCGGCGGGCGGTCCCGGTCATCCCGATCAGGGTCAGCAGCGCGATTCCCCACCCCAAAACCGCCGCCGTCTCGGCCCGTCCGGTCAGCGCGATGGCGGCGGTGTAGAGCATTTCCGCCATGTGGGGAATCTCCCGGAACAGGGAATCCCCGGGCAGCGATAAGGAATGCGCGGCGAGGATCTGCTGCGGAATGCGAAGATGATAAACCAGCGCGTCCCAGGCGGTCGGCGGCGCCAGCGCAATCCCCAACGCGAAGATCACCGAAGCGGCGAGGAACGATCCCAGCAAACGCGAGAAAACGCCGCCCGTCGGCGTGGGACGGGGAAGATCCAGCACGAAGACGAGGATATCCCGCGCCAGCGGGATCGAGACAAGCAATGTCAGCCCGGCGCAGATCAGGATCATTATGGTGCCGGTCATAATCCCCGCCCATGCGGCTCCCAGGCAGATCAAGCCCAACGCGCCGCTTCCGAGAGCGCCCGAAAGCGCGGTTTTTTCCAGCGGGGAAAGGGTTCCACCCCGAACGAACCGCCATCCGATCCCGACCCCGATCCACAGGATCCATCCCGCGGCAAGCAGATCGATCAACATGTCCTGGACGCGTTCCAAGGCGGCCGGGGGCAGCGGTTTATGGAAGATGTTGAACACGAGGATCGGAACCATCAACCAGAGCAACGCCGCCAGGAAGATCAAGACGTTCCGGATCGGGGTTTTTTCATCGGGCGTGGGATTGCCCGGGGAGGAGGACGGTCGGGAAGGATTGGTCATGGCAATTCGCTTTCTCCATCCTTGAATGTGGAACCGTTGTCTTCGATCGAAGGCTTCCACCCATTATATAAACCGGCCAACGGCATGTCAAAACAGTACGCGTGGGAACGACGGCAATATAAAAGCCCGTCATGCCCGCGTGGTCTCAGCGGGCATCCAGGAACAAAGTGAGTATTTCCCGCATCGCATGTCCTGGATCCCCGCTACGAGCACGCGGGGATGACGTCCTTTTTTCGTAATGCCTGCCCTCGCGGAGCATCCCTGCTCGAGTCAGTTCTATGGGTAGGGATGATTGCGAAGCGGGGGCCTGCGTGAACCTGGCAGGCATCCGGGAACAGGGTGAGTGTCTCCCGAAACGCCTGCCTTGGATCCCCGTGCCTGCTGCGAGCCTGCAGGGATGACGGCGGACTTCCAGGTTGTCAAACCGCCGATCGAGATGCGCCGGTCCGATCCTGCAACCACGTGTGCGGCCTCGACGTAGTTCTTTCATGATACGATTGGCGAAACAACACTCTGCCGGCTATTAAAGCCCGGCATTCCACCTTAGGAGGTTTTCCCATGATGAATTCCATTCGCCGCGGATTCGGGTTCCTCAAACAGGCTGCCGGGATGGCGGCCAAGGATCCCGACCTTCTTAAGCCTTCGATCTACTCCCTGATCGTCGGGTCGATTGCAACCGTGATCCTCGCCGCCCCCACCCTCTTGGTTACGTTTCTTGTGGGGGAGGGTGACTTCGGCAAGATCATCCTCGCCGTAATGTCCTTTGTAACCTTCTTCATTCAATTCACCATCAGCTACATCTTCGCCGGAATGACCGTGCGCCTGGTGTACGATTACCTCACCCAGGGTGACGGTCGAATGGATCAGGCGTGGGCCACGGTGCGTCGGGACCTTTTCGATATCATGACCCTGGCGGCGGTGTCCGCGCTGGTGAAGCTCGTGGAAATGCTGGCCAACCAGCGGCGGGGAAAGCAAAGGAATTTTAATGTTATGGGTGCAATCGCCGCCGTGCTCGCTTCCATTCTCAGCAAGGTCTGGACTGTCGCCACATATTTTATCCTTCCGGCGATGATCATCGAGGACCTCAACCTCGGGAAGGCTGCCAAGCGGGCGACGCAAATCATCAAGGACAATCTGCTGCTTGTCGCGGTGACGGAAATCGGCGTGGGGACCGTCGTCGGGCTGATCGGATTCCTGCTCTTCATTCTGGCGGTCGCGCTCGGCGGAGGATTGTTCTTCCTGATCGGCACGCTCGCCAACTGGGCGACGGAAGGCATTGTGATCGCGGCCGTCGTGGGAATCCTCGTGGCCGTTGCTATTATTCTCGTGGTGATAGTGCTTTCCTCGTACGTCACAACGGCCTATCACACCTGCCTGTTCCTCTGGGCGCGCGAGGTGGAGCAGGCCCGCGTCCGCGGCGTTCCCGATGCCAGCGTCGCCGTTCCCGCGCCGATTGCGGCGCTTGTCGCCTGAAGACAACCGTCTTTGCGATCGTCATGCCTGCCCCCAAGAAAAAACTTGGGGGCAGGCATCCGTTGGTTTGTCATGCCCGCGTGTTTGCGGCGTGCATCTATTGGGTTGTCATGCCCGCG
>CAZFPL010000078.1:0-8582 GCA_964521085.1 uncultured Anaerolineales bacterium | reverse complement strand
TTTGTCATGCCCGCGTGTTTGCGGCGTGCATCTATTGGGTTGTCATGCCCGCGTGCTTGAGGCGGGCATCCAGGAACCGATTGAGTGTTTTTTTGAACGGTTGGATAGAATAATCGCTCATGGATATTGATCTTTAATACAGGGGGAATAATTATGGTTAAAAACGCAAAACAACCCGCGGTTTACATTCTCGCAAGTCGCCGAAACGGGACCTTGTATATTGGAGTGACGAGCGATTTGAGAAAACGCATCTGGCAACACATGGAAGGCACTTTTGAAGGTTTTACAAAGAAATATCAGGTCTATTTACTTGTGTATTTCGAGTTATGTACAACCATGCGGATGGCTATTCTCCGCGAAAAACAACTCAAGAGATGGAATCGAAAGTGGAAATTAAGACTTATTGAGACCAAGAATCCGACTTGGCGGGATTTATACGCTGAAATTGTCTCCTAATTAATTTTGCCTGTACCTGGATTCCCGCCAGGAGCATGCGGGAATGACAGCAGCCTTTGCGATCGTCATTCCCGAGTGCCTGTGGTAGAAGCTTCAGCAAGCCCTCGATAAGAGCGCGCTGGAAGGATGATGTTTGTTCGTCATGCCCGCGCCTGCCCTCGCGACGCATCCCGGCTTCCGTGTATTTCGGAAGCTGGGTTGTTCGCAAAGCGAGGGTGCTTGAGTCGGGCATCCAGGAACCGAATGAGCGTTTCCCGTTGCGCATGCATTGATCGTCTGATCCATAAAAAAAACCGGGGCGGACTATTCGTCCGCCTCGGAGTCTTTCTTTCCGACTGCACTGATCCGCTAATCCATCCAGGCATTCTGCCCCGAACAATATTTGTCTTCCCCCCCGACAGTTACGTATAAAACGCCGCGTTCTTCGTGAACCGGATAATCCTCCGCCACCGAGCTGGCGCGCAGCAGCCGGAGTGCTTCCGCAACGGGCATCAAGTAGGATTGCCAGGCATTGGTTTGGGATTCCTCCATCAACGCCAAACGGCATGAGAGGCCCGCGCCGATGAGATCCTTCTCGGATTCCGGGCTGGATTCGTAAAGCGCGAGCAATTCCGGCACGGCGTCCGCCGACAGTTCCTCGAAATAACTCGTGTCCAGTTTCGCATCTGCGCTGTCGCGCATTCCCCCTTCTTGGACGACGATCGAGCGCAATCCGTTCATCCGGACGATGGTGGCATCCACATTCAGAATGGCGAGGGTCAGCGTGAAGCCGAACGCCACCGTGATGGCGGCGGCGCTGAACCAGCGGATTCGTCCGACGAGCTCCAATCCGGCAACCGCCACCAGGAGAATCCCCAGCCAGAGGATGAACACATGGGTGTATAAGCGCAACCCGGTGAAGCCGTAGGCGTCTTCATACAGCTGCAACCGCCGGTAGGAAGAGACCAGCATCACCACAACCATCGCCACCAGGAACATCCCGAGCGCGGAAAAAATCCTCCGCCGCAGCGGGTCCTCGCGCTGGGTGAGTGAACCGAAGCCGAGAAACAGGAACAGGCTGATGAAAGCCACCGCCACCAGCTCGCCGAATCCCCGGCGTGCATACTCCGAGTAGGTGAATCCCTCGGCGGTGATGTTTTCCACCCCGCCGAAAAGATAGCGGAACTGGATGACGACGAACACGGCGAAGAGCAGGCTTACGCTTCCCAGAACCACTGCGGATTCGATGAATCCGATGAACGGCTTCAGGCGCGGATTTTCCGGCGCGGGAAGCCATTCCTCGCGGCTGGAGAGGATCGCGTACAGGACGACTCCCACCAGGAGATACATGCCGATCAGGATGTAGGTCAACCGGAAAAGGTATTCCGGCAGGCGGTCGATGTCGATTAGGTTTTTCATCGCGCGTTCGAATACCGGATCGGCCGCCGAAAGCAATGCGGCGAACACCAGGACCACCGGCAGCGCCAGGACCAATCCGCGGGCGACGGAGGGCAGCCAGCGGCGCCAATGGGTTGTTCCCTGCGGGGAACTGTCGGCGGGCTTTTTCTCCGGCGGCAGGAGGGCGGGATGCAGGGCGGCGGATGAGCCCAGCCGGAATGCGGCGCTCAGATGATCGACAATTCCATAAAGCGGCCAATTCCCGCCGCGATAACTGTAGGCCAGGATCATCATCAGTACCAGCGTCATGCCAGCACCGCAGAAGGCCGTAATCGGCTCCACCCGCAGAAAGGTGATCGCCGCCGAAACCAGGATGCAAGGAATAAGGATTATGCTTCTTGCGTTCGGCGCAACACCGGAGATCGATGCCGAGATCACCCCTGCTCCCAAACCAACGACGACAAAAACGAAGAACGAAATCCCCGGCCGATGGCCCCAGAATAAATAATCGAACGAAACCGCGCCCGCCAGGGCGATCCACCAGATCCATTTTCGCTGAACCATTTCACCTCCCCGGATATCTGTTTCCGCCAATATAACAAAGTCCGCTTCCCGCTTCCAGCACCCAAGTGCCGAAAAGAGCGCCCTCGGATACCGCTATGAATTGCAGAAAACAGGCCTTTTTCCGAAAGGAACGGAAATACACACCCCGGATACACCTTCCGAACCATGACACTACACCCATTTTTGCGACATCCTGAACCCAAGCAAATTCAAAGAATGGAAAGGTGTCCGCCATGCATTCGATGTTTTTCCGCCTGGGGCTGCCCGCGATCGACCTCTATGAGAATTTGATGTTCGACATCGACATCCGCAGGCATAAGCCGCTGCCGCCCGGACCGAAAATTCTCGTTTCGAACCATCCCAGCACCACCGATCCTTTCCTGATTCTGGAAATCACCCCGGAACCCGTTCACATCCTCATCGAGGAGCGTTTGTTCCAGGTGCCGGTGTTCGGTTCCTACCTGCATCTCGCCGGGCATATTCCGGTCATCCCGGGGAACGGGAGGACGGCCTACCATACCGCCTTGCGTAAACTCCGGGAGAAAAAATCGGTGGCCCTGTATCCGGAGGGAGCCATCAGCCCGCTGGAGGGCGGTTTTCACAAGCCTCGCACCGGCGCGGCCCGCCTGGCTCTCGAGGCGGGTGTTCCGGTGGTGCCGATCGGCGTGGCGTTGGATCGCTCGCGCCTTCGTTTGATCGAGACCAGAGTGAAAGGCAAAATGGCTTTGGGCACCTGGTACTTCCGCGGACCATACGCCCTCACCGTCGGCTCGCCGCTTGTATTCCACGGGAATGTGGAGGACCACAACCTGGTGGAGACGGTCGCCGCCCAGATCATGCATTCCATCCTTCGCCTGGAGAAGGAGAGCGCGGACCGGCTGAGCTCCGATATCCGCGCGCGGCGCACCGGCGTCGGAATTCGATCGGTGTTGGGGGAACTCTTGTATGAATAATCGCTCCGGCGCCGGTCCCTCTCCCATCGTGGTTGAAATCCGGGTTAATGTCTGGCTGGATTACGTGCCGGCCGCCAAATGGTTCCCGGGCATGTCCCTGCGGCACGAGAAGAACGGGGCGACGGTTCTGCGCGGACCGTTGCCCGACCAGGCAGCTCTGTTCGGAGTTCTTCACCGGTTGAGGGACCTCGCCATTCCGCTCCTTTCCGTGAACATCCTTCCGGAAACCGGAGTGAAAACAAGCCGTGTGGAATCCGCCGCGCGGACGAACACCCAAGGAGACTCATCCATGCAAATTTCCTCCACCGCGTCTTCTCCCCATCCGGTCGGCGAATCTGTCCTGATCACCGGTTGTTCCTCGGGGATCGGGCTGGCGTCGGCGCTCCATCTTGCCTCTCACGGTTTCCACGTACTGGCCGCGGTCCGCAAGGATGCGGACGCCGAACGCCTGCGCGGTTTTCAGCTTTCGAACCTGGAGCCCGTCTGCCCGCTTGACCTGATGGATCCACGCCAGATCGCCGCCGCGTCGGCCGCAGTAAAAGAAAGCCTTGCCCGGAAGGGGCGCGACAGGCTGTTTGCGGTGATCAACAACGCCGGCGGAGGATTTATCGCGCCGGTGGAGCTTATGGACATCGGACGATTTCGAAACGAGATGGAAGCCCGGGTCCTGGGGCCGGTGGCTCTCCTGCAGGATCTCCTTCCTCTCGTGCGGCGCGCCCGCGGAGGACGGATCCTCTGGATCGCCACCCCCGCAATGGTCGCCATTCCCTACGTGGCCAGCATTCACGCCTGCGAATTCGCAATGAACTGCATCGCCCAGAATTTGCACCTCGAGCTCTCACCCTGGAAGATACCCAACATCCTCATCGGCTGCGGCGGGATCCAAACCGCCGCACCCGCCCGGACGAAGGGGGAACTCGAAGCCGCGCTGCAGGCTTGGCCGAGGGAAAAATCGGATTTATACGCCAAGTCGCTGCAGAACCTGCAGGATCAGTTCGAGCGGTTCGACAACCGCCGGACCGAGCCGGAACAGGTTGCGCGCGTCGTCTATGCGGCGCTGATGGCGCAAAACCCGAAACGGAAATACCTCGTCGGCCGCCAGGCCGGGCTCCTGAATTTCGTGCGTCTGCTTCCGCAATCGGTTGTTGACGGAATTTTCCAGAAAAGAATCTAACCGCGCGCATCGGAACCGCGCCCATCCCTCCGCAAGGAGCGAGGTTCGGATCCACGGCGGCATATTCTGAAAGGAATCCCTCATGCCTTCATCCGGTGCCACCCCTGGAATCAGGTCCTTGCTGGGCGGATGTTCCGCCATTCTGATCGGCCTGTTGAACGTCGTGATCATCCTTTATTTCATATCCGCGCCGGATACCGGGCGCAACGATCCCTATGTATTTTTTCAGAATTTCGCACACGATCCCCTGCGATCGTCCCTGCCCTGGATCGTATTCGCCATAACCGCCATCCTCTCCTATTCGGTTTTACCCGTACTATATAAATTGATCCGCGATGTACACCCGGATTGGGCGCGTTTTGCCACTCTATTCGGATTGGCGGGATACACGATCCAAGGGCTGTGGGCGATCACCCTGACCCGGACCGCGCCCGTGCTGTCCGGCACATTTCTGGCGGGCGACGAAATCACGCGCAAGGCGATCCTGGCGATTGGATTGCCGCAGATCGATCCCGATGGATGGTTTTCTTTTGGAGGTCCCGGCACCTGGATGATCGTCGTTAACATCCTGGCGATCCTGGGAGGACGTTTGCCGAAATGGCATGGGGTTTTGGGAATACTCGCCGGCATCTGTGCCTGGGCGACCGTTTTCGCATCCTTGCTGTCTTTTGAACCGCTCAATCTCTTTGCTTCCGCCGGCGGTGCCGTCGTATATCCGCTGTGGTTCGTCCTTTTGGGAATCCGGATGATCCGCGGATTCCCGAATTCCGAAGCGGTCGAAAGGATGGGCGCTTGAAATCCACTGCGAATCTCCGTCGATTTCCTCTCGCCGCGTTCTGCGCGCGGACGATGGGCATCCTGTATCTCTGCATCATCCTGTACGCCGTCGCGATTCCGATCGGCGGCAGATTCGAGACGGGTGACTTTTTCACCTCGTACGCGGCAAGCCCGGTTCTGATGAATTTCCTGTGGGCCGTGATGGCCGCTGTCTCCCTGCTCTCCCTGTCGGTCATCCCCTCCATCAGCCGCCTGCTGGGGGAGGAGAATGATGAATGGATCGCCGCGGCGCATCATTTCGGCATCGCGGGCTCGATCGTATCGGCGGCCGGTTTCCTGACCATGCTCGGAAGCGCACCCGGACTGGCGCAGGCCTACCGTGAAGGGGATCCCTTCGTCCGGGCCGCGATCAACGCCGTCGGCTTGCCGCAGCTCGACCCGTATCATGTGCTGGCACTGGGCGGCATGGGGATCTGGTTCCTCATCATCAACAGCACGGCGTTGCGCCGGAATACCTTTCCGGTATTTCATGCATGTCTTGGAATCTTGCTTGGAATCTTTCTCTGGGCGGCTGTGCTGGCCGCGATCATCGATTGCGGTCTTCTCGACCTGATAGCGTCGGCCGTCGGCGGATTATGCGCGCCCATCTGGTATTTCCTTACGGCCGGAAAACTCGTGCCCACCAAGCAGAATGCCGGCGGCGAAAACCCAAGACCCGGGGTTCCGTGCGCATACTCCGCTCCGGGTTGAGGCCGTCCTTGGCATGGCAGTCCGCATTCTCCGCTTTGCCTTCCGCCCAAATCTACATTCCCCCCTTGGGATATAATCAGGGCAAGAACGACCCACCTTATTATCATGGCCGAATTCAGCGAGCACCCGCAATTACAGCGAGCCATCTCCCTCGCCCAATCCGGGAAGGTGGAAGATGCCCACGCCCTCTTGCATAAGATCACCAGCGAGGATCCCACCCAGGAAATCGCCTGGCTGTGGCTGGTACAGACCGAGCCCAATCACCAGGAGCGGATTAAAATCCTGGAAGAGTGTCTGCGCCACAATCCTCAGAGTGAATACGCCCGGAAAGGCCTGGCCGGTTTTCGGACAGGTCCGCTGACGGGAAAGCGGCCTCCGGGGAAACCCCCTGCGACTTATGTCCGGCCGAAAAAGGGCACCGGGCCGTTAAAGCGCTCAGGCTGCCGCTGGAGAACCCTGATTCTGTTGGGGGCGCTGGCTTCGGTCGTCACCTTGATCATCGCCGGGATTCTTTTTTACCCGCAGTGGAAAGGATATCTTCCTGCCATCGGCTTGCCCGATTTCTCGCAGGTGTTCCTGCCGACGTCGACGGCCACCTCGACATCCACCCTGGTCTCTCCGACCGTCACGTTCACCGCCACGCGTTCGAATACTCCTTCCCGGACGGCCACACAGTCTCGAACCAAGACCCCCTCACTGACCCGCACGCCGACCGTCTCGCGGACACCGACCCTGTTCCAGATCACCCCGGTCGGGGATGAACCGGCGCTCCTGTTCCTGTCGGTGGATACGTGTGAAGTGAGACGGCTTCCGATTTCCGGCGGAACCCCGGAATCCCTGACCGTGGAGATTCCAGTCGATTGCGTTCAACCGAAGATCTCGCCGGATGGGTCGAAGATCGCCTTCATTGCTTTGCCGGACAGCAACACGATCCAGATGACCAACCTGGACGGATCCTGGAAGAAGATGGTCACCCGGCTTTCCGCCAACACGGGCTCGGGACGTACGATCTGGTCGTTGGAGTGGGCGCCGGACGGACAATCGATCGCCTTCGTGGCATCCGCATTCGCAAAGGACGAGCAGGGATCCAACCAGGTCTCCGATGTCTCCGGATATCTTTACACCGTTTCACTGGGCAACGGATACGCCAAACAGGTGAAAGCATTGGGGGTGGAACGGATCCATTCCAATTCCATCTCCTGGTCTCCCGATAGTAAATGGGTCTTTGCCTTCGACAAGGACAATCCGGTGGATGCTCTCTCGTATCCGTACGCCTTTCGCGTATCCGATTCGCGCACCATCTCGATCACGTTCGACCAAAACGGCTGGGGGCATTACGATTGGTCGCCCGACAGCCTGTACCTTTCCGGCCTGCTTCCCCAAAAACCCGCCACCAGCGCTTTGCCGCCCGAAGCGCCCGTCGACCAAACCTACCTCATGATCGCCGGGCTGGATGAAAGCAAACATTATCTTCCGCTCGCGGAAAAGAGCTACAGCGCGGAGTTCGGCGCGCGATGGTTCCCCGATAACACCGGCTTCCTCCTCTATAATACGCGGACCAAACACCTGGTCGCCATCTCGACGGAGGGCGCCCTGCGCAACCCGATCGTCTCGCTGGAGGCTGCGCCTTCGTTTATCTCCTGGTCGCCCGATAAACAGTGGATCGCGATAATCGGGGTAGCGGCTCCGGGAGAAGGCAGGACGCTGATGATCGTCCATCCGGACGGCTCCGATCTGCGCATCCTGGCCCGCGATGTAGGAACCGCGCAGGTGATTTGGGTTTAGGGTCCGATTCTTCCATCAGCAACCGGCCTTTTCCGCTCCGGTTTTTCGGAATTGTTCCTCCTCACGGAATCCATACCTATGCAGTCCCCTAGCGCTCACGCACCGACAGATGCAAAGCGGGTCCGCGGACGGTTGTTTCTCGTTCCCGCCGCTCTCTTCCTCGGCATCCTGGCCTGCTCGCTGATCAATCCCACACCGCCCTCGCCTTCGGTTTTCGATTCCGGCCGCACGGTGTACGGTTTCTTCCCCACCGCTCCGGAGGTCAGCATCTTCAGCGTATGGAACATCTTCCGCGCCATCTCCGGACACGGCGACGTGGTTCTCATTCAGCAGCCGGTGGCCTGGGACGACTTCCGCGACGGGATCGACGGAGAATCGAAGAAGCTCGACGATATCCGCAACCAGGTGATTCTGGCCTGGCAGAACGGGTTGGAGCCGATCTTTGTGGTCGATCCTCTCAACGGCCTGGACCGCAGGGAATTCGCCGAGCTTCCGGCGGACCTGGCCGACGCCGATTTCAGCCATCCCATCGTGCGTGCGGCGTATCAGAATTTCGCCCTCCGTCTTGCGCGCGAATACCATCCGCGATACCTTGGCCTGGCGTCGGAAATCAACACCTACGCCGACGCCTTCCCGGATGACTTCCCGAACTTCCTCAGCCTGTACCGTGACACGTACCGGAAAATGAACTACCGCGCGGCAAGCCGCGCGGTATCAAGGATCGCAACCCCCAAGGGCTACGCAGC
>CAZFPL010000077.1:0-14486 GCA_964521085.1 uncultured Anaerolineales bacterium | reverse complement strand
GGTTGAGCGCGCTCGACGCCGAGATGTTGCGGTTGCGGAACAAGCGGAGGTTCAGCAGCGGCTGAGGTGTCCGCAGTTCGTGCCATATGAACACGCCGAACGCAAGCAAACCCAATACCAATGGAAGCGGTGAGATGCCGGAACCGGTTGCCGCGCCGGCGGTATCCGCATTCCCCGCGGCCAGCCCGAGGTTCACGCCCGTGAGCGCGAGGGTAATCCAAAAAACCCCGATCCAATCGAGGGGAACGCGGACGCGAATCTCGTTCAAGCCCCTTAATGCCCAGGCGGTCAATCCGAATAGGATCACGATCAGCGGCAGGTTGATCCAGAAGAGAAAAGGCCACGCGAAAAATTGGACCATGATCCCGCCGTAGAGGTGGCCCAGCACCCATCCGGCCGTATCGACCGCGCCGACCAAACCCAGCGGCAACGCGCGGCGCTCCGGCGGGTAGAGATCGGCAACCAGCGCCATGCTGACCGGAACCATCGCGCCCGCGCCGAAAGCCTGCACCACGCGCCCGAAGATCATCGCATACAGCGCCATCAGGCTGTGGTCGGGACGTCCGCCGGCAAGCAGGCGCGCGATGCGGTAGGTCAGGTCCGCCGGCCAGCCGGGGGATGCCGCCACCCACCATGAGCCGAGGAAGAAGATGATCAGGCACAGGAGATACACGCGCCGCCGCCCCCACAAATCCGAGATGCGGCCCATGAAGGTCATGCTCACCGCGTAGGCAAGCAGGTAGCCGCTTACCGCCCAGGCCGCCTCGTCCAGCCCGGTCTGGATCGGCACGTCGAGGTCTCCGACGACGGCCGGGAGGACGGCCGAGATGATCGTCAGGTCGAGTGCTCCGAGGAAGACCGGGAAACAAACGGCGGCGAGGATCAGCCCGGGACGTTTCATATTAGCGATGTCCGATAAACCCTTTCACCGCGAAGGCGCAAAGGGCGCAAAGATGAAGATGGAAAAAAGAATTATCCACGAAGAGCACAAAGAGCACGAAGATTTTTTATAATAATCCTTAGTGCTCTTCGTGCCCTTCGTGGATTGGAAATCCTCCCCCGTTTACTGCTCTTGCCCTCCGGTAAACGGGGAAGGGAAGGGAGTTGGCTTCGTGCTCTTCGTGGATTCATGGCAGTTGAACCTCGATATCCGCGTTGATGTCGAAGAGGTCGATCAACCAGCCGTTCCCGTCCGGCTCGGTGATGTGCACGCGGACGGGGACAAAGGTTGATTTGTCCACCCACACGTCCACCGGATAGAGCGTTCCGCTTTCCAGCGCGCCGGCCATCAGGGGCGCCAGAACCGCGCCGTCGGCTTCCCCGGTGATGTGGATTGTTTCGACGCCTTCGATCGTTTCCATACCGGCGCGCTGCGGATTCTGAATGCCCTCTTTGAGTACGGCGGGCATTCCATCGGCTTGGAACATCGCCGCCCCGTTGAACCCCAAATCGGCGGGCGCGGGTTCAAATTTTTGGGTGAGCGGATTCGAGATGAAGACGCCTTCCGGCAGCCAGTAGATCTCGATCTGCAGCACGTTGCCGAAAAGCGTTACTTTGACCTGCGCCCGCACGCGGTCCGGCGCCTGATATTCCCCGGCCGCCTCGGTGAACGACATGCCCGTCGCCGCATCGAACACGGCCGGTTCTCCTTCGCGGAGCAGGGAGAAACGCGCGCTTTTCATCGCCAGCATCGCATCGCCGGCTTTGGAAAGTATCTCGGCCGGGTTGGGAGTAGGTGTCAGCGTAATCGTCGGCGTCGATGTCGGCTGGGGCGTGGAATTGGATTTCGGTTCCGCTTGAGCGCAAGCCGCGCCAAAGAGGATCAGGAATCCGATGACGAGGATTTTCTTCATCGCAGGTTCTCCTTAGGTAAGGGCGCATCCGCTGGCAGCGCCACTGGGGGGAATTTTATCAGCGAATTGAGAATGGGATTCGGGGGAAATGGAGGGAACCCATGGGATCCGGATCGCGTACGGTGCTGCAATAGCTCCGGGGATGCAGTCGGGGCCGGGGCTTCATGGTCGATCCTGAAGGCGCGTGAAAAGGCGCAGTCTTCGCGGATTAACCTCCCGGGCCGGCGAGCGTTCCTGAGTACCTGCCGGCCCGGGAGGTAAAAAAGGATGTATGGCACTTTATTGCGGGATTTCCACGATCCTCAGTCCCTCAGGCTCATCCCACCCGGAGAAGGACCTCCCCCAGCATTTTATCAAGCCGTCGTCCATTAAGGCGCAAATACCCGCCGCAAGGGAGACCGCCTTTCCATTCAATGCGGAGGTGTCCAGCTCCATCGGTTCTCCTGTCCACCGGAATCCGCCGTTGGGCAGATCTTCACCGCCAAAAACGCCCGGCAGATAACCCCAGCAAATGATTCCGCCACTGGATCGCAGGGCGCAGGTGTGGTCCCAGCTTGCGGAAATGGAGGTAAATTTACCGAGGATGCGAATCGCCAGCACCGGCGTGGTCATACTCCCGAAGAACGGATTTCCCAATTGACCCCAATCGTTCCACCCCCAGCATTGTATTCCCCAGCCATCGGTTAACGCACAAGTATGATCGCGCCCCAGGGCGATCGCTTTCACTCCGCGATTCAGATTGGGTATTTTAACCGGCCGGTTGTTTTGAATGATGGGTACATCTCCTTTCCTTCCAAAAATATAAGTTCCCCAACATTCAACTTCGTGGATGATATTAATGATGCACGTCTGATTTCCATCTGCGAAGATTTCCGCGGTGCTATGGGATAACCCCGTCACATCGACAGGAACCAGACTGTTTTCCGTTGTTCCGTTCCCGAGCTGACCCCATGAATTATCACCCCAGCACTTGACTCCGCCGTCCTTCATCAACGCGCATGAATGGCTTGCGCCGATCGAAACCGCCACCGCGCCGCCTTCCAGGCCGATGACATCCACCGGTTGGCTGCGGTCCTCGGTGGATCCGTCACCCAACTGTCCGACGTAGTTGAGCCCCCAGCATTTGACGGTTCCGCTCTGCATGACCGCGCAGGTGTGGTTCTCACAGGCTGAGATGGCCGTCACGCCGCTGCTTAACCCGATCACATCCACGAACCGGCGGTTTTCCACCGTTGCGCCATCCCCGAGCTGCCCCCGGTAATTCTTGGCCCAGCATTTTACAGCGCCATGATCCGTGAGCAGGCAGATGTACTTCTCTCCTGCGGCGATCGCGGTTGTCGTATATCCCCATGGAGAAGTTTCTCCGGAAGCGATGGCGGTTGTTGTGGATGATTCTCCGGCGGCGCGGTTGGCGCCGCAACCCGCCATGATCCAGGAAGTCAGCAGGAACAGGGGAAACAGAAATAACACCCTTCGTGTCAAAGGGCCACCTTTGGATTATGGAAAAAATGGGAGGGGTATTGTATGCAATCGGATCTCCGCCGGGCAATCTCCTCCGGATCCCCGGGAAGTATGAAATCCCACGGCTCGCCGCCCGGGTACGTGTGATATAAGCATGCCCCGGTGAGCTGCTTCCGCAGGTCCTCGATCTGGGGATGCACCCCCGATCCCGCGAATCCGATGTGGTTTCATCGGAAAATTCCGTCGAGCTGCAATGACCAGATGGTGAAATTTCCTTTACCGGTTGTCGCCGCTTTATTGCGGAATTTCCACGATCTTTGTTTCGGATGTCGCTTCCCATCCGGCAAAAGACGATCCCAAACATTTTATCGCGCCGTCGGCCATCAACGCGCAGATACCCGCCGAAAGGGAGACCGCCTTTCCTTTCAGATCGGAGGGATCAAGGTTCATCGGTTCTCCCGTAAACCGGATTTGGCCGGGGATTGGAAACTCATAGCCAAAAACGTCCGCCAGGTAGCCCCAGCATATGAATCCGCCGTCGGATCGCAAAGCGCAGGTATTGAATAAACCGGCGGAAATGGAAGCAAGTTCACCGGTTATGCGCGTCGCTCTCACCGGTGTGGCGGTGGAGCCGCTGAGCGGATTTCCCAATTGACCCTGATCGTTCGGCCCCCAACATAAAATTTCCCCGCCGTCCATCAAAACACAGGCATGATGCCCGCCCACGGCGATCGCACGCACGCCTTGCTTTATGCCGACGATGGGTACCGCCCGGGTGTTTTGCGTGAAGGGAGAATCGGCATTATTTTGAACCATCTCTCCCCAGCATTCCACCCCTTGGAGTGTGTTGATGATACAGGTCTGCTTAACACCCGCGGATATGGCCACGGCGTTTTCGGATAATCCGATGACATCGACCGGCGTCGAGCTGTCTTCCAGCGCCCCGTTCCCGAGTTGGCCGCTGCGATTGCCCCCCCAGCACTTCACACCGCCATTCTTCATCAAGGCGCATGTGTGAAGGAGGCCGGCCGCAACCGCCAGCGCATCCCCTTCCAGGCCGACGACGTCCACCGGTTGGGTGCGATCCTCGGTCGATCCGTCGCCCAATTCGCCGAGGACGTTGGCCCCCCAGCATTTGACGGTGCCGCTCTGCATCACCGCGCAGGTCTGAGACTGGTATGCCGAGATGGCCTTCGCGCCGCTGCTCAGCCCGATCACGTCCACGAAACGGTTGCGATTGACCTTCGTTCCGTCCCCGAGCATCCCCCAGTCGTTCCGGCCCGCGCATTTCACGGCGCCCCGATCCGTAAGCAGGCAGATGTGATCCCATCCGGCGGCGATTGCGGTTATCGTATATTTTTCCGGGGAGGATGTGTCACTGGCACTGGCGGTCACCGTGCCTCCATCCGGGGTGAATGCGGCACCGGTGGCGGCGGTCGGCGTAGACCCGTCTTCGTAGGATCCCTCGGCGGCTGAGGTTGAGGTGCAACCCGCTATGATCCAGGAAGTCAGCAGGAACAGGGAAAACAGTATTACCATCCTTCGTTTCAAAGTGCCTCCTGTGGAATGTGGGAGAAAAAGGTTGGAAATCATATTATATTCAAGCAAGTAACTGGATTCATTGATCAACGGTTTCCATCGGATGGAAATCGGCGTTTTTGCTTTTTATTGACATGGAATATGGGGAAGAAGTGGGGGAATCGTGGGGGAAGACATTCATTCCATCGGCGACCGATTCGCGGTAATGCGTAAACTCTCGCGATCGTCAGCGGATACTTTTTCGGCTATAGTTTTACATTCGCGTTTGAAAGGAGTGTTGAAAAAAGAGTGTGAGGACAAACCGACAGTTTATTTGATCAATCGGCGTGGAACCGGCTGAGGTCCGGCGGGTGATCCCAATCGATGGGTCCATTTTCAAAACGGTATTTCAAACGCGGAAGGACGATCTGCTTCCACGCCCGCTCGAAATAATCGTACGCGGCGTCCCATTCGGCTCCCTCGCCCCAGCCGTCGTGGCGAAGCATGACCCTGGTGCGGGTCGGCCCCAGTGATTCGAGGAAGACCGTCACATGCGTTCGTTGTTTTCGTATCTCCGGGAGTTCGGGAGGCGCATTCCAGGTAAAGGAAAGCATCCGCGGCGGTTGGACGGCAAGCAGGATCACCCCTTCGCCTCCCTGCTTCCCGGGAGCGGCATCCAGGTCAAACAGCATTTCATATTTTCCGCCGGGGCGCAGGTCGATGATGCAGCGCGGCGCAAAAAAGGTTTCCGCGCCCTCGCTCGTAGTCCATGCGCGCCAAACCTCATCCACGGAAGCGTCGACGGTCACTTCGCCTTCGACGACGCGTTCATGGTTTTTCAAAGGTGCCCGTCCTTTCTTCATGGAGGAGATTTCCCGGCCCTTGCCGGAAGCCTGTGCCCGGCGAAGAAATGGGACCAATCCTCTTCCGTGTACTTGCTGACCGCCAAACAGACATCTATGGGATATGGATTTTCAAGGTAGATCCAGGTTTGTCGCAGCGCCGGATCCGCCAGGGCTTCCGGGAACCGCCGCGAAATATCTTCGAAGCGCGCGTTTACGCCGAGGTCAATCTGAACCAGGGGAGTGGAAGCGCCGTCGAACGACACCAATTCGAATTTCGGGCGCCGCGTTATCGAGTAATCGAGGCTCATGCGCCCGGTAATTTCCTCCGGACTCCCCGGAAGGATGAAGTCCCATGGTTCGCCGCTCGGATATTCGTGATACAGGCATGCGCCGGCGAGATTCTCCCGCAGCGCAAGGATCCGCGGGTGTATGCCCGGCCCGAACCACGGCAGATTAAATCCGATGTGGTCGATGCCGATGATATTCCAGCCGGCTGTTTCAAGCCGCCGGGAAACCTCTTCGATCCCAATCGGTTGATACGGGAGAGCATTCCGCTTTGTAACGCCGGTCATGTTTTCGATAACAATCGAAACGGTTTCTCCGCCGGAAAAGAAAAAGTCTGCCGTGATTTCGGGACGCGCGGATTGAAAATCGATCACCAGGCGGGGATACAAAGCGGGGTTGGATGCCATTAACTCGAATCCATTGGGGGTGTTTTGACCAAGCGCGGCCAACAGGGAACAAAGCCGGTTATTAAACGCGCGGTGCTCTCCATGAAACCGGATGGTTACCCGCTCAAGAAAAACGGGTCTCATAATGCTCCCGGGCTGTTGCCGGAGTTTCCGCTGCCAAGACGAATATGAATCCGATGTACTGGAACCCAATCAATCCTCCAACCCGTACGGGCAGAGCGCGACGCACCGGGAGCAAACATGCAGCGTGTGCTCGTCGAGCGCTGTCTGGTTCATGAGTCTTGCGGCGGATTCAGGACGCACGGCTCTCCGGATGGCAAAATCCAGCCGCGACATCAGCGGTGTGCGGGACGTGTGCGCCAGGCAGCGCATGATATGGATTTCCCTTTTCTCCGCCTCGATCGCGTGAACGGGACAGGCGTCGATGCAAATCCGGCAGTTGGTCGGGCAGCCGGGTTCCTTGGAGCCGGTATGGCGGAGGCCGGGGAGCAGCGCTGTGGTGACGACGCCGCCCAGCATCAACCGGGATCCAAATTGAGAATTAACGAGCAGGCCGTTCCGTCCCACCACTCCGATCCCGGCGGCTTCTCCCATGCGGATCTGGTTAAAGAAGCCCGCCACATCCCCCTTCTTGTTTATTTCCATCGGAGAGCATCCGAAAATCGGAAGCGCCTGCTCGCCCTGATCTTCCAGGAGAGCGGCGATTCGGAGGGAGATCGAATCCAAGCGCCGGTAGATAAGACTTTGCGCGCGGCAGACCATATCCGCCGTATGCGACGGAGTCCGGTAAACCGCCCGCGGCACGGGGATGGCAAACGAGATCAATCCCCGCGCGCCCGGCAGCAGATCCCCAGGGCGGTGCCCGGCCGGCTCTATATCCAATTCCAAGGCGGGGGCAAATCCCAAGGTGGCGAGATTCTCGGATTCGGCAATTCTTCGGATTTCATTTATTGTCATTGGATCCGCCTTTCGATTTACAGCTGCCCGGGCTTTTATTATACCTACCCGCGGCCGGTCCGACACGGAAAATAAAAGACCCCAAAGGCCTTCATGACCTCTGGGATCTCCATCCGGCTATTGTTAAAATTGCGGTTTTTCTTTCGAGGTGTCGCTTCCAAATTGCAGAAGCTGCCTGCTGATCAGGATCCACCAGACGACCCAGACCAGAATGCCGATCATAAGCAGCGCATTGGCGGGTACGGGTGCGAAGATCGCGATGAAAAAATCGGCGACGGACAGGATCCCGGCCAGGATGCCCGTAACGGCGGTGACCTTCCCGAATACTCCGCCCCGCAGCATGACCGCTGAAAGGATCACCGCAGCGGCGGCGATGAAAAGAAAGCCCGTCGTCTGAAGCGTCGGCTGGCCCATGGCGAAGACGCCACGGCCGGCAGCCAGGATTTCGGCTTTCACCGCATCGGCCGCCGCCGCATATTCGCGCGTGAGGGAAAGCGCCACCGCAAGAATCTCCGCGCGCGGCGTAACAAACACAGCGGTTCCCAGCACGGTGAGGAAGGCGGCGATCGCGGCGGCGGATTCGTTTCCGTGCCGGAGTGCGGCGCACAGGGCAAGGAGAACCAGCCCCAGCAGCGTGATCGTGAATATGTCCAGTGCATTGAAGTACAACAGCCCAAGCACCAGGTTGCGCTGGAACAAGGAGAACCAATCTTCGACGCTGGCGGGAAACGGCTCCCCGGAAAACATGACCAGGATCTGAATCAGGATGAACCCGATCATCACCCACGGTGCGTATCCGCCGACGCGGTAGAGTGGCTTCCAGGTGGAATCAACCGTTTTTTTGTGTGAAACAGCGTTCATCGTGCAACTCCCTGAGCGTAAATTTTCTTGGACCCGTATCCATTCGTGAGGGTGCCGTGGATTTCAACCCACTTCGCGCATCATTCGTTCGATGGATTCCACTTTCGCGCGTATTTCCGCAAGATCGGTTTGCATCGCCTTCTGGAGATCGCGCGTTTCCTGCGCCAGCGCCTGGTATTGCGAGGCGTACTTCTCGCTGATTGTCTTCAGGGCGACGTCGTGAGGGTGATTGAGAATTCCGGATAAAACCCCTCCCACCGCCGCAATCAGCACCACAATGATGAGTGCCACAGGCCAATCGATAGTCATCGCTTATCCTTTCTGTATGGTTCGTCGTTAACCGTCAGAGTCTTCACGGCTTCGGAGATGCGCCGGGGCGAAAGCTCCTCCTGAAAATCCGCGACCGCGTAGTATCGCAGCGCCTTCCCGTCGGCCGAGACTTCGTGCCGGCCGACGATCAGGCCCGCGGCTTCGAGCCGCTGCAGGTGCATGTGCAGGAGCGGGCGGCTGATTTTCAACTCGCGCGCCAGTTCGCTGACGTAGGCCTGCCGCCGGGATAACGCGGCGAGGATCCGCATCCGCTGGGGGTTGGCCAGCGCGCTCAGCATGTGCAGAAACTGGTCTCCGGTTGCCTTAGTCAAGCATCTCCTTCATGTGTAAGAAAAATATTACATGTGAAACTCAATCCTGTCAAGAGGGGAAAAATTGAAATTCTGCCGGCCGGGGATACGGGTCTTCAAGGTTTTTTATGATTTTTATGGGTTGGCGGGAGAATTATTTGCACGCGGATTACTCGGAAAAAAAGGATTACGCGGATTATTACTAAGAATAATTCCGCGAAATCCGATTAATCAGCGAAATCCGCGTACAGGAGATTACTTAAAATCCCCGTGGTTCTCTTAATCGATGAACTCCTGCATCGCGTCCACGATCCGGTTCAGCCCGGCCAGGGTGCCGGGAATATCGCCTTCGATCTCCAATCCGTGATGCACGCCCTCCAGGACGAGCGCTTTCCCCTTCGTGGCGCCGACAAGCTCCTGGAGCAGGGCGGGTTGGTAGAAATGATCCGCCGTTCCGATGATGAACAGCGATCGGGGATGATATTTCCTGATCTGCGCGCACAGCCACTCGTTGGCCAGGATCGGGGTGGACCAGACGCAGGCGGCGGATGAGAACCTCGAATCCTCCAGCAGATGCCCCATCGCCAGCGTCCCAAGCGATTTGCCGATTAAAGTGATTTTCCGATAGGGGCGTTTCCGCAAACCGGCTTCGCAGGCGGCGCGCACGTCCTCGGAAAGCCAGTCCGACTGATCCTTTTCGGACCGTTTCATGAAGTCCGTCTTGGGATAAGCGTATTCGACGCGCAGCACGTCGGCGCCCTTGGCTTGCAGAACCAGCCTGGCATAATGCAGATCCGGCATGTCGGCCGTGTGCCGGTATCCGGGAAGAATGACCCCCAGATGGTCGGTCTCTGTGGATTGAAGGCAAAGCGAGTTGGGGACCGGTTGGCGGTTGTATCCGGTTGCGTCGAGTGAAATAATATCCATGGCGTTCTTCCCTGTCCGATTATTTGCGCGATCGCGGCGATAAAAAGACCACGTTTTTAAACCCCTCTCATCGCGAAGGATGGTGCATGGGATTACTTCGCCATCGGTCCCGCGAAATATACGCGCCGCGCATAGCGGGCGCTTCCGTCTGCGGGATCGAAATACTGCGCCATCCAATCGTCCGTTTCATAAAGATACTGCGGCTTCCATTCTTCGGGCGTCGCTTTTTTCTTCTTTTCCACATAGATTTTAACCGCTTCGCGGTAGGCGTAGTGGCTGTACAGTCGGAGGAACTCGCTGAAGTAGATGTCGGCGATCCGCTTATCGCCTCGGATCACCAGCATGTTCTCGTCGTTGGTCTCCGTGCTCGCCTTGCTGAAGTTGGCGCTTCCCGTCACCACCGTCGGCGCGGGCCCGAGCGGGTCGACCAGCATATATTTGGTGTGCACCCAATAGACATGCACGCCGCGTGTGATTTTATCCAATTCCGCCAGCCAGCGGTCGAAACTGTCGGTGATGATCCGGTTGCCGATCGCCAGCACCACGTTCGGCCGGTTGCGGATCAGCTGCAAATCTTTTTCATCGCGTTCCTTCGTTTTCGGGCTGCCGTAGGCTTTGTCGAGCAGCGCCATGCGCAGGACGGCATCGTCCTTGCGGTAGATTTCCTTGAAACTTTCATGCATCCCGAACGGGAAAGTCATGAAGAGGCCCCGCTCCGCGCCGCCCGCGATCGCGGCGTACCACGTCAGCGCGTCGAGGTCCGTCCCGCGCGGCGAGAATACCGGATTGGTCACCGTGTTCCACGGATCCGGCGGCGCCGGGGTGCTGGCCATGTTGGCGTTGCGGTAGGCGTCGCCGACCTCGGGATCCTTTTCCAGGCGATCCCAGTAATCCTTGTACCTTGCGGCGACCGCCTCGTCCTCGACGATGTGGCCCACGTTCGAGTGGCCGAAGATCCCGTTCTCGGTGAGGTTGGTGGATCCGGTCCAAACCGCTTTCGGCTGCCCGTCCCGGATCAGGAGGAAAAACTTGTTGTGCATCAGCTTGCCGTTGGCAAGGCCTTGGCACAGGGATTTCAATCCGGCTTTGTTTATCGCTTCGCGGTTCTTCTTCCACGGGCCGACCGGTTTCCCCTCTTTGTCGTATGCCACGATGTCGTCATACAACACCTTCACCTTGGCTCCGCGATCCTTGGCGCGCTTGACGGCCGCGAGCGCCGCGGGCCACTGGAATTCGTAGATCGCCCCATGCACCTCCCAACCCGGGCCGGCGCGGTCCAGGAACGCCTCGAGCGCCTCGAGCAGGCCGCGCGAGAGCCAGTCGTAGGCGCCCGGACCGGCTTTGCTCGGCTGCTGGTTGAGGAACTTGCGCGCGTACTCCTGGGTGGCGACCGAGCCGCGGTTGAAGAAAGCCGAATGGGCGGGTCCGGTTTCCAATTCGGTCGCGATCCTGACCGTGACCTCGTGCTTGGGCTTGAGATGCGCCGGATCGTCGTACAAGGCGATGATCTTGTAGGTGTATTTGTGGCCCGGTTTGACGCTGTAGTCCGCCCATTGGAAAGATTGGATCGGATGCTGGCGGGTGGAAAACGTTTCGCCCTTGGCCGGGTGCGGTTCGGTCTTCTCGAACGTCTTCGTCCCGCGCAGCCAGACGGTGTCTTCCTCGGTCTGATCGGTGCGCTTGAATCCGAATCCGCGGAATCCCGGCCGCTGCCCGGCGGCCAGGTCGAGGCCGAAGAACACCACGTGCGTTCCCGCGATCGCGTTGCCGGTCAATCCATGATGGTTATTAAACGGTGTGCGCATGAAAATCCCTCCTCCGGAGAATGGACGGAAATCGTCCGCTAACAGGATAGCACGATTCCGTCTCCCCCGCATGAGGGATTGTTC
This sequence comes from uncultured Anaerolineales bacterium, assembly GCA_964521085.1. Taxonomy (GTDB): domain Bacteria; phylum Chloroflexota; class Anaerolineae; order Anaerolineales; family RBG-16-64-43; genus JAFGKK01. Next base: position 2,863 of record CAZFPL010000077.1, on the reverse strand, counting down.
TAGCGGAGAATTTGCCGCTAATCTTAATTCGGATGAGCCGTTGGAATTCCGGAACCGCGGTCGACGATCGCGGTTAAAACCCCGGTTTTCTCGCTTCGCCGACCGAAAGATACAGGTATCCGAAGTAATATTCCTGCAAGAGGATTTCCTTCATGTGGCGCCGGACGGATTCCCATGGATGGCGCTCGAGGAATTCCGGTCCGATCCCGAACGGCTGCTTGCGCCAGGCGGGGAAAAGCGCCGTCCAGGCCGGCGGAGGATCCACCTGTTTGGCATCCAGAATCGCCAGCCTTCCCGCCGGAGGGAGTGCGGCCGCGCCCCGGCGGATGACGTCATCATGCTCGGGGATGAGGTACATCGAGAACGTGGAAAGGATCCCCGCCGCACCGGCCGGGAATGCATACTGCGCCAGATCCGCCTGCACCAGTTCGACGTTGCGCCAGCCCGCTTTTTCGATCCGCCGGCGCGCTTGTTCCAGCATCTCCGGCGAAATATCCACTCCGATGATTTTCCCCGCTGCCCCCACGGTTTTTTCCAGAAGCGGAAAATTCAACCCGGTCCCGCACGCCAGGTCGATCACCGTGTCGCCGGGATGCAGCGCCAGCGCGGCGACCGAATCGCGGCGGTAACGCCCTTCATCGATCCCCATCAGCCGGTACGCCCGGACTCCCAGGTCGTACCGGCTGGCTTGATCGCGGAAAAAGTCGAGAATTTCCTGTCGGGGATTGGACATATCCTCTGATTGTATCAGAGGGACACCGATTTAAAACGGCAATTTCATTTCTGTATCGATCGGGTTGTCTCCTCCGGATGATTATTTCCCGGTCGAAAGAACCTCTTCCAGCCAATCGAAGACAAATGCACTCATCAAACCTACGGTTTCTCCAAGGCAATGGTGGCCGGCGCCCTCATCGAGCGGACCAATGATGTACTTCTTGCGCGGATCGGGAAGCGCGGCCATCGCCCTCTCCTGCTGGGCGCGAATTATGGGATTCTGATTCTCGCCTTCCCCGATTAGGATCAATGTCGGACATTCGATCCGCGCCGGGTCGAAAACAAAGCTGCGGTTTTTTTCGGGCAGGTCGTACAACCTGTCCATGTCCACGCCCCAGCGCCAGGCCATGAGTTGCCCCATCCGCATCCCGAAGGGCGCCTTCCACGTGGCGATCATTTTATAAATCCCTTTAACCCGCCGGATGTTGGATTTATCCCATTGCTCGTAGGCGTCGAACAGCATGCTGTTGGCGATGCAGGCCCGGATGCGCCTCTCGAATGCGGCCGCGCGCGGGACAAAATATCCGCCGGCGCTGATGCCATATGCCGCCAGCCGACGTGCGTCCACGTCCGGGCGGGCCAGCAGCGCATCCAGGACCGATTTTATCGGGACTTCCGTATCGGAGCGGAAGGCTAATCCCTGGAAGGGGGTATCCCCCTGACCGGGCAGGTCGACCGTGACGAAGTTACAGCCGCGTTTGATCGCCGCCGGAGCGATGAAGAAATACAAATCTTCCGCGAAGGTCTCCGCCCCGCCGATCATCAGCAGCGTTGGGCGCGGTTCATCTCCGGCGGCCGCCTTCTGGAAATATCCCGGCAGGACCGTGCGTTCGAAGGGAACATTGAACTTTTCGACGGGCGGCTCGAGGAGTGCGCAACCGGCATGGAAACATTCCCGCATCGCGGCGACGGTCGGACGGAACTGCGGGTGCGTCGGGAGCATCGAGGTCAGAACCACCCGGTAGTAAACGGATGCGCGGAGATAGGCTTCACGCGCACTCACCCCGTGCCCCGCGCGCTCCATTCCCTCGGCCTGCATCCGAACCCGATCGGCGAGGGCAGTCCACTCGCGTCCCCAACTGTCGGGATCGCCGTCCTTTATCAGCGATGCCGTATGAAAACTTTCCCCGATCCCCGCGCCGCCGTGGACCGCGCTTCCCATCATCCACTGGAAGACGAAATCCATGTCGTTGGCCTTGAAGAACATACGGTGGTACTGGCGGTGGTAATTCATTTTCTTTTGTTGTTCCTTGATCGCCGGATTTGTCATTTTGACCTCCTGAAATATATGATGAACATTTCGTCATGTATGATATTATTGTCATAATCAGTATCGGCCATTCCAGGAACGAGTCAAGAATTTGGCCGGGGCGTTTTCCGGCCGCCTTCATGATTGGACAGGTGTGCAATGACGGACATCCCGGCTCCCTCGCGCCACGAACGCCGCCGGCAACAAACCCGAAAACAGCTGATCGAAACCACGCTCAAGCTTGTCCTCGAAAAAGGGTACGACTCCATCACGATTCAAGACATCACCGACCGGGCCGATCTCGGCCGGGGGACTTTTTATATTCACTTCAAGGATAAGGCGGAAATCGTCTGGGCGGCGATCCAGGATATGCTGCGGGAAATGGAACAACAGGCGCATGCGCAATTCGACCCAAGCATGCCGCAGGTGGAATATTATGCGCTGCGCAACATCTTCCACCATGCGCAAAACAACCGCGATCTTTACCGGGTGGTGTTCGGCGGACAGGGGTCGGCGCTGCTGGCCGGGCGCGTGCAGGACCTGCTGGCCGGAATACTTCTCCACGATATCCGCCGCGCGCCGCGAGCGGGAAAACGCGAGTTCGAAATTCCGGAGGAAATGCTGGCCCAGATGTTGACGGGTTTGCTTACGCGGGTGTTGTTTTGGTGGCTGGAATCCCCAAAACAATACTCCGCCGAGGAGATGGTTGCATTCACCTACCAGATGCTATATCGACGCCAGCCGCCGCAGGGATGATGATAACGATGCGGGGAAGTGCTGATGGAAAAACGGTACAGAGATAATCTGCTAGCGAAAATATTCAATCGTTTCTTTTATCCC
>CAZFPL010000076.1:0-14707 GCA_964521085.1 uncultured Anaerolineales bacterium | reverse complement strand
GCAGTGTGTCATCCCGAGGTCCCGGTGGATTTCCGGGCCGAGGGATCGGTGACGCAGGATGTCCGCAGTGTGTCATCCCGAGGTCCCGGTGGATTTCCGGGCCGAGGGATCGGTGACGCTTGGGATATTAATCGCGGTCTTTGTGAACGTTCCGAATCATTCCGTCCACTAACCGATTCCTCGGGGTCTGAAGGCCCCTCGGAATGACATTCCCCGAATGTTCATCCGCATTCAACTGGCTAGCTGCGGCAGCAGACTGTACAGCCGCTGAAGATCCTCGGCCAGGAGGCGCGTGAGTTCGCGCGCGGCCTCCTGCAGGAAACGTTTCTGCGGGTCAGCCGGCTGGGCCGCGGCCGCTTCGCGGACACACTCGGCCAGCACCTCGTTGGATGCGCCCGCCGCGATCAGGATCGAGAGGAACGAGAAGTTCCATCCGCCGCCCGCGGCGCGCAGGAAGGAGCGCACCCGTTCGCCGTCGCACGGGTAGACCGCTTCGAGGGCGGAGGGCGGCCGCGGCGGCAGGCGGTGGCGCGCTTCTCCGCCCGGGAGGATGTATCCGGCCTGCAGGACGCGCACCTCAAGCGGCGTCAGCCTCCGCTCGCGTTGTTCGTCGATGTATTCCGCTTTGGCGTCGCCGGCCACCAATTGGCGCGCGAAGGTGTCGTCGACGATTCGAATGTCGGCCACGACGCCGATCGCGTTGAAGGCGGATCCGGAACCGCCCGCGCCCGATTCCACGCGAAGGAAAGCGCCGATCCGAAGAGCGGCGCTCTGCTGCTCGGTGCAGCCGCACAGGAATTCCGTTGCGCCTCCCGAGAGCACGCGTCCGGTGGGGGCGGGGATGGGTTGGGTCATGTAAATATCTCTCCTTACCCCTCCCGGTCATGCAGCGGAAGACCGCCGCTGAATGACCACCCTCCCCAGAATGGGGAGGGCAGGGGAGGGGTTAATGTCTTCTTGCGCGCCCCTTATGCGAGAGTTTCTCCGACCGGTTCACCCGCAATCCGCCGCGAATGAGCGCCACCGCCATCTGCTCTTCGAGGTAGGTCTTCTCCTCCCCGGAGACGAAGGCTTCCTCGTCGGCGCGGATCAGCGCGTAGGGGTACGGATCGTTGAGTGTGACCGAGCATTGGTCGACGAGCGCCGCGTGGACGAGATCCACCAGCGCCGGGTCCTTCGCCGTCCACTCGGGAATTTCCACCCGCGCGATCACGGGGTATCTTTTTCCGACGTTGAGGTAGAAGAAGTGGGCGCTTTGGTTAGGCTCCCGGTTTCGATATTGATCGTTCCAATAGGCGGCGAATTCGAACACGGCCGAGCGGCTTCCCGACGGGAGCACGCTTTCGAACAACAATCGGTCGTCGAGACCCGGGAAGGGAGCGCGCCCGCTCCGCCCGCGTTTCGGCGACGGATTGAGCGCCAATTCGATCAACGACAGCACCGGGCTTCCGCCCGGGCGCGCGATGTAGCCGGCAACGGGGATCTTCCCGGCGGCGAGCCGGTCGATGGCGGCGAAGAATTTCTTTTGCAGAGCGTCGCGTTCGGCGGGGGGGAACGCCTTCTCGTCGATTCGAAGGGCCAGGCTGCCGTCGGCCAGCGCGAAGACCGCGCGCCCGGCCGAGGCGGCGCGTTCCGCGCCGGCCAGGCGCGCGAGTGTCGCCATCTCCTCCACCGTGCGGCGCGCGTTGAGGATCGTGTTCGAGATCAGGTTGCCTTCGGGGAAGAGCGACTCGTCCTCGAAAACAACCGATGGTTCAGAATCCGCGGCGACTTCGCCGGAATCGGAACGCAGACGGAAAAACCCGATATTGATCGCATAAAAGAGCGAGGCGGCATGCCGGTCCGGGTAGACCTGCGACCCGTCGACTGCAACCAGCGCCATAGCGGCCGGAGCGGCGGGGACTTTTTTAGTGAAGGAAATGGATTCCCCGACGGAAGGCATTGCGCCGTCCCAGCCATTCTCCGCTTCGCTGCGTGCCAGCTGGGGAAGATCGTCGCGCTGCGATGCGATGGGAAACGCCTTTTGAACTTTGGGGAGATCGGACTGAATTTGGGCGGCGCGCGCGACGGCGTTTTCCCGCAAACGGTCGATCTGCTTTGTTACTTTGTGCAATCGGAGCGTCATGGGAGGTTTGGTGTCCGGTGCTAACGATAGGATATCCATTGGGGAATGTCAAGCCGGAATGATGGAATCACCCGGTCGGGAGAAATTCGGACAATCCATTCCGATATTCATACCGGCTTGTGGAGGTTCCATAAATCTGAATTTTTTAGCTGAATTACTTTTCAAAAAAATGGTGTAGTATAAATAAGACAAAATATATCCGAAATATTTCTTCTTCGGATTACTAAAAGGAGGCAATATGCGGACCCAGGAAAAATATCAACTGACCGATCCTCCGTTCCTTACGGCTCTTTTCAATAATCCGCGCTGGGCTTGGATTTGGATCCCGGTAAGGCTTTACCTTGCTTATGTGTGGGTCAATGCGGGATGGGCCAAGATCGTGAATCCCGCCTGGATGGAAACCGGATCAGCATTGAAAGGATATTGGACGAATGCTGTGAAAATCGCCGATCCGGCGCATCCCACAATCGCCTATGATTGGTACCGTGCTTTCATCCAGGCCCTTCTCGACGGCGGCCATTATGTTTGGTTTGCCAAGTTGGTTGCCATCGGCGAGCTGATGGTCGCTATCGCCCTGCTGTTGGGCTTGCTTACCGGCCTGTCTGCATTGTTCGCCGGATTCATGAACTGGAATTACATGATGGCCGGTTCCGCCGGAGTGAATCCTGTACTATTCGTATTGGCGCTGCTGCTCCTCCCGGCTTGGAAAACGGCAGGTTGGTGGGGATTGGACCGGTGGATTCTGCCGCTCATTGGAACACCCTGGAAGCCAGGGAGGTTGTTCATTAAAAAATCCATTTAATAAAGATCGCTAATGAAGCAAAATCAACTCCGGAGAATTTTTTCCGGAAATAAGCTGTAATTTGCATGACGCCCCGGCGAATTCTTAATTTGTCGGGATTATTCGATACAATATCCTCCAGACATCGATAGTAAACGGAGGATGGTATGCAATTCAAGCATGCCCTGGCGTTTCCCTTCCAGGATAAAGACTGGTTTAAAAAAGTCCTGATCCCTGCGATAACTCAATTCGTCCCGCTACTTGGGGTTTTATTAACGACTGGATGGGCACTCGAAATCTGCCGGCGCGTGATTCGCAAGGATACGCGCGAATTACCGTCATTGCATTTCCGGCGCGATCTGGCGGGCGGTCTTGTTGTGTGGGGAATCATTCTGATATTTGGAATTCCAACTTTTCTATGGCTGGGTTTGGGGGGCTTGATTTCAGCGCCTTTGTGGAACACCAATACCGAAGCGGGTGCCGGTTCCTTCGATGTACTCTGGTGGGGGATTGAGATCGGGGCGCTGGTGATCGCCCTCGGAGCTGCGATGGGGGCTCTGGCGGCGATCGGCCGTTTTGCCGAAACCGGAACCTTCCGTTCGGCGATGCAGATCCGGGAAGTGATCACAACAGTCCGGTCCGCTCCCGTTGTTTATCTTCTGGCGGTGCTGGCCTGGTTTCCGCTGGGATTTCTGGCCGTCTTGGGAATTGCGATCTGTGGGGTGGGAGTGTTCTTTACATCGGCGTACGCATTGGGCTCGGGATTCCACCTGGCTGGGCAGGCGCATTCCCTTGCCGCATCCCGGCGCCCTTCCCCGGTAATTCCGCCGGCGGCGTAACAAAAGGGCGGATCCCTCGTAAATAGAGGTATACCAAAATCCGGTTTATTCACATTGAAACATTGTTGATTAAACCAAGTCTATTAATAAGGAGAAACGAATATGGAATCACCAATTACCGCAACCCCCCAACCAAAGCCGCAGAAGGTTCAGCTCATCGGGATTCTGATGCTGGTCAGCGGAGCCGTGAATATCAGTATGGGCCTGGGATTCATGCTCGGCATGGCGCTGTCCGTTATTCTTCTCTGCTGCGCCCCGCTCGGAGCGCTGCCCCTGGCGCTCGGAGTGTACGAAGTGATTTATGGGATCCGGCTGATCGGATCCGGCCAGGAACCGGTGACCCGCCAAACTCTGCAGACCATCGCGATCCTGGAACTTCTCACGATCCTGGTTTCCAATATAGTCTCGTTCATCATCGGGATCATCAACCTCGTGCTGCTGAATGACACCGAAGTCACGGGGTATATACGGGAGTAGATGTCCCGCGGGTCTCGAGAAAAAACAAACGGGCGGCGCATGCGCCGCCCGTTTGTTTTTGTATGTCACCACTTTTCCCAATGCACGATCTCGTCGAACGCTTTCCGCCCGGGTTGGAGGACGCCGGACGGGGGTTGTTTTTCCGGATCGAAGTATCCGAAGGAGATGGCGATGTGCGGATGCCATTCCGCCGGGATGCCAAGGATTCGGCGCACTTCGTCCGTGTCATACAGGCTGGCCAGGCCGGATCCGATGCCGAGTTCCCAGGCGGCAAGCTGCATATAAGCCGCGGCCTGGCCGGCATCGAATGCGATCGTCACTTTTGACGCGGGATCGGGCATGGCGATGACCACACCCAGCGCGGCGCCGGCGAGATGCCCGGCGTATTTGCCCGCATGCGAAAGCTGTTCCAGCGTGGACCGGTCGCGCACGGCGATAAAATGCCAGGGCTGTGAATTCTTGGAGGATTGGGCGCGCCGTCCGGCTTGGAGGATCTTGCGGGCAACGGGATCCGGGATCGGGGTGGGAAGGAAGGACCGGATCGCATGTTTCTCGCGGATGGCCCGAGCGACGTCCATGCGGCTCCTGCGGGGGCGGTGGTTTATTCGATCGTATTGCGCTTGAAGTCTGGAAGTGCGCGGAGGTAGACTACCCGGGCGTCGAATTTCTCAACGCGGCCGATCAGACGAAGGTGCTCGAGTTCGCTGTCCTGCACCGGGTGGCCGAATGCACCTTGATGGAGAAAATCCCCGGTTTGAACGTCCTGCAGGGTCCCCTCTTCCCATTCAATCACGATTGTGCCGTCTTGGAGGACGTAGACCCAATCGCGATTTACCGGTGTGCCACTCGTCATAAAAGCCTCCATCGGCTTGATCGCCGGCCGGGCTGACGGTTGTTAGTTTACCATGCGTGCACCGGCTCGGCAAATCGACGGTGTAGTGGATGGGGGTATGGGTGACACATGGAGCATGTCATTCCGAGGCCGCTTTCGCGGCCGAGGAATCGGCGATGCCTGTATGAATATCCACAGCCTCTCGGGATTGCTCTTGCCCGCTTCATGCCTTGCCGATCCCTCGCCTGCGGTTCGGGATGACATCCTCCGTGAGATCAATGCGCGCAGATCCACTCCAGGCAGTTTTTCCACATCGCATCGGTGGTGGTGTGGCCCGCGCCGGGGTGGAGGATCACCCGCAGACGATCCGGGCAGGTGCGGTAGGTGTTCTGCAGCGCGTTTTGGAATTGCAGCGCCCCGTCCGGAGGCACATGGTGGTCCTCGGCGCCGCATTCGAAATCGATCGCTGGCAGATGGCGGTAATGATCAAGATGCGTGAGCGGATTCAGCCGGTCGTAGAAAAATTGCGAATAGGCATCCGCCTCCCCCGGCGGCAGATCCGCTCCGTTGCGCAGCCAGTCGGGCGAGGAGCCGCTGACCGCGGCGCAGACGATACGCGAGTCGATCCCCGCTGCGGCGACGGCGGCGACGCCGCCCATCGAGATTCCCCCGACGCGGATTTCTTTTTCGACGCCCCATTCGCGGACCGCCCAATCGATGATCCGCAGGATCTCGAGCGCCGTATGCCCGAAGATCGGCCACATATGCCGGCGGTAATTTCCGAAAACCCGTTTCTGAAGCGATTCTTTATCTTCCTTCGACCGCTCCCCGTGCTGCCACGGATCGAAGCTTAACGCATGGAAACCGCGCTGCGCGAGTTCACGCAGGTACGGCTCCATCTCCTCCTTGCAGCCTGTGAATCCCGTAAGCCATATGACCAATTTACGCGGCGCGGATCCGACGCCGGGTTCGATCCACAACGCGGGAATCTGGTCGATCCAGGTTTTATGAGCCACGGGTTTCAAGGATTCGGACATAGGGAAGTCTCTTTTCAGATCGCAGAAGCTAAACCTCCCCTCATCCGGCCTTCGGCCGCCTTCTCCCAGCTTATGCTGGGAGAAGGAAGGGATGAGGGAGTTTTTTTTAATTCCTTCGCGCCCTTTGCGTCTTCACGGTAAGAATTTTTTTCCACGACATACGCTACGCCAGATAACACGCTGCGGAATGGCCGGGCTCCTTATCTTCGAGCGGGGGATGCGGACTGGTCCGGCACACGTCGGCGGAGATCGGGCAGCGGTCGAGGAAGCGGCATTCGGGCGGCGGATCGATCGCGGCCTTCACCCCGCCCAATATTTTCGGCGGCTCGCGGCGCGCATGCGGATCCGGATTGGGAACCGCCGAGAGCAGCGCCCGGGTGTACGGGTGGAGCGGCCGGGCGAGGATTTCCTCGGTCGGGCCCGTTTCGACGATCTTGCCGAGATACATCACCGCCAGGCGGTTGCTCATGTAGCGCGCCACGGCGAGGTTGTGCGTGATGAAGAGATAGGAAATATTCATCCGGTCCGCGAGTTCCAACAGCAGGTTCATGATCCCGGCACAGATCGACGCGTCGATCATCGACGTGGGTTCGTCGGCGACAACGAGCGCCGGGTAGAGCGCCAGCGCCCGGGCGATCGCCACGCGCTGGCGTTGGCCGCCGGAGAGTTCCTGCGGATAGCGGAAGAGGAACGACGCGGAGGGGGTAAGCCCGACGGTTTGCAGCATCTCTTCCACACGCTCGCGGCGCCCGCGCGGATGGGAAACGCCCTGGATCGCGAGCGGTTCTTCGACGATGTCGTAGACGGTCATCCGCGGATCCAGCGATGCATACGGATCCTGGAAAATAATCTGCACCTGGGAACGGAAGGATTTCAACTGCGCGCCGCCCTTGAGGGAGGCGAGGTCGGTTTGCGTTCCATCCGCGTTATGAAAAAGGACGTTCCCGGAAGTGGGATTCAGCAATCGCACGAGGAGCCTGGCGGTGGTGGTTTTTCCGCAGCCGGATTCCCCCACCAGGCCGAGAGTCTCGCCATGACGGATTTCAAACGATATATCGTCGACCGCATGCACGCGGGATTTGCTGCGCGCAAAGAGACCGCTTTCGACGGGGAACAGTTTCGTCAAGCGCCGGGCTTGTATAAAAACCCCGCCAGTCTGCCGTTGAGTCATGCGTCACCCCCCAGCGGCGACCAGCAGGCGGCGAAATGCCCGCCGCCGAAATCCTTCCACTGCGGATCCCGCTGGGAGCAGATCTCCAGCGCGCGCGGGCAACGCGGGTGGAAGCGGCATCCGGAAGGCGGATGGAGGAGGTCGGGAGGTTCTCCCGGCAGGGCGGACAGGCGGACCTTCGGGCCGCGCAGGTTGGGAACGCTGGAAAGCAGGGCGCGGGTGTAGGGATGCAACGGACGGTCGAAAACTTCCGCCGTTTCCCCCAGTTCTCCCCAGCGTCCGGCATACATCACGGCGATGCGCCGGCTGATCTCGGCCAGGACGGCGATATCGTGCGAGATGTAGATCATGCTCATGCCGAGCCGCTTCTGAAGCGATTGCATCTCGCGCAGGACGGAATCCTGGACGATGACATCCAGCGCGGTGGTCGGCTCGTCGGCGATCACCAGATCCGGGCCGCACGCCAGCGCGAGCGCGATCACCGCCCGCTGGCGCATCCCGCCGCTGTACTCGTGCGGGTAATGATCCGCGAGCGCCTCGTCCAGCCCGACCAGGCGGAAGAGCTCCGCCGTGCGGGCGCGGGTTTGCTCGCGCGAGAGGGAACGGTCGTGGGCCTGCAGGGCTTCTCGGATTTGATCCGCCACCTTGTAGACGGGATGCAGCGAATTCATCGCGCCCTGGAAGATGACGGACACGCGGCGCCAGCGCAGCGGGCGCATCGCATCCTCGGAAAGCGGGACGAGGTCGGTTCCATCCAGGAAAACCTTTCCGCCGATGATGCGCCCGTTCTCCGGCAGCAGTTTCAGAAGACTCATGGCAAGCGTGGTCTTTCCGCATCCGGATTCCCCCGCCAGCCCGAGCACCTCGCCGCGGGCAAGCGCGAACGACACGCCGTCCACCGCCGAGACCTGCCCCGCCCGGGTGAGGTAGCGCACGGAAAGATTTTCCACCGCGAGAAGATTATCGTTCGCCATCATTCGTCACCGGGTCCGCAACCTGGGATGGACGACGCCCTCCAGCGCGCGTCCGACGAGATAGAAGGATGTGCACAGCAGCGTGATGCTTGCCCCGGCCGGCAGCGCCAACCACCAGATCTCCGGCCGGAGCAGATATCCGGACGCCGCCGCCGTATGGATCATCATCCCCCAGGTCATCTTAACATTGATCAGCCCGAAATAGGAAAGGACCGCCTCCGAAAAAACCGCTTCGGTCACGGTGAACATCATATACAAAAAGGAAATCGGCGCCAGGTGGGGAATTACGTGGCGAAGGAGGATGTATCCGTCGCTTCCCCCGACGGCGCGCGCCGCATCGATATAGGCCCGGTTCTGGATCGAAAGCGCCTGCGCTTTTACGACGAGCACCGTCCCGCCCAACCCGGCGAAAATTCCAATCCACACCGCCAATTGCATGAGCTGCAGATCGAAGAAGGTGGAGAGAAAAATAAGGATCACCAGAAGCGGCGTCATCAGGATCAGATCGGCCAGCCGCATGAAGAAAGCGTCGAACGCGCCGCCGAAATAAGCCGCGGCCGCTCCCACCCCCGTCGCCAACACAACCGTCACCGCGGCGGCCACCGTCCCGAGAAGCAGCGCCGATCCGGCGCCGTACATCAGCTGGCTGAGCACGTCGCTGCCGTACGGGTCGGTTCCCAGCCAATGGGCCGCCGAAGGCGGAGCGGGATTGGGCGGCGGGTTGGGCCGGCTGGGCGTAAGCGGATCGTACACGTTCGGATCCCACGCCGTGTGCAGAAGAATAGGATGCAGCGCCGCGAGAAGGCAGAAGAACCCAATTCCGCACATGCCGACGATCCCGGCTTTATCCTCCGAGAAGCAGGCAAAGAAATCCCGGATCCTCCGCCATCCCAACCGCAGGCGGATCCCCGGCAACGATTCCTTCCACCATATACCAGTCTGATTCGTCATGATGTTTCTCTGCCCGGGGTCCCTATCGGTACCGGATCCGCGGATCGAGACAGGCGTAAAGGATATCCGCCGCCAAGTGCGCAAGCAGGACCAGCATCCCGGTGAACGCCATTGCGCCCACCGCCAATGGGATATCGGAAAGCGTGACCGCTTCCAGCAAGGTATAGCCCATGCCCTCCCAGGAAAAAACCGATTCGGTGATCACGCCGCCGGCGACGGAGAAGGCCAGCGAAAAGACGAGCGTGGTGACGACGGGCAGCAGCGCACCGCGGGCGGCATGCCGGTCGCGGATTTCATTTTCCGGAAGGCCCTTCGCCCGGGCGGTGAGGATGTAATCCTCGCCCAGGGTTTCGAGCATGCTGTTGCGTGTGAGCAGCATGGTGCCGCCGAAGGAGATGAGCGTCAGCGTAAGAACCGGCAGGGCCATGTGATACAGGATGTCGAGCGCGTACCCGGCCTGCCGGGTCAGGATCCAGTAGGCGCACAATGCGAGAAGCATCGCAGCGAGTGAAATCGCCCTGACGTTCCGCCTTCCCGCCGGCGCCATCGGATCGGTCCGGTGAAGGATTGCCCAGGTCAGGAACGATACCGCCGCTCCACTGAGCAGCATCTGCAGGAAGACGGCGTTGGCGGCGGGGGCGTTCTCCCCCCAGAATTCGTAGGTGATGAATTTTCCTACCGGAAAAATCCGCAGGGCATATGCGAAAATCCACAGCAGGCACAAGGCGAACCAGGGGGTGAATACCGTATACAGGGTAATTCCCCCCAGCGTGGTGAGAGTCTCCAGCCGGCTGCCCCTTCGCCAGGCAAGCATCTTGCCGGCGAGGAATCCAAGGGCGAAGGAAAGAACGGTCGCGGTGAGAAACAGCATCAGCGTGCGCGGGGCCCGCTCGGCGAGGATTTGGACCACCGGACGCGGATACTGGCTGAGGGAAATCCCGAGGTCGCCGCGGAGGAATCCCCCCATCCAGCGTGCGAACCGAACCGGAAGCGGATCCTGCAGGCCCAGCTGCGCACCCAGCGCATCGAGCTGCGCGGCGGTGAGCCGGCTTTCCCCGAACAACGCGCTCAGGAAATTCCCGGGAAGCGCTTCGAGGAGAAAGAAGATCAGGACCAGGAAAAGAAAATAGGTGAAGGCGATCTGCAAAAGCCGGAGGACAACGTATCGCCGCATGCCCGTCTCGCTTTTCCACCCGGAGCACAACCGGGATTTTCCCCTCCGGACCGCACGCGGCGGCTACTCGAGCGTGACCACGGACGGCAAGCCGTAGAGGTATTGCAGGCCGCCGAAGGTTTGGGTGTAGGGGAACCCAAGGCGTGTATTGTAGACTTCGTAGATCCCCGTATCGAAAAGCGGGATCCAGGGAACGGCGGTTGCGATCAGGACCTGGATCTGATCGGCGATCGGTTTGCATGCCGCATACGACTCGCACGTCAGCAGCTGATCCGCGAGTTGGTCGAAAGCGCGGTTCGAATACCCGCCGGCGTTTCTTCCCCCTTTGACCGATTCCTGGCTGTGCCAGAAATCCCGCAAGTAAGACGGGAAGAGTCCCACCTGGCTGCCGAGGATGAACATGTCGAAATCCTGTTCCTGGATCGTGCGGGCGATGAGGGCGTTAAACCCAAGCTGCCGCACCCGGATCGGAATCCCCACTTCGTTCAGCCACTCGGCGATCCAGATCGCAAAGGTGGCGCGCAGCGGATCGTACCCGTAGGAAAGAGAAAGCAGTTCGAGGGACGGCATTTTTTTACCGTCCGGCAGCACCAGCGTCCCGGTCGCAACGGCGGTGGAATTTTCGGAATCCCAGACCGGAATTCGGTTGTCGGACCACGAGTAGCCGGCGGCGACGAGGATTTCCACCGCCTTGTTCACCCGTTCCTCGCGCGTCATCGGCGTGCCGTCGGTTTGGAAACCCCAGCGCGGCAGGTCATTCTTATACCAATCAGCGTTTGCCTCGGGGACAAAGGAATAAACCGGATAGGCCACGCCCTGCAGGATGGTCTGGGTGAGGAATTCGCGGTCGAGCAGCGTGGCGACGGCCTGGCGGAACGCGGCGTCGCCCATCGGATCGCGCCGGGTGTTGAAGGCCATAAAGCGGAACGCGACGGACTCATTCTGAACAAGGGCAAGGTTCGGATCGTTCTTTACGGATTCCGCCAAGCCGCTCGGCAGACCCTGCGGATTGAGGAGGATGTCGATCTCTCCCTTTTGCAGGGCGAGGACCGCGGCGTTAAGGTCGCCGTAAATCGAATACACCGTTTTTGCGACGAACGGTCCGCCGGTGTATCCGAAGGTCTTCCCCCCTTCGGGAGTCCCATAGGCGGTGAAGGAATAACCTTTCGGTTTGGCTTCCTGGTAAGCGCCGCTTTCATAACCCGCGAAGGTGACGCCGGAGAAGAAATAATTCTTATTCGCTTTCAGCTCGAGGAAACTCCCCGGTTCCTCGCGCGAGAACAGAAAGGCTCCGGCCAGCGGTTCATCCTTGTCGGGGATGGCAAAAAGTTTTTCGGCCGCTTCCGATTGCCGGGCGAGGTAGGCATCCCACTCGACATCCTCCGCGCCCGCCGCGGGCGGAGTCAGGCCGGCCAGCCCCTGCGCGGCTTCTTCCACCAGGGGCGCCCAGTAATGCTCGCAGGCGATCGACACCTGCAGCGATCCCCATTCGTGACGGGCCATCCCCGGCTTGGAGCTGTAGATGAACTTCACGGTCGCGTCATCCGGCGCTTCAACGGAGCGGAGATAATTCCCATCCGCCCAGACACTCCAATTTCCGCCGGCCAATCCGAAGCGAAGCGCCGTGTTCAGGGTGAAGGCGACGTCCCCCGCGGTCAGGGATTTGCCGTCCGACCAGCGGATGCCTTCCCGGAGTTTAACCGTGCTGATCCAGGTATCGCCCTCCGGGGTGAGCGGAGCGGCGAAGTCGGCGGCAACTTGCGGGATCAGTTGAAAGCGCTGGTCGGTGACTCCGAAGAGCGAAAGCCGCATCGGGCTTTGCACGGCCAGATCCCAGTAATTGGCGATGGCATTGATCCCCCAGAAGTTGCCCGCCATGGGCTGGGCGAGGATCCCGATGCGATAAACATTCTTCGATCCCGAAGCGCCTCCGCAGGCGGCGAGCGCAAACAGAATCGCGACCGACAATCCGATGGGAAGGAAAGGCTTACGTCTCATGGTGAAGTCTCCTGACGAGTGAGAAGCGGAATGCGGTGAAGAAGAAAGGAAGGAGCAGGGTCCGGAAATAAATCCTGCGGGAAAAGAGGAGGTGTGCATCCCCGAACGGACGGTTCACAGCTCACCTGTTTTATCGAAACTGCAGAGAGTGATGCCGGCTTCCGAAAGGATCCGGTGGAACCCTTCCGGATGGGAGTTGTTCCTACTATATCCGAAGTGCGAAAGGCGCGTCAAGCAGAAATAAAAAAGCTCACGCGGAATGCATTCCGCGTGAGCTCCACGGCAGTTGTCGTCCCGTCTCCGGTCCGGAGGGTTTATTTTACTATGGTGAAGTTTTCCAGATTCCACAGGCCGGATGCGGCGGTGGGATCTATGATCAATCCGGTCAGATCGACGCGCGCGATGCCCACTTTCACCGTCAGCCAGAGCGGAATCGAGGGCAGATACTCGGCGAAGATCCGTTGGGCCAGGAATTGGTTCTGGGTATACGCGGCGGAACCCGGAAGCGACCGGCGCGCCAGATCGCAGGCTTGGTCATACTCCGAATTCGAAAAGCCGGTTGGATTCGACCCCGCGTATCCATTCTCGACGGTCGGGATTTCCAAGGTGGTATACAGATCGCAGGAAGGTTCCACGCCCGGCATCCAACCGAATTCGGCCACTTCAAACAGCCGTCCGAACAGCAGGCCGTCGACATTGGGCACGAACATCGAATTATCGCCGTACGTGGCGACGTATCCGATGCCGCATTCCAAAAGGCTGTTGCCCAGAATCCCAACCGCTTTCTGCCGCAACTCGGTATAGATCATCATGGAATTAACCATCAGCGGGGTTCCGTCTTTCACTCCGGTCACGCCGGCCGCGGTCCGCGGAGTGGCGGAATTGCCATCGCTGTCCAGCCAGCCGATCTGGTCGAGCAGTACGCCGGCTTTTTCCGGATCGAAGGAATACTTGGCGACATCCTTGTTGTACAGCGGATGCTGGGAGGGCAGGTAGGTATCCGGAACGGACGACAATCCCAACAGCGCGTCATCGACCATCTTCTGGCGGTTCATGCACATTGCGATGGCCTGCCGCAGGCGCACGTCCTGGTAATACACCGGGACGACGGTCGACATCGGCTTGAGATTGAAATCCATATGCTCCCAGGCGGTGCCGGTGGTAAAGGATGCCTGCAATGCGTTCTGTTTCTGCAAATTCAGAATCTCGGCAATCTGATCGTCCAGCCGGACGGTCTGATCCACCAGGTCGCATTCGCCGGATATCAACAACGATACACCCAGCCGGCCTTCGTCGCTGATAAAGCGGATGTGGAGCGCGTCGAAATACGGCAATTCCTCGCCGGCGCGGAAGTAATTCGGATTTTTCCGGAGAACGATTTCGGTGGCCGAAGTCCAGGATTCGATGACGTATGGACCCCAGCCGAGTGGAGTCCGGGTGGAAGATTCCGCGGTGAGCAACTCGGCGGGAGACATCGCACCCCAGGCGTGGCGGGGCAGGGGAGTCCAGAAGCGGCGGGAATACGCCGGATCGAGGTTCCCCGGCAGGCCGGTCCAGCGGACGGTCCGGTCGTCCAATTTTTCGTACGATTTCGTGCCGAGGATCGCGCGCTGCATTCCGGGCGGGGCGGGCGTCTCGGGCGAGATGGATACCTCGTAGGAGTAAAGGGAGTCATCCGCCGTAAGCGGTTCGCCGTCGGACCAAAGCAGACCCGGAAGCATTTGGAAAGTCACCTCGAGCTGGTCCATCGTCACGGTTCCGCCGGAGTAGGTGGCCACGCATGAAGGATCGGTGCATCCGGCGGGGCGGAATTTCACTCCGGGAACAAGCAGCGCCGCGGCTCCGAAATCGTCTACGATCTTGTCACCCTGTTTGACCGCGACGGGCCGCAGAAGCGCCCCTCTATTCTCGATGGTCGGCAGCTGTTCGAGGATCACCGGTTCAAAGGTATAGTTGAGTGAATCGATGGGGCCGTCGTACACCGCTTCCAAAACGGTGTGTGTCGCCAATCCGCTGCCGCCATAGAGGTAAAGGCTTTTCGGCTCCTCCCCCATGCAGATGGTCAAACTGCGGGCGGCTTTGGTGGTCGCCGAGGGGATGAGCCCCGCCGTCGGGAAGGACGTAGCGGGCGTGATGGACGAACTCCCCTCGCATCCGGCCAAGAATAACGCCGGGATAATCACGAGCCAAATGGATTTGATGAAGCGCAAGTTTTTTCTCATGTAGGTTATTCCCCCGATCCGAATGGATGCCGGACTCTAGCATGAGCCGGGCAGATGGGCAAGAGCCCGTTATTCTTTTCCGGAATTATTCGATTGCTGCTGCCATTGCATGACAAGCCGCTTCTC
>CAZFPL010000075.1:0-15300 GCA_964521085.1 uncultured Anaerolineales bacterium | reverse complement strand
GTGCCCTTCCGGGCGGCGAGAGCCCGCGATGGGAATTGGACCCATGACCCCACCCTTACCAAGGGTGTGCTCTACCAACTGAGCTACGCGGGCGGAGGGGCGAAGCTCCCCTCGCGAAATCGTCACACCGGGAAATCACCGGTGCAACTCGCTCGGAGGGCAGGCAAGCTTCGCCCCGATGGTGGGCGGTGAAGGATTTGAACCTCCGAAGGCGTCTGCCAACTGATTTACAGTCAGTCCCCTTTGGCCACTTGGGTAACCGCCCATGCTCCCCGTCGCCGGCGGGAGACCGACCCGGAGAATCCTCCGGCCCGGTCGCTCGCCTGCCACGCTGCATTTCCGGAACCGATTGTTAAGCCGACGATGGGAATCGAACCCATAACCTACCACTTACAAGGCGGTTGCTCTGCCGATTGAGCTACGTCGGCGTAGTTAAAAACGCCCCGGGTCGGGCTAGCCGATTATATCAGAGGGATTCCTGCCTGACAAGGTAAACCCCCGCCCGGGCGGACCTTTTCCCCTCGTCGGGCGGTCTTAAAATGCCGGCCGGGAGGGCCCGAACGGCTTGGAAATGGGCTTTTTTCAGCCCACGGAGGGCTCTGTCTACGGCGGCCTCTTTTTCCCTTCCCTGATACAATCCACCGCATGAAGCACATCTGGTCTCCCTGGCGGATGAAATACATCGAAGGGCACGGATCGGGCGGCGGCTGCATTTTTTGCGAGGCGCTGAAACAAAGCGACGAGCAGGCGCTGATCGTTGCGCGGGAGAAACTTGCCTACGTGATCCTGAACCGCTACCCCTACACCGGCGGGCACCTGATGATCGTCCCGGTGGAGCATGTCGAAACGGTTGAGAAGCTGCCGGAAGCCACTTGGCTGGAGATGTTCGCCCTCACCCGCTGCGCGCTGGCCACGCTGCGTAAAGTGTATCGTGCGCCGGCCTTCAACCTGGGCGCGAACATCGGCGAGAGTGCCGGGGCCGGCGTAGCCGACCACGTCCACCTGCACATCGTCCCGCGCTGGTCGGGGGATACCAACTTCATGTCGGTGCTTGGGCAGGTGCGAGTCCTGCCGGAAAGTCTGGAAGACACGTGGAAGAAGCTGAGGGATGGTTGGGAATAGAATTACACATGGGAGTAGATGCACATTCCACAAGGTATTGGAATCGCACGCTCGCGCGGGCATAAATGCCCGCGCTGGGAAACGATGCCCTTTCTGGGCAATTACCCATTCCAAGGACCAGCCCGCGAAGCGGGCTTTGTATATAAGCGCCGTGCTTCAGCGCGGCGCGGCCTGGTCGCAGGAAAATTCTCGAACAGGATATCAGGACCTTGAGGGTCTCAAGAACGGGAAACCCCATGGCTGAAAAAATCGGACGGTACGAAATTCTTCGCGAAATCGGGCACGGCGGCATGGCCACCGTCTACCTCGCGTACGATCCCAACTTCCAGCGCGAAGTGGCGGTCAAGGTGATGCTGCGCGAAGCGGTCGACAATCCCACCCTGTTCCAGCGCTTTTTGCGGGAAGCGCGCACGATCGCCTCACTCGAGCACCCGGCCATCGTCCCGGTCTACGATTTCGGCGAAGAGGACGGGCGGCCGTTCCTCGTCATGCGCTATCTCAGCGGCGGCTCGCTGGCGGAGCGGATTCGGAAGGGCCCATTCCCCATCGCGCAGGCCGCAAAAGTACTCCAGCGCATCGGCGGCGCGTTGGATACGGCGCATTCCAAAGGGATCGTTCACCGCGATATTAAGCCGTCCAACATCCTCTTTGATCAATCCGGCGAAGCCTTCCTGACCGATTTCGGGATCGCCATGCTTTCGGAAACCACCAACTCGCTTACCGGTTCCGCCGTCCTGGGCACGCCCTCCTATATGAGTCCGGAACAAATCCGCGGCGAGGGGAAGGTCGACAGCCGGACCGACATTTACGCATTGGGAATCGTCCTGTTCGAAATGCTGACCGGGAAGACCCCGTTCAAAGCCGATACGCCGGCGCAGGTGATGATGATGCACCTGGCCAATCCGGCCCCGCGCTTGCCTCGCGACCGGAACGACATTCCGGAAAGCGTTAATAACATCCTGGTCCGGGCGATGGCCAAAGAACCGGAATTCCGCTTCCAGAACGCATCGGAAATGGGAAGCGTGCTGGCGGCCATCGCCGCCTACCGGGCGCCGGGCGGTTCGAATATTTCCCAGACGGATATCCTCCTCCAGGAAACGTCGCTTACGCGGGTGGATCTGGAATCCGATCAGAAAGGTCGGTACGGCGCGCTTCTGGAAAAACAGGCCGCGCGATCGATCCTGCCGAAACCGGCGCACAACCGCAGGAGCTGGGTGAAAGCGGGCGGAGTGATCCTGGGGCTGGCCGCAGTCACCGCAGTGGTCGCCGGAGCGGCGGGGCTGCTTCGTCCGGACGGACTCTTCGCGCCGCCGACGGCCACCCCCACGCCGACCGTCACTCCGACCGCGACGACCACCGCCATGCCGACCGTCGCGATTCTCCTCAACAAGACCGCCCCCGTGGACGGGGCCTTCGTACTCACCAGCCCGACGATCTCGTGGGATACGGCCAGCGGCGCGATCAACTACGAATATTGCTTGGACACCACCGGCAACGACGCCTGCGATCTATCCTGGATTTCGGCGGAGTCTTCCTCCACAGCCGCGCTCAGCGATTTGAAAAGCAACGCCACGTATTATTGGCAGGTGCGCACCCAGCTTGGCAGTGAGTTTGTGTACGCCGACGGAGGCGCCTGGTGGAGCTTCACCGCCCGGAACCAAACCTTCGCCGATGTACCCATTGATCATCCGGCCTGGGAATACATCGAAGCCCTCTACAATTCGAAGGTTTCCGGCGGATGCACCAAAGATCCACTTTCCTTTTGCCCCGATCAACCGGTGACGCGGGCGATGATGGCCGTATTCATGGTCCGCCTCTTCCACGGGGTGGAATACAAACCGCCGGCGGCGACCGGGAGGATTTTCGCGGACGTTTTGAAAACCACCTGGGCGGCCGACTGGATCGAGCAGATGTATGCGGATAAGCTCACCACCGGCTGCGGCTATAACCCGATGATCTTCTGCCCGAATCAAGCGGTGACCCGGGAGGCGTTCGCCGTCTTCATCCTGCGGACAAAATACACCCCCCAGTTTGTCCCACCGGATGCGAAACACATCTTCAGCGACCTTCCGGTTAAGGGCAAGGAATGGATGGAACCCTGGATCGAGCAGTTATACCGGGAGGTTAACGCGGCCGCCTGCGGAACGGATCCGCTCCGGTACTGCCCCGAGGATCCCCTCACGCGGGCGGAGGCGGCCGAGCTCATTGTGCGCGCTTTCAATATTCCGCTGCCGTAGAGATTCTCAAATACCTTGATTGGAATTGCGTTCTCAATTCCGGGCCCTAAGGGCGCCTCATCACCACCAGTCTGGTCCCATTTCTGAATAACTTGGCCGCGAATGAGAATATTCTGTACAACCGCCGGAAATACAGCGGCATTTCCCCGATTCCGATTTCCCGGAACCCAAACTTTTCGTAGAAACCCATCATGCTGCTGCGGCAGGTTAGAAACAGCGGCCTGGTAAGTTCTCCGGCGGCTGCGGCTGGCTCGCGCGCGAGAATGGTGCGGATGACCGCGTCCGCAATCCCGCGCCCGCGGTTATCCGCCGCAACCGCAATCGATGCCAGCTCGCGCGATCCATCGCCGTGCGTTTTCACCGCGCCGATGCCGACGATCCGCCGCCCGGAATCCTCCGCCACCAGAAAGTTCCTCCAATCCAGCCCCAGCGGATTGAGATGTTCGCCGCGGACCATCGCGCGGAGGACGCGATCATCTTCGCGGACAGCCGGACGGATTGTAATCATGGAAGGGGGAGGATTCGACATGGGGGAATTATATTCATTTGGAATGGATCATTAGGATGCTCCCCCTTACTTATCCAAGAGCGTCAGGATTTCCGTCTCTGCTTCCCGATATTCGCTGGCCTCTTCTTCCGAACAGGCTTTTGCCTCCCCTTCCGAATAGGCGTCTCAGTTGTTCCAACCGGGGTCTTCTTTGCTTGATCATCCGCCGGCGGGGTGCCCGGCCCGGCCTTTCTGAAAAACAAGCGGGCCAGGCGCGGAAGCCAGATCCCGATCACTCCCAGAATTATTCCCAAGCCCAGGGATACCCCGATAACCATTCTTGCGGCTTCCCAGCCGCAAAGCGCATTGGCGGTTGCCGCCAGGACGAGGAAGACGGCGCTGCCGGCCAAGCAGGTGATTTGCACAAGATCCACACCCAACCGGTGCGCCAGGTAAGAGACGATCCTTTCCGCCCGGCCGGCATGATCCAGGCGCTCGCTGAAAAACGAGCCGGCAACCGCCATCGATAAACCAAGCACCAGGAAAGGAAAGGCCATCCATCGCCGGCTTTCTTGTGGAATCTCGGATCGGAGGAACAGACTCACAACGGCTAAGAGAATGCCGAGGAGAATCCACACGCCAAACATCCGCTTGATCTCAGGGATGGGACGGCGGACCACTCCGGCCAGAATGGCAGCGCCCGTGGGCAGGGTTGAAGTTTTACCGGGTCCAGCCGGTGTGGTATCCGGCCATTTCGGGTTTTTCAGGAAAGCAAGCAGCATTACGATCGAGGACTGACCTCGGGGTGACCTGCGCCAGCGGAAATACAATCCAAAGGCAAGCGCAGTCAACACAAAACCAATCGCGGTAAGAATGATCGGATTATTCATCGATTTCGCCGCCCTCACCCGTGGATGGATGCGATCCGGCGGACTGCCGGGAATCTACACCCTTGGCTCGGAAAGGTGGCTTCTTCTTTTGCGGAAGCGCCGCAGCCTGTTCGGTGTCTGAACGGTCCCGCAGAAAAGCCATGGAGCCGACCCCATGAATTCGGAATTCTTTCCATTATACATACCCTTTGGAAATGCGCCGGTTGGATCGTGATCACGGAGAAGAAGGATTTGGGATTGGCGAATGTAAAGAAAACGAAGCCCGCCCTGGCGCCTGCCCTTGGCGGAAAAATTACACCCGAAATACCACCCTCCGGGTGACGCGAATACCACCCCCGGCTTGGCATAATAAAAATGGAAAAGCGGAGCCCTTTCCGGGCTCTTCTTTCCTATCCCGCGGATTTGAAAAGGATTGTATTGGAGGAAAGCCATGAAATCATCAAGAATTTTCTTTTGGAGTTTGTTGGCCCTCTTGGGAATGGCCGGCTGCGCCACGGTGCAAGCCCAAGCCCCGACGCCGGAACCCACCGCTACCGATACGCCTGTCCCGGCCACCGCCCGGCTGGAATATATCGGGCACTCCTGCTTCCTGCTCACCGCATCCGACGGTACGCGCATCGTCATGGATCCATACAGGAATTTCAATGCCCCGCGGGAGATTCAGATGTTTCCCGAAGGCATCACCGCCGACGCGGTCGTGGTCACCCATTTTCACGGCGACCACGCGAATTGGCAGGCCATCCAGGGCGCCCGCCTTATTTACGAGCCCGGCACCGATAGCGTGGGCATCGTCAAATTAACCGGCCTCGTGGGCGATCACGGGATTGTCAACGGCGCACCCGTGGGAAACAACACCGTTTGGGTGTTCGAAATCGGGGAGATCAAGATCGTGCACATGGGCGGCAACGGCGTCGTCACCGAACCGGATATCCTTGCCATCCTGGAAAACGCGGACGTCGTGATCATGCGCGCCGGCGGGGGCGACACGCATCCCGTCCCGGAAATCATGAAACAGCTGCGGGAGTTGAACACGCGAACCCTGCTGCCCTCGCACTACAGTTTTTCCGCAGACGCCCGGTTCACCATTCTGACGATCGATGAGTTTCTCGGCCTGCTCGGGCCGGAAGAAACCGTCGTGCGATCGGAAAGCAGCGAACTTGAAATCGCGTCCGGCATGCCCCGGCAGGTCGTCGTGCTCAAACCGTCCGCCCTGGCATCCCAATAATCAGCGGGGCAGATATCCGATCTGCCCTGGCGGGGCTGCTTCCTTTCGAGGTACCCGCGGCGGTTTTCATAATTATGAATTCAATGGGCCTGCGGCAGCCGCGTCGCCGATTATCCATTCCGACGCACGGCGCCGGGTACCACAGGCAACCGGAGCCCGGGTGGGATCCACCGCCGCATCCCACCGGGCTCCTTCATCCGGCCAATTACTCGAAGGCTAACTTTGCCCGCCTTCTCCCAGCACATCCCCGCTTCCCCCGCTTCGCGAGCTTGCCCTCGGCCGTCAGGCCGGGGGGCGGGCGCTGGGGGTCGGTACCGGATGAAGGGCCGGGGATGAGGGGATCGTCATGCCCGCGTGATCGCAGCGGGCATCCAGGAATCGAAGGAGTGTTTCCCGAAGCGCTTGCCCTGGATTCCCGCCAAGAACACGCGGGAATGACATCCGAACCGTCATGTCCGTGCGCAGCATCTCATCCGGCCTTTAAGCGAATTATGTTTGGAGTGCCGGATAAGGGAGCGCGCGTCAATGCACTTGAGAACCTAATTTCGTATTCCGCTTGCCCTCTTACTCGTGCTTTTCCGCGTTTCCGCCGGAATCGGCCGGGTTGGCCGCCATGTCGCAATACAAATTGTCCGGCAGGCAATTCTCGCATTCCATCTGCAGCGTGGCGTGTTGAATCCCAAACCGGTCGCACAGGAGCAGATCGATCGCCGCCTGCACCGCCGCGCTTTCGCGCACGGATATATCGCCCACCAGGATGTGCGCTGAAAGCGTGCGCAGGCTGCGCGTGATCGACCAAATGTGGAGATCGTGAACCCCGTGCACGCCCTCCACCTGCAGCAGGTCGGCCACCAGGCGCTCCGGGTCGACATCCGGCGGCGTGCTTTCCAGCAGGATGTGCACCGTCTCGTACAGGATCCCTCTGGCATTCCACAGGATGAGGATGCCGATGAGTACGCTGGCCAGCGCGTCCCAGCCTCCCCATCCGGTCAGGGCGATTCCCACGCCGGCCGCTATTGCGCCCAGCGTCGAGAACACGTCTCCCATAAGGTGAACGAACACGCTGCGGAGATTCAGGTCGTGCTCGCTGCCGCGCCGGATAAGGAGTGCGGTGGCAAGGTTGATCACGAAGGCGGCGGCCGCCACGCCGGTGAGAATTCCGGTGTTGACGTCGGGCGGCTGCAGGAATCGGCGATACGCTTCGTAGAAAATCCCCAGCGCGATCAATACGAGTCCGGTGGAATTGATCAGCGCGACGAGGATTCCCGCGCGATGGTAGCCGTACGTCTTGCCGGAGTGTGCCGGACGAAGCGCCAGGCGCAGCGCATACCAGCTTAACCCCAGGGCAACCACGTCGCTGATGTTATGCGCCGCATCGGTGAGAAGCGCCAGGCTGTTGGCAAACAGGCCAGCGCCGGCTTCGACGATGACCAGCGCCAAGGTCAATCCGGCGGCAATCCCCAACCGGCGGGATATCCCTTGTGCGCCTTCTTCCAGGTGAGAGTGTCCGGCCATTATTCCATCCTTCCACACCTTCCAGTGGGATTATATCGTCGCCCCGCCCTCCTATTTCGATCCCAAATTCGGGCCTGAAACAAGCTTGTTTCGCCGGGGTACGGCGGCCAACTACCTATGCGCGGACATGGCCTGGCTGCGCTATAATCCGTTCCTAAACTCATGGAGAGAGGAACTATGAATGATCCGATACTCATGACCGCGGTTGGGCTGATTTTGGGCATTGCATGGACGGCCTTCCTGTTGTACATCCTCCGTGTGAAACGGCTTTCCGTCTCCAACCTTTTTCCAGGCCTCGCACCGGTTCCGGCCGGGTCTTTCCCCATCGCGCAGTTCGCCGCGCCGAAAAAGGCCTCCCATCCATCCAAGCCAAAGGCAACCCGCCGCCCTGCTCCCCCGGCGGCGATCGTGCCCGTAGCCGCTCCACAACCTGCCGAAAGCGAACTAAAAAATGATGCAGAACGCCGGCAGCTGGCCGGCGCGATGGTCTTCCTGGGTTTCCTGTTCGGATTCCTCAGCCTGTATCTGCGCAAGGATCTCCCCCCCGAGAATTCCAATGCGTACCTTCCCTTCCTCGCCATTGGATTGCTGTTCTTCATGGGGGGAATGTACATGGCTTCCCGCCTTGACCGAAGGGTCTTCTTCGACCCGGCGCTGGAGTGGACCGCTTCGAAACTTGGCGTCCGGACGGCGCAATTCATCTGCCTGATAAGCGGCGTTCTGCTTGCCATCCTGGCAACCGTCGCCGCGGGCACCAGTTCGCTTATGATAAGCCCGCTGGTTGCGATCATTTCCTGGATCGGCGGAATCGTTCTGGTGGTTCTGGGCGGTTGGTACTTCACACCCCCCGCCGAGAAGGCGCCGCTTCCGAAAGACGCGCTGCTCTGGGCGGCGGGTCTGACCCTGGCCGCATTCCTGCTGCGGGCCATCCTTGTCGGGCAGATTCCGGTCATGCTGACCGGCGATGAAGGTTCGACCGGGCTGGACGCGCTGCAATTCCGGAACGGCAACGTCAACAATCCGTTCGGAATTTTCGGCTGGCACCCGTTTCCCTCGCTGTATTTCTTCATCGAATCCCTCGCCATCGCCGTCTTCGGGCGCACCGTCGAGGCGCTGCGATATCCCTCTGCGCTGGCCGGCGCGCTGACCGTCGGCGGACTGTACCTCCTGGTCCGTTCCATGTACAGCCACCGGCATGCTCTGGCGGCCGCGATATTCCTGTCTGCGCTGCACATTCACATGCACTTCAGCCGGTTGGGCGTGATGAATACCTGGGACGGCCTCTGGTATCTGATCACCCTGGGCGCGCTGTGGTACGGCTGGCACAGCGGGAAGCGGGCGTACTGGATCCTCGCTGGTCTGGCGATGGGGATCGGGCAATACTTTTACGCCACCACCCGGACTCTGTTCGTGGCCGTTCCGCTGTTCCTGATCGCGATGACGATATTCGACCGGGCGAGTTGGCGCCGCAACCTCCGCAACCTGATTCCTTCGCTTGCCGCCCTTACCGCCGTGCTCCTTCCCCTGGCGTGGTATGTGGCCACCCACACGGATACATACCTGGCTGATTTAAGGACGAATTCCATTTTCGGGCAATGGATGGAGATCGCGATGCGCGAGCAAGGATTGCCTGCCTGGCGAATCCTGCTCAAACAACTCGGACTCGGGTTCGGCGGTTTTTTCAGCGTCAACCTGTCGTTCTGGTACCGCCCCGACACGCCCATTCTGCGCACGCTGCCCGCCGTTTTCTTCCTGTTCGGGCTGGCCATCCTTTGCCTGCGCTTGCGCGATACGCGCACCTGGGTTCCGCTGCTCTGGCTGGCGGCGTACGGGATGATTGTCTCGCTCAGCGAAAGCGCGCCCGCCGCCCAAAGGCTTCCCGGCGTTGGCGCGGCCTGCGCCCTGGTGGTGGGTTTCGGCGCGGTGGAATTTGTTGCCATCCTGTCCAACCTCTTCCCCGCACGCAAACAGCTGCTGGGGATCGCCGCGATTCTCCTCGTCGGAATAATGGCGGCGGACGACCTTCGCTTTTATTTCTTCGACTACACCCCGCAAAGCGCTTATCAGGGGAAATATGATTTTGTCGGCACCGGCGGCGAGGTTGCCAAACAGATTGTTTTACAGTTGAAGGACCAGCCCGGCCAGTGGGAGGTTGTTTTCTTCAACAACTCGCTGATGGGATTCTATTCCAACCCCGCCTTGCGATTCCTGCTTCCCAACGTCGAGGGGATGGACATCAACCTCGCCTGGGGCTCGCCGGAGAATCCGGCGGTCCCGGCTCGCAACCTGTTCTTCGTGTTTATGCCGGAGCGGGAGGATGAAATCCCCCGCGTTCAGGCGGATTATCCCGGAGGGATATTGGGGGAGGTCTACGCGGCGGACGGCACGTTGCTGTATACCTACTACGAATACCGGCTCAATCCCAGATTGGATTCCCAAGGATAATTGCCGATGACGCCGGGCCTTTCCTTGGAGTTTATCGTCTTCATCATTATCCTGTTGGTGATCGCAGCCGCATTCGATCTGTGGCTGATCCGCACCTGGAAAAGGCATCACCAGATTTCCCGCCGCAGCGGGGAGAGGAATGATTCGCCGGATGTGCCATCCGGCCGGCGGTCAGCGGCGAAAACACCGATCACGGCCGCATCCAAAAACAGACCGGATTCGCCTTTACGGGTCAACGTATCCGGAAATCCGGGACCTTCAGGAAAATCCCCCCAATGGGAGGTTTCACCGTTGAAAAGCGACCTTCGTCCACCCAAGGGTAAACGCGGCGGAAAAGCCGTTTCCCAGCAGGCATCCCTCTCCGTCAGCGGAAAATCCGGCCGCACGGCGCATGTCAACATCTCCATGGATCTCCCCGAAGGCGAAAGCATCCGGGTGACACTGGAGTCGGTTGCGGAAGGAACGCATTTTCCCGCTGAAGGGAAAGCGGCGAAGGCGGGGAAAACGGGCGGCTTTGAGGAAAAAGCCGCGACGGCGCCGATCCGGGTGGGGACGTGGCTGCCGGCGATCGGCAGTTCCTTCTCTTCCTTTATCAACGATGTCAGGATCTCCGGCCGCTGGCTGTTCGCCCTGGCCATGATCCTCTACCTGCTCACCCGTCTGATCGGCCTGACCCGTTTCCCGATTTACTTCTTCACGGACGAAGCCGTGCAGACCAACTTCGCCGCCGAACTGGTGGGAAGGGGGTTTGTCTGGAACGAAACGGATTCTCTTCCCGTCTTTTTCGAGAATGCCGGCCAATACGAAATGAATTTAAGCGTCTACGTGCAAATCCTCCCCTACCTCTTGTTCGGAAAATCGGTTTTCGTCACCCGCGCCGTTTCGGTGCTGATCACCTTGCTGGCAGCCGCCGGGGTGGCGTGGATTCTCAAACGCGCCTTCCGGCTGCCGTTGTGGTGGAGCGGCGTACTGCTGCTCTCGATCGTTCCGGTCTGGTTCCTGCATTCGCGCACCGCATTCGAGCCGGGCGAAGCGATCGCGCTCTACGCGATGTTCCTCTACTTTTACGTACGCTATCGGGACGACAAGCCGTGGATGCTGCTTCCGGCGCTGGTCTTCGGGGCCCTCTCGGCCTACACCTACAGCCCGATGCAGGTCGTCGTCGCCGTCACCGGTTTTCTCCTTTTAATCTCGGATGGGCTGTATCACCTGCGGCATTGGCGTGTCGCCCTGGCGGGGCTCGCCGTCCTGCTGGTGGTGGCGCTTCCCTATTTGTGGTTCCTCCACTTGCATCCCACGGCCAACCGGGATCAGCTGGTGATCGTCAGCTCCTACTGGGTGGATGAAATACCCTTGGGTCAGAAGTTACAGTTGTTTTTCAATCAATATCTCCGCGGATTGGATCCCCGCTATTGGTATCTCGCCAAGCCGCCGGAGGGCGTCTACCAGGACATCATCCGCCACCTGATGAAAGGCTACGGACACCTGACCCTCTGGAGCCTGCCCTTCGCGGTCGTCGGCATCCTGCTTTGCCTCACCAACATCCGCAACTCGCATTTCCGGACGGTCCTGATCACGCTGCTGGCGGCCCCCATCGGCGGGGCCATCGCGCAGATCACCATCACGCGTACACTCGTCATGGTGATCCCGGCCACGCTGCTGACCGCGCTCGGAGTGAGCTGGCTGCTGGGCCTTTTCGAGCGGTCCGAGAGCCCGGCCCTGCCGGATTTCCTCGAATGGTGGAGGGTGAGGAGCACGCAGTGGGCGGGAATCCTTCCCGCGCTGCGCGATTCGCTTGCCGCGCGGGCCAATGCCTCCGGGGTTCGCGCTTTCCTGCGCGACTGGCGCGAGCGGGCAGGTCAGATCGCCGCCGCGTCCCGGGGCATCGCCCGGATCCCCCGCCCGATCCTGGCGCTTGGATTGTTCCTTATCCTGGGATCGGTGAACGTGTATATGTTATGGGACAGCCTGACCAACGGCCCCACCTGGTACGACAACTACGAACTCTACGGGATGCAATACGGCGGGGAGCAGCTCACCTCCGCGCTGGTGGAGTATAAAAACCAGCACCCCGACGCGAACCTGATCGTCTCGTCCTCCTGGGCCAACGGGACCGATGAAATTTTCGGCTTCTTCCTCCCATCCGGCTTTGCCTATCGCACCGGGACGGTCCTCGAATACATCCAAAATTACATCCCCATTGAACCGCAGGACGTCTTTGTGATGACCTCCGAGGAATACAACGTCGCCCAGCTCAGCGGAAGGTTCTCCGAAATTCGCATCGACCAAACCCTGAACTATCCGAACGGCAAAGCCGGGTTCTACTTCGCCCACCTGACCTATATCAGCAACATTGAGGAGATCATCGCGGCGGAAAAAGCGGAGCAGGCCAAACCGGTTGAAGAGCAAATCACCCTGAGCGGCGATCCCGCCGCCGGAGCGGAGGTCGTCCGGGTTGTGCATTCGCGGTTCGATATGGGAAATCTCGCCGCGGGGTTCGACGGCGACCTTTTCTCCCTCATGCGGTCCCAGACGGCAAACCCGATGGTCCTCGACATGTATTTCCCGGGACCGCACCGGTTTACGCGGGTAAGCGTCCGGGTCGGGGGCGCTCCGACGAAGCTGGTCGCCACCTTCTATCCTTCCGCCGGGGGCGATCCGGAGGTTTTCTCCACCACGGTGGAGCGCGCGTCGGATTACCGCAATGTGGAAATCATGCTTCCGTCTCCGATCGAAAGCGCCCATGTCAAACTGGAAATCGAGACGGTGGGCGAAGGGGAGCCGGCCCACGTGCATGTGTACGAGGTCCGGCTGGAGGGTGAGGGATGGAAAACCGGCATCGTCAGCCCTTCCTCGTAACTCTCGTCATATATGGCGTGTTTCTTCTTGGGGGGGGATATTTCCTCCAATCCGGCCAAGCTCTATCCCGTTACCTGCTCCAGGCCGGTTACCCTCTCTCGGTTCCACCATGGTATTTACCGCTGGCCGGCGCCCTTTGGGGAGGGCTGTGGCTGGTTCTGGGGATAGGCCTTTGGCGGCGGAAAGAATGGGCCCGCCGGTTCACGCTGATCGTCCTCCCGTTGCAGGTCTGTTTCTGGCTGGCGGATTGGTGGCTGTTCAGCCGATCGGCGATCGCGATACAATCCTTCGGGTTCGATCTTACCTTGCGGCTGCTGGCCGCGGGCTTATGCGCGGCGATCCTGCTCCTTTCGGGCCGTTGGGAGGGGGCGGGGAAAGGAGCCACTGCCGCAGCACCGGATTTGGGACGGGAGAGCATACAATCCCATGTTGAATGAACAGCAGATCAAAAAGCTGCATCAGGCGCGGGAGCAGGCTTTGCAGGGCGGCGGCAAGGAACGGATCGACGCCCAGCACGCGCGCGGGAAGCTTTCCGCCCGCGAGCGGATCGATCTGCTGCTCGATAAGGGCTCCTTCCGGGAATTGGACCCGTTCGTCCAGCACCGCTCCGATCACTTCGGGCTGGATCGAAAGCGGTACCTGGGCGACGGCGTGGTATGCGGCTGGGGCACGGTCGAAGGGCGGTTGGTATACGTCTCTTCGCAGGATTTCACCGTCATGGGCGGCAGCATCGGGGAAGCGCACGCCGCTAAAATCTGCAAGCTCTTCGATCTGGCGCTCAAGAACGGCGTTCCAGTCGTCTGTTTGAACGATTCCGGCGGAGCCAGAATCCAGGAAGGCGTTTTCTCGCTGGCCGGCTGCGCGGATATCTTCCTGCGCAACACGCTCGCTTCGGGCGTCATCCCCCAGATCAGCGCCATCCTCGGGCCCTGCGCCGGCGCGGCGGTCTATTCCCCCGCCCTGACCGATTTCACCTTCATGGTCCACAACACATCCCAGATGTACCTGACCGGCCCGGACGTGGTCCGCACCGTGACCCATGAGGATGTGACCGCGGAAGAACTGGGAGGGGCGGGCGTGCACGGCAGCATCTCGGGCGTGGCGCATGTGACGGCCATGAACGACGCCGAATGCATGGAGCGGATCCGCAGCCTGCTGCTCTATCTGCCGCAGAACAACCTCGAGGATCCTCCATTCCGTCCCTCGAACGACGATCCGCTGCGCACGGAAGAAGCGCTGGACCAGATCATCCCGGAAGATCCCCTCAAACCGTACGAGATGCGCGAGGTGATCCGCCTGATCGTCGACAAGGGGAATTTCTTCGAAATCCACGAGGAGTACGCCCAGAATATCGTCGTCGGGTTCGCGCGCCTTGCGGGCCATCCGGTGGGGATCGTCGCCAACCAGCCGGCGGTGCTGGCCGGTTCGCTCGACATCAACGCTTCGGGCAAAGCCGCCCGCTTCGTCCGCTTCTGCGATTCCTTTAATATCCCGCTGGTCACCCTGGTCGACGTTCCCGGATTCATACCGGGCACATCGCAGGAGCACGGCGGGATCATCCGCTGCGGCGCGAAGCTGCTGTATGCCTACTGCGAGGCGACGGTTCCAAAGGTCACCGTGATCACGCGCAAAGCCTACGGCGGCGCTTACATCGTGATGTCGTCGAAACACCTGCGCGGAGATGTAAACCTCGCCTGGCCGAGCACGGAAATTGCGGTGATGGGGCCGGACGGAGCGATCAACATCGTCTTCCGGAAGGAATTAGAGGACGCCAAGGAACCCGACAAGCGGCGCAAGGAACTGGTCGCGGATTATGTCGAGAAATTCGCCAACCCTTATGTGGCCGCCTCGGGGGGATTCATCGACGACGTAATCGAGCCGCACGAAACCCGGCCGCGGCTGATCAACGCCCTGGCGATGCTGGCCAACAAACGGGACACCCTCCCGGCCAAGAAGCACGGAAACATCCCGCTTTAATCCGATCGCGGAGAAAAAATTTGTTCTTCAATAAAGTCCTGATCGCCAACCGCGGCGAAATCGCGGTCCGTGTTTTGCGCGCCTGCCGGGAGCTCGGGATCCCCACCGTGGCCGTCTACTCGGAAGCCGACCGCCAGGCGCTGCACGTGCGCTACGCCGATGAAGCCTATCTCCTCGGGCCGGCTCCGGCGCGGGAATCGTACCTGCGCATCGACCGCATCCTCGAGGTCGCCCGCCGCTGCGGCGCCGATGCCATTCATCCCGGATACGGATTCCTCGCCGAGCGTGAGGATTTCGCCCTCGCGTGCGAGGAAGCCGGAATCGCATTCATCGGCCCCAAGCCCTCTTCGATCGCCGCCATGGGAGATAAAACCACGGCGCGCAACACGGTCGCCAAAGCCGGGATCCCGGTCGTGCCCGGAACCGAGGGCGAAGGGAACCTGAGCGACGAGGAACTCGTCCGCATCGCCCCGGACATCGGTTTTCCACTGCTGATCAAAGCCAGCGCCGGCGGGGGCGGCAAGGGGATGCGCGAGGTGATGA
>CAZFPL010000074.1:0-15798 GCA_964521085.1 uncultured Anaerolineales bacterium | reverse complement strand
GCGGGAGTATATTCGCAAAAGAAACGATTCTTCCGTTCCAGGAGCGTCTGTCTGTCGTCACGTATTGCACCGGCACCATGGAAAACGACCTTTCGCTCAATTTTGATCACTCCGAAAACGCTCGACTGCAGATAACACCTACCGTCTGTTGAGACGTTGGCCAGGCTGCACCAAGATCCGCCTGCCCCCGCGTTTCATTCGACGCGGGGGTTTTGTTTACCTTCAGGTGTAGGAGAACCAAGCATGGCGTTTGTCCGCGAACTATTAGGCCGTCCGGTCGCCGATGTCAGCGGCCGGCAAATCGGGACCCTTTGCGATCTGATTGCCACCACCCAGAATCAGATCGCGCATCCGCTTATTGTGGCGATGGTTGTGCGCTGCAACGGGAATCAGCTGCAGATCCCGGTTTCCGCCGCGACGGTGCTGATCGCCCCCGCCATCCCGCTTAAATTCAAATTGAAGGATCTGCCGGTCTACGAATCCGCCAAGGACGATCTGTTCCTGGCGCGCGATGTGCTCGACAAACCGATTATCGACATCAACGGAGTGCGCGCAGTACGGGTCAAGGACCTGGAACTGACGCGCGTGAACAACGACATCTACATCGCCAATGTCACCGTCTGCGGGAATGGGAAGGGCGGTCTGATGCGCAGGCTGTTCGGCCGTCGGGCGGAAAATCCCACCGCCGGGGTGATCTCCTGGGAAAACGTGGAGATGCTTCCCGGTCAAAGCCCCCTGCGGCTCAAGGTTTCCGGCGATAAACTCACCGATCTGCATCCGGCCGATCTGGCCGATATCGTCAGCGATCTGACGCACCATAAAAGCAGCGATCAACTGCTCGATCAGATGGTCGTGGAAACCCTGGCCGACGTCCTCGAGGAAAGCGAGCCGGAGGTGCAGGCCGATCTGGTGGAGCATATGCCGGATGAAAAGGTGGCGGATGTGCTCGAGGAAATGGCGCCCGACGAGGCGGCGGATTTACTCGCCGAGCTGCCGGAGGACCGTTCCAAGGACCTGCTGAACCTGATGCAGCACGAGGAAGCCGAGGACGTCCGCAAGTTGTTGACCTACGCGGTGGATTCCGCCGGGGGATTGATGAACACCGAATTCCTGGCTATCCCGCCCGCATTGACCGTCGCCGAAGCCATCGCGGTATTGCGCCGTGAGGGTCCGAAAATCCAAAATTTGTTCTACATTTACGTCACCGACGAATCCATGCGCCTGCTGGGAGTCTTCTCGCTGCGGGATCTTGTACTGGCGGAACCCTCGACGGTCGTGAAGAAAATCATGCACTCGCGGATTGTCACGGTGCGTCCGGAGGATTCCCAGGACGACGCGGCGCATGCCATCTCCAAGTACAATCTGCTGGCCGTTCCGGTGGTGGACGAACAGAACCGGCTGCAGGGAATCATCACCGCCGACGACGCGCTGGACAAGATCATCCCCACGGCATGGAAGAAGCGCATGCCGCGCCTGCATCACTAAGCACCTGGAAGGGTAGACATGCCGTGCCCCGACCGGCTGTGTCCGACGCGATAATAGAAAGGGCGCGATTGCCGCGCCCCGGATAGATGGTGTGCACCTGTAAGGGCATGGCATGCCGTGCCCCGACCGGCCGTGCTCTTCGTGCTAAAACCAGTCCATCTTCCTTAAAACAAAAACCACTGACATCGAAATCAGCACCGATGCCCCCAAGATGATCAAAAATGCCAGCGGGTGATCCGACAGCGGAACCGCCACGTTCATCCCGAACAAGCCCGCCACCAGCGCCGGAAAGCTGAGCACGATGGTGATCGAGGTCAGCAGTTTGATCACCTGGTTTAGGTTGTTGGAGATGATCGAGGCGAATGCGTCCATCATCCCGCTGAGGATGTCGCTTTCGATGCTGGTCATCTCGATTGCCTGGAGGGTTTCGGTCAGCGCGTCGTCGAGCAGTTCGGCGTCGTCCGGATACTTCTGGAACAGCTGGCTTTTCTGCAGTCGCTCCATCATCAGCGCATTGGCCTTCAGCGCGGTGGTGAAGTAAGTCAGGCTTTTCTGGTAGCGCAACAATTCCATCACTTCCCGATTGCGGATCGACTGCTGCAGGCGGTCCTCAAGCGCCTCCACCACGCGGCTGATTTCCCGCAGGTAGGCCAGGTAGCGGATGGCGGTGCTGAGCAGCAGGCGCAGGACGAAGCGGTTGTGCTTGGCGGTGGAGAGGTCGCGCACCCGCCCGGTGGCAAACTCTTGGAGTACATCGTTGTTCATGCGGCAAACGGTGGTGATGTGCGTGGGATTAAACAGCACCCCCAACGGCACGGTGGCGTACGGCACGTCGTCCACCTCGCCCCGGAAATATGGGATGCGCATGAGGACCAGCCAGTCGTCGCCGTCATGTTCCGCCCTTGGGCGCTCGTCCGGGTCCAGTGCGTAGGCGATGTTATCCGCGGAGAAGCCGAGGGAAGTCAACTGGGCGGTCTCCGTCGGCGACGGGTCGACGGCGTGCAGCCAGCAGCCGTTAACCGGCTCGGGCAGCGTTTTAAGTCCTTGTTCGTCGTTGCGAAAGATGAGCAGCATCGATCGTCCCTCACGCTTCCCTTGGATATATATAGCGCCGCCATCGGCAGGGGGTGTATTGGCGTATGAATTTTACTCCCGTTCTCCGCAGATAAATCACCCAATCCGGCGCGGGGCGTTCGTCCGGCGTTGAATCGCGGGAGGGGAATCGAAGTTTATGAATCCGTCGCCCTTCCGATAATTGACGGGCCATTTCGATGGTGCTAAACTTGCGCGGCGCTGTGGGCCGGTCCCTCTCTGAACCGGCTCTGCCCCGTCCCCCGGGGTATTTTTATGCCAGAGGTGTGCCATGCCCTATATCAGTCAACTCCTCGGCAGGCCGGTTGTGGATGTCGAAGGCGGGAGGTTTGGTTCGCTGCGGGACCTGATTGCCGCTCAGCGCGCCGACCGGACGCATCCGGAGATCGTCGGTATCGTTGTCCGCCGTCCGTCGGGGGATGTGTCCGTGCCCGCCTCCGAAGTGGCTATTTTGGTCGCGCCCATCATCCCGCTTACAAAACGGATGGAAGAGGTGTCCGCGTATTCACCGTCCGATCAGGACATCTTCCTTGAGCGGGATATCCTGGATAAACAGATCATCGACATTCATGGTGTGCGCGTGGTGCGGGTGAACGATCTGGAGCTCGTGCGCGTCAACAGCGGTTATTTCGTCGCCAATGTGGACGTCAGCCAGAGGGGGTTGATGCGCCGCTTGCTGCCGTCCCGGCTGATGCGTTTTTTCCCCGGACCGGCGGCCGGGAAGACCCGCGGCGGGATCATCTCCTGGGATCATGTGGAACTCCTGCAGGGCGACCAACCGATTCGGCTGAAAGTCGCCGGGGAGAAGATATCCGAATTGCATCCGGCCGACTTGGCGGAGATCTTCTCCGACCTGACCCGGCCCGAGAGTGAAAAACTGCTGCAATCGCTGGATCCCGGCAAGGTGGCCGAAACCCTCGAAGAGGTGGAGCCGGATTTTCAGGCCAGTCTGCTGGAAAACATGACCGATGAGAAAGTGGCCGACGTGCTGGAAGAAATGGCCCCCGACGAAGCAGCCGACCTGCTGGGCGAACTGCCGCAGGAACGCTCGCAGGAACTTCTCAGCCTGATGCACCGGGAGGAAGCGGACGACGTACGCCGACTCCTCACGTTCCCGGAGGATTCGGCCGGCGGCCTGATGAACACCGAGTTTTTCGCCGTTCCGCCGAGTCTGACGGCCGGAGAAACCATCGCCCAGTTGCGGCGGGCCGCCCGCGAAGCCGAGACGGTTTATTACATCTATGTGACCGAACCCGACGGGAGACTGGTCGGTGTGTTTTCGCTGCGCGAGCTTGTGCTTTCAGACCCGAAGAAATCCGTTTCGGAATTCATGCACAAACGTCTCATCACCGCCGGGCTGACGGACAGCCAGGATGATATCGCCCAGGCCGTATCTAAATATAACCTGTTGGCGCTCCCGGTGGTGGATGAACAGGGACGGATCCAGGGGATCGTGACCGCCGATGATGCGCTGGATAAAATCATCCCGACCGCGTGGAAGAGGAAGTTGCCCCGCCTGTACCATTAACCTGCCTCTGAGAATCCGAAATGCGCTTTTGGATGCGATGGAAGCCGATCCGGGTCCGGCTGATGCTCCTGCTTTCGATCGTCGGCCCGGGGATCATCACCGCCAACGTCGATAACGACGCCGGCGGCATCACCACCTACTCGGTGGCCGGCGCGAACTTCGGGAACACGCTGCTGTGGATGTTGCCGCTGGTGGCTGTCGCCCTGATCATCGTTCAGGAGATGAGCGCCCGCCTGGGGGTGGCCACCGGCAAGGGGCTGGCGGATCTGATCCGTGAGAGCATGGGGGTGCGCATCACGGCGGTGATCATCGGCATCGTGCTATTAGCCAACCTCGCCAACACCGTCAGCGAATTCGCCGGCGTGGCGGCCAGCATGGAAATCTTCGGAGTATCAAAGTACATCGCGGTTCCCCTGGCGGGCATCGGGGTCTGGCTTTTGATTGTCAAGGCCAACTATAAAATCATCGAGCGGGTGTTCCTGATCGCGAGCGCTATCTACCTGGCGTACATCGCATCCGGATTTATGGCCAAACCGGATTGGACCGTGGTGGCGAAGGATTTTGTAACTCCGCGTTTTCCCCTGCAACTGGGGTACGTCACCATCTTCGTGACCGCCATCGGCACGACGATCGCGCCCTGGATGCAGTTCTACCAGCAGGCTTCGATCGTCGACAAGGGAATCAAACCGGCGGATTACGCTTACGAGCGGATCGACGTCATCGTGGGATCGATTTTCGCGGTCGTGGTGGCGGGCTTCATCATCATCGCCTGTTCCTCCACGATCCATGCCGCCGGCGGGAGGGTGGAATCCGCCAAGGACGCCGCTCTGGCGCTTGAGCCGCTGGCTGGAAAATTTTCAGAGGCCCTTTTTGCACTCGGCTTGCTGAACGCCAGCGTATTTTCAGCTGCCATTCTGCCGCTCTCCACGGCTTATGTCGTGTGCGAAGCGTTTGGGTGGGAAAGCGGCGTGGATAAAACCTTCTCCCAGGCTCCGGTCTTCTTCGGCACCTATACCGCGCTGATCGTGCTGGGCGCCGCAATCATCCTGCTTCCCATTCCTTCGCTGGTCCAGGCCATGATGGCCAGCCAGACTTTGAACGGCGTGGTCCTTCCCATTATCCTGATCGTGATGCTGCGCCTGATCAACGACCGGCGATTGATGGGGAAGTTTGTCAACGGCAGGATCCTGAACATCGTTTCCTGGATCGTCGTCATCGTGTTGATCGTCTTAACGGTTATTCTCATCGGGCTGGGGGGAATGGATGTCCTGCGGAATTGGATCCCCGGATTATTCCCTGCATAATTCCCTTTAAGAAAGCAGAAGATTCTTATTATCAGGGATTCTTTTTTGTAAATAATCCGTCTCATTCACGACAATTTCAATAATAGATAAATAACATCCAATTAGTAAAGTTATATTAGAATTATTTAAGGAAAAAATGCTTCACAAAACAGAATATCAGTGATATATCAATGTATAACATTGTATAACAAATGAGTCCTCTACTCACCACCAAGCAGGTCCAAGAATTATTAAAGGTCGATCGCATCACGGTCTACCGCATGCTGAACGATGGGCGCCTGAAGGGCATAAAAATCGGTAAGGAATGGCGTTTCCACCGTCGGGAAATTGAGCAGATGCTTGGTAAACCGGAGATCGCATCCTCTGAGACCGCTTCCGAGGAAGTCTTAACGGAGTTTCCCGCCGGATGCGTGGAGAAGGTGGAAGACCTTCTGGGGGGCATTCTCGGCATCGGCGTCACCACGGTTACTTTGCGCGGCGAACCCCTGAACGAAATCGTCAATCCCAATCCTTTTTGTCAATGCATTCTCTCCAGCCTATCCGGCCGACAATCCTGCCAGGCGGCGTGGGGACAACCCGCTGAGGGGGACGGGAACAAACCGTCGTTTCATGTCTGCCATGCCGGTTTAAGTTTCCTGCGTCATCCCATCGCCCTGGACGGCCGGATAGTGGCCTGGGTGATCGCCGGTCAATTCCGCACCGCCCCATCGAACGCACGTCAGGTGGATGCACGGATTGATGAATTGGCGGAGCGCCATAAGATTCAACGCCGGCCATTGGAGGAAGCGATGCGGGCCGTCCCCGTGTTATCCGGGGAACAGCAAGCCCAGGTGGAAGCCTGGACTCCCCGTCTGGCCAAGACGATCCAATCCATCCTTCAGGAACGCCAAAAATTAACCGCCCGCCTGCAACAAATTTCGGATCTTAGTTCCGTGCAATCGGTGCTTGCCGACCGCGAAGCCAAATAGTATCGAGGCGGCGGTCTCGATATGAAAAACGCCACCCCGGCCCCGCCACGGCGAAGCCGGGGCAGGGCTCGACCGCCTTTTCCATTTCAAGCGAGGTTCTTATGCCCATCACACCCGACCAAACGCTCGACTGCAGCGGAATGGCCTGCCCGATGCCGATCATCAAAACCAAGAAAGCCGTCGACAGTCTGCAAATCGGGCAGGTGCTCAAGCTGATCGCCACCGATCCCGGTTCGGTCAGCGACATCGACGCCTGGACTCAGAAGACCGGCCACGAATTGGTCGGTTCCGAACAATCCGGCGAAAGCTACATATTCTTCATCAAGCGGAAAAAATAATCCGAAGGAGGAACCATGTCTGAAAAGATGTTGATCCTGGTGACCCACGGGCCGGCTTCGCCGGAACTCGCAACGATCCCGTTTGTGATGGCTACCGCCGCCCAAGCCTCGGAGGTGGACGTGGTGATGGGCTTCCAGGGAGATGGAGTCAGCCTGCTGAAAAAGGGCGCGGTGGATTCCGTGGTCGCGCCGAATTTCACCCCGCTCAA
The DNA here is from genome assembly GCA_964521085.1 of uncultured Anaerolineales bacterium. Lineage (GTDB taxonomy): Bacteria > Chloroflexota > Anaerolineae > Anaerolineales > RBG-16-64-43 > JAFGKK01. The sequence continues at coordinate 8,874 of CAZFPL010000074.1, read as the reverse complement.
GACGCTCCTGGATACCTATATCGAGGCCGGCGGCAAACTGCTCGCCTGCGGGCCGTGCGTTAAAACCCGCGGGATCAATCCGGAGACGGATTTCGTAAAGAACGCGACTGTGGTTAACGCGGCGACCTTCGTCAAAGAATCCACCGAAGCGAAGAGCACTTTGGTGTATTGAAAAGGAGACTCCCTATGGCACAAGAAACCAGCAACCGCCTGGCCATCATCGCCCTGCACGGCACGATGGATTTAGCCTATCCGCCGTTTATCCTCTCCACGGCCGCCGTCGCCATGGATATGAAAGCGGCCATCTTCTTCACCTTCTACGGCTTGAATATTCTCAAGAAAGGTTACATCGACAAACTCCAGGTGCCGCCGATCGCCAACCCGGCGATGCCTATACCGGTCCCGAACATCGTTGGGATGATCCCCGGTATGACCGCCATGTCGACCTGGATGATGAACGGCTGGATGAAAAAGGCGAAAGTCGCGAAGCTCAGCGAGATGCTGCAAATATGCCTCGAGGGCGGTGTGCGGATGATCGCCTGCCAAATGACGATGGACGTGATGGGCGTCAAGCGGGAGCAGTTGATCGACGGGATCGAAATCGGCGGCGCCGCGACCTTCCTGGAATTCGCGAGCCAGAACGCGATCTGCCTGTCGTTCTAATTTCATCGAAAGGGGAAATCCCATGGACGATAAAGTCCTGATCATCATGACCAGCGGCCCCGATACTCCGCGCCGCTGCGCGACGCCGTTCTTCTTTGGAACGCTCGGGGTGACCATGGAATACGACGTCTCTATGTTTTTCACCATCGACGGGACGCTGCTCCTGAAAAAGGGGGTTGCGGAAACGATTTATCCGAAAGTGGGCGGCAAACCCGTCTCGGATTTCCTGAAGGAGGCGATGGAAGCCGGCGTGAAGTTTTACGCCTGCACCGCTTCCACCGAGCTGCATGACATTAAACCGACCGACCTGATCGACGGCGTGAAGATGGTTGGCGGAGCGACGATGTGGCAACTGGCCGAGGACAGCAAGACCGTTCTCACGTTTTGAGGATCGGAGGGAGACCATGGCGACCGTACGCGGATGCAATTTACCGGAAGATGTGTATTACCTGATCGAGAAACACGTCTGGGCCAAGCCGGTGGAGGGCGGGGCGATGCGGGTGGGGATGACCGCCGTGGCCGCCAAGCTGTCCGGCGGAAAACTGGCCGCCGTCACCATCCGGAAGAAGAACATCGGCCAGCCGGTGGCCCAGGGGAAGAGCGTCGCCACCGTCGAGAGCAGCAAATATGTCGGTCCGGTTTCGACGCCGGTTTCCGGTACCCTGCTGCGCGGCAACGACAAACTCGAAACCGATCCCAACCTGGCCGTTTCCGACCCGTACGGCGAGGGGTGGATCGCCGAAATTCAGCCCAGCGCGTGGGAGACGGAAAAAGCCGGTCTGGCCACCGGGGCGGATGGCATCGCCAAGTATCAAGCCAAACTGGAAGCGGACGGGATCTCGTGTGAATAACCTCTGTCCTAACCCCCTCACCCCTGTCCCCTCTCCCCCTTCCCCGTAAGGGGAAGGGGGAGAGGGGTGCCTGAGCTCCGGTGAACTTCCGGGGCGAAGGCGGGGAGAGGGGGTTAGGACAGATCCAAAGGAGGCCGTATGCCGGAGAAAACCATTGCCGAGGAATTGCGGCGGCAGGGAGTTTCGCGCCGGGAATTCCTGAAGATCAGCGGAACGCTGGCAGGCGCCATCGGGTTGATGGAATCGCCCATCCGGGCGCTGGCGAAATCCATCGATCCAGTGGAACAGGTCATCCGGGCGCTTGAAACCAGAGCGCGCGCGCCGGTGATCTGGATGGAATTCCAGGATTGCGCCGGGTGCAGCGAGGCGATCACCCGCTCGCAGGCGCCGACGCTCGTGGATCTCGTCTTAAATACGCTGACGATTGAATATCACGAGACCCTCTCCGCGGCGGCGGGCTTCCAGGCGGAAGAAGCCAAACAGGCGGCCATGCAGAAATATGCGGGCGCCTATGTGCTGGTGGTGGAAGGCAGCATCCCGACGGCCGATGGCGGCGTGTACTGCACGATCGGAGGGCGCACCGCGGAAGATCTATTAAAGGAAGCGGCCGCCGGCGCGGCGGCGATCATCGCCACCGGCAACTGCGCTTCCTTCGGCGGCATCCCCAAAGCCAGCCCCAACCCCACCGCCGCGCGCAGCGTGATGGCGCTGGTGAAGGACAAGCCGATCATCAACATCCCCGGCTGCCCGGCCATCCCCGAAGTGACGGCGGGAGTGATCGCCCATTACGTCCTGTTTGGCCTTCCCAAACTCGATTCCCTCAAAAGGCCGCTGGCGTTCTACGGCAACACGATCCACGACCGCTGCCTGCGCCGCCCGTTCTATGAAGCCGGCAAGTATGCCTCCGCTTTCGACGATGACGGCGCGCGCCAGGGCTGGTGCCTGTACAAGCTTGGCTGCAAAGGACCCACCACCTACAACGCCTGCGCCACGATCAAATGGGACGCCGGTCTTTCCTTCCCGGTCCAATCCGGCCATCCCTGCCTGGGCTGCTCGCAGCCCGATTTCTGGGACGGTGGCGGGTTCTATCAGGGTCAGAGTGCGCCGCTTTCACGTCCGACCGTTGCGGCCGTCGCCGCCGCGGCGGGCATCGGCGCGGCGGCCGGGATCGGCGCGGCGCTGGTGAACCGTTCACAGAAAAAACGTCCTGTGGCGCATGCCGGAACAGAACCGCAGGAAGGGAAGGAGGCGAAATGAACTGGAACAGCGCACTCGAATTCGTCCGCGGCCCGCTCTTTTACGCGGCCTTGATCGTCTTCATCGCCGGGATGACCTATCGCTTGGTCCGCGTCCTCCTTCTGGGATGGAAAGCGGATAAGGTTCCCGGAAAAGGCAGCAATCTGGGCGGGGTGATCGTTTCCTTCCTCAAGGGCGCGGTCATCTGGCCGTTCATCCCGTGGGTGAAAAACACTTTCTCGCGCAACCCGCTGATCTACCTCGCCGGCGGCCTCTTTCACCTGAGCCTGTTCGTCGTCCTGCTGCTGGGGACGACCCACATGCTGGTCTGGAAAAGCCTGCTCGGATTCGGCTGGCCGACGATCCCCATGCCGATCGTGGATGGATTGGCGGCCGCGGGGATCGCGGCGATGATCGCGCTCGCGATCAACCGCCTCGTGCATCCGGTCCTCAAACTTCTCACCGGCGCCGCGGAATGGATTAACCTGCTGGTCGTTTTTCTCCCCATGATCAGCGGCTACATCCTCACCCATCATCTTTTCTTCCCGTATGAAATGGGATTCACACTTCATATGCTGACCGTGAACTTCCTGCTGATCTGGATCCCCTTCAGCCGGATCGCGCACTTCATGTTCTATTTCTTCTCGCGCACGATCCACGGCTCCCAGTTCGGCAAGCGCGCGGCGACGCCGTAAGGAGGCCGATGATGAAAACGCAATCCGCGGTCCAAACATTCGTCTCGGAAACCGGCGGCTGGGTGGCCTCGCAGCTCGAAGCGTGCACGCGCTGCGGGATGTGCGCCGAAGCCTGCCACTTCTACCAGGCCACGGGCAATCCGGAATATGCGCCGGTCTGGAAGATCGAACTGCTGCGGCGGGCCTACGAACAGCGCTTCACCGTCTCCGGGCGGGTCAAGGCCGGGCTGGGATTGGACCGTCCGATAACGGATGCCGATATCTCCCGCTGGAGCAAGATCGATTACGAAGCCTGCACCATGTGCAACAAGTGCGCGCTCGTGTGTCCGATGGGGATCGACCTGGGTTCCCTGATCCACAACGTCCGCGAAGCGCTTTCCGCCGCGGAGGCCGTTCCGGCCGATCTGATGGCCGCCGTCCAAAAACAGGTGACCGAGGGCAGTCCGCTGGGCGTTACCGACGCGGTGTTCGACCAGCGCATGGAATGGATCGCCGATGAGTGGGAGGTCGAACTGCCGATCGATGTAAAAGGCGCCGAGACGCTGGTGGTGTTCTCTTCGATCGAAATCATGAAGTTTCCCGGCAACGTCGCGGCGATCGCCAAGATCCTTCATGCCGCCGGGGAAAAATGGACCCTGAGCCGCAAGGGCCGCGAGGTGGTGAACTTCGGATTTTACGAAGGCAGCCCGGAGCGCACCGTCCTCTTCATGAAGCGGGTGTTCGACGCGGCGAAGGATCTCGGCGTAAAACGAATCCTGGTGACCGAGTGCGGCCACGCCTACGACGCCCTGCGCTGGAACGCGGCGAATATGATGGAGGTCCCGGCCGGGATCGAGGTGACACATATTGCGGGCGAGTTGTGGAACTACATCCATGCCGGGAAGATCAAGGTCAAGCGCGGCGCGCTCGACGGCGGCGGAACGATCACCTTCCACGACGCCTGCAAGATCCAGCGCCGCGGCGGGCACATCCGCGAACCGCGCGAAGTGCTGGGCGTGCTTGCGCCGAAGGCTTTCCACGAGATGACCCCGAATAAGGAAGAAGCCGTCTGCTGCGGCGGCGGAGGCGGCGTGATCGCGATCAAGGAAGCCGACCCCAACCGCTACGCGGCGTTTGAACTCAAGATCGAACAGCTGAGGGCGGTCGGGGCGAAGACGGTCACGATGACTTGCTCCAACTGCCGGCTGCAGTTCAACGATTGCGTGGCGCATTTCGGATTGGACGTGAAGGTGGCCGGGCTTTCCGAATTGGTCGCTGAAGCGTTGGAATAGGAGGTACCCGATGGCATCTTTTACGATCACGCCGGTGGAAAAAGGGATTATGCGTTGCCAGCATACCGGGCCCTACAGTCACGAAGATGTGAGGGCATTGGCAAGCTTTTTTTATGATTACCGAGGCAAATTATTGATCGACTTGAGAGGATCGACCGGGGAAGAATGCACCCGGAACATCCGCAACTTTCGTCCGATGATGCCGACGGCGGCAATCTTTGGCGCGAAGATCGACCCCTCCATTTTAGAGATCCCGGAGAGCTATTACGCGAAGGAAGTCCGCTGGTTCGAAAGCGAACAAGAAGCCCTGACCTGGCTTCGGGAACAATAGGAGATCTTATGACTCAGCGAATCGTCATCGACCCGATCACCCGCATCGAGGGCCACCTGCGGATCGAAGCCAAGCTGGATTCCAACAATGTGATCACCGAGGCCTACTCCTCCGGGACGATGGTGCGCGGGTTGGAACGCATCCTCCTCGGCCGCGATCCGCGCGACGCCTGGGCCTTCACCCAGCGCGCCTGCGGCGTGTGCACCACCGTGCACGCATTCGCCTCGATCCGCGCCGTGGAGGACGCCCTCGCGATCCGCATTCCGCCGGCGGCGAATTTGCTGCGCAACCTGATGATCGCCCAGCAGTACGTGCACGACCACGTGATGCACTTCTACCATCTGCACGCGCTGGATTGGGTCGACATCACCGGCGCGCTCGCCGCCGATCCGCAAGCCGTCGCATCCCTCCAGCAATCGCTTTCGCCCTGGCCGAACGCGTCGGCGGGTTATTTCGCGGACGTGCAGAGGAAAGTCAAGGCGATCGTCGACAGCGGCCAGCTTTCGATCTTCGCCAATGCCTATTGGGGTCACCCGGCATACATACTCCCGCCGGAGGTCAACCTGCTCGCGGTCGCGCACTACCTCGAGGCGCTGGATTGGCAGAAGGACGTCACCAAAATCCACACCATCCTGGGCGGGAAAAATCCCCACCCGAATTTCGTCGTCGGCGGGATGCCTATCTCGATCGATTTGAACGGCGATCTCACTCTGAACACGGAACGCCTGTCGATCATCGCCGCCTCCATCGAGAAGATGATCACGTTCGTCGAGCAGGCGTATGTGCCGGACCTGCTGGCGGTGGGCGGACTCTACTTGAAGGATGACGCGTATTTCTCCACGCACGCTCTCCTCGGCGAGGGTTTGAAAAACTTCCTGACCTGGGGCGAGTTCCCCGGCGACGATCCGCTGGACACGAAGGGATACCTGATCCCGCGTGCGGTAATTCTCAACCGCGACCTGGCGAATGTGCAGGAGCCCGATCCGCGGGATATGGAAAAGATGAAGGAGTACATCGCCCATTCCTGGTACCGCTACGGGGATGGAGAAGCGGCCGGTTTGCATCCCTGGCGCGGGGAAACCGCGCTGAATTACACCGGACCGCAGCCGCCATACGATTTGCTGAATGTGGATGGCAAGTATTCCTGGCTTAAGGCGCCGCGCTGGGGGGACCTGCCGATGGAGGTCGGACCACTGGCGCGGGTGTTGGCTTTGTATGCTTCCGGCCACGCCGAGACGCAGGAACTCGCAAGCCAGGCGGTCGCCCGACTGAGCCATGTATCCGGTCGCGAGCTTCCCTTCCCGGACGTGCTTTTCACCACGCTCGGGCGGACCGCGGCACGCTGCCTGGAAACGGTCGTGATCGCGCACGCGATGCCGGCGATGTATCAATCACTGCTGGAAAAAATCAAAGCGGGCGACACCAAAACCTGGAGTGGCGAACGATGGGAACCCATCACCTGGCCCGGCCACGCCGAGGGATTCGGATTTACGGAAGCGCCGCGCGGGGCGCTTGGGCACTGGATCGTGATCGACGGCGGGAAGATCGCCAATTACCAGATGGTTGTCCCGACCACCTGGAACGCCTCCCCGCGCGACGGATCCGACAGGCCCGGCGCCTATGAGATGGCGCTGGTGGGCACCAAGCTGGCCGACCCGCAAAAACCGCTCGAGATCCTGCGCGTGATCCATTCCTTCGATCCGTGCATGGCGTGCGCGATTCACTTGGTGGACGCGCGCGGCGCGGACCTGGGGGAGGTTGCACTCGGCCTGAACGTGTGTGTGCAATAGGACCCTCGTGACGGACCGGATTACCGTCCTCGGTGTGGGAAATCTGCTGCGCACGGATGAAGGCGTGGGCGTGCACGCCGTGCGCGCGCTGGCCGAGCGCCACCGCGAGGATTTGCCGAATACGGATTTCCTCGACGGCGGAACGCTCGGTTTGAACCTCCTCCCGTTTATAGAAGAAGCGAATTCGCTATTACTCCTCGACGCGGTGGACCGCGGCTCTCCGCCGGGAACCGTGATCGAACTTTCGGGAGAATCCATTCCGCAATACGCTGGGATCAAACTTTCGGAGCATCAAGTGACACTTCAGGAGGTGCTCGGCCTAGCGCGGATCCGCGGGCGTCTGCCGGAGCGGATGATGCTGATTGGAATGCAGCCGTCGGATTTGAGTACCGGGGACACCCTCAGCCCGACGGTTTCCGCGGCGATGCCGCAGATGCTGGCAAGGGCGGAGGCGGTGCTGCGCGAGTGGCGGGGGGATCTGTCCCAACCTCCCACCCCTCACCCCTTTATTTAATTTCTTTCGAATCTTGGCAGCCCTTCCCCCCTTCCCATTATGGGAAGGGGGGAGGGGCGAAGGGGTAGGGGGTTGGGACAGCAATTGAAATCAGTTTAAATGAGGTTTTTTTATGGATCTCTACAATCTCGGCACCCGCCCCTGGCAGGACACCCAGTCAATCTACCACGCGCTGGCGCATCTCGGCCGGCAGGCGATCTGCCTGGTGGAGCCGGCTTCCCCCTACGTCTGCCTTGGGTACCATCAGGACGCCGCCAAGGAACTCGATCTGGAGTACATCACACGCGAAGGAATTCCCGTGTTCCGGCGGGAGGTGGGCGGCGGGGCGGTGTATCTCGACCGCGGCCAGCTCTTTTATCAGTTCATCCTCCGCAAGGACGATCTGCGCATTCCGACGGACAAGGCGGCGCTGTTCGAATTCCTCCTCCGGCCGGTGATCGACACCTACCGGGAATTCGGAGTGCCGGCGGAATACAAACCGGTCAACGACATCCTCTCCGGCGGACGGAAGATCTCCGGCACCGGCGCGGCGGAAATCCAGGGGCAGGTGGTCGTAGTGGGGAACTTCCTTCTGGATTTCAACTATGAGAAGATGGCCAAGGTGCTGCGGGTCCCCGATGAAAAATTCCGCGATAAGGTTTTCAAAACGCTTCAGGAAAACCTGACCACCATGCCGCGGGAAACCGGGCGCGCGGCTCCGTCGATCCGGGAGTTATCCGCCGCCTTTATCCGGCGCTGCGGGGCGTTGTTCAGTCCGCTTGTTCCACGCGAAGTGGACGCCGCGCTGCGTGATAAGGCGGCCGAATTGGCCGCCGCATATTCCGCTTCGGATTGGGTGATGGAGAACGACCGGCGCGAGAAAGCCGGACGCGAGGTGAAGATCGCCGAAGGGGTGAGCGTGTTGGAGCGGGTGGCCAAGCTGCCCGGGGGGCTCGTCCGCGCGTCGGCGGTGAACGCCAAAGGCAAACTGCGCGACATCCACCTGAGCGGGGATTTTTTCTTCTTCCCGGCTTCACGCCTGGTGGATCTGGAACGGGCGCTGGAGGACGTCGAGATCCAGGTGGCTCCGATGGCTCAGCGGATTGATTGGTTTTTCCGGACGTATAAGATTTCAGCCCCCGGCATTCCCCCCGAGGAATTGGCAAAGGTTTTTTGCTCGTAAGAATGGGATCGGTTACCGGTTGAAAGAATGGACAGGATTACAGGATTGAAGAATTAAATCCTGAAAATCCCGTCTATTTTATCCCGCTTTCGCGGGATTAGAATACCCCGCAGCTTGCTGCGCAGTTCTTGGGGGTTGCGCTCTGTGATCCCGCGCGGCTTGCCGCGCGGTCGTTCATTCGAGCCTAGTAAATAAAAGAGGGGCGACCCATTGGATCGCCTCTGCAGAGGCGACGGTGGGAATTGAACCCACGGTGGGGGTTTTGCAGACCCCTGCCTTGCCACTTGGCTACGTCGCCGGAAAAAGACGCCCCGTTTCCGGGGCGTTTTTCAGAGCGGGCGAGGGGATTCGGACCCCCGAT
>CAZFPL010000073.1:0-15809 GCA_964521085.1 uncultured Anaerolineales bacterium | reverse complement strand
ACGAATTCTTCCTACTGCGCGTTTTCCCACGCGACGTACAGGTCGTACATCTCCGGCAGGGTCTTCCATTGCAACCGGCCGTCGTCGACGAACGGCTTCACCCGGCGCAGGAAATCCTCGAGCAGCGCATCGTCCAGCTCCTGGCCGAGGCTCCAGGCAACATAATACGTATTAACCGTGCCCGTCTCGACCAAGGCGAGAACACTCTCCAATTCGGCGATCACCGCGTCGATATCGTTTGCTTTAAACTCGCACTTGGTATATGAGCCTTCAAGTCCCGCCTCTTCCGCGGCGCAGGTCAGTCCGCCGCCGGAGGGCAGGATCACCAAGCGTCCGTCGGCGGAGGGATTGATCCAGTTTTCACCGCTCGCCATCCGCCACGGGTGCATCCGGCCGGCTAGGTCGAACGGATACGCCTCGTGGCATTTGGAGGGCGAGGGGCAATCGGTGAAGCCCGCCGGGCGCAATTCCATCGGCAGCGACATCAGCGCGTACGCAACGGTGCCGGACGTGAACAGGAATCCCGCGTCCGCGGCGGCGGTCACCCAGTCACAGGTGGAAACGATTCCGGACGCATGCCGGACCTGCACCCCGAGGCTCTCCAGAGTCTGCTTGCGTTCGCGCAGGAGCGGGGTGAACTCCGCGCATTGCATATCCGGCTGGCCGCCGATGTCGGCGTGCACGCCGATCCCGTGCCCCCGGTCTTCCATTTCCTTCAGCACGTTATCGCCCCAGGTGATGCATCCATCGGTGAATTCTTTGCTTTCGAGAGTAAGGCGCGCGCCATATGTTTCGAAAAGGGTCGCATACCGGCGGACCAACTCGGCGTGCTTTTCGAACGATTCCCGCCCCCGGGCATCGTCCCATCCTTCGAGATGGACCATGACCCCGTAATACAGCACCGGCGCGCCGGAATCCGCAGGGACGGTTTTCCCTCCGCAATCGGCCGGGCATACGGAGCCGTTTTCCGGTTTCCCGCATATGCCGTCCCCGCACCGGCCTTTCTCCTGAGCGGATTGTGTCGATGAACCGGACGATCCCGCCGGAGCGGCCAAATTGCATCCGACGGCCAACAGCAAGAGAACGACGCCGGCAAAACGCCGGCAGGCGGCATAGTCGGTCATGGCACCCTCCTTGGAATCCAAGACTTGGAAATTAAAATACTCACCTTTTTATACAACCCACGCGGGGAGATCGATGTAAAGCAACGGTTAATCCTTGGAAGATGCTGTGAAACCCCGACCGATACCGGCGCAATGTGGTATCCTTGCTTCACGTTCGCCATTCGTTCGCGCGTGGGGAAGCCTGGACACTTGCCAGGATTTTTTTCAAGAGAGAATAATCCGACTCTCGGGCAAATAGAAAACCATTGTTACTTCTTGCCCGGAATGATGAAAGCGGGGTATCCCTCCCAACCATGGAAGCCGCCCACACCATCGCCCAGCGCCTTATCGATAATATCTCCCTCGTCATTTTCGGCAAACACAGCGAAGTGGAACTGGCCGTCGCCGGATTGCTTGCCCAGGGCCACATCCTGATTGAAGATGTCCCCGGCGTGGGCAAAACGATGCTCGCCAAGAGCATCGCCCGCTCCCTCGGCTGCACCTTCAACCGGTTGCAATTCACGCCCGACATGCTTCCCAGCGACGTGACCGGCGTCTCGATCTGGAATCCACAAACGCGGGAATTCGAATTCCGCGCCGGGCCGGTGATGGCCGAGATCGTCCTGGCCGACGAGATCAACCGGGCCACGCCCAAAACCCAGGCGGCGCTGCTCGAAGCGATGGAGGAACGCCAGGTCACGGTCGACGGCGTCACCCACGCCCTTCCGGCATTGTTCCAGGTGCTGGCCACGCAAAACCCGATTGAACACGAAGGCACTTTCCCGCTTCCCGAAGCGCAGATGGACCGCTTTCTTATGCGGATCAACATCGGCTATCCATCCGCGGAGGAAGAGGAACGGGTGGTGGAAAGCCAGCAGCTCAAACACCCGATCGAAGACCTTGCACCGGTTGCCACCGCCCAGGAAGTGCTGAATGCGCAGAAGGAAGTCCGCGAGGTGCACATCGAACGCGGGGTCCGGCAATACATTGTGGATTTGGTCTCGCGGACGCGGACGCTTCCCGACGTGCATCTTGGAGCCAGTCCGCGCGGCAGTCTCGGCCTGGCGCGCTCCGCGCAAGCCCGGGCGGTGCTATCCGGCCGGGATTACATCACCCCCGACGACGTCAAAGCGATTGCCATCCCGGTTCTGGTTCACCGGTTGCTGCTCTCCCCGTCGGCGCGTTTGAAAGGCGTCACCCCCAAGGCGCTGATCGAAGGGATACTGGAAAACACCATGGTGCCTGGGAATCTCTAAAAAAACGCGCCGGGATGCACAGGACTCTCGCATCAGCGCGTTTTTAATTTAACCCTTCCCTTCCACCATGCTTCCCCGATCCGTTTGACAAACCACGTTTTCACGACCTGGGTCAGAAGAATACGCCGTCAGCATCCCCGCCAGGATCGGCCAGTGAACCGCCGGAAGCGTCACGAAAACAAGCGCCCTGAAAATTTCACCTCGCGGATTTTCCGATATCCTCTGCCAGCGGTGTCTCTTGGGCGACCATGATTGGTTTCCGTTGAGGACAAGGGGTGAAAGCGGGGTTGACTCCGCATTTGCCTCCTGTATAATCCTTACAACGACGCGCGCGAAGATCGCATCTCCTGACGCACCCAGCGAGCTGCCGGACGGTGCAAGGCAGCGGGCGGAAGGGATTGCCTCCGCTTCGCCGATCGCAAGATCCGTCGCCTGCGGGGATACTTTCCGAAGCAGGCCGGCCGGTCCGTTATCGCCGCAAACGAGATCCCCCCTGGGGATGAAAGCAGGTGGCACCACGAGAACCCCTCGTCCTGCGGATGCCGGGATTTGCGCAGAGGTGGAATTCACCGGCGCCCGGTGCAAGCGGAGGGATTCTTCCTTTTAACGGAGACGCCTATGCTCGACATCAACTACGTCCGCTCCCATCCCGATGAAATCCGCGCGTCCCTCGTCCACCGCAACACCGAGGGACCGCTGGACGCCGTGCTCGAAGCCGACGGCCGCCGGCGCTCGTTCCTGGCGGAAGCGGAAACCTTGAAGGCCAAACGAAACGCCGCCAGCAAGGAGATCGGCAGGCTGAAGGATTCTCCCGACCGCGAAGCGAAGATCGCAGAAATGAAGCAGGTCGGGGACCGGATTGCCCAGCTCGACGAGGAGATTCGAAAGACCGAAGAGAATCTTCTTCAGGCCCTGGCCGCGATCCCCAACCTGCCCGATCCGCGCACGCCCATCGGCCGCGATGAAAACGAGAATGTCGTCCTGCGCGCTTCGGCCGAACCGAAGCCGCTGGCCTTCGAACCCAAACCTCACTGGGACCTCGGGCCGGCGCTCGGGATCATCGATTTCGAGCAGGGCGCGCGGATGACCGGATCGCGTTTTTATGTCCTCTACGGCGCCGGCGCGCGGCTGCAGCGGGCGTTGATTTCCTGGATGCTCGACCTGCACATCCGCCAGGGGTATCGGGAAGTGTACCCGCCTTTCATGGTGCGCGGGGAAGCGCTCTTCGCCGCAGGCCAGCTGCCGAAGTTCGCCGACAACCTGTATCACGACGCGGAAGAGGATTTGTGGATGGTGCCGACCGCCGAGGTGCCGCTGACCAATCTGCTGGCCGGGGAAATCCTGGAAGGGGACCGCCTTCCAATTCGCTACACTGCTTGCACGGCCTGCTTCCGGCGCGAGAAGATGGCCGCCGGACGCGACGTGCGCGGTATCAAGCGCGGCCACCAATTCGACAAGGTTGAAATGTACATTCTCTGCCGGCCGGAACAAGCCGACGCGGAACTTGCGCGGATGCTGTCCGACGCGGAACAGGTTTGTCAGGGGCTTGGATTAACCTACCGGGTGAAACAACTGTGCACGGGCGACCTCGGGTTTTGCGCGGCCCGGACCTACGACCTCGAAGTGTGGGCGCCGGGCGTCGGCGAGTGGCTGGAAGTTTCCTCCATCAGCCACTGCGGGGATTTCCAGGCTCGGCGCGCCGGGATCCGCTATCGGCCGGACAAAGGCGCCAAACCGGAACTTGTCCATACGCTGAACGGATCCGGGCTGGCCCTTCCGCGGACGATGATCGCGGTGATCGAAAATTATCAGACCGCCGGAGGGGAGATCGCGGTCCCGGAAGTGCTGCGCCCGTGGATGGGTGGAATGGAGTTGATCCAAAAAGATTAGGAAGAGGGGATGGCAGGATCAAAACAAAAGAGCGGCCCGCAGGAGCCGCTCCGGTTTTTTAATCAGGGATCTACTTGTCGGACGGAGATCAACCGCAGGTCGTGATCAAGCCGAAGAGCGAATCGAAGGGAGAGGTGCAATACAGATTCATCGAGTCGAAGGCATACGCGCCGATTGCGGCCAGGCAGCAACATGCGAACAGCACTGCGATTACGATGAGCACCGGACTGATACCTTTCGTCTTGGCCGGCGCTGCCGCTTGCGGAGGGGCATATTGCGGGGCGGCACGCTGCGGTGGAGGAGGCGCCGGTTGGCGTGTGGCGGGCTGCCGGCCGGAGGCGGCGACCGTCGCAGCGGCTCCCTCGCCCTGGAAAACCACCACCACGGTTTCCCCCAGCCCGATCTCATCGCCGGGGGCGAGGGTGCGCGGCGACGTGACCCGCTGGCGGTTGATGAACGTGCCGTTGGTCGAACCAAGATCCTCCAGCACATATGTCCCGCCGCGGCGGGAAATGCGGGCATGGTTGCGCGAGAGTTCGGCATCCTGGACAACGATATCATTGCTCGCCTCGCGGCCGATGCTCATCGAATCCATCGTCAGTTCGAACACTTTGCCGGGGTTGGGCCCCGCGCTCATCACCAGACGGTATCGTTCGGACATTTTCTCCTCCTGGATTAGGGGATACTTGGAGTTTACCCTCAGAAAGAAAGGAAGTCAAATTCGGCGGTGTTGGATCAACATCCAAGCCAAGGACGTTAAATCTGCATTAAACCCGTCGCGGAGTTCTCTGGAATGGGAAAAACACACGCCGGGTTTTGGGTTTGACTTTTCTTTTTCCTCCTGTGTTTATACAATAAGGTTGCTGATCAGCCTTCCCTCGGAGAACGGCGTCCCATCGGAATTCTCCGATCCGCTGCGCGAAGGGAATGCTTCGCGCGAGGGAGATCGGACCCCGGCCGACGGGGCGAGTCAGCGAACCTGCCCTGCGCGGGAACTTGAACAACGAATGCACCTCCACCAAGCACCCTATCTTTCGGCGGTCTTTTCGCCGCCGAAGTTCTTGATCCGGAAAGCAACTTCAATCCGAACCTTCCTACAAAGGATGGAAACACGATGAACACACCTTCCCCACAGGAGCCGCCTCCATCCGCTCTGCGCGGAATTCTGTCCGCCGCCGCCGTTTTGGTACTACTCATCGCACTGCTTTTACTCTATACCTACCCCACGGATCCCAAACCGTTCATCCCGTGGGCATTGACATTGATCGTAGTCGGAGTCGGGCTTTTCCTATCGATCAAGATCCTCAAACCTTCTCCGCTGGAGATCCGCCTCTCCTCCAAAGTCAACTTCACCCGGCGCGGAGTCTGGGTTGCAGCCGGCGTGACCCTGAGCATCGTGACGACCCTGATGATGTTATTCTTCCAGAAGTTCGAACGTCAGAATTACCTGCCGGTGCTTGCCGTCTGGTTCGGCGCCATGGGGTGTTATCTCACCGCTTTCGCCGCCGCATTTCCATCGCGCGCGGACATCCGCACGTGGTGGCAAAACCATTGGAAGGAGTGCCTGGCGGTGGGATTGATCACCGCGCTGGCTGCGGCGCTGCGGTTCTTCAAGCTCGGCGAGATTCCTCGCGTCATCAACGGCGACGAGGGATGGATCGGCAACTTCGTCCTATCCACCATCCAGACGCCGCTGGCCAATCCCTTCGCGCTTTGGGAAAATTTCGGCGCGCTGTACCTGCAGGCCATCAATTGGGGATTCCTCTTCCTGGGCGCGAGTACCTTCTCCCTGCGCCTGATGCCGGCCATCGCCGGAACGCTGGCCGTTCCCGCGTTGTACCTGCTTGCGCGGCAAATCGCCGGCAAGCGCATCGCGCTGTTTGCCGCCATCCTGCTTGCCATCTCCCACACGCACATGAACTTCAGCCGGACGGTGGGCGTCGGATATATCCAGGATACCTGGCTGGTGCCGCTCGAACTGTATCTGCTTTTAAGCGGATTGCAGAAACAAAGCACTTTGCGGGCGGCGGCCGGAGGTCTTTTGCTGGGTCTGCATTTCAGCATCTACCTTACGCCGCAAATTTTCGCAAGCATGTTGCTGGTTTTTTGCATCCTCGTGCTGCTGTTTTTCCGGCGCCAACTGGAAAAAGCCGGCCGCACCATCGGAGTGTTCTGGGGAGGATTGGCGGTCGCAATTCTTCCGGAAGCGATCTACGCGGCGACCCATTCCGCCGAATTCTTCGACCGCCTGAACGCGGACGGCACTTTCCAATCCGGCTGGTTGGCGGCGCAAATGGCGGCAACCGGTAACAGCGCCTTCGAGATTCTGGCCGGGAGGGTGTTGCACGCCTTTCTCACACTCATTGCCTTCCCGTCGATCGATTTCTACGGTTCATGGATTTCCGTCCTCAGCCTTTTCACGGGCGTGTTTTTTCTCATCGGTTTGGGATTGACCCTTTGGAAGACGCGGACCCTGAACAACCTCCTCTTGAACGGCTATTTCTGGATCGGGCCGCTTGCCATCGGCTTGTTTTCCATTCCCGAATCGTCGGATTCTTATCGCATGCTGATGATCCTTCCCGCCGCCATGCTTATGGCCGCGATCGGGTTGGAGGCGATCCTGGGGTCAATCGGGGTGGTCTGGAGTCGGAATCGGCTGGTCTATGCCGGCGTGATTGCATTCATCATGATCAACCTGTTTGCCTTCAATCAATGGGCATATTTCGTCGACTTTGCCGGTAATTGCCGGTACGGCGGCGATCCGCAGACCCGGTTCGCCTCCTATCTCGGAAAATACTTGAAAACCCTGCATCCCGTCGATACGGTGTTTCTTCTCAGCAACGGCACATTCAGCTACGGCACACATCCATCCGTCGATTTCCTCAGCGGGAAGAAACCTGTTACCAACGTCCCGGACGCCATCGATTCCATTAATCCCGTCTCCGGCGATATCCTGATCGCCAGTCCGGACCGGATCGACGAACTCTATGCCTGGGCGCACGACCATCCGGGAGGAAAGTTTGAAGCCTTCTACGATTGCCAGACCCTGTTCCTGCTCGTCTATCATGTGCCGTAGGAGACCCTAAGACAGGATGGATCCGCACGAATACGGCCTGATGTACGGGGTGGAAGACAGCCACTGGTGGTATCGCGGGATGGCGTCCATCACCTGCTCCCTCCTGGACCGCTGGTACCGACCGGATGGATCGCTGCGGATCCTCGACGCGGGTTGCGGAACGGGGGCGGCGATGACCACGTACCTCGCCCGGTACGGCCGAGTCTGGGGAATGGACATTGTCGCGGAAGCCTTGCGGTTTTGCCGCCGGCGCGGCGCCGCGATGGTGGCGCTCGCATCGGTGATGCATCTTCCCTATCCGGACGAATCCTTCGACCTGATCGCCTCGTTCGACGTTCTTTGCGAGCAGGCGGTGCCTTCCGATCTCGATGCCCTGCGGGAGATCCGGCGCGTGCTGGTGGCGGGCGGACGGCTGCTTGTCCGGCTGCCCGCCTACGGATGGATGCGCCGTGGCCACGACGAGGTCGTGCGCACCAAACACCGGTATACCCGCCGCGAGCTGGATTATCTCCTCCGGGAGAGCAGCTTCCGCGTCGAGCACATTTCCTACGCCAACGCACTTCTTCTTCCCGCGGCGATGGTTAAGAAAGTCGGCGAGCGGTTATTCCCCGCGGCCCGCCCCCGATCCGATCTCACCGGGAATGCGGGGATGTTCAACCCCGTCCTGAGACGGCTGCTGGCTTCGGAAGCCCGTTGGATCGCCCGCACGGGTTTACCGTTCGGGTTGAGCGTCATCGGCGTGGGACGGGCGCTATGAGTAAATCCCAACCGCTCAACCGCGGCCTTTCCAGCATTTCGGCGGTCTTCCCTGCGCTGAACGACGGCGGAACGATCGCCAGCATGGTGCTGACAGCCCGCGCGGCCCTGCGGACTGCGACAAAGGATTTCGAAATCATCGTGGTGAACAATGGCAGTCAGGATTACACCGGCCTGGTTCTCGAAGACCTCGCCCGCGTCCTGCCCGAATTGCGGGTGATCAACCACGACCTGCCGCTGGGGTATGGCGGCGCCCTGCGCGCCGGTTTTTCCGCCGCCGTCAAGGATTGGATTTTCTACACCGACGGCGACGCCCAGTACAATCCGTTGGAACTCGACCGGCTGGTGGAAGCCGCTTTGAACGGCGTGGATGTGGTGAACGGATATAAAATCTCCCGCCAGGATCCCTGGTACCGCACCGTCCTGGGCCGGTTGTATCATCACACCGCCCGCGCGTTGTTTGGATTCCATCTGCGGGACGTGGATTGCGATTTCCGGCTGTTCCGCCGGTCCATCCTGGAAACCGTTCCGCTTACAAGCTCGACCGGAACCATCGGGCTGGAAATCGTGAAACGCTTTCAAGACGCCGGATACCATTTTGTGGAAGTGCCGGTCAGCCATCATTACCGCCGATACGGCGATTCGCAGTTCTTCAATCCCCGCCGCCTGTTTCGCATGGCAAAGAACCTGGCGGCATTATGGATCCAACTCGTGCTTCGAAAAGGCCGCTCATGAACATGCCATCCATTGAAAAGGATTATGCCGGCAGGCGTGTTCTCATCACCGGAGGTCTGGGGTTCATCGGGAGCAACCTCGCGCGGCGCCTGGTCGGCCTCGGGGCCGAGGTGGTCCTGATGGATCCGCTCCTAGCGGAGTTCGGAGGAAATGCGTTTAACATCTCCGGATATGAGGCGCGGCTTCAGGTGCATCCGGTCGATGTGAGAGATCAAGCCGCATCCGCCGAGCTGGTCCGGGGCCAGGATTTCATATTCAACCTGGCCGGCCAGGTCGGCCACGTCCAAAGCATGCAGGATCCGTTGACCGATCTGGACATCAATGTCCGCGGCCAACTCGCCTTCCTCGACGTGTGCCGCCGAGAGAATCCGGGGGCGAAGATAATATTCACCGGCACGCGCCAGGTGTACGGCCCGCCGCGCTACCTGCCGGTGGACGAAAATCATCCGCTGAATCCGGTGGACGCCAATGCGATAAACAAACTGGCCGGGGAACGCTACCACCTTCTCTACCACCGCGTGTACGGCCTGCGGTCGGTCGTCTTGCGAATGACCAACGTCTACGGCCCGCGCATGCGGGTGAAGGATAACCTCAAGACGTTCCTCGGCCTATGGATCCGGCAATTGCTCAGCGGGGAAGACATCACCGTATACGGAGACGGCAGCCCGGTCCGCGACCTGCTCTACGTGGACGACGCGGTGGATGCGCTGCTTCTGGCTTCCTTGCATTCCGGATCCGACGGCCAGGTGTACAACCTGGGCGGCGATGAACCCATCCGCCTTCTGGATCTCGCGAAATTGATGGTCGAACTGAACGGCAGCGGGCGTCACCGTTTGGCCCCCTTCCCGGCCGACCGCAAGAAAATCGACATCGGCTCCTATGTTTCCGACCTCACCAAGATCCGTTCGGAATTGGGCTGGCAGCCCATCACTCCGCTTCGGGAAGGGTTGATCGAAACCTTGGATTATTACCGCCGGTACCGGGAACACTATTGGTGAGGGCCTGATGATCCCCGTCCTCGATTTAAAGCGACAAGACGAAAGCATCCAGGCCGAGATTGACGCGGCAATAGCCCGGGTGAGAAACCGGGGTCAATTTATTTTGGGCAGGGAGGTGGAGGCGTTCGAAAAGGCGTTTGCGGCATATTGCGGGGTGAGATTCTGCATCGGTGTCGCTTCCGGCACGGAAGCGCTGCAGATCGCCTTGCTCTCGTGCGGCATCGGCCCGGGGGACGAGGTGATCACGGTGGCGCACACCTCCGCGGCCACGGTCGCCGCGGTGGAACTGGCGGGAGCCAGGCCGGTTCTGGTCGACATCGATCCGGTCCGCTATACGATGGATCCGCAGCGGATGCTCGCCGCGATCACCCCGCGCACCCGCGCGGTGCTTCCCGTCCATCTCTATGGCCAACCAGCCGACCTGAATCCGATTCTGGAAATCGCTGCTCAACATGACCTGCAGGTCATCGAGGATTGCGCGCAGGCGCACGGAGCCCTCTACCGCGGAAAACGGGTCGGGGCATGGGGACGAATCGCCGCGTTCAGTTTCTATCCCACCAAAAATCTCGGCGCATACGGCGACGGCGGAGCCGTCGTCACCGACGATCCGGATTTGGCCGGCCGGGCGCGTGCAATCCGGCAGTATGGATGGGATGCAGACCGGATCAGCCGCCGGAAAGGAATGAACAGCCGGCTGGACGAGATTCAAGCCGCCATCTTGCTGGTGAAATTGCGGTGTTTGGATGACTCGAATGCGGAACGCAGAAGGTTGGCGGGGATCTACCATGAGCGGCTGGCGGCGGCCGGGCTGGGAGTGCCGCAGGAGACGCCGGATTCAACTCCCGTGTATTACGCCTACACCGTCCGCCATCCGCGCCGTGATTCACTCCGGACGCATCTCGCCCGTCTCGGCATCGAGACCTCGATCCACTACCCGGTGCCCGTCCACCTGCAGGAAGGGTTTCGGAATTTAAACCTCTCCGCCGGGGATCTACCCGAAACCGAAGGCGCGGCGCGGGAAGTGCTTACCCTGCCGCTCTTTCCGGGAATGCGCGGGGAAGAAATGCAAACGGTTATCGACGCGATTAATGGATTTTGATGCAGGTCCCGTTTCAGGGGGTCATTTCTTCCAATAAATTCATCAGATATCCGCTATACGGATTTCGATTCATCGCAGCAACGAGCTGCTCCAATTCTTCGCGCTTGATGAAACCCATCCGGAAGGCGATCTCCTCGGGGCATGCGATCATCAAGCCTTGCCGTTCCTGAATTGTCTGGATGAACTTGGAGGCTTGCAGGAGGTCTTCCTGCGTGCCTGCGTCCAGCCAGGCGATACCCCGACCGAGCACTTCCGCCTTCAGCCGGCCTTGCTTCAGGTAAACCCTGTTCAAATCGGTGATCTCCAACTCGCCGCGGGCGGAGGGCGTCAAACCGGCTGCGATCCCGGCCGCCCGATGATCGTAAAAATACAATCCGGTTACGGCGTAGCGGGACCGCGGGCTGCTTGGTTTTTCTTCGATGTTCAGCACGGCTCCCTGCGGGTCGAGCTGCACGACCCCATAACGGGAAAGATCCTTCACCGAATACGCAAAGATAAGCGCCCCCTCCGTCAGGCGCGCGGCCGAGCGGAGGATGGCCTGCAATCCCTGCCCGTAGAAAATGCTGTCGCCCAGGACCAGGCAGACGGGTTCCTCTCCGATAAAATCCTGCCCCACAAGGAACGCTTCCGCCAATCCGCGCGGTTCCTTCTGCACGGCAAATTGAAAACGCAATCCCCATTGTCCGCCGTCGTCCAGCAACTGCTGAAAGGCGGGCAGGTCCCGGCTGGTGCTGATGATCAGAATCTCGCGGATGCCCGCCAGCATGAGGATCGACAGCGGATAATAGATCATCGGCTTGTCATATACCGGCAAGAGTTGTTTGCAGACCACTTTGGTCAAAGGATACAGGCGGGTTCCCTGCCCGCCGGCCAGAATAATTCCTTTCATGGACACTCTCCCTGATCCGGATATTGGGCGGTCATCCATTGCCGGTAGCCGGGCTTCTTCCGGATCGCCTCCAGCCATTTGGGATTCGCGAGATACCACTCCACCGTTTTCCGAAGCCCCGATTCGAGGGTTTCCCGGGGAACCCACCCGAGTTCGCGCTGGATTTTGGAAGAATCCATTGCGTACCGCCGATCATGCCCGGGCCGGTCAGGGATCCTGCGAATTAACGTACTGTGCGGAACACGGTTGGAATTCGGGAGATACTGGTCAAGCAAGCCGCAAATCATCCGCACCAAGTCCAGGTTGGCCGGCTGGTTGCCGCCGCCGAGAAGATACGTCGCCCCCGGCATCCCCCGCGACAGCACCGTCCGCACGGCTTCACAGTGGTCTTCGACGTACAGCCAATCCCGAATCTGCCCGCCGTCGCCGTAGACGGGAATGCTCTCGCCCCGCAACGCATTCGCGATCGTCAGCGCCACCAACTTTTCGGGATATTGGTACGGCCCGAAGTTATTGGAGCAATTCGTGATCGTGACGGGCAATTCGAAGGAGTGGAAATACGCACGAGCGAGGTGATCGGCGGCCGCCTTGGAAGCCGCATACGGCGAGGAAGGGGCATAGGGGGAGCGTTCGGAAAATGGCGGGTCCTCCGGCCGCAGCGAACCGAATACTTCGTCGGTGGAAATGTGATGAAACCGGACGGCCGCAGGCGGGAACGCCTTTTCCTCAATCCAGAATTTGCGCGCGGCTTCCAACAGCGCAAGAGTCCCCATGACATTCGTCCGGAAGAACGGCGCGGGATCCATGATGGAACGGTCGACGTGCGTTTCGGCCGCGAAGTGGACGATCGTTTCGATCCGGTGGCGCCGCAGGAGGCCGTCCACCAGCGCGCGGTCGCCAATCTCCCCGTGGACGAAGAGGTGCCGCTGCGGATCCGGAAGATCCTCCAGATTCTCCTGTGCGCCAGCGTAGGTGAGCGCATCGAGGTTGACGACCCGGATATCCGGATCGCTTCGCAGGAGACCGCGGATGAAATTGGAGCCGATAAAGCCGGCTCCGCCGGTGACCAGAATGGACATGGGCAAGCACCCGCTGAAAAGAATTCCCCGCCGCCTTTCGATCTTCCATCCGGAACTTTTCCCGCTCTGGTTCTACCGGAGCCGGCGGTCGGATTCCAACGGGGATTGTATCCCTTCTTTCCGAATCTTTCCGGGACTTTCCACGGATCGTTCATCAGATCTCCACAATGGAAGCCCATACTATCCTTGACGAATTCCACGGCGGGCTTTATAGTTTAGCGCTCTTAACTATTTAGAGAGGTTAATCTATGACCGCATCCGACCAATTCCTGGCTGCGCTGCACGAATGGACCGGCACTTTCATGCGGAATTCGATGCATAACTTTCTGCTCTTCTCCAAGGAGAAGGGAGTCTCCATACCCCAGATCGGAGCCCTTTTTCAAATCCGCCGCAAAGGCGTCTGCAGCGTTTCTGACATCGGCGACGAACTGGGCGTCACCAGCGCCGCCGCCAGCCAGATGATCGAAAACCTGGTGAATTTGGATCTCATCCGGCGTTCGGAAGATCCGCAGGACCGCCGCGCCAAGCAGCTCGTCCTCACCGAGAAAGGCCGCAAAATCCTCCTGGAGAGCATCCATGCCCAGCAGGGATGGCTGAGCGGCATGGTCGCGCTGCTCTCGACGCAGGAACAAATGCACGTCACCTCTGCGCTGAAAATCCTGGTGGAGAAAACCAACCAACTGGAAAAGCAAAACAGAACAGGCGACATTTCCGGCCACGCGCGCGAAAAAAATAACGCCGAAGGAGTCAAGCACCCATGATTCGTATACTCAAATACCTTAAACCCTACCTCTTATTGATCCTGATCGCCGTCGGTTTGCTGTTTGTGCAGGCCAACGCCGACCTGGCGTTGCCGGATTACATGTCCAAGATCGTCAACAACGGCATCCAGCAGGGCGGCGTGGAAAACGCGGTGCCCAAGGCGATCCGTCAGAGTGAGATGGACCGGCTGGTCCTTTTCCTCACCGCCGACGACAAGGCGCTTGTCCTTGGGGATTACACGTTGATCGACAGCACCTCGGCCGATTACGACAAGTACCTCAAAGAATATCCCGGTCTGGCCCAGGGACCGGTGTACGTTTTGAAGGGCGTCGATGCCGCGGAAATAAAGAAACTCAATCCGGTCTTGGGCAAGGGGCTGCTCGTGACATCCGCCATCGAGCAGTTGCTTGCCGATCCGACCAAAGCCGCCGCCATGGCTCAGGGCCTCGGCTTCGATCTGTCGAAGATCCCCCCCGGCATGGATCTGTGGACCGTTCTCTCCAAGCTACCCGCGGCCCAGCTCTCTAAAATCAGCGATGCCATCAACTCGAAATTCTCCACCCTCGGCGAAAGTATGATCAACCAGATGGCGGTAGCAACCGTCAAGGCGGAGTACGCCGCGCTGGGGATGGATACCAGCAAGCTGCAAACGGAGTACATCATCCACGCCGGCATCCTGATGCTGCTCCTGACCCTGCTTTCGGGAGCATGCACCATCGCGGTCGGATACCTTTCGGCCCGCACGGCGGCCGGCGTGGCGCGCGACCTGCGCCGCTCGGTCTTTCAGCGTGTGGAAAGCTTCTCCAGCACGGAGTTCGACAAATTCTCCACCGCCTCGCTCATCACCCGCTCGACCAACGACATCACCCAGATCCAGATGGTGGTGATCATGGTGATGCGCATGGTCATCTATGCGCCGATCATCGGCATCGGGGGCGTGATCCGCGCGATCGGCAAAAGCGCCAACATGTGGTGGATCATCGCCCTGGCGGTGATCGTGCTGCTCGGCCTGATCCTGACCGTCTTTGTGATCGCCCTGCCCAAATTCCAAAGCATTCAGAAACTCATCGACCGGTTGAACCTGGTGACCCGCGAGAACCTTTCGGGCATGATGGTCATCCGCGCCTTCAACATGCAGCCGTTCGAGGAGAAACGCTTTGACAAAGCCAACCAGGACCTGACCGGCACGCTGCTGTTCATCAACCGCATCATGGTGGTGATGATGCCGGTGATGATGATGGTGATGAACGGCGTGATGCTGCTGATCATATGGGTCGGCGCGCACCAGGTGGCCGAATCGAAAATGCAGGTCGGCGATATGCTGGCCTTCATGCAGTACGCGATGCAGATCGTGTTCTCTTTCCTGATGGTCTCGATCATGTTCATCATCCTGCCGCGGGCGGCCGTCTCAGCCGACCGGGTCGCAGATGTGCTCGACACCAAGCCGTCGATCCGCGATCCGGAAAAACCGAAGCCTTTCCCCGAGCCGTTCCGGGGCGCGGTGGAGTTCCGCGACGTGTGCTTCCGCTACCCGGGCGCCGAGGAGGACGTTCTCCACAACATCACCTTCACCGCCCGGCCGGGGCAGACCACCGCCTTCATCGGCACGACCGGCTCGGGCAAATCCACGATCGTCAGCCTGATCCCGCGCTTTTACGAGGTGAGTGACGGCGCGATCACCATCGATGGAATCGACATCCGCGAAGTGACCCAGCATGACCTGCGCGAGAAGATCGGCTACGTCCCGCAAAAGAGCAACCTCTTCTCCGGAACGATCGAAAGCAATTTGCAGTACGCCGATCCGAACGCAACCCCGGAAGAGCTGAAGCACGCAGCCGAGATCGCCCAGGCGTCGGAGTTCATCGACTCCACGCCGGAGGGGATGGAGATGGAGGTCGCCCAAGGCGGAACGAACGTATCCGGCGGGCAGAAGCAGCGTCTTTCGATCGCCCGCGCCCTGGTGAAGAAGGCTTCCATCTATATCTTTGACGACAGTTTCTCGGCGCTCGATTTCAAGACCGACTCAGCACTGCGCAAGGCGCTCAAGGCGGAAACCGGCGCCAGCACCCTGCTGATCGTCACCCAGCGCATTTCCACGATCATGCAATCCGAACAGATCGTCGTGCTCGACGAAGGCAAGATCGCCGGCAAGGGAACGCATGCCGA
>CAZFPL010000072.1:0-15917 GCA_964521085.1 uncultured Anaerolineales bacterium | reverse complement strand
CGTAGGTCTTCTTGATCGCCTTCTTGATTTCCTCGATCGCCTGCTCGCGCGGGAGAATCCCGGAAATGGCGAAGAAGCAGGTCTGCATGATGGTGTTGATGCGGCCGCCCATTCCGGTGTCCTGCGCCACCTGGTAGGCGTCGATGACGTAGAAGCATAGTTTCTTGTCGAGGATTGATTTCTGGGTTTCGCGCGGGAGCTGGTCCCAGACTTCCTCCGGCTTGTAGATGCTGTTGAGCAGGAACGTTCCGCCGGGTTTGATCGCGGCCAGCACGTCGAACCGCTCCAGGAAGGAGAACTGGTGGCAGGCCAGGAAGTTGGCATGCTGGATCAGCGACGGGGCGCGGATCGGCTGCGGGCCGAAGCGCAGGTAGGAGGTCGTCACCGAGCCGGACTTGCGCGAGTCGTAGGCGAAGTAGCCCTGGGCGAAATTGTCGGTTTCCTCGCCGATGATCTTGATCGAGTTCTTGTTGGCGCCGACCGTCCCATCCGACCCCAGCCCCCAGAAAATGCAGCGCACCGTGGATTCGGATTCCGCCGAGAAATTCGGGTCATACTCCAGGCTGGAATGGGTGACGTCGTCGTTGATTCCGACCGTGAAATGGTTCTTGGGTTTGGGCTTGGCCAGCTCGTCGAAGACGGCCTTGACCATGCCGGGTGTGAATTCCTTCGAGGCCAGCCCGTAACGCCCGCCGATGACTGCCGGAACTTGGGCAAACGGAGCGGACCCGCGTGCCACCGCTTCGGTGACTGCGGCGACCACGTCGATATAAAGCGGCTCGCCGACCGAGCCCGGTTCCTTCGTGCGGTCGAGCACGGCGATGCTTTTAACGGTGGCGGGCAGCGATTTTGCAAAGTGATCCGCCGAGAACGGCCGGTAGAGATGAACCCGCACCACGCCGACCTTTTCACCGCGTCCCACCAGGGCTTCGACGGTCTCCTGCGCCGTATCGGTGCCGGAGCACATCAGGACGATCACCCGCTCGGCATCCGGTGCCCCGACGTAATCGAAGAGGTGATAGGCGCGGCCGGTGAGGGCGGCGAATTTGTCCATTATCTCCTGGACGATCCCGGGGCAGGCGGCGTAGAAGGGATTCGAAACTTCGCGCCCCTGGAAATAGACGTCCGGATTCTGCGCCGTCCCGCGGATGATGGGATGATCCGGTGAGAGAGCCCGGCTGCGGTGCTGCCGGACCAGGTCGTCGTCGACCATTGCGCGCAGGTCGTCCTCAGTCAACTGTTCAAGTTTGCTCACCTCCGAGGAGGTGCGCCACCCGTCGAAGAAGTGGACGAAGGGAATGCGCGTGCGCAACGTGGCGCTGTGCGCGATCGCGGCCAGGTCCTGGGCTTCCTGAACCGAGCCGGAAGCCAGCATCCCCCAGCCGGTCTGGCGCACGGACATCACGTCGGAATGATCGCCGAAGATCGAAAGCGCGTGCATGGCCAGGGCGCGCGCCGAGACGTGAAAGACGGTCGGGGTCAGCTCGCCCGCAATCTTGTACATGTTGGGGATCATCAACAGGAGCCCCTGCGACGCGGTGAAGGTGGTGCAGAGCGCGCCGGTTTGCAGTGCGCCGTGCACGGCGCCGGCCGCTCCGCCTTCGCTTTCCATCTCCATTACCAAGGGTACGGTTCCCCAGATGTTGGTTTTCCGTTCACCGGACCATTGGTCCGCGAGTTCGCCCATGCTCGTCGAGGGTGTGATCGGGTAGATGGCGATCACCTCGCTCAGTTTGTGGGCCACGTAGGCGGTCGCCTCGTTGCCGTCAATCGTTACGATCGGTCGTGTCATGAATTCCTCCGGGATTTTTTAGCAGGATTCCGGGAAAACTCCGCCAGTCGGCGATGCGCCGCAGGCGGAGTCGGTGGGAGCCCTGGGGATATTGTATTTTGGGCAATTATAAACCTTTATGGAGGAAGACCGGAGTGCAATCAGGAACAGATATTAGGAGAAAAGCATCGGATTAATAGGCCGGGAGTGCCGCTGTCCCATCCCGCAATCAACCGTTTGGGATTATTTTTTTTCCCGCCCGGCGCTCGGTGAGGAAAAGGCCATCGGACGGATCCGCCTATTCCCTGACCCGCCGGCAAGCATGTGCTGGGATGCACATGCCCGGCGTCCCCGGGTGTGCCGGCGGAGCTGAGAACGGGACGATTTTTGGAGGCTTTCATAAAAACGTCTTCGTGCAACCTCACGTAGATACGAGGCGCAGGGAATCCCCGCGGCGGATCAGTCTCGGAACGATAAGTGCGGTTGTGAGGAACGCAGCGGAAAGGGCCAGCGTGCGGATTTCCGGGTACCGGATGGGCGCGACCGCCTCGGATTGAATAAATACGTCATAGAGTCCGCCTACCATGTAGAAAAATGGAAAGACCAGTAAAGCACTGTTGCCCAGGCGATAGACGGAAGCGTACATCAATCCGACGATAAACAATTTCTCAAACTCCGGCTGGAAACCCATGTGATGCAGGGAGTAAAAAGCCGCCGTCAGAACGATCGCCGGAAGGATGCCGAACGCGCGCTCCAGGATGGTCCGCAGGAAGGCGTGGAAAAAAAATACCTCGAAGCACAGCGCCAGCAGTACGTACCCTGCTTTCCAGAGGGTGGTAACCTCGATCCGGAAATCCATCGGGATGGGCACTTCCGATATGAACATCGCCAGCAATAGGCAGGCGAGAGCCAGATTAATCGGGAGGAAGATCGGCCATTTCCGCAGACTCAGGCCGTAATCGGCGAAAGAAATGCCGAAGCGGCGCAGGATCCACAGCGGAAGGAGAATCCCGGCGAAGAATATCTGTCCCGCGTCGCGCAAGGCGATGCCGACCGGGGGGATGGTTTCGAAAATCCGCATCCCGGCGGAAAATCCAACCACGAGGACTGCGGTCAGCAGCGCGAGGAACGTTTCCCGGGAAGGCTGCCATCGAAAAAATTTTAAATTAGGGCTTTTCATATGGATCTCCATCGGATCAAGTTCTCCGGAATGCGCGACCGGGCGCCGCAACGATATCCAATGGATGTGTCCGCCGTCCATATTTTTCTTGCGCGGAAGGCGACGATTCTTGCTAATTTGAACGGGGAGCCTGAAATCCGGCTTAAAGCGGTTTTATCGGGAGACAGATGTCGGTGCGGGTTTTCCGCGGCAGGATGGAATGAAAGCGATCATCGTGATGGATCAAAAAGGCGGGGTATTCAGAAGGCTGATAGCCGCTTTCCGGAAGCCAAAAGGCATACAAATCGTCGAATCCCCTGTCGATGTGGAAGGGAAAGCCATTGAAAGGATAGACGGCGGTGATGCCCGGCGCGAATTCGCGGTTTTCCCCGTCCGCCGGTGACGGGATACCTTCCGCGGCCGGTACACCAAGTTCGAAGCGCAGCAGGTTCTGCGGGGTGATGTGGGGGTTGTCAAGCGTGATTCCAAGGAGACGGTATTTTTCCGGTGCCCGGAGGAACCGGGTCCGCCGCTCAACGCTTCGGTAGAACGAAACCAGGGATTGGTCGTACGGGCCGGTGCGGGAGAAGAATAAATATCGTTCCGGTTTAAAGGAAACAACCGCCGTCCGGTTGACGGCGGAGCGGTCGAAGGGTTTTTCGATACGCGGTTTCGTCGCGTGCTTTTTGGCAGCGGCGCCCCGGCGGTAGCTTTCCGGGGTCACGCCGAACCACTGCTTGAAGGACCGGGTGAATACGGTCGGATTATGGAAACCGCACTCCAAGGCGATCGCCGCGATAGTGGAACGATCGTCGCGGGGAAGCCGGTTGGCGGCCATTTCGAGCCGCAGCCGGCGGAGATATTGGGCCGGAGTCTCCCCGGCCAGCGCGGTGAAGATCCTGTGGAAATGAAAATCGGAGAACGCCGCTTCGGCGGCGAGGTCGGCGAGCGTCAGATCCTCTTGTAGATGAAGAGCGATATGCCGTTTCGCCTTCTCGATCCGACGGGCATATTCATGCCGCGTTTGCTCTCTCTTAATATCCATGATCCCGGCCCGGGGGGTTCCCTGCAGATCATCCGGTTGCAGGAGTAGCGGCCGCATCCTCTATGCGACTGGAGGCAGGCCGGCCGATCCTTGGATAGAGCAGGGCATACAGCGAAATCAGCAACAGCGGCAGGTGCAGAAATCCCATCCACCACCGTTCCGGATAGAACCAGTGGGAGAGGTTGAACAGCGCGTAGATCATCCCGTTGATGGCCGTGATCCGGAAGGCGAAGGACGGGACCGACGGGTAGCACAGTATCAATCCCATCAAGAATACCGGCGTGGTGAAGCAGAACATCATCCCGTAATCCGGCGAGGTGAGAAGTCGGGACAGATCGAATGACGGTTGGACCGCGCCCTTGACGACGGAATATGGTCCCCAGAATGCCAGCAAAGCCAGAAGGCACAGGCCCCATTCCAGGATGGTTGGTTTTCGAAATACGGCCTGCAGTGTGTTCCGGAACGAGGCCGCCAGCCAGGTGATTCCCAAAATGGCGCACATTACCAAACTGCCCGTCATAACCACAAAGCCGTATTTTCCCGTGGCTCCCATTGTGCAGGTGACGATCATGATCAGGTAATTCACTCCGATGTATCCCGCCAGCAGCCGGCCCCACTTTCCGGGTCTCCAAAGGATCAAACCGACGAGAAGGAGCGTAGCGATGTGAAAGATGGGGGCGAATGCAGCGTAGGGAATATCCGCTGCCATTAAAAGGTTGAGGATCACGTCCGCCGTATCCTGGGGCGCATACGGTTTCTCCGCATAGGAGGGGAGCAGGCTGAGGATGAGGAACCCGATAAACAAAAGAAGGTAGGGCCAAAACCGCTTTTTTGTGTCGGGGGTATTCATCTCTTCACCTCTTGGGGTGTATTTTCCGGATGGGAAGCAATCTATCCAGTTCGTCTCATTTTCTTTATGTATACCTGGTTTTCGGGCCGGAAGACAGGGCTGGAAGGTGGTGGTTTGGGGATAAACCCGGGTCGTTCGAGGGGTAGGGTGAGGTCCGGAGTTCCCCCCGGAATTTTTTCATTAATCCTTTGGATTCGGGAAGACTTCCTTTGTTTTGCACTTGGCGGTTCCGCTCTCTGAAAAAACAATACGTGGTCGGTAGGATCCGGGAATGGTAAAAGCCGGCGTGAATCCGGGGTTCAAGCCGACCGTATGCAATAAACGAACCCAAGCGGGAGAGTCACGGAAGGCCTCTCCGCTTGGGTTCTCGCCGGATTGCCGCCGGCAGGGAAGTCGTCGAATTGATCGAATGGCAAAAGGAGCCCATCAGAGATTGCGTGCTTCGAAGGTTACCCCCGCATCCGTTGGGAGAGATCCATCCAGCAGCGGAACGGTCTGGCCATTCAGATGCTTCTCGAAGAAGGCCAGTGCGTAGCGATTGACAATCCGGATGCATCGTTCCGGGTCGACCGTCCCTCCGCCCAGGGCGTTTGCCAGCACGGGCGAGATAAGCGGCAGATCGGTGAAGTTCATGTGCCCGGATCCTTTGATGACCAGGATGTACATCGGCTTCACCGCTCGCTCATACGCCCGGCGGTTGGGAAGGTAGATCGTGTCGTAATACTGCGGATCGTTGTAGAGCAGATCGCTGTAGAAAGCCAGGAGCGGTTTTGGAAAAGGGGCGTCGATGAAGGCCGCTTCCCAGCCGTTGGAATCCGGCAGCCGGTCGCCGAACATCGGCCCGTCCAAGTTCACCACGGCCTGGCAGCGGGCGTCCTCCCGGCAGAATTGAACCATCGCAACCGCGCCGAGCGAATGGCCGATGAACCCGATCCGTTTTAAATCCATCCTCCCCGCCAACAGCCCTTGCGGAGCGCCCCGGTTCAACTCCTCCACCCGGCCGACGATAAAGCGTATATCGGCCAGGCGCAAGGTCAGCCAATCGCGGATGATTTGCTCATCTTCCTTCGGCGCCGTCACCATGAGTTGGTTGTGGCGCTGGACAGCTTGGATGAATTCCGGGCTTATGGGAATCACCCGGCCGTCGGGAAAACTTGCGTAGGCAGATTGGTAGGTATGGTCGATGGCCGCCACGATAAAACCATGGCTGACCAGTTCCAGGTAGGTTGAGGTGTTGCTGTCCCGGACACCGAATGCCCCCGGCGAGAAAATCACAAGCGGATAGGTCGCCTGCGCAGCCGAAACCGGTACGGCTTCGGTTGGGCCGGCGGACTTCCCGCCGCTTTTATCCGCCGGATACCAGAATTGCACGGGCAACTCACGATAATCGTTCGGATCCTCCGAGTATGTTTCCGGACGCGAAGTATCCTGCCAGGCATACGTAACCGAGCCCACGGCGAAGGCCCCGCTGGGCGCGGGCAGCGGGTGGAATGGAAAAATCGCCAGCGGGATAGCCGCGGCGGGGACCAACCAGACCAGGCCTGCCAGGCCGGCCAAACAAGCCAGCCGGCGATGTTTGGGCTGGCTGGGGGAAGGCCGGAAAATGCGTCCCAAGGTGAATAGAAATACCAAAAAAGACAAGAGATACACCGGGATCATTCGGAATCCGAACTCGTCCAGGAAAAATTCCAGGATGCACAACCCCAATGCCGTGGCGGGCAGAAAATCCAGCCACCGCGGTTTTTTCGATACGGGCAACAAAGGCCATACCAAAACGGATAGGTTGAGAATCACAATCAGGACGATCAGCAGATTCACCAGCATGGTAATTGTCCTTTCCAAAACAGATGGTTCTCCATATCGTATCCCGCGGGGAAATGGGATGGAAGAGCCGACGGTCCTATTCTGCGGTCATGGATTCCGTTAGGACGGGTCATGGATCATCCTGCTCCCGGGTGGATTGGCCTGATCTCGCGCCATGCCTTCTTGTCGCCGGTGGTGAAACACGCCGGATCCACGCAGGGGAAGGGTTGATCTGGGCAGCGTGCGTGCGGGGCTCGGCCGGTCCACGTCTGAGGAATCGGGAAATCCCGCATCCCTGTTCGGTTCCCCCGGAATCGGAGAATGGAAAAATGATCCGCTGTTCTTTCCCGTGCGATTGAGGAAAGCAAAGTCCGATCCGCAAATGAAAGAGTGAATTTGGGGATACAATCGGCTTTCCAGTGGCCGGGGGAAGAAGAATCCCGATGGGAGTGCGCGGAAGGCACAGAAGAAAATCGCGCAAGACATGAAATGAATGATGTTCCGCAACTGATCGGCGGGTTCCGTTTTTTTTTTGGTGACCTCCGACCACTTTTTCCGGGGATATAATTCCTCATACATGCAGCCGAATCGATCGGCTGGAAGGCAAACGGATGGGCGGGTATTGGGAATGGGAAATTGATGCGGTGGCATGGCTGCAGGGAAATGCCGCCTTCCTTCAGCCATTGATGTATGTGCTCTCATTCCTCGGGACGACCGAATTCCTGCTTCTGCTCGGTTTGACGGTTTATTGGTGTATCGACACGAAAGCCGGCGTACGGCTTGGGCTGCTGCTGATGACCGGGGCGGCGCTTGGCGGAATCCTCAAGCTGGCGTTCCATATGCCGCGCCCGTACTGGTATGACGTGCGAGTGCAGCCGCTGGCGGGTGAACCCGGCTATGGGATGCCCTCGATCCACGCCCTGTACGCCTGGGCGATCGCGCCGTGGCTGGGCAGGAGCATCCGGCGCGGATGGGGGTTCGCCCTGGGCGTGCTTCTGGCCGTCGGGATCTCCGTTTCGAGAGTGATGCTTGGCGTACATTTCCCCGGCGATGTCCTGGCGGGATTTGCAATCGGCGTGCTGGTATGGTTCGCCGTCGATGGGGGGATCTGTTTTCTCGGGCCGCGGCTGAACCGCGCGGGCATCCTTGTTCAATGCATCGCGGCGGCTTCGGCGTCGGCGATGCTTTTCCTTGCGCAAGCCGTCATCCTCAGGGGAATCGAATCCACCACGGATCCGGCGGTGTGGGCCGAGAACGCCGCCCGGATCAACCTCATCCTTCCCCGGAGCCCCGACCCGATCGTCGCCTTGGCGGGATTGATCCTGGGAATGGGGACGGGTTTGGCATGCCAGCGCCGGTGGGCGCCATTCTCCTCCGGGGGAGGGATTGAGAAACGATTGCTGCGATTTCTGTTGGGATTATCGGTTGCGCTGATCCTCTTGGGAGGATTGGCGATTTTCTGGAACGGGGTGGATCAACCACTTGGCCTGGTACTACGGTATGCGCGCTACGCTTTGGTTGGATTTTGGATGATCTTCCTCGCGCCGTGGTTGTTTCTGCGATGGAAGCTCGCCGACCGGGTTGTGTAAGGGGGAAGAATCAGGACACGCCCTCGAACACCGCCCGCGGTGCGCACACCGACCCGATAAGTGTTGGACCGGTATGCGCGCCGAGGACGAGTGACAGCCGGTTGGCGGGCAGCCAATAGCAGGCCAGCCGTTCGCTGATCGTCTTCTGCAATTCGACGGCGTCCTCCGGATTCAGCGCATAGACCACCTGACCGCGGAAGGGTCCGGCGGGCGACAACCGTTTTTCCATGATCTCCGCCAAACTCCGAAGCGCGCCGGAGATCATCCGCGCCTGGCCGAGTTGGATGTACTTCCCGTCTCCTTTGGTGTCCACCCCGATGATCGGCTTGATATCCAGCACCGAGGCGACCAAGCCTTTGATATGGCTGATTCTCCCGCCGTGGATGAGATATTTCAATTCTTTTAGTGTGAATAAAGTCTCCGTCGAGGCGCGGATTCTCTCGAGCAGCGCCAGGACGCGTTCTTTGGCCCAGCCGGCGTGGAAGGCGCGCGCGGCGGCTTCCACCATCCAGCCGGATCCGACCGAAAGTGTTTTTGTATCGAAGAAGGTAACTTCGGCTTCGGGCACTTCCGTCGCGCCCGCACGCGCGGAGTTCAAAGTACCGCTCAAGCCCGAGGAAATGTGGATCGACAGGATGGATGGCGAGATATTGGCAAGCGTCCGATACAACTCCGCGAATACGCCGGCGGAAGGCTGGGATGTGGTGGGCAGTTCCCCGCTCGTTTCCAGCTGTGAATAAAAGGAGGCGGCGTCTAATTGCGGACCTTCATGATAAGTATCTTTCCCCAAGGTGACGCTGAGCGGGACGACATGGATTCCCAGCTCTTGTTGCTGTTCGCAGGTCAGGTTCAAATCGCATCCGCTGTCGGTGACGATATGCATTCATGCCTCCTGGCGATGGACCGGCAATGCATTGAATAGAATAATTATATGGGGAAATCTTGCCGGTCCGCATTAAAGGAGCGGGAAAAAACCGGCAGGGGCATTCTGGTGGAAATTTGCCGTAAACGGAGGATTTAAAGACCCTTCGAGTCGCTACGAATCCAATCCCTTCCGCCGATTGTGTATCACAAAATTTTTCCTTTTTTCCCCTCCCGCGGACGCACTTCCCCGTCCGTCTTCCCTCGATTGAGGTCCTCCTCC
Source organism: uncultured Anaerolineales bacterium (assembly GCA_964521085.1). Classification (GTDB taxonomy): domain Bacteria; phylum Chloroflexota; class Anaerolineae; order Anaerolineales; family RBG-16-64-43; genus JAFGKK01. The sequence goes on along the minus strand of CAZFPL010000072.1, from coordinate 6,556 downwards.
AACGCCCCATCCTCCGCGAACAGAAACCATTCTCCCGAATGGTCTGTGGAGTCCTTGGGCGCGCGGTCGTAATACAGGGTGAAGATCCTCCCGCCTTCGGTGCGGACCGTAAAGTAGTCCCTTCCCACGCCCCGGGATCCGCGGCGGCCGGCGGCCATGGCATGGGCGGGGGTCAGATTGTCCGTCATCCGCCCGCGGCGGGTGTAATCGTGCCACTCTGCGAGCAGCTCAGTCACCGAAAAGCGCTCGCCGCGCCACTGGAAAGCAACCGGGCAGCCGGTCCTCTTTGCAAGAAGCGGCTGCCCGTGAAATTCGGGTTGGATCGGTTCGCCGATAAAGCGGCGCTGGGTCGGCATTATTTTCCCGCGATGAAATCCTCGGTCCGCTCTCGGGCTTCGTCGTCGGTGTATTGCACCGGCGGGGTCTTCATGAAATAGGAAGCGGGGGCGGTGATGGAGCCCTTCAGCCCGCGGTCGAGCGCGATCTTGGCGCAGCGCACGGCGTCGATCACCACACCGGCCGAATTGGGCGAATCCCACACTTCCAGTTTGAGTTCGAGGTTGAGCGGGACGTTCCCGAAGGTGGTTCCTTCCATCCGGATGTAGCACCACTTGCGGTCGGTCAGCCACGGAACGTAGTCGCTGGGGCCGACGTGGATGTTGTCTTCCGGTAGCTTGTACGGGAGCATCGAGGTGACCGCGCCGGTCTTGGAAATCTTCTTGGATTCAAGCCGCTCGCGTTCGAGCATGTTGAGGAAATCCGTGTTGCCGCCGAAGTTGAGCTGGAAGGTCTTGTCCAGGATCACGCCGCGATCCACAAACAGCGAGGTGAGCACGCGGTGGGTGATCGTCGCTCCGACCTGGCTTTTAATGTCGTCGCCGATCACCGGCAGATTGCGCTCCTCGAACCGCTTCTGCCAGTACGCTTGGCTGGCGATGAATACCGGGATGCAATTGACGAACGCGCACCCGGCTTCGAGGATCTGTTCGACGTACCACTTGGTGGCCATTTCCGAGCCGACCGGCAAATAGCTCACCACCACGTCGGTTTTCGTGTCTTTGAGGATGCCGACGATGTCGGCGGTGGGGCCGGGCGCTTTCTTGAGGATCTTGGAGAGATAAAGCCCGAGCCCGTCATGGGTCATGCCGCGCGCGACGGTGACACCGATGTGCGGAACGTCGCTGAATTTGATCGTGTTGTTCGGATAGGCAAAAATCGCTTCCGACAGATCCTTGCCGACTTTTCCTTCCACGACGTCGAAAGCGGCGGTGAATTCGATGTCGCGGATGTGGTATCCCCCGAGGTTGACGTGCATAAGTCCCGGGATTCTGTCATCATCGGCGGCATTCTTGTAGAACTCCACTCCCTGGATAAGCGAGGAAGCGCAGTTCCCGACCCCGATGATCGCCACACGGACTTTCTTTTCTGATGCCGACATGGAAATAACCTCCTTGCGTTCTCTTTTTTTATGGTGAATTAATTCTTTTTTGGTCATGTCGTTATGCTATAATCCGGTCGCTTGAAAAGATGACCGCGCCTCTCTACTCCCCCACCGACCGCATTCACCGGCTGGAACGTCTGCTCGAGACCAACCGGGTGCTTTCCTCTACCCTCGACCTGGAGCCGCTGCTTCAGACGGTTGTGGATGTCGCTTCCGAACTTACGGACAGCGAAGTCGCCTCGCTCCTGCTGTATGATCCGGAGATCCGGCAGCTCCGCTTTGCGGCCTCACCCTGGTTTCAAAAAGCCTCCCTCCAGTCGATGACGGTTCCGATCGACCGAAGCATTGCCGGACAGGTATTCCGTGAGAAACGGCCGGTCGTCGTCCAAGAGGGCAGCAAAGACCCGCGGCTCTATCGTTCGGTGGGCGAACAGGTCGGTCTGGCAACCCATTCGATGCTTGCCGTGCCACTGGTGTTCCGGGAGCGGCCGATCGGGGTGCTGGAGGCGCTCAACAAACGTGGCGGGGTGAATTATACCGGAGAAGACGTCTCCATCCTAGAGACCCTCTCCGCGCAGGCGGCGGTGGCCATCGAGAACGCCCGCCTGATCACTCAAGTACAGACTCAATACGAACGCCTGGCCAGCCTGGACCAAATGAAGGGGGATTTCATCGCGATAGCCTCCCACGAATTCCGCACCCCGCTGGGATTGATCCTCGGCCACGCGGCCTTTTTGCAGGACGGCGCCACGCCCGATGTGGCCGAGCATCTGTCGGTCATCATCCGCGCCGCCGAACGGCTGAAGGACATCCTCGAAGAACTCTCGCGGCTGACCCATTCCGATCAGGGAGTAACCCGGCTGAATTTGCAGGTATTCCCATTGAAGGAACTTTTAGAGGAAGTCGTGGTGAAATTCACGCCGGCAGCCAAGGAAAAGTACCTCTCGCTCAACACGGAATGCAAGCCCATCGGATTGGTGGTGGAGGCCGACCGCCAGAAAATCCAGGTCGCACTCGGCAACCTGATCGACAACGCCATATCCTTCACCGACACCGGCGGTCATATCCTGGTCGCGGCCTGTGCCGGGGAGCCGGACGCCAAGGAGCGGTCCGGGTACGTCGATCTTGAGGTGGTCGACGACGGGATCGGTATCCCCTCTGCAAAACTGGGCAAGATCTTCGAGCGCTTCTACCAGGTGGAGAACCACATGACCCGCCGCAAAGGGGGATTGGGACTCGGCCTGCCGGTGACGAAATCCATGGCGGAGCTTCACCATGGCAAGGTTGAGGTGGAAAGCGTGGAGGGAAAAGGCAGCCGTTTTTGCATCCACCTCCCGGCCCGCCAGCCGAAGAACCCCGGCAACGGGCAGAAACCGCAATAAATCACCTTCTTGTCGCAATAGAATCGGAAGGATATAATATCGGCCTTCGGGGCGTGGCTCAGCTCGGCTAGAGCGCACGGTTCGGGACCGTGAGGTCCCCAGTTCAAATCTGGGCGCCCCGACTTAATAGTCCAATCGAAGCAATGGGAAAATGGGGCGGCAGTTCCCTGGCCCGGCCTGGCGGTCGGGGCCAGGACGGGCACATCTGCCCGCCCCGACCAAAAACCTACTCAGCGTAGGTTTTTTCTTTTTCCGCGGCCGGGATCGGCGATCCCGGCCGCGCCCATCCTAAAATGACGTGTGAACATCCCGCCCAATCTGACCTCCGAACCGCCATAAACTCTTGAAGAAATCGGATATGATCAGATTTCCCGAGAAACCGTTGAGCCACTCGCCCCACTGAAAGCCCGGGCAATCAGTATGAGATGGATTATTCCAATGTTCCGGAAAAGCCCCAAAAAGCATCAAAAGCGCATCCATGCGATGGGATGGATTCCGACTCCTGCCGCTGTATATAGTAGAATCACCGTTAGTCGCCCTTTCGATATAACGATAGGCTGCCCCTTTGAATTCGGAATTCCCCAAACCGGCAAACCGAAAACACCTGATCTACACAATATTAATTGTCATTCTCGCGGCGCTCCCTTCCCTATGGGTTTTTAAAACCCGCTGGCTCGATCCTTTCCCCGGGTACAGGCTGATCCGCAGGGTGTTTGGCTGGTGTTCCTGGCAATTGTTCTGCCAATCCACCCTCCCGGTTCTTGTCATTGTCGGATTTCTCGCGTGCGCAGTATCCTTGGCCGTCCTTTTCCTATTAATAAGGAAAAGCCAGGTCGTCCCGCTGGTGTTTAAGGGCGCGGAATTTAAGGATGCTTCGGCTGCGGATTCATCGCGGAAACAACATGTTCTTTTCCCCCGGATTCTGTTGGGGATTTCGTGCATCGGTTTCTTCCTAACCCTGGCGGACAGCCTGTCATCGGGAAGAATACCCGGGTGGAATCTGATTGCCGTGTATTTATGCTTTCTGGCAGGATTCCTTCTCGGGGAAAGCAGAAATTGTCCGGATTGGTTAAAAAAGAATGCCGGCTTTTCCATTTCTATTCTCTTGAATCATTTGCTGTTTATTGCCTTAATGTATGTCGGATCCGAACAGAAGCAATGGATGGTTATCGTCGTCGCGGCGTTCCTGATATCCTTGGGCATCCTCCTGCACTTCCGTAACCGGCTGCCGCCGGTGTATTTCATATTTCTCTTGGCCATCCTCCTGTTTACCCTGGGGCACAATACATGGTGGAGTTCACTCGTGGGAGACGAGTATTCACAGTTCGAACTGGATTATTCACTCGCCCAAAAACAAGATCTGGTCTGGTTTGGAAATAATCTATTCAGCGCAAAGGGGAATTTCGGCACCACGCCGATGCTGGCCACCTACATCCAGGTTTTTTTCATGAAGATCTTTGGCGCGAATGGATTCGGCTGGCGGTTCAGCAACGCGTATCTGTGCGCGGTTGGTGCCGTGCTTTTTTATTATTTTCTCCGAAAATTTTTACACGAGCGGATCGCGTTGACGACCGCCGCGTTTCTAGCCTCCTCGGAATACCTGATCAGTTTAGGAAAGGTCGGATATACGAATCTGCAGGCCTTCTTTGCGGCCGCGCTTGTCTTGGCGCTGGCCGCTTGGGCGGTGCAATCCAAATCCAAATTGGCTTTTTGCCTGCTGGGATCCTCGCTGGCATTCTGCTGCTATATTTTTCCTGCAGCATTGTATGTCCTCCCGTTGCCGATCCTATTTTTATGCCTATTCTATCCCCCGAAAACCCGTGAGGCTCTCACCCATTGGGGGATCATGCTGACCGCGCTTGGGATGTTGGTCTATCCGCTGTTCCGGCAACCGGAATACTGGATCGAAAAGGTCCCCGGAACGATTCTGGCGAATCCGAATGCCGTGGAATCGGCGGGGGCGGTGGCGAATCATATTCTATCCAATGTTTTTTATGCGTTTTTTTCATTTCTCTACGTGCAGCGGGAAACGCATTTTGTGGCGGTGTCGTATTCCGATCCGCTGACGGGAATGTTAATTCTGATCGGTTTTTTCTTCCTTCTATACCAATTGCGGAAAAACCGGTTTCTCATATTTTGGATGGCCGGTTTTCTTTTCCTGTTGTTGACCGTGGGAGCTTCTCATGGGTACAGCTTCCCGCCCACCACCCGCATGTTCCTGATGCTGCCATGGTGGATGGTGTTCGCCGCGGTGGGATTGGAATACCTGCTTGCCCAAGTGTCCGCTCGCATGCGTTTTCCCCGGACGGTCTGGCTGGGCGTGCATCTGGGCATTGTCCTGCTGGTGATCGGATTGAATGAATACCAGGCGCAGAGAGTATCTTATGCGCTTTATGGAAGCCGTCCCCCGTTGGAATCTATTTTTATCCGTCAGGCGGAAGAGGTGGAACGGATCAACCCTGGAAATTCTCGAAAATACATTTTTCTCACCGATACTTCATGGACGCCCGAAGGATTCATGCAATTTCCCATCCTGTACTCGGAAATTCTTGGGGGCGCAAGCATATCGCATGTGAAGATCGTCGACGCGGAAATCCCCCCCTCCGTATACGCCTCCGTTGCGGATCCCGATGCGTTTGTTTTTCTCCTCCCATTTTCCCACCCCGCCTGGCAGCGGACCATCGAAGACAGCCTGAGGAAAATGGGGAAAAATCCATGCCCGATCCGGACGCCGGAAGGGGTCGAAATCGTCGTCATCTATTCCACACCGGAATATGCATCCACGTGTCATGCCCGGTGGGGATTTCCTCCCTAGGGGAATTCCTTTTGCCGGGGGAGAAGGGGAGGAGGTCCTCCCTGAACCAATTGCCGGGAAGCCGATGTCGATCCGCCCGCGATATCCGTGACGCAAGCCTATCGCCACTCTCCGCGCCGTCTCACCTCCCCGCTTGCCGCGACGACTGGAGCGGCTTCTTCTGCCCCAAGACAACCCCTTTGAGATGGAGGTAAGGTTCTCCTTTCGACAGGGATCGGAGCGGATCAGAATGGTATCTATCCGCTGGGTTACCCTGTATAATAAATTAACCGTTTCGAATTGGGATCTCAAAAGGAGGTCAATCCATGACAGGCTATTTCGGTCCGATTGCAAAGGAAACCGAAAAGAACAAATTCTTCCGGCAGGTGCTGTATACCGGAAAACACGCCCAGCTGGTGGTGATGTGCCTGCAAGGGGGGGAAGAGATCGGCAACGAGGTGCACGAGAAAGTGGACCAGTTCTTCCGGATTGAGAAGGGGAAGGCCAAGTTCATCCTCAATGGCAAGGAAGAGCACCTGGTCAAGTCGGAAGAGGCGGCGATCGTCCCGGCCGGCACCTATCACAACGTGATCAATGCCTCGAAAACCGAGAAGCTGCAGCTGTATACCCTGTACTCACCCCCGAATCATCCGGACGGGACGGTCCATAAGACCAAGGCCGAGGCGGAAGAAGCCGAGAAACACGAGCACAAGTCGTCCAGTTCCTTCCTGTCGAAGCTCTTCGGATAATCCGGCCGGCCACTAATCTTTCCGTGGACGCCCGGGGGATTTGCGGATATTGAGCTGCAATTGTCTCAGAGAACGAGTGCCTGGACCTGTCTGATGATCCTTATCTGACGGGTCCTTTTTTTTGCGGCCGTTTTACGCTTTCTCCGGATCGGCGGCTGTCCTCGAAGGAATATATCTACAACACCAAGAC
>CAZFPL010000071.1:0-16175 GCA_964521085.1 uncultured Anaerolineales bacterium | reverse complement strand
ACCGACACGGCTCAGCCGGGAGGCCCAACCTCCACTCCGAGACCCACCAAAACACTGCCACCGGCGAATACAGCGGTCATGACGGTGACACAAATGGTTTCCGCAACGGCCGCCGGCATGGACGCCACATCCACACAGCTCGCGGCCGAGCAGGGAATGATCGGCACGCCGGCGAGGGAAACCTGGACTCCGATCCGCTACGGTTCATGGCCCTGGATCGGCACTGGATCGAACCCGAATTTCGACGCGAACGGCATGCTCCTTCTATTGGTGCTTGCCGCGTTGGGCATTGTAAGCGGAGTATTTATCGCCTTCACATTATGGGGCCGAAAGGAAGTGTACGATCCTTCCATGGGCGGCGGAGGATACGCCGCAACCATGGAAATAAATCCCAGCATGGTAGGCGCGGTTGGATTTGCCGCCTGGCTGGCCGGGCAGGCCCCTTTGTCTACCGATGATGAAAAAGTGGTTCTTTCTAAAGTGGAGAAGGGTTTTCGCTCAGCCATTAATCTAGTCGGCGGCAGCTCTGATCTGAAAATGATTTCAGAGATGGGCACTGAAGAACTCCTTCAATTGACCACCCGTTCTCCGTCTCTCACGTCGGTAATTCGGGGCACAGGTTTGTTGGAGAAGAAGTAATTTTTTTAGTAGAAGGGACGTCGATTATTTGCCGATCCCATCATTGCACTTTGTCCGGATCGGATTTCCAGAGGGAGACAGGCTCCTTTACAGCCATGGCAACGTGCCGGGAAGAAAGGCTTTGAGACAATGGATGGAAAGAAAAAAATAAACCTGCACAGAGGACGTCTTCCATGAAACCTTCCCAGGATAGGGACGGGGTCGAACGCAGGAAAGCGAGGCCCTCCAGGGATTCCATTATTGATTTGCTCGACCGCTTTGGAACGGGGTATCCGGAACCGGAAAAAAACGCTCCTGAATTGAGAAAGGAATATTATGATTTGCTGGCCCGCCCCTGGACGCAAAGGGGAAAAGGGCTGTCTCATAATTCGGTTTTATCCATAACGATTCTTACAGCTTGTCTTTTATTCCTGGCAGGAGGAATATCACTGTTTTTATTTTTTGCACTCTCCCACGGGACGAGCCTGCTTTCGTTTCTTGCTATTGGCGTATGGGGTATCGTCATTTTCGGGGTGCTGCTCTATGTTCTATCGACAGTGAATATTAATAAACGCACAAGGGCCAACACCTTCCGAAAATATCCCTTGGTACGCCGAGCGGCATACCAATTGGCTGATTCTTCCAAGCAGGAAACGGTGCGGGATTACATCCCCATTTTAAGAATAGACGGAAAAACTTATTTTCAAATTGTGTACATAAAAAAAGGAGATGCATCCAAAACACCCACGGGCATATTAATTCTCGACGATCAAGGCCGCGCCATTCTTAAGTTTGGATTCTTGGAAAACACCAAACTTACAGCTTCGATGGGCATTACGTGCGGCCATATCCTGCAGCATAGGTCGGAGAACATCCGCCGCTCGATGAAGAACGTCGTCGACAAGCAAATCCCGGACGCCGTCAAAATCCTGAAAGACCAGGAGCGGCAATTTTCCGAACGCGGACTCTCCCCCCACTGGACTTACGTCATGGAAGGCGCGTCGATTCTCCCGCAGGCATTGCAGGAATCGATTACGATTTTGGAAGGGGGAGACGCCTTCCGGAAGGCCATGGGGTACGCTTTGGCGCTGGAATTTCATAATGAGGATGCGCTTAAGCTCCGGGAGTTGTATTTATCCTACGTGAAGTATTTTAATTCGGCGTACCGCCGGAAGATCATTTCCCTGACCACCGAAGCGGCGATGCTGATCCAAATCCTGGAGGGGAAGACGGATTGGGAAGACCTACATGCGGTCCTCTCCGCGCTTTCCACGCTGGCCGTTGCAGGCACGAACGGTTTCCTGGCCCGGGTATGCCAGAAAGAATACGAGGGGGTCGTCAACGAAGGGGACCGAAAGGCATACGAGGAAAAAACACAACACGCCAAGAAATTAAAGTGGACGGTGGTTACGGAATAGAGATCAAACATGCGGGGTGGGTTGAAACACAGGCAATCATGGAGAATGGAAATTCCGTAATAAGGACCGGCTTCTTCGCCGGTCAAGCTAGGGATTAAGACATATATTTCAATCTGCTTGCGCATCTTTCCAAGGAGGCGTGACAAAGCCCCAGGCGGAATAGCGGTATAATCGCCAGCGGAAAAACCCTTCCAGAAATCCCGCCAAAGGCACTTCCCATTTTCCTGATATAGCTGGATTTCTACCAAAATTTATATCCCTTTCACGATATCCACCAGATGATGAGAGAATTCTCATTATGAAAACTGACAGATTACCCGTTTTCCGCGAAGCGGGTGCTGGTTTTTTAAAAGGACCTCTCCTTTATAAGTGGCTCTTTAATGGAATTATTATTTTCATTTTATTTGTTTTATTGTGGACTCCATTACGATTGATTCTTTCACTGGTGGAATATCCTTATCCCCTTGCGGGAACCGAATCAACCCCGATCATCTCAGCAATAGCAATTCACGAAGGCGATAATCCATACACCCTCTCCAATTTTCCAGAAAAAATGTACGTCTATGGGGGACTTTTCCCACTATTGATTTCACCCTGGATCGATATTGTTCAACCGTTGATTCTCATTCCCCGGCTCATCAATGCTATATCCTTGACACTGTCCATTTTGGTGATGTTTGCTCTCCTGCGCAGAAGAAATACGTCTTTCATTGGATCGTTAGTAGGAACAACAATCCTTGCGTATGCGCTTTGCCTTGTATTGCAAATTACTTTTTCGGGTCCGGATTTGATCGGATTCTTTATATTTATTTTAGGAATATACTTATTTGAATTGTATGGATTATCATTTCCGGGTATTTTTCTGCCTGCATTAAGCGGAATTTGTTGTTTGTTGATTAAACAATATTACTTGCTCCCGGCTGCTTTTCTCGGACCTTACATTTTTTTCTTCCGATCGAAAAAGTTCGGTTTGCTCTACTTGGGATGCCTGTTTCTCATGGGATTGTCAATTGCAATCCCCATCCGATTACTTTTTCCTCTTTACTTCCGATATACGATCCTTCATTTCCTGCAAACTGCCCCGAATGACATTGGGTACATGGTTTTTCAGGTCAGAACTTTTATCCAATGGTTCTTATTACTGCTCGTTCTTTATTTTCTTGGGTTGGCTATCCATATTTATCGGAAAACCCGGTCACAAAAATGGGAATTTAAAACTAATTTGCGGATATTCGAAAAACCCCTTTTTGAGGGAATCCATTTGGATGTTTACAATTGGGGTTTTGCATGCATGTTTTTCGTATTAATGCTTTTTTTGGGAAAAAATCCTGGAAATGCCCATACGTATTTCCTGGAACTCCTTCTGCCCTTTCTCTTATTAGCCGGAATTCCAATTATCGAGAAGGTTGTTACCACACCGATGGTACGGATCGGATGCCTGTTCGCCTGTTTAACCTGCCTCATTCCCTTGGTTCTTGGTTTCTCGATAGACCTCCAAGGATCCGCCGAAAAGTATCAACAGTTGACGACAGAATTAAAATCTTGCAAGGTCATCTATGCTGCCAGTTACGCCAACCTGATACTCGTGGACCAACACCAATACATCTATGACGGCGGTCATACGGATCTTGGATATACCATCATCCTTCCATACGAGGCGTGGCGAGCGAGGCTATTGGGTGGGCATGATGGATCGATTGAGAATCGCTGGAATCAATGGAACCGTCAACTCGGCGAGCGTGTGAAAAACCGCGAATTCGATTGCATTGCCGTTTACGGACAAACGGACCGTTTGGGAGATGTCCTCCTATCCAATTATTACCAACCGAAATACTTTATTCCTGACATAATGGAATGGGATGCCGTAACGATTAGGATAGAATTCGACGCCGTCATATGGGTCCCGAAAGATCGATGAATACCGGCCGTCATCGTCCGGATCCTGCGCATACGCCCACCCATCCGGACAAATCGAATTAGGAGAATTTCGCAAACCGGTTTGGGACTTAAATATGAAGCGATACATCCCATAAGAAGTTATTTGCCCGCCGCTTGATAAATTAACTCCAATCCCTTAAACCCAAAATGGATCCGGTCCCCGTCGTGGAGTACCCGGGATTCCCCTTCCGGCACTTCCACCCCGTTGAGAAAAGTCCCGTTGGTCGTTTTCTCCGGTTTGATCACCAGCCCGTCCGCAATTTTTTCGATCACCGCATGCCGGCGCGAGATGATCATCTTGGCATCCCACTCCGCAAGATCGATATCCGGTGCGGCGCCCTTTCCGGACCGCCCGATGCTGACGGGCGATGGACTGAGCAGGAATGCCAATCCGCCCGGACCCATCAGTCGGGGCTGACGCAGAATCTCCATGACATGGAAGGAGAAATCCGCAGCGCATCCGTCGGCATCGGTCCGGATTTCCAATCCTTGAAGATCCTCTTTCTGAGCGGTCGGCGTTCCGAGATCGTCCTGCGCATCCGGATGAGAAAGGAACAACAGATCGGAACTGGAAATGCCCGCATCTTTGAGAGTTCGACTATCCTGCAACCTCTCCCCTTCCTCGGTTTCCAGATAGAACGCATTCCGGGGAACGTCGGCCAATTCCTTCCAGCCGATCACCTGGATTAAATCCGGTATCAATCCCTGGATGGGCTGGTCGCAAGGAAGCTCCAGGAGAACGCGATCCTTCCTGCGCCGGGATCCGAGTGTGATGAAAAGCCGCTGGGTCATTTACGTTCCGATCCTGATTTCATGAAATCAAATTCCTCTCGACGGCTGTTCGCACCGCCGGTCCGGAAAGATGGGGCCTGGTGCACTCCTCCATTTGGAATCGAAGGAATCTTCCCGATGGCGATGAGCTTTTATTCTTCGCCTTGGAGAATCGGAATCTTTATCGGGCTGATTCAATACGTTTTCTTTTTTTGAATAGGAAAATAAAAAGCCCCCTTGATTGACAAACCCTAATTTGTATTATATTATATCCATTAATTGATGGGGGTCAATATGTCTTCCGGTTGCATTTCAATTAAATAAAAATTCTTTATCCATCGCAAACGGATGCGTTATTTGATTCGCATTCCGAAACCGCTCCATCTTGCCTTTTCTTTTTTCCATGGGCTGGAAATGGTTCTTTCGGATTCGGATGCCGATCGAGATAGCGGTCGTCCAAAGCGGTTTTCCGGATCCATCCATGGATTCATCCGAATTCAAAAAGTGGATCCGGGGGGCCGGTTGGATGCCCAGCAGGAGATTCCAGAAGCGGGCCGGCAAGTACGAAGGGGGATACATGACGTCGATCATTTTCTACCGGGATAATATCCGGAAATTCGTCGAAGACGCAGCCGATGGACAGGTCCATTTGCGTTCCCGTTCCGAGGATTTGGCTGCATACACAGGAACGGCTGAGCCGGAAGGAAGCGGCACCGCATGGCAATCCTTCCTATGGATCCACTGCGAAGGACGAAAGGGGGTGGATACCCACTCGACCGTCCCCAAGAAGACGGTCGAAAATATTGAAAAATGGCGGCGGTGAATTCGAAATTCAGATAATCTGCCAAAATCGAAAAAAACCAAAGGAGGGACCATGACTTCGATTGTTGTAACCCCGGATAATGTCAGGAAAACCGGTGATGATATGCTTCGCAAGAAGCAGGAGCTGGAAGAGATCATCAAGCGGGCAAGGACGATGATCGACGGTTTGCGCAGCGAATTCAAGGGGAATCTTGCCACCCAGGTTTTTGGAAAGTGGGATGAGATCTATCCCAATCTCTCGAAATCGTTCGAAAATCTGCAGGCGGCGGGAGAAGTCCTCAAGAAGGCCGGTGACGCGTTCCAGCAAGCCGACGATACGAAACTCGGTTAGTCTTCATTTTTAAAAGCGCCGCGGGAATCATCCGCGGCGCTTTTTCTCCGGCCAAGAGAATCCGCGTTTTGTCGAATCTCAATCAGGGGGTGTTTTTCAGCCATGCCCTTCAACCGTCCTCCCCGAATGCTGCCCGCCCTTTCCAAGGAATCCGTTGAAATTCCCACCCCTCCGCAATTGCCGCAGGAGCCGGGCGCATTCAGCTGGATGACCATCCTGCTCCCGTTGGGCGGGATCCTTCTGATGGTCGTCCTGATGGCGTTCCTCGGCGGGGGCGCCGGAGGCGGCATGATGTACCTGCTCTTCCTGCCGATGATGCTGGCGGGATACATCGTCACCTACCTTTCGTACCGCGGGCAAAAGAAGGATTTTCAAAAACGGCTTGCCGAAGGCAAGCGCGGGTACGCGCAGGAGTTGCAGAAAACGGAGAACCAACTCTACTCCCTCCGCGAACGCGAACAAGCCGTCCTGCGGCGGATGAATCCGGACTTGGAAGAATGCCGGCGCCTCGCGGAACATCAAGATTCCCGCCTGGGCGAACGCCGGCCGGCCGACCCGGATTTCTTGATGCCGCGGATGGGGATCGGCATCCTGCCGACTTCGATCATCCTCGAGCCGGCGGATACGAAAAACCGCTCCCCGGAACTGGCGAAGGAACTCGAAAGAGCCAAAACACTTTCGGAAAAATTCGCCCTCGTGCCGGATGTCCCCATCCCCGCGCGGTTGATGCAGACCGGCTCGATCGGAATAGCCGGGAACCGCTCCGACACCGTGCGTCTGACGCGCTCCATCCTCTGCCACCTGCTTGCCCATCACTGGTTTGCCGAGGTGCAGGTGGCCGCGCTGGGCGAGAAGCGTTCCCTTTCGGAATGGTCCTGGCTGGCGGGTGTTCCGCACGCGTCTGCCGCCTTCGCCTGGCCCCAAGCCGAAATCCACTTTTCCGATCCGGAATCCTGCAAGGTGCTCCTGGAACTGGAGAAGGAACTGAAGCGCAGGGAGCAGATCCTCGACGCAAGAAAAATGGTCGGCGACAATTCCACACTCCCTCCGCTTCCCTGCCTGGTAATCGTAGTGGATTCTTTCCCACAGGAATTCTCGCACCCCGGGCTCGATTTGCTGTTGAAAAAGGGGAAAGCGTTCGGTGTGTTCGGGCTGTTTCTCATCCCACAGGCTTCGCAAACGCCGGGCGAATGCGGCGCGATCCTGGATGTGCGCCCGGGCAATCTCACATATAAGGAGTCCGGTGTGGGCGGTATCACGATCGACTGCCGGCCCGACTTCTGCGATTCCATCCGTGCGGAGGCGATCGCCCGGGCCCTGGCTAAAGTGGATTGGGCCCAAAAGGAGGATCTCAGCCAGCCTCCCGCATTGATCCCCTTCCTGAAGATGCTGGAAGCAGCGAAGGCGGACGACCTTCCGATCGAAAAATGGTGGAACGACGGATCGCCCTTCGGCTTCCTGCAGGCGCCGATCGGGAAGACCTCGGCCACCTCGGAATTTGTTTTCGATCTTCGCGATCAGGACGGCTCCCACGGGCCGCACGGATTGCTCGGGGGGATGACCGGATCCGGCAAAAGCGAGGTCCTTAAAACCCTGATCCTGTCGCTGGCGGTCACCTGCCATCCCTTCGATTTGAATTTCGCGCTGGTGGATTACAAGGGCGGCGCCGCGTTCAACGAACTGGCCAAGCTGCCCCATACCGTCGGGGTGATGACCGATATCGAATCCCACGCTTCCTACGCCGAACGGGTCCTCCTGGCGCTGGGCGGGGAATTGGAACGGCGCAAGCGGATCCTCGAGCGGGCCCGCTCGATCTTCCGCTTCGGACGTTCGCACGTCGACGATTACCGGACGATGCGGGTCAAACAGCCCCTGCCCCACCTGGTGATCGTCTTCGACGAATTCGCCGAGTTTAAGAACCGTCATCCCGAGGAAAGCAAGCGGTTGATCAGCATCGCGCGCCTGGGGCGCTCGCTCGGCGTGCACCTGATCCTGGCCACCCAGAATATTTCGGCGGCGATCGATCCGCAAATCCTGCAGAACTCCAATTTCCGCGTGTGCCTGCGCACCAGCCAGCCGGAAGACAGCGTGCAGATGATCGGCATTCCGGATGCGATCCACCTGGTGCGGGGCCGGGCGTATTTCTATTCCACCGGGCGGAACCTGGTGCAGATCGCCTACTGCGGCGGAAAGTACCTCGGCGACGGCGATGAAAACCGCCCGGACCAGCTGCTCGTGGTGCATCCCGGCGGGAAAAGGGAAACGGTGACGATGCCGTTTTCACGCGTCGCCGATTCTTCCGGGAAGCCCGGTGACGTTCAGATCACGGAAGCCAACGCAATCGTCGACCGGCTGAACGCCGCGATGAAGAATCTCAACCTTCGCAAACCGTCCCCCGTCTGGACCGATCCGCTGCCGGACCGGTTGTACGGTCCGGACCTGTTCCAGGATTACTTTACCGGCGGGTGGGATGGAAGCGCTTGGCATCCGTGCCGGAGATGGGAATCGTCCGAGGCAAGCGGTGCGATCACCAACCCCGTTCTCGGGATCTGCGACATTCCCCAGAAGCAGGAACAGCCGCTGTTCGAACTCCCTCTGGAGGAAGGCGGCGGCCACTTTTTGGTATTCGGATCGGCCGCCTCGGGGAAGACGAGCCTTCTGAAAACGCTTGCCCTTTCGATCGCCCGGATGCATTCGCCCGCCCATGCGCAAATCTACATCCTGGATTTCGGCGGGCAATCCCATTTGCAGGTGCTTGAGTCCTTCCCGCACGTCGGCTCGGTGATCACGCGTTTCGAAACGGAACGGGCGGAACGGCTGCTGCGGTTTGCGCAAACCGAACTCAAGCGGCGCAATGATCTTTTCCGCCGCAAGGGCGTCGGCACAATCGCGGACTACAACCGTCAGGCGGGTGCGGAAGCGCTGCCGGATTTGTTTTTTTTCATCGATAACTTTCTCGGTCTCAAGCGGGTCTTCCCGACCGAATTCGCGAGTGAAATCGCCTCGCTCGTCGGCGGCAGCGCGTCCAGCGGCATCCATTTGGCGGTGGCAACCTACCTTCCCGCGGATTTGCCGGGCGACATGCAATCCAACGTTCACACCCAGGCCACCCTGCACCAATCCACCCAGACGGAATATTTCGGCATCGTCGGGATGATCGGGGAAGCCCGGCTGCAGGAAGATATCGGCCGGCCGCCGCGCCCGGGAAGAGGATTCCTGCGCGGGACTCCACCGATCGAATTCCAGGCGGCGCTTCCCGCGGCCGGTATGAACGACCAGGAGCAGATGGAGCAAATTCTCGCTCTCGGCGAAAAAATGAACGCCGCGTGGAAGGGGCCGCGGCCGCACCCGATCGAGAGCCTGCCGTATTCCGTCCCGCTGCCGAAGGGCGCCCGCCTGCCCAAACCCGCCCGCCCGCATATCTCCCCGCAGGGAAAAGATTTCGAAACGCTTCTCCCTTTGGGAATGAATCTGGAAGAGGACGGCCCCATTTTCCTGGTGACCGGTTCGGCGGGACAGTCCGGAAAAACCACCGCCCTGCTGACGTGGGCGCTTTCGCTTGCGGAACAGTACACGCCGCAGGACCTGCAGTTGCTGTTCATAGATTTTCATTCCCGGAATCTGCTGCCGCTGAAGAATCTTCCGCACACGCTCGAGTACGTACATAATCAATCCGAAGTCGAACCTTTCCTGGACCGCCTTACCGCCGCAATGCATGCACGCGCGGCGGCGCTGGAAGAAGCGTTCCAGAAGAATCCGGAACGGTTCGACCGCGATGCATTTCTTGCCGGGCATCCAGCGTACGTTCTGATGATCGACGATTACGACCGATTCTCGCTGCGCTGCGAAAGCGGCAGCCGGCAGCTCGCGGACTGCCTTGCCGCCGGCGGGGATGTGGGCTTGAGCATGATTGTCGCAGGCAACGGGACCGATCTGCCGAAGGATTACGACGATGACCTGATGAAAAAGGCCCGCAAGATGGGCTGCGGCCTGCTCTTTTCGGGGAATGCCGCGATCGACCAGTTCAACAACGCCAAATCGCCCCCTTACCAGCCGATGGCGGGCCTGCCGCCGGGCCGCGGGTATTTCATCCGCAAGGGCCAGGCGCGGATCTATCAGAACTTCATGTATTGGGAGGAAGGGAAAAAGCCCGCCGATTGTCTGCTCGCGCGGATCGACAGGATCCGCGTGGAATGCGGCGGCGGGAAAAAACCTTCTTGGCCGGATTAATCCTCGTCAAGAAATAACCGGAACCTTATCTTACAACCTCGCCCTACGCCTGCCCTCGCGTAGCATCCCTGCTCGGTTTTGCATTTTGAGCAGGGATGATTGCGCAGCGGGGGCAGCGGCGGGAAGAAACCTGTTTGGCCAGAGTGATCCTGATTAAGGAAGATTGGCGTCTTCAGGGTTTCACGGCTTCCACATACGTATAACTTCCGGTTGTCTGGCTTCCGGGCTGCTGGCATGTTTTCACAAAGGTATCCCAGGAATAGGTTTCTTCGGATCCGCTGTACGTGTTGAATACCTTCACGATAATATTTCCGCCGCTATCCTGGAATACATCCGTAACCGTCACCCAATGCGCAGTTCTGCCTGGTGTTTGCGGCGTAGCTCCGGGAACCAGCTGACCATAGGTCGGATTGGGTACGGGAATGCCCGTTATCGGCGAAACGATTTCTTTCTTGGTGTCCAATTCCGTCAGGAAGACCAATTTATGGCCGGATTGAATTTTTTCCGCCAATTCCTCGGGGCTGGGCATCACGGCATTGGATATGCGGGCTTCATATCCATACTCCTCAAAGAGCCTCTTCAAATCATACGAACTGGTTGTGTGGTTGATGTTTGTCAATACCTGGGTGCCGGTGTATTCCGTCTTGGTTCCATCCGTATTCCAATACCCGAGACCTTTTAATTTCGCAAACCTCGACAATCCCGCTTCCAAATCCGTCTCCCCCACGGCAAAGAGAACGGATAGTTCCCCGCAAAGGTTGGTGTGATGGATCATCGGGAATTGGACGCCGCCCAGCCCGGTGATGGTCATTTTTCCGAGAATTAAATATTGCCAAGGGTCTCCCGGCATGTACCATTCGGGGTTCCTCCCGCCGGGGCCGAACGGGGGCGCCAGATCCGGATTGGGGATTTTTTGCCCGTCGGTAAAAATGCCCTCGCGGTCCGGGATCTTGGACAAATCGAGGAGGATACTTTTTTTCGTCTGCGGAATATACCCGAACTTTCCGCCGCCCAAATCCACCACATAATATTTTTTCCCAGATTTGGGATCCGTCCATTCGCCGACGATAGTGCGGAGGATTCGGCCGGTATGGTATGTATCGATCTGGATTAATCCCTTCGGTCCCTGGATGTAAACCGGCACCCAATCCGAAAGGAGCATCCGTGTCTGAGAAAGGTAATACGGGTCAAATCCGTCGATGTCCGGCTGCGGGATGGGAACGAAGAACGTCTGAAGGAACCACCCCTCTCCGCGCAATGCGATCAGGGAGGCGATCGTTTCGTCGTCGATCGATTGATACGCGCGCGCCAGCGCAACCAGGGTGTCCGCTTTTATATCCAGCCGGCTTTGGATGGATAGAATCAGTTGCTGCGCGTCGTAGGCGTCTTTCTGCACGTCCGCCTGCAGCTCCGGATATGCACCGCCGATGCTTAGAATTTTATGGAGGAGGGTGTTCGAATTCTGTCGGAAATGTCCGCCAATCACATGAATAGCTTCGGCGTTTTTTAAAAGCAGGTCGGTATCTACTTTTATTCTGGTCATCATCTTCCCCCTGGGAACTGTGTTTACGCACGAACAATTATATTATAATGCATTCATGGAAGGGGGTGGCATAATGCCCACAACGAGACACTCGAGAATAATCTACAAAAAAATCACCGTGCATCCTCCCGAGGCGGAAGCGGTGTCCAAGGCTTTCGGCGAATCCCGAAATGCCGCGGAAACCGATCTGGGAACTCTCCAAAAAACCTCCGACTCACTGGATGCAGAATGGGAAGGCAATCAAAAGGCGAGGTTCATGGAGGAATTTGGGATGACAATCGATCGGGTTCTTAACCTCCTGCTCCCCCGGCTTCGGTTGCTGGAAAAGAAATACCACGAGTACACGGTGGAGAAGACCGTCGAAGAAACCGCGAAGGATTGATCCGCCGCCGCTACTCTTCCTCCACCACCGAATCGTAAAAGCCCACAAAATCCTTGTTATTGTCCCCTTCGATGAATGCGATGGCGGAACGGGGATGGATATTCAATTGCCCGGTGATCAGCAGCGGAATGTCGTATCCCCAGAAAATTTTTTCGCGCAACGGGATGAAATGCTCCTGGATGACCTGCAGGATCGGCCGCAGGTGGAATTTCGGATTCTTCAGGAAGCCGAGCAGAAGCTCGGTCGCGCAGTTTCCCGCCCCACGGCCCAGACCCGCGATCGTCGAATCCAGAAAGCTTGCGCCCAGGATAAGCGCCTCGATCGTGTTGGCGTAGGCCAGCTGTTGGTTGTTGTGGGTGTGAATGCCGACCTTTTTTCCGGAAGCCTCGGCGAATTTCATGAACTTGCGGGTCAGCTCCTGGATCTCCTCGGAATACAGCGCCCCGAAACTGTCGA
The DNA here is from genome assembly GCA_964521085.1 of uncultured Anaerolineales bacterium. Classification (GTDB taxonomy): domain Bacteria; phylum Chloroflexota; class Anaerolineae; order Anaerolineales; family RBG-16-64-43; genus JAFGKK01. Next base: position 3,666 of record CAZFPL010000071.1, on the reverse strand, counting down.
CGATATAGAGGACGTCCACCTCGGATTTGGAGAGGATCTCCAGGGCCTCGTCCAATTCGTGATCGTGCACGGCCGAAACCGACATCAGGTTCAGCGTGGTTTCGTAGCCCTTATCGTGCGCGGCCTTGATCATATCCAGCGCGGTCGGTATCTGGTGGATGTAGGTGGCGACGCGGATCATGTCCAGGACACTCTTGTCCTTAGGCAGGAAGTCTTCGTGGTAATTGGTGCGCTCCGCATCCGCCATGGCCGAAAGCTTCAAGCCGGTTTTGTGCTCACCCACGATGCGGCGGATATCTTCTTCCTGGCAGTGCTTCCAGCAGCCGTAATCCGAGGGCGAATAGATTTTACGGTCGCCCTTGTATCCGATCTCCATATAGTCCACACCGGCGTCCACCAGCGCCTGGTACACCGCCCGGACGAATTCATCCGTGAATTGGGAGTTGTTGATCAGGCCGCCGTCGCGGATCGTGCAATCCAGCACTTTGATGTCCGGCCGGTAGGTAAGCCAGGTCCCCTTCTTGCCCGTCGACCTTGCCGCAGCTTTTTTCTTCATCATGCACTCTCGCTTGCCGCTAAGGAATGCGCGGAATTATAGCCTTAATCCCACGGTTGGATACCCACTTGGTTTTTCAGGACACGGATCGATCGGCTTACACCGATTTTTCCTTCTCGTATGGAAAAATTTTAATTGTTGCAGGACGGAACCTGGAGATGGCAGATTGTGCAGGATTATTCGAGTGGAGGTTCTTCGCCGGCAGCGGAGGAATCCGCTTCCAGTTCTTCTTCGTAGGCCGGTTCTTCCTCTATTACCGGCGGAGCCGGTGACCAACGGCTGTTCTCATACACGCGCAGAAGCAGCTCTACGGCCAGGAATGCGCCGAAGAACGCCCAGCCTAGGAAGGGTGTGAACATCCGCCCCGCCTGCAGCCACACCAGGAATACACCGAGCGATGCCGCCTCGATCGCTTCGCGCACCAGCACTCCCTCGGAAGGGAAGCGCTCGGCGGTGAACCGCCGGTTGAGATACCACACGAAGGGAAGCGCCGTCCCGTAAAGCGCGATGAATATCGAGAAGAAGAACAACCAGCGCGGAAACAGGAACGGCAGGGTGAGGAACACGACGGCTGCCAGCCCGCCCCACCCGATGACCGCGAACAGCCCCGCCATAAGGAACAGACCGGCGGGGAAAGGCGGTTTGGCGGCGGGTGTTTCTTTCGAGGGCATAGGCCGATATTATAGCCGCTATCCTCGATCTCCGTCACCATTAACAACTACAGCCGCGATTGGGAATCGCGGCTGTATCTACGCTGCAAATGTATCGGCTATGAGGGGGTATGCTTTAGCACGATATGGATCATGCCGCTGCCGGTAAACATGCCTTCCGCCAGGGAGCCGGATCCGTTGAAGGTCTGCTCACCCATGTTCGCATTCAGGTTCTTGATCGGGATCGTGAACATGAAAGCACCCGCCACCTCCCAATAATATTGTGTAAAGCTGGCCATGGACGCAGGCCCGGCGACCGTGCCGGATTTGCTGTCGGCTGTTCCATACAAACCGCTGATCATCACGTCAAAGGTCTTGGTCACGCAGCCATCATAGTTCTTCAGCCACAACGCGCCGACGTCCACCATCCCATCCAGCGTGGTGTTTTCGGTGTCGGTTTTATAAGTTCCGGATTTAGCTTTTAATTGCATGTTATCCGGTTTTCCCCAAAGATCCGCATCCGAAAACTCGATCCTTAAATTCTTTACGTCCGCCGTTTGGACTACGTTACCGGTCCCAACCACACGGTCGCTCGTTCTCCAGGTGCCGCTGAAACTCGTGTCGAGGATGACTTCGAAGGTCATGGTCGAAAGGATATCCGCCAAACGATCGGTACCGCCGGCCATTTGGACCGCTTTCTCCAGCGTCAGAATGATTGGGTAAGCGCGGTAATCGTGTTTGGTTTTCAGCTCGTCGAGGTAATAATCGCGGACGGTCGCAGACCAGGAAGCTGTTCTTTCCGGAAACAGCAACTGCGGCGCATTACCGTCGAGCAACTGAATCTGACGCTCGACTAGCAAGCTAGTATAAATCACTGCCCACAGCCGGTCGGGCGGCTTGTCCTTCTGATACTGATTGCCCAATTCCAGGAGGGTTTTCTCCGCCATTTGCAGGATTTGAAGGGCCAAACCCATTCCCTCGCTGATATTGAAATCCGGAACGATGAGTTGTATGGTCTTCCCCGCAGCCAATAACACTCTAGCGTTTTCTCCGTATGGATCATAAAACTCGCGCATATACTCATAGGCTTCGTTTTGATCCGGATTGTGTTCGGTGCCGCGGCAGAACATGCTGATGGAACGAGGCTCGGGTGGACGGGGGGGATGCCCGATGAACTTTCTGGCACCTTCCAGCGCCGCGTTGTATTCCGCCATGGCTTTCTCGAAAAGGTCAGAAATACCGGGCTTCCCGGCGGCGGCCCCGTTGGTATATCCGGCTGCGCTGAAATGCCAGATCTGCGCGACGGCGTTTGTCCCCGCGTTGATGGTGGACGCAAAATCCACGTCCGAACCGTCCTGATTGAAGGAAAAAACCAGCCCGACTCCAGGATTGTCGACGGGAGGGTGGACGGTCAGTTGAACCGCGTTCACAAACTGGATGCCGTCCGGCTCGAGCCGGACTCCGCTGATGATCTTGGCGGCCGATTGGGAGGTGTCGATCGTGGCGAAGGGCGTCAGGGTGACGGTTTCCGTCTCCATCAGCGCGTCCTCGGGGATCCAAAGCATCCAGCCATAGCCGTTGGCATCCTCGGCCATCAGGGTGAGAGATGTCCCGGCATTGATGTCGAAAGTCCCGCTTGCTTTCCGGCTCTCATCGACTGTATAGCCGACCGATCCGAGGCCGCTTGGCGCCTGCCCGTTCCAGGTCGGGACGGTGCCGCCGGAACCGGCGGTTGCTTGCGAGGACGGCTCCGATGATGTTGTGATAATGCACGCTGGAACGACGGCGATCAACAGGGAAGCCAGGATAAGGATGTCTCGATACGTTTTCGTTCTCAGTAGACATAATCCTTTCACGGCCGGATCGGGATATTGGTTGCTGGCTTTCCGCCGTGGATTGCCACCGGACTGGCTGGGGGGCGACACGTCCTTTGAGCATATCCAAGCGGGTGGAATATCCTTTCCACACCGGTGAATACTAAACCTTTTTCAAAATCCGACTTTTCGGCAGCTCTCAGCCGGAATACAAACAGCCGCGATCGGCGTTCGTCCTACATCCACCCCCTTCTTCGCAGCCAGAAGATCATCACCACCGGCGTGCCGATCATCACGGCAAGCGTTAAACCAAACGCCGCCAGCGTGGTCCAGCTTTGCAGCGCCGGCCCGACGGGCGTGAAAAAATTCATGCCGAAGAAGCCGGTGAGAAAGGAAAGCGGCATGAACAGCGTGGTGATCACCGTGAGGGTCTTCATGATGTCGTTCATCCGGTTGTTGATCACCGAGAGGTAGGTATCCATCGCGCCGCCGACCAGGTCGCGCATGCTTTCGTTGATGTCGTGCAGGCGCACCAGGTGGTCGTAGATGTCGCGGAAGAAGATCCGGTCCTTGGCGTCGATCACGGGGTAATCGTCGCGGGCGAGCTTGTTGAGCACCTCGCGCTGGGGGGCGATGATCCGCCGCA
>CAZFPL010000070.1:5603-16222 GCA_964521085.1 uncultured Anaerolineales bacterium | reverse complement strand
AAATGGATGCTTCGGGAAGCCCGGTGCCGTCCGGCGGCCGCCCTGCGCAATGATTCATATCATGGCCGATGCCGGACGCTCTCCGCGGAAGCGGATGCGGGCAACGGGCTCGCAATCCGGGTCGAATGGAATCTGCCTGTCCGCCGCCCGTTCCTGCTTTGGAGAGTGATCATCACCAACCGCGGGGATCGGCCGTTGTACATAGACACGATCGACCTTTGCCTGGCCGGTCCGCGGTTCGGAGCGGCAGGCGGCGTGCGCCTGCCGGCCGATTCCACACGCAGGGCGATGTTTGTCAACGGATGGCAAACCTGGAGCTTCGCCGGCGGACGGCGGAGCACCGACCGCCAGCCGGGGCCGATGCTCGGGCCGATCAATTCGGCGATGCATATCGGGACGAGCCGGCGCCCTTCGGGAAAACCCGGTCATTTCGTTTCGGATATGTTCACGGCGATCGGCGAAGATATCGGCCGGGATCACCTTGTGGCGGGATTTCTCGCGCAGCGCGAACAATTCGGCCTGGTGGAAACGTGCCTGGGCGATGATAATCTCTCGCTGCGGATCGAAGCCGATGCCGATGGGGTGCGGCTCGATGCCGGAAACTCCCTCTCCACTGACCGCGCCTATCTCTCGTTGGGGGCACCGGCGGCGGAGTATTTCAACGCGGCGGCGCGTGAAAACGGGGCGCGCACGAAACGCGCGGCGCCCGAGGGATGGAGTTCCTGGTACTACTACTACACGACCATCCGCCAAACCGACCTGGAAAAGAACACCGACGCCGCCTCCGCGCTGCGCCCCAAGCTCCCGCTTCGGATGATCCAGCTGGACGACGGATTCCAGGCCGACGTCGGCGATTGGTTCGAACGCAACGCGAAATTCCCGTCACGGATGGACGAGATCGCCGCGCGCATATCCAAGGCCGGCCTCACCCCGGGCGTTTGGCTTTCCCCGTTCCTTGTAAATCTCGGTTCACGCATCGCGCAGGAGCATCCGGATTGGCTGGCTTCCAGAGCGCAAGGCGTGATGGCGAACATCAAACTGGCCTGGGTGCGCGAGACGCGCTCCCTGGATGTGACCCGGCCGGATGTTCTCGCGCACATCCGGCGGCTGATTCAAACCGCTGTGCGGGACTGGAAATTCCCGTTCCTCAAGCTGGATTATTTGTATATGCCGGCGGTGAAGGGGGTGCGGCTTCACGATCCATCGGTGACCCGCGCCCAGGCGCTGCATAAAGCACTCGAAGAAATCCGCGCCGCGGCCGGCGAAAAAACCTACCTGCTCGGATGCGGCTGCCCGCTCGGGTCGGGGATCGGCATCTTCGACGCGATGCGGATCGGGCCGGACGTGGATTCGATCTGGAAGGCGCACCTGTTCCATCACACCTGGGCCGGACGCGGCGATCCGACGCTCCCGGCGGCGTGGAACGCGGTACGCAACATGCTCGCCCGCGCTCCTCTCCACCGGCGCTGGTGGTGGAACGATCCGGATTGCATGCTGGCGCGGGATACGGAAACGCGTCTGACTCCCGACGAGCGTAGGACTCTCGCTGCCGCAATCGCCTTGTCGGGCGGCATGGTCCTGCTGTCGGATGATCTCACCCAACTCTCGCCCGCCGCCGTGCGCCTGGCGCAGGCTCTCCTCCCGCCGTTGTATCGCGCCGCGGAGCTGCCGTCCTGGCGCGGCGAAGCGGCGTCTTCGATCGCGGTCCTGCCGATGCGCGGGCCGCAGGGGAATTGGTGGGTGGTCGGAATTTTCAATTGGGGGGATCGGGCCGCCGACCGCTTTATCGATGTCCGGGAGATCACCGGAATACGGGAGGAAGCGGTTGTTTTTTCCTTCTGGGATGAGCGGTGTCTGGAAACCGCCGGGGGACAGCTGGAGTTGGAGGGAATCCCGGCGCATGGAACGGTCCTGCTGGCGGTGCATCCTCGGGCGGCCGGCGCGCAATACATCGGTTCGAATTTGCATTTCAGCCAGGGGGCTGAAGTGGCGGAATGGACACCGTCGCGGGAATCATTGCGCGCGGTGCTGCGTTTGGGGCGCGAAGCGGAGGGCGCCGTATGGCTTTCGTTGCCCGGCGAGCCGAAGACGGCCAAGCTGGGCCGGGAACCGATCAAACCCAAGCAGATCGCCGGGAATCTATGGAAGTTTCCGGTGCGGTTCACCGGCGATGGGATCATCGATATTCGTTGGAATAACGGCGCAAGACGCAAGCAAATCCCCCCGGCTTGAAATGATCGATCCTCATGAGGTCTTCGCGAAGCCTACCCCATCCTACGAATGCTCTGGGTCTTGGGAAGGTGATGGAGTCGCGGGCGGACTTCGCAGATGAGGTACGACCTTTCCGTTCCAATTAAGCTAAAAAATTTTTAATATTTTCGACGTCTCTTCCGGAATCGCATGAAAAGGATGAACCTTGCTTGACGGAAGTCGCGATGCGACGGCGCCCTGCTTTTGATGCTTTTCTAAATGCCGGTCGGAAAAAACGCCATAGGCATAAAATGGGCATGCTGGCGCGGGGGGTTACCCGTTTATCATCACGGACCAGGCGTGCTGGTTTCCTGGCCGTCGGAAACCCGAATGGAGACGTACACAAAATCTCCAAAATAAACGCCGGACTCACTCTTCAGTCTCCACCATCCGCCATACCATCCCGTGGCTTTGGGCGCGGTCATCTTAAGCGAGATGTCAACCGAGGCTCCCGGATCAACGGAATTCGGCAGCTTGGTTTCGATTGCTCTCATCTCATTTCCGTAGGCAAAGCCGATTTTATAAGAGGTTGTCCATTTGCATGCGCCGGTGTTTTTATACTTCCACGTCTTTACGAAATCCTCCTCGGGCGCCAGGATCGTCCCATCCGGGATGGTCACATCTTCTACAAACAAGGAATCATTGCAGAGGATGGCTTTCTGAGTCAGCGCGGAGGTCGGGTTGGGGGACAGCTCAAAGGTCGGCGAAAGGATAGGGCTTTCTTGAGATGCCGGGCTCAACTCAGAGGTGGGAGATGGATCCAGGAGCGAAGTGATTTGGACGGCTGTCATTACTGCGGGGGTGATGGAGGGCTCTTGGACCGGGGGGGACGATGTGCCGGAACCGCAAGCGCACAGAATTCCCGTCAGGGATAGAGCACAAACGATGTGGTGATTGGATTTTTCCATTGGAAACCTCCCCATTCGGTATTCCAAAGGGCCACTTCTATTCATGGCTATTCTACCAATAAAGAACGATGAACGTTATAAGAAATCCCCACTGGCAGATTAAGGCTATATTTCAGCGGTTGATCGGATGGAAAAGGATGGATTCCAATTCTCCGCGCCTTGCGATCATGCTATTGGGCATCTCCCGCTGGAACACACGCACGCCTCGCAGCGAAAGGCCGTTGGCATTCGGGAGATTCTGCATTTCAGGATTATAGGCGGCGGAGCGGAAAACGTCGCGGAAATCATTGCACGCGGTGCTGCGCTTGGGACGCGATGCGGAGGTCGCCGTTTGGTTTTCTCTGCCCGGGAACCGCATTCAGCCTGTCTGGATCGGGAACCCGTCAATCCCGATCAGATCCCGGGAACCCTTTGGAAGTCCCCGGTGCGGTTTGCGATGAAAGGGCTGTTGGAAACCGAATGGAAGCAGAGCCAAAGGGTCCCGGATATCCGGGACCCTTTGGCCACTGTTTTCTGTCCATGAAAAGGGATTCCAAAAACGATTACGTAACCGGTATCTCCGTATCGGTCGGAAGAGGCGTGTCGGTGATTTCGGGTGCTGGTGTGTTGGTTTCCAACAGGGTCATCGACGGCGTGGTGGTCCCACTCCCGGACACCACAATCTGGACATAAACCAATTCTCCGAAGAAGTTCCCATCCGCATTCTTCAATCGCCAGTAACCGGTGTACTTCCCGGGCGTCGTGGGCGCAGCCAGCCCCACGGAGATCTCCACCGTACCGCCGGGATCGACGGAAGCGGATAAGTACGTTCTCACCCCGTCCATCGCATTGCCTTGCACAAAATCGATGGAATAGGCGGTCGTCCAACTGCAGGCGCCGGTGTTGCGGATGCTCCACGTCTTGGTGAACGAATCCCCCGGGTCGATTTTAGTGCCATCCGGGATGGTCACGTCGCTGACGTACGCGGAGTCATCGCAGAGAGGTCCGGGCGCGGCCGCCGGGCGGGTTGCGGTGCGGGAGGGGGTGATCGACGTGGCGAGGGTTGTACTGCTCTCGAGCGTCGGGCTCTCCGTGGGCGACGCAGATGGAAGGGAAGTGGCAGCCGGAGCGGAGAGAGTCATCACGAGCGCCGTGTACGTCATATCTTTTGCCGACAGGGAGGCCGGTCCGGCGCTGCAGGCGCTCAATGCAAGCGCCAAGGATAACAACAAACCGATTCGTAGATGGAATTGTGACATTGATTATTCTCCCATCCCGGTTCCGACCGGGTCCGTTCCACTACTTGGCCATATTAACCATGGTCTGTTGTGAAACAATAGGAAACATGTAAGGAAGTTGTGAAGAAAAGGGAAATCGAGGTTTTTTTTGACGCACAAGGCAGATCCTGAGGGCCGTCCAGACCCTTAGGATCTCAGAGATTAAAAACTCACCTGCCCTTGCAGCATCGCAATCAGCAACCTGACCGAGTAGTCCACATCCCCCATGTCGACCATCTCCGAAGGCGAATGCGCGTAGCGGCACGGGACCGACAGGCAGCCGGCCGGGACCCCGGCGCGCGAAACCTGGATCACCGCGGCGTCGGTCGTGCCGCGTTCGAGGACTTCCAACTGGCAGGGGATTCGCTGCGCGGCGGCCGCGCCGGTCATCCACTCCACCACGCGCGGATCGGAGATCATCCCGCTGTCGCGCACCTTGACCGCGGGACCCTTCCCGAGGGCCACGGCCATCGGCGGGCAGCGGGGGGTATCCCCGGTGACGGTGATATCGACCGACACGGCGATTTCCGGGTCGAGATGGAACGCCGAGGTCCGCGCCCCGCGCAGCCCGACTTCCTCCTGGACGGTGAACACGAACTGAACCTCGTGCAGCGTGCGCTTCAGGCGGCGCATGGTTTCGATCAGAATCGCCACCCCGATGCGGTCGTCCATCGCTTTGGCGATCAGGCGGCTGCCGGCTTCGACATAGGGCCGGTCGAACACGGCCATCTCCCCGACGCGCACCGGGCATGAATCCCGGTCCGCCGCGCCCACATCGACAAAGAGCTGGTCCAGTCCCGGGATGCGTTTATCGTCCTCGCGCTCCTCGCGCCCGATCACTCCCGCGCGGCCCGATGAAAAGCGCACCCGGCTACCCACGCAATTCAACGGGTACACGCCGCCGATGGGGGCCACGCGCGCAAATCCGCGTTCGTCGATGTGCGAGATGATCAGGCCGATCTCATCCATGTGCGCCGCAAGCATGATCCGGCGGCCGGATTTGGCCTTGGCTTTCATCACCCCGATCAGATTTCCAAGCGCGTCCTCGGTGACGTAGTCGCACTGGCCTTTGATTTCGGCCCGCACGATCTGCCGCAGTTCGGCCTCGCGTCCCGAAGGCCCGTAGGCTTCGGTCAATTTCCGGATCAATGCTTTCAAGGGATTTCTCCTTTCCTCCGCCGGAATGGGAACCGCCGGCGGTTTCCTATTGAATGGTCCAGATCATAATGTCTTCATAATCGGCGGAAGCCAGCAGGCGGCCGTCGGGAGAAAAAGCAAGGCAGGGAGCCATGGTTGCGGCCAGTCCGACCTGTGCCCACGTGGCCGTATAGCGGAGGCGCACGAAGGGGTCGTGATAATCGCCCCCGGTTGCGAGCAGCGAACCGTCGGGAGAGAAGGCAACCGCCAGGGCGATGTCTTCGAACGTTTTCACCACCTTCCCGTCCGCCGTGTTCCACACAACCACGCCGCCCTTGGTGCAGCCGTAGGCGTCGTGATTGGTGCAGTAGATCGAGGCCAGGAACGACCCCTCCGGCGAAAGAGCAATCCGGTTTGCCTGCCGGCCCTTCTGGAAATTATTCAACAGGGTTTTTTGCGCCACGTCCCAAATGCGGATCCGTCCGTCGGTGCCGGCGCTATACAGCCGCGTCCCATCCGGAGAAAATTCCAAATCCGTGACGGTCTGGCCTTGCACGGGCAGTTCGTAGATCAACTCCCAGGTGGCCGTATCGTACAACCAGATCACCCCGTCGGGATAATCCGTAATGCCGCCCAGCGCAAGCTTGGTTCCGTCCGGAGAAAAATCCAGGCAGTAGGCGGTCCCGCTTCCGGGCAGGGAGGCGATTTGCAATTTCGATGCGACGTCGACGATATACCCGCGGAAATTCCGGCTCGGGTTATCGGCGACGTACGCCGCCCACACGCCATCCGGGGAATACACCGCCTCCCAGACGGTGGCCGCCGCCGACATGAGGTTGAAGATCTGCTCTTGATCCGGCCACCACATGCTGACCAGATAATTGCCGCGGGATGCGTCGCCGGAACCGATCAGCAGCCAGGTGCTGTTGGAAGAGAAAAGGAGCGATCGGGTATCCGGGTGCGGGGTCTGAAAGGCTTTCGCCAACGCGCCGGCGTTCCCGGCATGAATGACGGACCGGGGAGTGGCGGTGACGGTCGGCGAAGGGGTAATCGTTACAGTGGGAGTCGGCGAAGGCGTTGCGGTGTCGGTGGGGATCGGAGTTAGGGTATCTGTCGGCATCGGCGTCGGACTGGGGCTGGCCGTGGGGGTGGCGGCCGGCAGGGGAGAGCAGGATGCGAGAAGCAGAAGAAAAAGGCAGACAATACTCCGGTTCATTTTATTTCCATCCCCTGCAAGGTTAAGCGAGGCCATGCTTGCCGAGATCTTCCAATGCCGCGCGCACGAGAGCCACCAGCGCGCGCCAGTCTTCCTGCCGCGCAATCGAGACCGGGGTGTGCGGATTGCGGCACGGGACCGACACGGAGACGCTTGGAATGCCCGCCCGCGCCGTATGAATCGCGCCGGCGTCGGTGCCGCCGCTTCCCGGCTGGCGGATCTGGTATTTGATCCCACGCTTCTCGGCCGCGCCGGTCAGCAGGCGGACCAGGCGCGAATCGGAAATCGTGGCGCGGTCGGAGATGTAAATGGCGGGTCCGCCGCCGAGCTTGGTGTTATAGGCGATGTTCTCGCTGCCGTCCCACATCGGGATATCGACGGCCGGAGTGGCGTCCAGCACGATCGCCGCATCCGGGTTGAGGGCGTGCGCGGCCACCCCTGCCCCGCGCAGGCCGATTTCCTCCTGCGTGGTGAAAGCCGCCAGCAGCTCGACGCCCGGCGGAGGATCGAGGACCAGCTCGATCAGCGCGGCCACGCCCAGGCGGTCGTCGAGCGCCTTGCCGAAGAGGAGGCCGCGTTCCGCGTGGAAGGGCGTGGCGAAGGCGGCGCGGTCGCCGGGCTTGAGGGATGCGGATGCGCCTTCCTTGTCCTTCGCGCCGACATCGATTGTCATCGAATCCTTTTTGATCGGATTCTCGCCTTCCTCTTTTTCGACCAGGTGGATCGGTTTCGTTCCAATGACGCCGGGGGTGTGGTTGTTTCCCACCCACACCGGCTTGGCGGGCAGGGTTTGTTCGTTCACCCCGCCGACCGTGTCGAATTTCCACAGGCCGTCGCTCCCGGCCTGCATCAGGATCAATCCCACTTCGTCCATGTGGGCGGCGACCATAACGCGCTTGGCTGCCTTGCCGCGGGTGCGGCAATGGACGAGCAGATTGCCCAGGGCGTCGGTCCTTACTTCCTTGACCTTCCCCTTCAGCGCTTCGAGGACGATGGCGCGGACGGCGGCTTCATCGCCCGACACGCCGCAGGCTTCACTGAGCCGGCGCAGGAGGGGGATGCCCGCTCCCCGAGCCGCCCCCGCCTTTTTCGAAGGGACGGGACGCGAGGAGGAGCGCGCGCGCTGCGCGGTTTTCGCGGCCGTCTTGCGCGGAGCGGATTTTCGCTTCTTGGACGGTGTCATCCGCTTACTCCCATTTCAGATCGGCCAGGAATTTATCGTCGAGGGAGAAGGCCATCTCCGCCAACAGATGCCCCGTCTGACGGATATCCGCAAGCGAGACAGTCTCCACCGCAGAGTGCATGTAGCGCAGCGGGATGCCGATCACCGCGGTTGGAATTCCCTCCGCCGTGATCTGCATCGCATATGCGTCGGTTCCGGAATGCTGCGGCATGACTTCGAGTGAGTATTTGATCCCCGCCTTGTCGGCGGCCTGGGTGAAGGCCCGGCACATCCCGGGATGAACGTTCGGCCCCATCCCGATGGTTGGTCCTTCCCCGGTTGGGAAGGTTTTATGCTCGGGCAAGCCCGGCCCGGCGGCGAAGGTGACGTCCACCGCGACAGCCAGATCGGGTTTGAGCGCAAAGGCGGATGTGAAAGCCCCGCCGAGAGTCTCTTCCTCCTGGACGGTTGCGGCGGCGATGACATCCCAGCGGTGGGGCCGGGCGGCCAATTCTTCCAGGCAGACGGTGAGCGCGGCCACCCCGGCCCGGTCGTCGAGCGAGGGTCCGGTGAGGCGCCCGTTCGCCATATCGAACGGCTCCTGGTGGAACGAGACCGGGTCCCCGATCCGAAGCAGACGCGCCGCCGCCCCCGCCGGAAGGCCGGTATCCAGCCACAGATCCTTCAGCCGGGCTACGGTGGCCTTTCGGTCCGGCGGCAGAAGCGCAGCGGGAGGGAGGACGGCGACGGCGGGAATGAGTTCGCGTCCATGAATGGTAAACGGCTGGCCCGGCAGGATCCGCGGATCCAAGCCGCCGATTTCCGTCACCCGGCAAAAACCATCGATCACCTGGGTGACCATCAATCCGATCTTGTCCATGTGGGCTGTGAGGAGGATCTTCGGGCGGGAAGCGCGGCCGGTGCCGGGCTGAAGCGCGTGCAGGCTGCCCAGGCGCGAGACCGTCTGCTTGGGGGCAAACCTGCGCCAGGCCGCGGCGACGACCTCGCGCACAGGCGCCTCGAAGGCTGAGAGGCCCTGCGCCCGGAGGAGGGCTTTGAGATGCTCTGCAAGCGCTTTCTCGTCCATAGATTTTTGATGATAGCAGAGGGCGGGGGGAATGGCAACTTGCCCGCGGAATCCACCGGTCTTGTTCCCGGCCGGATTGAGTGAATCCACGAAGGACACGAAGGGAAACCTGAAGGACACAAAGGATTTTCTTTTTTTCTCTTCTTCGGCACTTCTTCGTGCTCTTCGTGGATTCCAGAGATGCCTATGCTATACTTCCGACCCGTTATTCGAGGAGGACGCACGGATGGCCAAATACCGGATCGCCTGGATGCCCGGAGACGGAATTGGGCAGGATGTCATGGAAGCGGCGCGGATCGTGCTCGACAAACTCCGGCTGGATGCGGACTATCCGAAGGCCGATATCGGCTGGGAGTTCTGGTGCAAGGAAGGCGACGCCCTCCCGCAGCGCACGATCGACCTGCTCAAAACGTGCCATTGCGCGCTGTTCGGCGCCATCACCTCCAAGCCGAAGGAGGAAGCGGCCGCCGAGCTTGCCCCCGAACTGCGCGGAAAGGGTTTCACCTACCGCAGTCCGATCGTCCAGCTGCGCCAGCAGTTCGACCTGTATGTAAATTTGCGCCCGTGCAAGGCGTATCCCGGCAATCCGCTCAACTACCGCGAGGGGATCGACCTGGTGGTGTTCCGCGAGAACACCGAGGACCTTTACGCGGGGGTGGAATTCCACCCGCTGCCCCCGGACGTGCGCGCCGCGCTGGAAGCACAAAGCCCGGCGATGGCCGCCTTCCGCTCCAGCGCTTCGGAGGATATCGCCCTCTCGTGCCGGATCCTTTCGCGCCGCGGCTGCCAGCGGATTGTGCGCGCCGCGTTCGAATACGCGCAGAAACGCGGTTATTCCAGCGTGACACTGGTCGAGAAACCGAACGTGGTGCGCGAAACGTCCGGGCTGATCACCCGCGAGGCGCGCAAGATCGCCGCCCTCTTCCCGGCCATCCCGCTGTGGGAAGCCAACGTCGATGCGATGGCGATGTGGCTGATCAAGAATCCGCTCGAATACGGCGTGCTAGTGACGACCAATATGTTCGGCGACATCCTTTCCGACCTTGCCGCGCAATTGGTGGGCGGGCTGGGGTTTGCCTCCAGCGGCAACATCGGGGACGGGTTCGCCGTCTTCGAACCGACCCACGGCTCGGCGCCCAAATACGCCGGGCAGTACAAGGTTAATCCGATCGCCACGTTCCTGGCGGCAAAGCTGATGCTGGAATGGCTGGGCGAGACGGAAAAAGCGACGGTGCTCGAGAAGGCGGTGGCCGGTGTGATTGCGGCGGGGGAAGTGCGCACCTACGACATGGGCGGCGGCAGAAGCACGCTGGATGTTGCGAATGCCGTTGCGGAACGGCTGTGAGTCGGATTTAAAGTGTCATTCTGAGGCCTTCGAAGAAGGCCGAGGAATCGGTGACTCAACCCTAATTACCAACATCTACAAGTCCGTAATTCAATCCAACTTTCCGATTCCTTCCCTCGCTTCCCTCGGGACAGGCGCCCTTCCCTTCGGTCAGGGCTCGGAATGACTTACGGAGTACGTCATTCCGAGGAGCCGATAGGCGACGAGGAATCGGTGACTCAACCCTAATTACCAACATCTACAAGTCCGTAATTCAAT
>CAZFPL010000070.1:0-5503 GCA_964521085.1 uncultured Anaerolineales bacterium | reverse complement strand
CCAACTTTCCGATTCCTCGGGGCTTTGCCCTTCGGAATGACATCCTCCAGCGGACTACGACGCCGGTGTATCCGATGGAATTTCCGTCGCCGTGTCGGTCGGCGGCGGGGTGTCGGTCGGGATGGGAGTGCGGGTGCGCGTGGGCGGGGGAGGGGCCGTGGGCGGGGGAGTCTCGGTGGGCGTCGGAGTCACCGTCGGTGTGGGCGGGATGAACAACGTGTGGGTGGGCGTGAATGTCGTTTGCAGCGGGCCGAGCGGAGTGGCGGTGGCGGGCAGCGGAATTTGCCGGGATGGAATCGCGGGCCACGTGGCACTGGGGGTGGATTCTGCGGTAGGCGTGGGATGGAGGGTGATCAGGATCACGGCGGTGCAATACAAGGGGATCGTCGCCGCAATGATCCCTCCCAGGATGGCATACAGCATGATGCGCCGCCGCGGGATTCTATCCGTTTCCGTCATCGAAGGAATTATACCCGCCCCGCCTCTGCGGCGGATATGGACTAAAGAGTTGGTGACCCCGCCCGTACAGTTGTGCTACAATCGATCACATGGGCCGCAAACGCGTGATGATCGTTGAAGATCAGCGGGAAATCGCGCGGATGATGCACAGCGCGATCCAGTTAATGGATCCCTCGCTGGATGTGGTGGATACCCTTTCGGCGGAGGAAGCCTCGCTCGAGCTGGCGGAACACGGGGCGGACCTCATCGTCATCGACGTGCGCTTGCCGGGAATCAGCGGACTGGAACTGGTCGAGCGCTGGCAGATCCAGAAGATTAATATCCCCGTCATCGTAACAACCGGTTTCTCCGAACCGGCGATCCGCGCACTGGCCGAGCGGCTTGGGGTGCGCGCCTTCTTCAACAAACCCCTCCCGATGGATGAGTTCCTCCTGGCCGTTCGTTCGATCCTGGCCGGTGAGACGTTCCAGCCCAGCGAAGACCGCGCCGCCAAAGTGCTGACCGACCTGCGCCAGAAGCTGGACGCCGACGCCGCCTGGCTGTGCCAGGAAGGCGGTCAGGCGACTCACCGCGCGGGGGACGTGCTCGAGGTGATGGAAGAAGACATGGAGGCGGTGCAGCACTCGATCGCCTCCATCGTGCACCGCGCCACCCCGTTCCTGGGCAAGATCAAGGAAGATCCCCCGTCGATCTGCCTCCTCTCGGGCGAGAAACGCGAGATGATCGTCGCGCCGATGCCGAGCGGGCCGAGCCTGGTGCTTTTCCTTTCCAAGCCGACCCCCGCCCAAACCCTTTATGACGAATTGACCGAAGCCGTCCGCCGGCTTGAGAAAATCTTCCACACCGACCGGCTGATGCAGGAAGCGTCGTCAGGAGTGGTCCCTATGCCCGATTGGGTTCAGCAGACCGTGGGAGGGGGAATCACCGAGCCGGAATGGAATCTCAGCGATCAGATGGTGGAATCCCAGGAGGCGAAAACCTTCTGGGACGACGCCGTTCTGGAAGCGGGCGGTTTCCTCTCGCCCGGAAAATTAACTTTCGACGAGGCCGAGAAACTCGGCCTGGCCCCCGAAGACCTCTCCAACACGCCCTACCGGGTGTTCGATTAACCCGGCGGAGTCCTCTCCGGCTCCTTCCTGTGCTACAATTCCGGCGCGCTGAAACCAGTGGGGCGTGGTGCAACGGCAGCACACCGGACTTTGAATCCGTGGATCTAGGTTCGAAACCTGGCGCCCCAGCCTCGGAAGAAATGAAGACTCCAGGACTCGAAGAGAGAGCGGATCTACGAGTCGGGGAGTCTTCTTTTTTCCACACTCCCGGACGCAGATTATCGGAGAAGCCGGAGAGAAAATCCAACATGAATCAGAGGGATGATCTATGACTCTACGCACACTCATCCTCGCCGCCGGGCTGGGGACCCGGATGAAATCCACCCTGCCCAAGATGATGCATACGCTGTGCGGGCGGCCGATGGTCCTGCTGGCGCTCGATATCGCCGGCGCGGTCAGCGCCGAAAAACCGGTCCTGGTGGTCGGGCACGGCGCCGATGCCGTGCGCGCCGCAGCGGGTGACCGGGCGGAGTTCGTCGAACAGGCGGAACTGCTTGGAACGGCCGATGCGGTCCGCCGCGCGGAAAGCGTATTGCGCGGGAAGGCCGAGCATGTCCTCGTGTTCTACGGGGATATGCCGCTCTGGCGGCCGGAGACGCTTAAGCGCCTGGCGGAGGCCGGCCGGAAGGGGCCCGGCCAGCTGGCCATGCTCACCGGTATCGGAAAGGATGCGCGCCTGTTCGGCCGGGTGATCCGCGACGGAGCGGGGAATGTGACGGAAATCGTCGAGGATGCCCATCTCACCGCCGAGCAAAAAGCCGTGAAGGAAATCAACCTGGGCGCCTACTGCTTCCGCGCGGATTGGCTCTGGACGGCGCTGGCGAAGGTGAGCCCTTCGCCGAAGGGCGAATATTACCTGACCGATTTGGTGGCGATGGCGGCTACGGAACGCGGCGTGACCGCGATCACGGTCGAAGACGAAGAGGAATGGATCGGGATCAATACCCGCGCCCACCTGGCGGAGGCGGAGGCCGTGCTTCGAAAGCGGACGAACGCGCGTTGGATGGAAGCCGGGGTGGGGATGCAGGATCCGGCGGCGACGTACATCGCGCTCGATGTGACCCTCGGCGAGGGGACGATGATCCTGCCCAATACGCATCTCGAGGGGAAGACGATCATCGGCCGCGATTGTGTTATCGGGCCGAATACGATCATCCGGAGCAGCACGGTCGGCGACCGCTGCCGGTTGGAGGCTTCGGTAATTGAGAAGGCCACCCTGGAGGAGGACGTCTCGGTCGGGCCGTTCGGCCATCTGCGGTCGGGGGCGTACCTCGAGCGCGGCGTGCACATGGGCAATTTCGGCGAGGTGAAGAATTCGCGCCTGGGCGCGGGCGCCAAGGTGGGGCACTTCTCCTACCTCGGGGATGCTAAAGTCGGCGCAAATGCCAACATCGGCGCCGGGACGATCACCTGCAATTTCGACGGCAAGCAGAAACACCGCACCGAGATCGGCGAAGGCGCGTTCATCGGATCGGATACGATGCTGGTGGCGCCGGTGAAAATCGGCCGCGGCGCAAAGACCGGCGCCGGCTCGGTGGTGACGCACGACGTGCCGGACGATACCCTCGCCCTCGGCGTGCCGGCCAAGAAGGTGCGAAAAGTTAATGCCGGCAAGAAATGAATTGACCGCGGAGGAACGCAAACGGCTCGTGGCCGAAGCGCGCGCGGCGCGCGGCAACGCCTACGCGCCGTATTCGCATTATGCGGTGGGCGCGGCCATTCAGACGGCGGACGGAAATGTGTATACCGGCGCGAACGTGGAGAACGCATCCTACCCCGTGGGTTTATGCGCCGAACGCGTGGCGCTCTTTTCGGCCGCGGCCGCCGGCGAACGCGAGTTTCGCGCGATCGCGGTGGTCACCTGGGAGGGGGCGTCCCCCTGCGGCGCGTGCCGCCAGGCGCTCGCGGAATTCGGACTCAAGATCGAAGTGATCCTCGCCGACGAGAAGGGGCGGATCCGCCGGATCACCACGCTCGAACGGTTGCTCCCATTTGCGTTTGGGCCGGATCATGTCGGAAAATCCAAAAAAACCTGATCGGCGCTCCCAAGCGCGTTCATGCCTTGCGGCGGCGGCGATCGGCATCCTGATGCTGATCTGGTTGGCGCTCTCCATCCCGCTCGCCTGGCCCGCCCTCTCCGCAATCCGCGACGTCCGCATCCCGCTTAAGACTCCCCAACTCGGCGGGACCAATTACCTCATCGTCGCATCCCCCGCGCTGCAGACAAGCGCCGGGGCATGGGCGGAATACCGCCGCTCCACCGGATATATTCCCCGGATCCTCACGATTGCGGAAACCGAAACCGACGTTTCCCTGAAGGAGAAAATCCAAACGGTTTACACCGACAGCGGCCGGCCGTACCCCTTCTTTGTCCTGCTGCTTGGCCATGCCCATCCCGATTCTTCCGCACCTGGTGCGTACCTTCCCGCGGCGACTTTGGATTCAGGCGATATGGAAGCCTACCTGTTCGGGGCGACGACGATCGCCTCCGACAGTATGTACGCCGCGCAGGCCGATACCGTCCATCTCCTGCCCCTGGCCATCGGGCGGGTGCCCGCGCGCAACGACGGAGAAGCGCTTCGCGTCCTGGCGCGGGTGAAACAATATGAATCCCGGCCGCCCACCGGCGAAGGACGGACCCGGGTCGACCTGATCACATCGGCTTCGGGATTCGGGCCGGAGTTCGACGCGCTTGCCGAAAATCTCATGGAATACTTCGCGACGAAATATCTGCCGGAGTATTTGCAATGGAGCGTCCTGAACGGAAACCCGGACAGCGTATATTACCTTCCTCCGAAGGAATTCACCGCAGCGATCGCCGGCCGGTTGAACGGCGATTCGCTCCTGGTGATGTATATCGGGCACGGGATGGCGGACTATCTCGGCCCGATCCGCACCCCGCAGGGCGAATACGTGGAAGCCTTTACCGCGAATGACCTTTCCCTTGTCCGCAATGCGGATCGATCCATTGTGACGTTGATCGGCTGCCTGATCGGGCAGTACGATCTGGCCGGCGACCAGGCCTCCCTGGCGGAGATGCTGCTGCTTCAACCGGGCGGCGCGGCGGCGACCTATGCGGCCTCACGGATCACCTCAGCCGAAGGAAACACCTTCAACGTCATGGATTTGCTGACCGGCATACTGCAGGACCGGATTCCCACGGCCGGAGAATGGGTCCGCCACGCGGAAGCCGGCTTTACCGACCCCGGTTCGGACCGCGCCATCGAGATGGCCCTCAGCCGCCTTCTGGTGCCCGAACTTTACCGGCTTACCTCAAGCCAATCCGAAGAAGAAGAGCCGGATATCCCGCGCGATATGTACTACAACCTGGGACAGCACGCGTATAACCTTTTCGGCGACCCCGCTCTGGGAATCGACTCGCCCGTACCGGATTTATCTATCCGCCCGGCGTTCCCGTGGCTTCCGAAATATTCTTCCGTGGAATTCTCCGGAAGCGGCGCTCTTCCGCCCGGCGCAAGCGCCACCGTTTTTCTGCTTGCTCCTCCCGGCCGACTCTGGAGCAACGATGCAGCATCCGGCCCGAATGACCGGACGGTTGCGAAAATGTCGGTCACGATCGGGGAGGGTGGAAGATTTTCCGGCCGGTTGGAACTGCCGGATCAGGTGCCCGGAGGAAGGTACATTCTAAAGGTCGTCGGGGTCGAGAACGGCATAACGAGGGTGGGGAGCCGGACTGTCTTTCTGGGCGGGCTGCCCGTCGGTGCGGTGGTTGTATCGCTTGAATTTTGGTGGATCGTCCTCAGCCTGATCCTGATGTGGAATTTGCGGTTCCTGCCGGCCAGGTTTTTTAGAAAAGTGTTTCCACGGCGGGCGGCGGGTGGGAAAAGCTCGGCGTAGAGAATCGCCCTAAAGTAAAAGTTCGTCATGCCCGCGCGTCCGAAGCGGGCATCCAGGAACTGTCTGGATATTACCCG
>CAZFPL010000069.1:0-16225 GCA_964521085.1 uncultured Anaerolineales bacterium | reverse complement strand
TTCTTGGGGGTTGCGCTCTGTGATACCGCGCGGCTTGCCGCGCGGTCGTTCATTACGCCCCGCTTAAAAAGGCAGAAGTAATAGATGGATCTTTGTATCTTGCCTGGTGGAAAGGGAATAACAAGCTCAAGAACAAAGAAATGAAGATCGGCACGCCGGCTGAACCAATTCGATTCGAGACTGATCAAGGCATTATTTTGGAGGGAGTGATGACCCTTTCGGCCAAGCTGATGATTGGCAATGATGGCGGGAAGGGCGTGGGGATTTTGGTTGATGAGAAGGGAGTAACGGAGATAGGCCCTGTCAATGCGGATTGGACCGGTTTCCAGTGCAAAGAAAGAGTGGACAGAGAAATGATTTTTCTCCCGTTGCCGCGTTTTCGCCTGTTGCTCAATCGCACTATGCTGGAATTCTATCTCAATGATATGTTCATACAGTGCTACACGATGGAAAAAGCATCCAATGGGACAATTTCACATCAAAATGCTGGTAATCTGAAATTATGGCAATGGTAAGCAGGAACGCCTGTGGGCAGCCCAACCGCGGCTGCAGGTGAACCGGCGCTGCGCGGCTCAGCGAATGCGCTTTTGAAGCTGATGAATCGCAAGATCTTAAGGTTGGTTTCAACGGAGTATTCGCGTCGAGTCCCTGTTTTTTATATATTGGAGGATTATGATGATTAATGAATGCAATTTCTGTCATAAATATGCAGGAGATAATGCAAATATTTGCCTGTCATGCAGAGTGAAACTCATAATTATCGGCATTCTGGTAATTCTTTTTGTTGTTTTCTTGGCCAACACGAGCGTGGGATAGAATGCCTATGGGAAGATACCCGGGTCGACCGCTGATGCACTATTCGTTGGATGCAAAAGGAACGCCGTAAAACTTTGATTGGTTCATAGTCGGACGGCAAACCTGCGGAGGATGCAAATACATCGTGCTGCCTTCATGCTCCGGAGCACCGGCGATGTTTTCATCTGCCGACCGTAAAAACCAGCCGTTTTTAAATGGCATGGAAAAATGACAGTTTTTTTCTATGTTATAATTAAGCAGATATAAAGTTCGGATTTAAAGGAGCCATTAAGCTATTGAAGTAAACGCCATACGAGGCAGAGGTGAAGACATTCTTCTGGACGAATCCCAGAGGTGATTTAAAATTATTTAATAATCATGCGATTATTGAGATAGACCAACTTAATTCCAGCAACATTTCCCGGATTAAATCCTCCAAGCGAATTTACTTTTTACAGGCCGCAATTCGCGCGGGCATCATTGACTTAAAAGGAAACAGTAAGGTCAAGAAGGCCGAAGGCCGGACATCCCCCATTAAAAACATCGGGGATGGAATTATCTCATACCGGCGGTTTGCTCCTCGATCCGATACTTCATACGGCAACATGAAAAATTCGGCATCCGGACAAATGCGGATTCCACCCAAGTTATTACACCTGCCTTCATCATGGAGGAGAAAAGTGTATCCGGCATTTTCCTTTGTTTCTACTAAAGCAACAGAAGACGGTATGGAAAGGAGGTGACCTTGGGGAAAAAACGATCCAGGTTATCTGTTGATCTTTTCGGCTTTTTTCACAAGGAGGGAAAATGTCTAAAAAGTTGTTCGTTCTGACGATCGCCTGTTTGATCGTCGTTATAGCGCTTTCCGCCTGCGGGCCCACCGGCGCGAAGGAAGTGTATTACCTGAACTTCAAACCGGAAGTATCCGAAATCTACGCCAAGATCGCCGACGCCTATCTGAAGGAAACCGGCGTCACGCTGAAGGTGGTGACCGCCGCATCGGGAACCTACGAGCAGACGCTGAAGTCGGAAATCGCCAAGGCCGATGCGCCGGTACTCTTCCAGATCAACGGTCCTGTAGGCTATGCGGCCTGGAGGGATTACTGCGCGGATTTATCGGATATCGAGCTGTACAAACATCTCTCCGATAAATCCATGGCGGTCACCGACGGCAAAGGCGTGTACGGCCTCCCGTATGTCGTGGAAGGCTACGGGATCATCTACAACAACGCGATCATGACCAAGTACTTCGCGACGGCGGGCGCCAAGGCGAAATCGATGGCCGAGGTCAACAACTTCGCGACTCTGAAGGCCGTCGTGGAAGACATGACCGCCAAGAAGGCTGAGCTGGGCATCGAGGGTGTGTTCTCCTCCACCTCCCTCAAACCCGGCGAAGACTGGCGCTGGCAGACCCACCTGGCCGATGTCCCGGTGTTCTACGAGTTCCGCGACAACAACATCGACATTAAAAACACCGCTGCAACCTTGGCCATCCAATTCAAGTACGCAGCCAATTTCAAGAATATCTTCGACCTCTACCTGAACAACTCCACGACCGATCCCAAGCTGCTGGGCAGCAAGAGCGTGGACGATTCCATGGCGGAGTTCGCGCTAGGCAAATCCGCAATGGTGCAGAATGGCAACTGGGCCTGGGGCCAGATCTCGGGCGTAGCCGGCAACACGGTCAAGGCCGAAGACGTGAAATTCCTGCCGATCTACACGGGCGTGAATGGCGAGGAAAAACAGTCGATCAACGTGGGCACCGAGAACTTCTTCGCAATCAATAAGAAGGCCTCGTCGGCAAAGCAGAAACTCGCGGCCGATTTCATCTGGTGGCTGTACAGCAGCACGACGGGCAAGGCCTTCGTCACCAATGATCTGAAGTTCATCGCCCCGTTCGACACGTTTGCCGAAAACGAGAAACCGACGGATCCGCTGGCCAAGGAAGTGATTCGCTATATGAGCAACAAGGATCTGTACAACGTACAGTGGTATTTCGTCGTGTTCCCGAACCAGACCTTCAAGAACAATTTCGGCGCCGCCCTCTTGGAGTATGCGCAAGGCACCAAGACGTGGGCGGATGTGCAGCAGCTGTTCATCGACCAATGGAAGAGTGAAAAAGCCAAATCCGCGTAATAGTTGAATAACTCCGTCACCCCGCCCGGTTATTCGAGCGGGGTGACGGAGCAGCGTATACCGGCGTTTCCTTTGCTGAGCGGGAGGTTTGCCGTGCGAAAAATGCCGATAAAATATTATCTATTTTTCATATTGCCGACGATCCTCGCGTTTGTCATTTCCTTTTTGATCCCGTTTCTGCTTGGCATTTACCTTTCCTTCACCGAATTCACGACGGTGACCGATTCGCACTGGGTGGGCGTGAGCAACTATATCCGCGCGTTTTCCGAGGATAATGACTTCCTGAACGCTCTGATCTTCACCGTGAAATTCGCCGTGGTTTCCGTTGTGCTGATCAACCTTTTTGCATTTTTATTCGCCTATCTGCTCACCCGGAAAATCCGGGGTACGAACGTTTTCCGCACCGTGTTCTTCATGCCCAACCTCATCGGCGGCATCGTCCTCGGGTACATCTGGCAGCTGTTGATCAACGGGGTGCTGATCCGTTTCGGCGTGGACATCACCTATAGTGCGAGTTACGGGTTTTGGGGATTGGTCATCCTGATGAATTGGCAGATGGCGGGCTACATGATGATCATCTACATCGCCGCGATCCAGAACGTCCCGCCCGAGCTGATCGAGGCGGCCGAAATGGACGGAGCCAACGCCTGGCAGGCGCTGCGGAACATCACCATCCCGATGGTCATGCCGGCCTTCACCATTTGCACCTTCCTGACCGTGACCAACTCCTTCAAACTCTTCGACCAGAACCTGGCCCTCACCGCGGGCGCGCCGGGCCGGGCATCCTCCATGCTGGCGCTCGATATTTTCACCACGTTTTACGGCCGGAACGGATACGAAGGTGTCGGCCAGGCGAAGGCCGTGATCTTCTTCGTCATCGTCGCCGTCATCGTGCTGATGCAGCTGTATTTTTCAAGGAGCAGGGAGGTGGAACGCTGATGAAGACCAAGGGATCCTTTTGGGGAAACGTTGCTTTCGTTTTTTTGCTGGTCCTGGCCGTCGTCTACCTGGCTCCGATCTTGCTCGTCCTGATGAATTCCTTCAAGGGCAGATTTTTCATATCCGACACGCCGTTTGCCCTGCCCAACGGCCAGACTTTCGTGGGAATACAGAACTACTTTTCCGGGATTACAAAAACCGGATTTATCTCGGCCTTCGGATATTCCCTTTTCATCACGGTTTTCTCCGTGGGCACGATCGTGCTGTTTACCGCGATGACGGCCTGGTGCATCACCCGGGTAAAATCCTCCGTCAGTTCGATCCTGTATTACCTGTTGGTTTTTTCGATGATCGTCCCGTTCCAAATGGTGATGTTCACCATGTCGAAAATGGCGAACATTCTGCATCTGGATAATCCCGTCGGCATCATCGTGCTGTACCTCGGATTCGGCGCCGGGTTGTCCGTCTTCATCTACAGCGGGTTCGTTAAAAGCATCCCGCTGGAAATCGAGGAAGCCGCGACGATGGACGGCTGCAACCCGATCCAAACGTTCTTTTTGATCGTAATGCCCATTCTCCAGCCGGTCAGCGTCACTGTCGCGATTTTGAACACCATGTGGGTTTGGAACGACTATCTTCTACCGTACCTCGTGATCGGCAGCAGTTATAAGACGATCCCGATCGCCGTCCAATACCTGCAGGGCGGCTACGGCAGCCGCGATATGGGCGCCATGATGGCGATGCTCGTCCTGGCCATCATCCCGATCGTCATTTTCTATCTGACGTGCCAGCAATACATCATTCGGGGCGTGGTCGCCGGGGCGGTTAAGGGGTAACTTTCCAAGGACGGAATGCGGAATTGGCTTCCCGTGGGTGGAATTTTACGCTAAGCAGCTTCCCTGTTCCGATGTAAAGCTCACTTGACAAGCCTGGATATGTGAAGTATACTTTACATAGTATGACCAAGCGCCGGGTGGAGAACGTCGTGCGTGAAGAGCGGATGAAGCGGGGACTGAGCCAGCAGGAATTGGCCGACCGGACCGACCTCGCGCGCCAATCGATCATTTCCATCGAAAAGGGGCGCTTTCTCCCCACCATCGAACACGCACTCCTGCTTTCCGAGGCCCTGGCTGTACCCATCGGAAAACTTTTCCGGCTGTCTAAAGGACGCGCATGAACAGACAATTTCTCCCCTATTATATTTCCCGAGCGGCCCTCAGCCTGGCATTCTCTTTCCTCGTCTTCGGGATCTCCATAAAGGGTGCGGCCTTTTCGGCTCTCTTTTTCGCGGGATTCCTTATCTATCTGCACAGCGGGTGGTTCCAGGTAGACACGAACCAGCCTTTCTTCCCGCTTCGAAGAGACGCCCGGGGATGCGAAGTCCAAAGAAAGGCACTTATTGCCGCTCTCCTCGCCGGGGTTGGATCATACGTCGTTCTATCCGTCATCCCTCTCAATGCTTCCGTCCTGTCGCTGCCTCTCACCCTGGGCATCCTCGCATACTTCGGCGTTCAATTTCTCTTGTTCCTCATTGCGTAATCTCGCGCGATGGAATGGAAAATGAGCCACCGCGAGGCAAGCCGCGCGGTGTCACGGAGCGCAACTCCCAAGTTCTCTCGCCGCAAGCGGCGGGGTATTCCTCATCCCGCGAAAGCGGGATACGCAAGCCGCCGGATCCGCGCGCACCGGCGGTCCCATCCATGTCGTCGGTGATTTATTCTTCAATGATGTTTCGGGTACAATGAATCGAGTCCTGCGCAGGCGGGCGAGCACCCCAGGCCCGCACGGTGGAAGCCTGCCCTCGCGCCTGCCTTCGCGAAGCGGAGGAACCGGGGCCGGGGCGGGCTGAGCTGCCGGATGTTGGGCAAACGGTCAATTATTAGTAAATCAGGAGGACGCATGAAAAACAAATCCGGCATGAAATATATATTATTGGCGGCGGCTGTTTATCCCGCTTTCGCGGGATTAGAATACCCCGCAGCTTGCTGCGCAGTTCTTGAGGGTTGCGCTCTGTGATACCGCGCGGCTTGCCGCGCGGTCGTTCATTCTTTATCCTGCTCATGGTTTAATCAATTCATCTTGGCGCAGGGAGGGCCGAGCGCTCCGGTTTCAGTGCTGACTCAATATGCCAATCCTGATCCGGGGAATATTAACTGCAACGCCTCCGCCGAGCTTAAGATAATGAGCGAGATAACAGAAGATAGAATAGATGAGTTTGGCACGCGCCTGTGTGAATATAACCTGGTGATATGGAATGAAAAATCGGCAACCCCGATTTGGATCTTCGGAAATCGTCATACGACGGATGTTTATCAGGATCTGGATGAATATGAATGGGTGATTCTCGGAAAGCGGGGGTATCAGGAGGAGTATTTATTCAGCGGATACTATGACTTCCATATTGACCCTGATGCGACGGGATCGGTATCATTTGAATTGGCAAAATACGCCGGGATTGTTAATTCGACGGAATGTGAAAAATTCAAAAATGATGAAGAATATCTGGATGGGATCGCGATAACGATACCTAAGATTTGCAAGTAAATTAATTATGACATTGTCTGCCAAACAAGCGCTTCCAGCGGCCCCTCGCTTCCCCGCCTAGAGCACAGGGCAGGCTTCGGCTTGGTATTTAAAGAAGTTCTTCCTCGATAATCTTTCGGTAAAATGACCCGCACTCTGCAAAGGAATACCGGTTTCGACGGCGAAGAAGTGGGGCAGTTCTATTATGGCAAGAGGGTGTGTGACGATGTCTGAGGGTCTTTTTCCGTAAAGGAGGGCCGGAAGAAGAGCGTCCAATCCTTGAGTGATTTGCCCATCCAGCAGATGTAGACGACATCTCTTCCATTCTGCAGGAGAATACAGGACGGATCGCCCCGGTGGGAAGCTCGAAACCGGGGCGGATTTTATGGTTGTGCAGCAACTGCGACTCCGACCTCCGATTATTTACTTGGTTGTTCTCCGGACCAAAAGACCGCCAAGCCGGCGGCGGAGAATGGCTAACAATTCATTAATGCACTTCCGAGTAGGATGTACAAAAAGAATGGGTAGACCGGTTGATTTACCACTGGCCTTCTTTTTTGCAGTCGGATTGGGTTAGTGTAACTGGACGGATAAGGAGTGTGCATATGCCTGCCCAAAAAACAGCCGCGAAAAAACATGTCGAATACCATGCGGACGGAAGCGTCTGGGCCAAGGGCCGCATGCTTGGCGGCGTTTTGACCGGATATTGGGAGTGGTTCCGCAAGGATGGAACAAAAATGCGATCGGGGTATTTCGAAAACGGCCAGCCGGTCGGGAATTGGACCACCTATGACATAAAGGGAAAGGTTTTCAAGGTGACGGCGATGAAACCGGCCGTAAAAATTCACCGTCGAGGTTCGTAACCGAGCCGGGATTCGGCGCCCGCCGTACGCCTGGGATGTGCCTTACAGAAAATGGAAAGGAGATGCCAAAATGAAGAAAATCACGCCTTTCTTGTGGTTCGACGATAAAGCCGAAGAAGCGACACATTTCTACGTATCCATTTTCAAGAATTCGAAGATCATCAGCGTCCTCCGCTACGGAGAGGAAGGACCCGGTCCGAAGGGTTCGGTCATGTACACCACGTTTCAGCTCGACGGGGAGGAAATCATGGCCCTGAACGGCGGACCGTACTTCACCTTCTCCTCCGCCATCTCCTTTTTTGTGACCTGCGAGAACCAGGCGGAGGTGGATTATTTCTGGGAGAAATTGTCGGAAGGCGGAGAGGAGCAGCAGTGCGGCTGGCTGAAGGATAAATACGGGCTCACCTGGCAGATCGTTCCCGCCGGGTTGGATGCGCTTTTACACGGCGCGGATTCTGAAAAATCGAAGCGGGCGTTTCAAGCCATGCTGCAGATGAAAAAATTGGATATCGGAGCTTTGAAAAAGGCATACGACGGGGAATAAGATATCGAATTCTCCTTTAACTCGCATTCAATACCATCCGGCTTGCCCTGCGCTGCGGATCAAGGATCGCTTTGCGATTGTCCTGGAACGGAATGCATCCGGCATTCAATTGCCGAAAAAATGAGTTTGGAAAAATAGGGTTGCCTGTCAAGGGTTGCCGATTTCGACAGCGAAGAAGCGGGGCAGTTCTATGATGGCAAGAGGGTGTAGGAAGAGGACTGAGGGACCGCGTCCATAATGATGGACGAATTCATCCGGGTTGCAGGATATTCCGGCGAGGACCGGATAACTGTTATGTGAATGCGATGTACCGGCATGGAGATGTTTTTTCCCATCGTTTAATCCATACTATAATATATTCTTGAAATGGAGGAACCAGCCCAATATGCGGATAATGCGTTTCCCCCTGCATTCCGTCTTGCTAGGCATATATCCCATTCTTCATTTATACGCACGCAATATCGCCTTTATCCCGTTTCTGGATACGATGCGATCATTGGAAATCACGCTTGGATTCACTTTTTTCTTCCTGATCGGGTTTCGCATTATCGTCAAGAGCTGGCAAAAAGCGGGTTTGCTATGTTCGATGCTGCTGTTCATGTTCTTTTCCTTTGGCCATATAGCCAACCTGCTGGAAAGCTGGTTCTCGAAAAAGGATATACCCTTTGATGTTCCGCTGTTCGCATGGATTCGGCTGGTCCTTTGTGATCGGCTCGAGTGCCTGGCTGGCAGAACAGCCCGGCTTTTTACATCGGGGAAAGCCGTTTCTTTCGACGGCCTTTCCCATCCGGAGGATTTCCATGGAGTGCAAACAAGCGAAGAACCTCGAACGCTGCAACTGCACGTACGACTCGTGCCATCGAAAGGGGGTGTGCTGCGAATGCATCCGCTATCATCTCCAAAGCCGGGAACTGCCCGGATGCTGTTTTCCGAAGGACGCCGAGAAAACATATGACCGGTCGTTCGAGTTCTTCGCCAAGCTGGTCGCCGAAAACCGGGTATGATCATCGGCGATGGGCGTGAAATTCAATTCGCGGATACCTTGAGGTGAAGGTGACCAAACGATTGCCAATCCTTGTTTTCACCCTCGTCTTGATTGTTTCCTGCGGCCCGCAGACGCATTTCGATGTAGATCTGGAGAATATCGTTTATCAAGAGGGGGATCTGCCCGTGGAAGGGGTATCCATGGAAATCCAAAAAGTGGATGGGGAGCAGACTTGGGAATATGACAATTGGATAGACCTGCAGATTTCCAGCGAAGAAGCCGAAATCATCCTCGACGTAAATGTCGTTTTGTTTGCCGATAAAAAGGAACGGAATAAGGCTTTCGATTTCTTCAGTCTGAGCGAAACGCAGGAAGGGCTTCTTCTATACGACCCGCCGATGATCGGGGAGGAAACCGTCGGAAGAAAAGAACCGTTTGTTGACGGAAGTTCCGCCGTAAATATCACTTTTCAGCGCTGTTATTCCATGGTGAATATTTGGGCTCACATCGGCATGGATCCGGATATCACGGAAGAAAGCATTTACCGGTACGCCGACGCGTTGGATAAACGGCTGAATAACGCTGTTTGTCCGATCTGATGCGATCCGGGCGGGATTGAATAGCCGGATGGCGACCTGAATATTTCGGGAGTGGAAAATGGGAGCTTTTTTCACAAGTTATAGTATTCCCGGCGACGTTCATGAGGCAGTGGATCAGAAAATCAGGGAATGGCTTTCGCGGAAAGGCTTCCAGGAGCCGCCGGATCCCGTCCTCGACCACTGCAAGGAGGGGGAACGGGCCTACTTCCTCTTTTGGAATGATCGTTGGACCATCGTTCTCTTCAGCCATTTTGAGGAAGAGGAACGGCTTTTATTCGAATTGCGCAACGACGGCCGCCCCGTTCTTCACCTCTGGCTGCACGACAGCGACCTGTGGGGGTATGAACTCTTCTTAAAAAACCGTCCTCTCGCCGCCTTCAATTCCAATCCGAAATACTTCGGGGCCTACGAAGAGCCGGTTGCCCCGAACGATATTCCGCTCCTGATGGAACAATGCTCGATCCGCGGATTGACCGTTTCCGAGATGGAGGGATTGCAGAAGAGAAAAGGCATCTTCAAAGAGAACGCCTGCGAAGCATTCGCCCAGGCCATCGGCATCGGTCCAGCGTCGTCGCAATACGGCTATCATTCCGAAGCGGAACCCGCCGCACCGGGTTTTTCGGTTGCGCACCGGCGTTACCGAAAGCGCGGATTTGATCCGATGCGGAATTTCAATCTTCATGCGGAACCCGCCAAGCCGCCGCAGGAAGCGATGCCGATCCCTTCGGAAATGCCGGCCCTTCCGATGGGTTTTCGAGTATTCATGGAAATTATGAAGGTGGCGGCGATCCCGGCAGGATGGCTGTTCCGAATCATCCTCGCCATAAAATTGAAAACCGGCGGAATTCCCGGTCTCACGGATGCGGCGGGTGCATCGCAGGTTCCAAAGGAATACGCTTTGGAAGGAGAGTGGCTGGTCAACCCCAAAAGGCGCTGCCGGATCAAATTGTCGGAGGGCGCCGCGCCTTCCGATGCCGCAGCCATGCTGCCTTTCAAAATTCAAGGAAGAGAAGTCTTTTCCAGAACGATGTCTGCAGAGGAAGCCAGGCACATCTTGACCTCCTTGCACAGCCGTCCGATAGAGGAAGAGGAGGACTATTGGATTGAATCATTACCTGCCAAACGGATTCGCATCAAGGCATCCCAAAAGCCGGAACGATTCCGCTATATGTACTTTATCCAAGCCCCGGCCGCGGTATATTTTTTCTCGCTCGATTCGGACGGCGTCCTCGGTCCCGCTGATCTTGAGGCTCTCGGCAAGACGATAGAATCATTTCAGGTTATCGATCCATCCCAAGCCGGTTGAGAAAGCCAGCCTTCGGGATTGCATTATCATGGAAAACGTCGGGGCGGCATCAGGCTGTCCCCTGGTTGGAATATCGTCCAGAACGGCCTCGTGCCGTCCTGATTAAAAGAAAAGGGGCGGCACAAGGCCGCCCCCAACGAATCGCCCAACGACAATCCGCTATTTCTTCTTCTGCACCGGGTACTGGATCTCGGTCACCGTCTCCGGATCATTCTGATCAACCCGGGCTCCCTCGCGCTTGGCTTCGCACAGGTACACTTCGCGCACCGGGCCGATGCACTCGTATCCGTTCGATTCCATCCACTTGGTCAGGAATCCGTACGCGTCACCGATGGTGGTGAACGGTCCGTGGTGCGCCACGCACGCGGCCTGCTCGACCTCCGGCAGGGTGTGGAATTTCACCTTCTCCCCGCCCGGATGCTCGCGCGCGACCGCTTCGCAAACCTCGGCGTCGATGTCCGGTTCTTCGGAATAGTACAAGGTCAGGCAGGGGCCGTTGGTGGAGATCTTTTTCGCGCTTAGGAATTTTCCCAATTCTTCCCACAGCGGCCGTTGTTCCGGGTAGGCGGGAATCATCCCCCGCACACCCGCAACGATCTGCGGTTCGAGTTTTTTGAGGACCACTTCGTAGCTTGGCATCGTCTTCTCCTGTTCGATGTGCCGCAGCCGGGCCCGGACCCGCTCCAGGCGGAACAACTCCTCGTCGACCCGTTCCTTCAACTCGGTTTCCTTCAAACGGAGCATTCCCATCAGTTGTTCGACGGAAGGTTCATCCTGCAAAAGCCGGGCGATCTCCTCCAGGGAGAGCCCCAGATCCTTGAGCGCCAGGATCCGGTGCAGGCGGGGAAGCTGGTCGAAGGTATAGTAGCGGTAACCGGTGAACCGGTCCACGTCGACGGGTTTGAGCAGGCCGAGGTCGTCGTAATAACGCAGGGTCTGCACCGAAACCCGGGCGATGCGGCTGAAATCTCCTATGCGTAGCATTGCTCTTCCTCGAGGGCGGGCGCATCCGACGCCCAAATGAAGATCTTCGGATGCACTATATTCCCTATGGTAACTATAGAGTCAAGGGTGTTCTTTCGAAAATCACACCCCGCCTGCCCCAACCGGCCTCTACGCCTGCCCTTGCACCCTCCGCTTTGCGGGGGCAGGAGCGGGCGGAGCGGATTGTATGCTTTGCTTTTTCTACAACGGATCGGGCAGTAGGATCATGTACACCTCTACTTCTCCCGTCCCGGAACGCCCCCAGTTGGTGGTGAACAGAACACGCGTGAAATCCCAATTAACGCTGGCGTGCGGTTCGGCCCAGTAATCGTGTTCCTGGCCGGGGTCGACCAGCGAATGGTGGTGGGCCAGGCGCACGATGCGGCCGCCGGCGGTGAGTTCGACGGCAAAGACTTGGTCGTCCATCCAGGTATGAGAAACCGGATCGCCGTCGAAATAGGAAACGACCGCCCAACCGGGGCGGCGGAACGCGCGCCCGGAGAAATGCACGCCGCATCCGTCGCAGCGGGTGAAGTCGATCGGCCGGAGCGGGGTGACCGCCCCGCTTGCCAGATCCAGCAGCGCGATCTCGTCGGTGTCGATATCCTGATATACCAGCACTTCGCGGCCTTTGGGGTCGAACGCCGTGTCGGCGTGCCCGACGATGCGCAGCAATCCACGGCCGTTCCGCAGATCGCGGTCGTAGACCATCAGGCCGCAGGGATCCTCGTCTGACCCGGGCTGCCCGTATTCGCAGCCCTTATCCATGAAGGCCAGGAAGTGATCGCCGAGCGGGCTGATCGTCACACTGTCGATTTCCCGCGAGTCATTTTCCGATCCGCGCAGATCGCGGAGGGCGATTACGGAATCAGCCTGCAGATCGTAAACAAGATATGCAACCGCCAGCCAGTCTGAATTCTCGGCCATAAAACCCCACCAGCGCCCGTCGGCCGAGGGGCTCCCCTCATAGCGGGTCCAGACTATCACCGCGCCGTACCCCGCCAGATCGTCCGCAAAATCGTGCACGACGGCTTGTTCCGACGATACGATATTAAATGAAATTAAACGCGTTTCCGAGGAAAAGTAGAGGAGGTTCGGATCCGTCGCGCTCCAGCGCGGTTCCGCCACGAGCGGTAATTCTCCAAGCGGCGAAAAATTTTCAACATCATAGAGGTACCAGGTCGCTTCCGTCCCGCGCGCCAGGATCCGGCTTCCGTCGGCGTTGAAGGATTGCACGCGCGAATACTCGTTCGTCAGCCCGGTGGAAGCATCCCCCGCGGATGGATCCGTCCGCCGGTCGGTGACGCGCACGACGCACGTGCCGAAGACCGGATCGCGGAACGGAACGCGCGCCGGCGGCTCCGCCGTTTCCGGTACCTGTCGGACAGCGAGATCGGTGACGTATGCGGGTTCAATGCCCGGGCATAACTCAGCGTGGGATGGAGAAGGTGCCGGCCTCTCCCGCGCATCGACAAGCGTTGCGGTTGCACGGACAGCCCGGCCGGGAACGGCGGCAGTCTCCGCTTGGACCGCACAAGCGTAAAGGGAGAACGCGAGCCCCAAGATCGACGTGAGGATCCAATGCCTTCCCATGCCAGGGATTGTACGTCAATCGGCGGAATCCGGGCCGGTCGCGCTACGGGAAAAATCACGCCAAGATGCCCTCCTCAAATGGCAATGGCGGAATTATGGGTGTCGAGCAAGAAGCGGGATTGAATCCCAAGAGATGACCAGCGTGGTCGACAGCGGCCCGAAGTACACGGCGCCAGAACTGCAGCTCAGAAGTTTATCCCCGCGCCGGTAAATTCAGAGGCCGTAATTACCGGCGATAGTCTTAAGCGCAACCGTCTTACCGTGCGCGAGGATACTGTCCGCCCGGGATTTTAAGGCACGTTATATCCCGTTTGGGTCGGCCCGAGATAAAATGCAAAAGTGCCGGCCACTCCACCCGAGCAATTGTAGACCTTCATGTCGTATATGCCGACGAGAAGTGTGACGTACACTTTCGTTCCGGGTGCAATTGGACCATCTGTCGCGGAGTGCACTGCCTCCCACGTAGTGATGCTTGCCGGTTTGACATAGATCCAGCAAAGGTTGAACGCGTAATTATTTTGGATAAAAAATTTCACCTGGTTGTTGAGAAGCGTATACCGGTAATCCGGGTCGGATCCGATGGGCCGGTCGTGCTTTTCATAAAGCGTCGAGCCGTAACAATCCCGAATGAGCACGTCGTAAAATCCCGCGGTAAGGGAAAGGCTGAAGGTCGCGCCGCGCTGGATCAAACCGGTGCCGAGCCGGTCTGCGCCCCAGGCGGTTTCATCTTTTCCGCGGATGTGAACGTCACAGACTACAATCCACGTTTGGTTCTCGATCCGGTAGGTAACCTCCGGCAGGTGCGGAGCTTCCTTTATTGGAAGGCTTGAAGGATCACCGCTTTTGGTGGAGCTGCCGCCGAACGCCCAGCATTCCGTCCCATCGGATTTCCGGACGTAATAATATTCCTCCCATTCCGGCGCCGCTTTCGCCAGCAGGGTGACGGTTTCCCCTTCGGCGATGCCGGCCACCCACTCCTAGAGGATCCAATGCGGGCCCTTGACGCAGCTCAGGGCCTGGCCGGCGGTCATAGTCACCGGCGCGGTCGTTGGTGTCGCTGTCTGGGTTGGCGTCGCTGTTTGAGTCGGTGTGAGGGTCAGCGTCGGCGTGAGGGTATCGATCAATCCCGCGGTCGGAGATGCCATCGGTTGCCCCTAAGATCCGTTATCGCGGGTAGCCGTGACCACGATGAACTGCGGCGAGGCGGCCGGTCCTCCGATAGTCTCGAGAATACAGGCGCTCTCCAGCAGGCTCGCCGCCAGGAGTAAAAACCATTGGAATGATCTTCTGTTTCTTGTGTTCAAGGATTGCCTCCTTCCTTCGTCACATAAAGAAGGATTCACTGTCTGCATCTGGAGTAATCCCAGATACTTATGGGACATTGAAGCCTGCTATGGCCGGCCCGACGTAATGCGTGGTGATGACGCCGGCCAGCGGACCCGTGCAGCGGTACACCGCCACGTCATAGAAGCCGGGAACAAGTTTGAACCAGGCCTTTGCCCCGGTCGCAACATGTCCGTCCGCCGCGGAGTGGAGAACCGTCCAGGTGCTGCCTCCTTGCGGCCGGAAGGAAAATGTGCAAACGTCGAATGGATGGTTGTTCTGGACGTAGAATTCGTATTCGTCGTCGAGCAGCGTGTAGTTGTAGTTGGGATCGGAGCCGATCGGCCGGTCGTGTTCTTCGTACAGCGCGAAGAAAGCCTCATCCAGGATTTTGACGTCGTAAAAGCCCGCGGTAAGGGTCAGGATTACCTTCTCGCCGGGATACAGGATCGCGGAAAGGCGGTTGGCACCCCAGACGGTTTCGTCCTTTCCGCGGATAAAAACCACGGGTACG
This sequence comes from uncultured Anaerolineales bacterium, assembly GCA_964521085.1. GTDB lineage: Bacteria > Chloroflexota > Anaerolineae > Anaerolineales > RBG-16-64-43 > JAFGKK01. Next base: position 1,121 of record CAZFPL010000069.1, on the reverse strand, counting down.
CGCAAGCCCGTCTTGTTCTCGATGGTGTACGCCACTTCCGGCAGGGGCGGCGCTTCCCGCACCGGAAGGGTCGAGGTGTTTCCGCTTTTAGTGGAACTCCCCCCGAACGCCCAACATTCCGTCCCATCGGATTTCCGGACGTAATAATATTCCTCCCATTCCGGCGCCGCTTTCGCCAGCAGGGTGACGGTTTCCCCTTCTGCTATCCCAGCCACCCACTCGTAGAGGATCCAATGCGGGCCCTTGACGCAGCTCAGATCCTGCCCGGCGGTCATCGTCACCGGCGCGGTCGTTGCCGTGGACGTCGGTTCGGGAGTGAATGTAAAGGTCGGGGTCAACGTCAGGATCGACTCCAAAGTCGGCGAGGCGGCCGCCGGCTCCAAGGAAGCGGTTTGACCTTCTCCCGGGATTACGATAATTTGCGGGGTAAGGGTCGGGCCGGCGGCCGCCTCGAGGATGCAGGCGGATCCGAAGACCATGGCAGCCGGGAGAATGATCAGACGTACGAAAAAAGCATGTTTCGGATTCATATTCACCTCCATGACTTCCGGGTCTCTAATGGGCGACATAGGTTGCCGTGGCAGGTCCGATGTATGCTTCGCTTACCACAAACATAAGTTCGCCGGAACCGCACTCGTAAAACCGCATTACAAACACGCCGGCGGGACCTTCCAGCGTGACTTCCTCACCGGGAGAGATCCTGCCATCTCCCGGGATCGTGAAGTCGAATCGATAACTTTCGTCGAGGTTCACGAGCTCGCCGCGGCACATCGGATTGGCGGTCTCGTTGCGGATGATCACCGTATACCGGCCGTCGAGGACGATCACGCTCGAGCTCGGTTCCGGTCCGATGGGAATGTCGTGTGCTTCGTAGAGTATTCCGCTGTGACTGTCCATGATCCGAACATCGTAGAAGCCCGCGGTAAGGGGTACGCCGTACGTTTCCCCCGCGCCAATTGTGTGCCCCGCAAGCAGATTTGTGCCCCAGACGGTTTCATCTTTTGGGCGGAAACGGAGAATGGGGACGGGGAGATATGTTTTATTCTCGATGGTGTAGGTGATCTCGGGCAGGGGCGGCGCTTCCCGCACCGGCAGGCCGGCGGCATTCCCGCTGATCGTCG
>CAZFPL010000068.1:9085-16522 GCA_964521085.1 uncultured Anaerolineales bacterium | reverse complement strand
AATTTGTATCCACCGTCTGCATCATAGCACCATGAATCGCCAGCTGAAGGCACGGCCCTCCATTCCGGTACCGGAGAAAATGATCGAGAAGGTCGAGGTGCCGGTCCTGACCAAGGATCAAATGCGGGCGCTCGAAGCGGCTTCCTCGGAGATGAACCTTGTTGCCGAACAGATCTCGCGGTCCTTGGTTGCCTGGATCAAAAGACCGCAAACTATTGTTCCGCCGTCCGTCACGGTGAACATCCCACCTCCCGCGCGAAAATTGGATGCTGGATTTATGGACGGAGTAAAGCACGCATTCGAAGGATCCTTGCCAAAGGCCGAGCGCCGGATCCTAACCGCTCTGGCGCAATACCCGAACGGCCGCAACAAAGCCCAGCTGGCCATCCTGGCCGGATACGCGATCAACGGCGGCGGGTTCAACAATTCGATCGGCGCGCTGCGGACGAAGGGATTCCTGCAGGGAAGCCGGGACCAGTTCAGCTGCACGCCAGTCGGGATGGAGGCGCTGGGTGGTGCGTGGGAGCCGCTTCCGGAGCCGGGAAAGGAGTTGGTGGATTATTGGATGCGCGCCCTGACCAGAGCGGAGCGGTCGGTACTGGATTATCTGTTCGCAATGTACCCGTCCGGGACTACGAAGGAAGATCTGGCCGCGGCGACGGGCTACACGGCTGACGGTGGCGGGTTCAACAACGCCCTGGGCCGGCTGCGGACGCTGGAACTGATCAAGGGGAGAGGCCAACTGACACTGAATCCTGACCTGGTGGAGGGATGATGCCAAAAAAAAAGGATGAGACCATTCCCTGGAACTGTCCGAACGGCCATCTTCTGGGTCACGTCGAACACTACCGATCGGGTCTGAAGCTGATCCTGTACGAAAAATCTCTGGATCCGCGCTGGCCGACACATCAACCCGCTCCCGAATACCGGGGCACACTGGAAGGAAAATCGACCATCCGGTGCACGGTCTGCCATGTGGACAGAGAATGGCGCCCGGACAAAGAAGCCCTCTTCCGGATGCTGAAGAACGTGAAGGAGCTGCACAAAGAATCGCCCCTGTTGACATCCACCACGAAAGTGGCATAGAATATCGTATAACTTAGCAGCGGTCCCGTACTCGGGGATCCCACGCGCGAGATGAGCGCCGCGCCTACTTTCCAGAAATGGGAAGCGGGCGCGGCGCTTTTTTTGGGCATAAGGAGGCCCAAACAATGGACGTTCTAAACAGCATTGTAGCTTCCCCGATCGTCTCCCTTATTCTGAAGGGTCTTCTGATTCTGGTGATCCTTGTCGTGATTGATCTGATCCTCGGCATCCTGTCCGCCATCAAAGCAAAGCAATTCGAGTGGCCGCGCGTCGGAGAGTTCTACCGAACCAAGGTGCTGCCCGAACTGGGCGGCTGGCTGCTGTTTGTCGTCGCGGCCCGGGCATCCCTGAACGCGGTAATCCCCAATACAGAAGACATCGCCTATAACATCGTATTCACCGGGGCGGCCGGCATTGCCTGGGCGATCGTTGTGAAGGATCTCTTCTACAGTGTCGGTGACAATTTCTGCAAGATTTTCGGGATCGCATTGCCCAAGTTGCCGGCGAAATAGGCGTTGCGCATATGGATGCAATGCCGCCGCTGGAGATGCAGGATCTACAGAAACCGCCTGGCAGCTGGCAATGGCTGATCCAGGAGACCTACAACATCGCCAAAGATCTATCCCGCGTGATCTGGAAAGGCAACGGGGAGAAATCGTTGATGACCAGGATGGATATCATCGAGGATGCGCACGAGCACGTTCGCAAGGACGTGGACGAAATCCAGAAGGCGATGAAGACGGTCTGTGATTCGATGCTGATCGCCCAGCACACCATCGCGATTTACTCGAAATTCATGGTTATTCTGGGAGTGCCTATCCTGCTAGCCCTTCTGGTGGGAGTTGGCACGCTGATCTGGGCGATCATCACGCATCAGCCGATCTTTTATGTTTCTCCATGACATTATGACATTTCTGCGGACATGAATCATGGGAAAAGCAACCAAAGAACGCAAGCCGTGGGAAGCGCAGAAGGACGAACCGCGCGACGCGTATTCCCATTTTTTGTTCTACCGGAACCTGGGGCCGGGCCGGTCGATCGACGCCGCCTATTTCCTGGCGAAAGAATCCGGGCGCGGCAGGACGAAACGCCCGACCCGCGCCCGGCGTGCCCCGAGCAATTGGGGTCTCGAGTCTGTCCGCTGGTCCTGGCCGGACCGCGCGATCGCCTGGGACATCGAGAACCTCGAGACCCAGGGGCGCGCGGTGGTGACCATGTACTTCGCCGCCCTGCAGAAGGCGGCGCTGAAAATCCTGACCGCGCTGGACTCGAAGAACATCCGGCCGAAGGGATGGCAGGGAGTGCTGGACGGGCTGCATGAACTCTCGAACGTCATTCCCCCTGAAACGGTCGCGGCACTTCGTGCTCACGCCGGAAGCCCTGGGCGTGAGGGCGCTGCCGGCCCTGGCGCCGGGGATGGTGCGGCCGCCGAGGGAACGGTCGACCAGCGGCCTGCTGGAGTGGACGTCCGAGCATAGGGCTTGGTTGATCCCGGGCCGGCGGTTCGACATCGGAAAGCACGCGTATCTTCTGGACCTTTACAACTGCATAGCGCAAACAGTGGTGGTCTACAAGGCCGGGCAGATGGGAGCCAGCGAATACGGGATCTCCTACGCGTTGCATGCGGCCGACGAACGCGATGCCACGTCGCTGTATGTGTTCCCGACCGACAAGCACGTCAGCGATTTCTCGGCGGCGCGGATCGGGCCGGCGGTGGAAGCCTCGGCCTACCTGCAGGGGATCGTGGTAAGCGGGGACGCCGGCGGCGGGATGCGCGGCGCGGACCGGGTGACGCTGAAGCGGGTGCGCAACCGGTTCTTGTACCTGCGCGGGGCGAAGGTGGATCCGGATGGGACGGCGGCGCAATTGAAATCGATCGACGCCGACGTGCTGATCCTGGACGAGCTGGACGAAATGGATCCGCGGGCGCCGTCGATCGCGGAGAAGCGGCTGGGGCATTCGGCGATCGCGGAGAGGCGGATCATCAGCACCCCGCGCTACAGTGGGCACGGGATCCACGCCGAATGGCAGAAGAGCGATCAGCGTGAGTGGCACGTGCGCTGCGGCTCCTGCGGCGAACGGCAGCCGATGACGATCCACCAGGTGGTCGAAGAGTGGGATGCGCTTGGTAGACCCATTCGCTGGCACGGGGACGATCAGCAACGGGCATGGGTGGCCTGCCGGAAGTGCGGCAAGGAGCTCAACCGGCTGGGCCCGGGCGAGTGGATCCCGACCAACCCGGAAAGCAATATTGCCGGGTTCCACCTTACGAAGCTGTTCTCGCCGGCGCGGGCGTTGATCGACGTGGTGCAGGCGCTGCAGACGCTGGATGAGACCAAGCGCCGGGAAGCGGTCAACCAAGATCTCGGCGAGCCCTATACCCCGAAGGGCGGAGGGCTGACCGATGAGATCCTCGATGCCTGCAAGCGCCAGTATGCGCACGGCGCCGTGAAGGGCGAGGCGACCAACCTGGGCTGCGATGTGGGTCGGGTGCTGAACGTGATAATCCGCGGACCGGCCCAGAAAGAGACAGGCGAACGGCCGCAACGCTTCGCTGGCACGACCGACTGGGACGGGCTGGGGAAGCTGATCCAGGAGTACCACGTTGAGGCGGCGGTGATCGACGCGCTGCCGGAGACGACGAAGGCGCGGGAGCTGCAGGGGAACTTCCCGCGGATCCTGTTCCTGGCTTACTACACCCAGCAGAGAGTGGGCAGCAAGAAGCCCGAGGCGGCGGACGTCGACTACCAGAAGGGTACCGTGACGATTGACCGGACCCGCGCGATGGACGAAACGCTCGCCGGCTTCTACAGCAAGATGAACACGCTGCCGGCGGACATCAGTAACGTACGCGATTACCGGACGCAGCTGAAAGCGCCGATCCGGGTGCTGGAGACGGGACCCGGTGGCCAGCCGATCGCGCGGTACGTGGAGAACGGGCCCGACCACTTTGCGCATGCAGAAACCTATTGCTGGATCGCGGCGAACCGATTGCCGCGGAGGAAACCGGATGACGGAGATATGTGGTGAGAGGAGGAAGCGTGGCACAGCCGATTAAGCGCAGCACAAGCGACGCTTCCCAGCTCGCGAGCATCCAGAAGCTGCTCTTCGAGGCCATCCAGAAGAAGCAGTCCGGGATCAATACCCTCTACAAATATTACGATGGCGATCAGCCGTTGCGTTATTCCACCGAGCGCCTGCAGGAAGCGTTCGGGGATGAATGGGTGTACTTCGCGCAGAACTGGTGCGGCGTGGTGGTCGATACTTCACTCGAGCGGCTTCAGTTGATGGGAATGGATTCCGAAGACGAAGGCATGCGCGCCGCCCTGAAGATCATCTGGTCGGAATTGGACATGGAACAGGTGGCGATGGATGCCCACCAGGCCGCCCTGGTGGTCAGCGAGGCTTACGTCATCCCTTGGAAAAACCAGGATGGTTTGCAGTGCTTCTTCAATGACCCACGCTTGGTGCATGTGCTCTACGATGCGAACGATCCCCGGAAGAAAGTCGCCGGCGGCAAGCTCTGGCAGGACGAGGTGACGGAACGCTGGCTGATGAATATCTATACCCCGGATAGGATCACATACTACCGCTCGCGCGGCAAGACCGCCGGCGCGTACACGGATTTCGAGCAGCTGAAGGAAGAGGCGAACCCTTACAAAGTCGTGCCGATCTTCTCCCTGCGGCCCGGCGGGGCACGGGGAGCCGGCGAATTGAAGCGCGCGATCTTGGCCGCCCAGGACGCGCTGAATAAGGCGATCTCCGATCTTATGGTGGGCTCCGAGTTTGTGTCGTTCAAGCAGCGGGTGGTTATTGCGAACTCGGAACTCAAGAAGCTCAAGAACACGCCAGGGAAAGTTTGGCGTATCCCCCCGGCGCCGGCGGGTGAGCAGCCGGTTTCCTTCGGCACCTTTGAGGGAGAGGATCTCGGCAACGTACTCCGGGTGGTCGAAAAGTGGGCGGATTACATCGCGATCGTCAGCCGCACACCGAAGCATTATCTGTGGGGGCAGGGAGCGAACGTCAGCGGAGATGCGCTGATCGCGATGGAAGCGCCGTTGGTCAAGAAGGCAAAGCGCTACCAGAAGCGGCTGAACCCCGCCTGGCAGGACATTGCGGCCTTTCTCCTGGAACTCAACGGCGCGAAGTCGATCGACAAGGAAAAGATCGTGCCGCAGTGGGAGTCGGTGGAAACCGTTCAGCCGCTCAATCGTGCTCAGACCATGCAGTCGATCGCGTCCTCGCAGATCTCCGCTCCGACCGCGGCCGAACTGGCGGGCTATACGCCGGCTGAGGTACAGAAGATCCGGGACGACCAGGAAGATCAGGACAAACGGACGCCTTCGGCCGAGCGGGAGCTCGAATTATTGCGCCAGGAAGCGGCGGCGAAAGCCATTACCCCCGACGGCATTCCGATTGAGGGCGCGCCATGAACCGATCCGAGGTGATGCGCTTGCTGGAACAGTACCGGCGCCAACTGGACGTGCGTGACGCCGTGCAGGTGGCGCGCCTGGCCCGGCTGTGGCACATGATCGAGACGGACTTGTCCGCGGACATGATCGCCCTGGCCGCCGAGCTCGATGCGGCGCGGCAGGCTGGATCCGTGATCACCGAGCAGCTGCTCTGGCGCTACGACCGCTTCCGTCGGCTGCGGGAGAAACTCCGGCGTGAGGTGCTCCGGTTGGCGAATGGCCATATTCTGGACGACATCACAGCCGAACAGGCGTTCTGGGCTCGCTATGGGATTGGTCATGCGCAGGGGTTGATCGGCGCCATAGGCGGGCGCATAGCGTTCGCGCGGCTGCCGGTCTCCGCAATGGAATCGCTGGCCGGCTTCCTGGGCGATGGCACGCCGCTCGAGCGGCTGCTGCGCGAGGCCTGGCCGGACGCCTTCGACGGCGTGATCAAGGGCCTGCTCGAGGGCATGGCGCGCGGCCTGAATCCGATGCAGACCGCCCGCCTGGTGGCGGAGCGGATGGGGATCGGTCTGACGCGCATGACCTTGATCGCGCGCACGGAGACGATGCGATCCTTTCGGGCGGCGTCGACGGAGCAGTACCGCGAGAGCGGGGTGGTGCGCGGGTTCAAGCGCATGGCCAACAAGGCAACCGCCTGTCTGGGCTGCCTGATGCTGGACGGCCAGTTCCTCGAGGTGGAGGAAGACCTCGACGACCACCCGAACGGCGGATGCGATGCCGTGCCCTGGGTGGAAGGCGCCGACGAGCCGATGTGGGAAACCGGGCGCGACTGGCTGCAGCAGCAGGACGAGGACCGGCAGCGATCGATCATGGGGGACGAGCGGTACGAACTCTGGCAGGAAGGATCGGTCGACCTGCAGGATATGGTCGAGTGGAAAGAGGATCCCACCTGGGGCGGGTCGCCGGTTATCACGCCCGTACGCGAGTTAGTTTAACGCAGTGAAAAACAGGAGGTTCTATGGCTATTCAAACGATGGTTCTTGATCCGAATGCCGCATCCTATACCGATGATCAGATTGTCGGAAAGGTGAATGCGGCTACGGCGCAGATCACGCGCGCCGGATCCGTGGCGGCGGCTGCGCGACCCATCGCGGCGGGCGAGGTGGACGCTACGGCCTTGGCCGTCGGCGCCATAAAAACCAAACTGGGGGCCGAATCGGATGGAAACAAGCTCGTATCGGCTTCATTGGCTGCCGCCGCCGGCATTGCGAATGCTCAGGTATCCGCGGGGCTTGCAAAAGCAAATCTTGACGCGATGGGTGATCTGACACGCGGATACATCAAGACCGATCCGGCGTCCGGACAATACAAAGTGGTTTCCGTCCACGTCGATGCGGACGGAAAAACGGCCATCAAATTTGACGACGTGGCGGTTTAATGGCCATTCAGAATAACGCCGTGGCTCATCCCGCACTTGTCGGCGGTTCTCAAACCGCCCTGCATTCTCATGCAGGCGGAGGATCACCGACAGGCGTTCTGGAGGACGTGCAAATATCCATCCTGCAATCCGATGGGACGTTGAATGCCGCCAGTGGCGTGCAAACGTGGTGCGGAACAAACAAGACCGGTCAGGATGTTTTCACGCTCGCAGCCAATTCGACATATCGGGTGCGCGGACAGCTCATAATAAATACGGGTGCCACAACTCACACCACGGCCCTGGCGTGGTCATTGAGCGGCGCGACCATAGCTTTTTTCGAATATTTAGCCATGTTATGGAGCGCGGCTGTGAATGCCATCGCAACCGCGCAAAGCACCGTCCACGTGTCCGGTGTGGCTTCGAAAGTTTTGAATGCAACCAGCACGGCGGTTTATACGATCATTCAATTCGAGGGCATTCTGGTGACGACCAACGGCGGAACTATCACGCCGC
>CAZFPL010000068.1:3966-8985 GCA_964521085.1 uncultured Anaerolineales bacterium | reverse complement strand
ATCATTCAATTCGAGGGCATTCTGGTGACGACCAACGGCGGAACTATCACGCCGCAGATTAACTTCTCCGCCAATCCCACGGGGACAAACCTGATGAAGCGCGGATCGTGGATTTCATTCTCCCGGCTGGGGTCTGATACGATGACCAAAGCCGGCGGATGGGTTTAGACCATAGGAAATGAAGCATGAATCGCCAAGCAGCGCTCAAGATAATTAAAGTCGAAATCGCGGGTCTGATGGCGAGATTGAGGATTCCGGAAATGGATGACATGGAGGATATCCAGGAGAACAATTCTCAATTGCCGGTTGGCGTCGGCATTGTCTCAAATCCGCCACCGGGATGTTATCCCGTCCTGAATGTCTACGTGAATCAAGCTGGAGAATTGTGCTGTGATTACGATGATCAAACATAACCCGGCGCTGTTGACGAACATCAGTAACCAATGCTATGCTATTGCCATAGCATGCGGCGATATCGTCGGGCGGTTGTGCGAGCGCATGAAATTGTTTCTCTGCGTAAATTTTTGGGGGGACGACGATGGACGATAAAACCATGAAAGAATTCCTCATGGTCGTCCGCCAGGCGCTTCTGATGATCGTGAGGTGGATCGAGAAAAAATACCAGCTCTTATGATGTGAGTAATAGCAGTCCCCTCCGGGGCCTGCAGATGGTTTGACCAGTCGATAAACGCCCGGTCTCAAAAGAGATTGGGCGTTTTTTGTTTCCTCGGCGAGATGCCGAAATGAGGAGGTGGCGAGATGCCACAGAAAAACGGTCAGAATGGCGACCCCAACGCGGGTCAGGAACAGGGCGGAACCGGTGGTCAGAGCAACGCCCTGCAGCAGGGTCAACAGCAAGGCGGAAGCCAGCAGGTGCAACAGCAGCAACAGACGCCGAAGGATTTCGAAAGCTGGCTGGCCGCCAAGGGAGACGACAACGCCCGGGCCCTGTACCAGCAGCACATTGCCGGCCTTCAGAACACCGTGACGGCGACTCGAGAGGAGCGGGATGCCCTCAACAATCGCATCAAAGGGATCATGAAGACGCTCGACGGCAAAGAACCGGAGAAAGCGAAATCCGAGATGGAGAGGCTTTCTACGGATCTCCAGGAAGCCAATCGAAAGATTGAGTTCCTGCAGGATGCTGGTAAGCCGGAAATCGAATGCCTAGACGCGAACCTGGCCTGGCTGTTGGCCACGTCTAAAGGTCTCTTCCGGGCGAACGGATCGCCGGACTGGTCCGCGATTCGTAAGGAAGCGCCGCGGCTCTTCGGCAAGCCGGTGATCGAGATCGGCGCCGGAGCCGGGACCGGAAGCGGCGCGGGCGGCAAAACGAACATGGACGACTGGATCCGCGATCGCGCGGGCGTCCGGTAGGTCCATCCGATGAAATCAATTCTGGAATGTGGAGGACACAATGGGAAACTTCGATAGTGAAATCTCGCGCACCGACGCTGCGCCCCTCATCCCCGAAGAGGTCAGCTACGAGCTGATCCAGGGGGCGATCGAGCAAAGCGCCGTGATGCGCCTGGCCAAACGACTGGCCAATATGGCCCGCGGACAGACCCGCCTGCCGGTTCTGTCCGCGCTGGCCACCGCGTATTTCGTCGACTCCGGTATCGGTCTCAAGCAGACCACGGAGGTCAACTGGGCGAACAAATATGTCGACGCCGAGGAAATCGCGGCGATCATCCCGATCAAGAAGTCGACCCTGGCCGACGCGCAATATCCGATCTGGGATGAATGCAAGAAATCGATCCAGGAGGCCTTGGGCAAAGCGATCGATGCGGCCGTTCTGTACGGGACGAACATCCCGGCCAGCTGGACGACCGACCTGGGTGCGGCCGGTCTCGTCGCCGGCGCTCTCGCAGCCAGCCACAATCCGTCCCTCGCGGCTTTCATCGATCTCTTCGAGGCGGTGCTGGGAGAGTCGGCGGCCGGAGTGGCCGGCCTCTTCGGTCTTGTCGAAGAGGATGGCTACTTCGTGACCGGCTCCATCGCGCACCCGCAGATGAAACGTCGCCTGCGGAACTGCCGCGACAAAAACGGCCAGCCGGTTTTCCTGCCGAACATGCAGGAAGCCGGCAAGTACGTCCTGGATGGTCAGCCGTGCGACTTCCCGCTCAATGGCGCAATCAGCGCGACCTATTACCTGATCTCGGGGGATTGGTCGAAGCTGGTCTACGCCATCCGCGAGGACATGACCTTCGACATCGGCAAGGAAGCCACCATTCAGGACGCGTCCGGGAACATCGTCTACAACCTGTTCCAGCAGAACATGGTCGCCCTGCGCTGCAGCATGCGCCTGGGCTTTGCTCTGCCGCATCCGGTCACCCGGATGGATAGCGGAACCGGATTCCCATTCGCGTATCTGACCGCGTAAGGAGGATGACATGGGACTCTATCCTACCAACGCACAGGAATACCTCGCCCTGCAGGATGTTCCCTTCGGACCGAAGTCGAACATCGTCGTGTATGACCCGGTGAATGGTTTGGCGGCAAACCCCGGGAGTGCCCTCACCGCGCCGCTTCTCACGCTGACGGCCGCAAAGGCAAAGGTGACGACCGGTCAGAACGATACCGTTATCGCAATCCCGGGAGACTCCGCGGATGAACCCGCGACCGCTCTCACCTGGGCGCTCGACTATACCCATCTCATCGGGTATGGAAACAACCTCCCGGGCATGGGACAACGGTGCCGGATCGTCGGGACTGCTGCGCTGGACCTCGCGCAGATCCTCACGATTTCCGGCTCGGGGTGCCTCTTCAAAAACCTGAAATTCTCCAACGAGGGAGATGCCGCGGGAGCCCTTGGCGCTGTGATTGTGAGTGGCGGACGAAACCACTTCAAAAACGTGATGTTCGCCGGGATGGTGCATGCTACCCCGGGTGCGGAGGCCTTGGGGTATTCGCTCATGGTATCCGGGGAAGAAAACTACTTCGAGAACTGCGTGATCGGCCTCGATACCATCCTCCGTTCCGCCGCGAACGCCGAGCTCATCCTCACCGGGAAGCGCAATCACTTCCGGCACTGCTTCTTCCAGTCCTACTCCAAGACCGCCGCCAAAGTCCTGGTTCGGGTCACCAATACGGCGGACATGCGCTACAACGTCTTCGAAGACTGCCTGTTCTATAACTACACCGAAAACTGGGTGGACGGAATCGACAACGTCTTCGACATGCCTGCTAGCGGGCCGACCCACGACATCATCTTGTGGGGCAAGAACGAGTTCCACGGCCAGATCGACGGCTGGGCGGACACGCTGACCCACATCAAGAGCGGAGCTCCCGCCACCGGCGCCGGGTTCGGTGTAGCCATCGCTCCGACCGGCTAAACACCGATCGGAATTCAAAAGAATGCGAGGATAAAAAACCATGACCGTATCCGTAAATCCCGCAGGACCCCAGCGCGGCATGCTCGTCATCAAGCTGACGGGTGTGGCCTCGACCGACAGCGGTGGGCAAGGGGAAGTGGCCAATCCCGAGGGTGTGACCCTTGGCATCACCCGCGCCTTTGCCTACTTCGTGACCGGCTCGACCGGCGCCGGCAATTTGGATATCGGCGTCGGCGCATCGGGCGCGAAATGTACCGACATCTGCAGCGCGATGGACGTCATCCAGGCGACCGTCGGCGGGAAGTTCATCTACATGCCCGCCGCCCAGGTCGCGGAGACCGAGAGTCCGACCGCGAAATGGACGGCCTCCACCTACCTGACCTTCACCGGTTCAGCCACCCTGGTGGGTCTCGTCGGCTATCTGTTCGTCGAGTACATCCGCCTGCCCGCGTCGTAAAAGAGTATCACCTACTGGGCCGCCCCGTTCGCGAGGGCGGGGCGGCCTTCGAACTTCTTACGAGGAGAGTGAAACATGGCAGATCGAACCATCGTGGATCCCCAGACCGCTTCGCGCGACGGCATCACGCCGACTTGGCATGCCGCGACCGCCTCGGTCGGGGATAGTTTCCCAAATACCGGGAAGGTCATGCTGCATGTCAAGAACGCCGGATCGGAGACCGTCCTCACGATTCAGACCCCGGGTCTAGTCGATACCCTGGCGGTCGCCGAACGCACGGTGACGATCGCGGCAACAACCGGGGAAAAGTTGATCGGGCCGTTCCCGACCAGCCAATACAACCAGACCAACGGCCGCGTCTACCTCGACTGGTCGAGCGTGACCTCCGTCACGTTCGCCGTCTACAAATACGTGGACTGAGGCGAAGACGTGACTGCGACACAGGCGCAGAAGGACGAGCTGCGCTGGAAGCTGGCTGACACCACGGCCAACTACTTCACAGACGCGCAGCTCGCCGTTCTGATCGAGCGCTACCCGGTCGACGACGACGACGGCAACGAGCCGGACGACGACGGATGGACCGCGACCTACGACTTGAACGCGGCCGCGGCCGATGGCTGGGACGAGAAGGTGATGGCCATCAGCGACTCGTCCTTCGACTTCTCGGCCGATGGCTCCACTTACAACCGGTCACAGCGGCTGCAGGCCTACCGGCAGAACGCGGCCACCTTCCGCAGCCGTAGCTATGCTCAGAGCGTTCAGCCGGCCAAGGCGCCGCGCGAGCAGGCTCCGGAAGAGGGCGCACCCTTCAACGCGCCGGAAGAGGAGGACTGATTCCCTATCCGAACTTCCACGCCGCGCGCGTTCGGGACCCGGGCGACTTTGCCAAGATCGTAGTGCTGCAATCGCTGCCAAACGGCGTCCTGGTCTACGGCGGCCCGCTGAAGAGCGGCCCCGCCAGCAGCTACACGGCGCAGTCCTACCGGTTTCCGAAGGCGAAATTCACCGCCGCCCAAGCGAAGGCCTGGCTCGAGGAACACAAGGTGAAGGTCATTCTGTTCGAGCCGGCCACCGATATGTCCGCAGAAATGGATCGAAGGATCCGGGAGCGGACATCCTAATGAAGAAAAACCGCCCCGTTGCCGCCCGGAAACACGGCCGGGAGAGGCGCGACGCCTCCGCGAGACCATACGGATCTGCGGGCGGGCGGTCGGGGCTCCCGGTCCT
>CAZFPL010000068.1:0-3866 GCA_964521085.1 uncultured Anaerolineales bacterium | reverse complement strand
GCCGCGCGGACCGTCGAACAGAGCGGCAGCGGCGAGGAGATCCCGGGCGCGAAGGACTGGGGCGATCCGATCCCCTGCTCGTTCGACGTGCGGGCGGGATCCCGGACGAGCGGAGCCGAGCACACGCTACTCACTTATGACGCCACCGTCCGCCTGCCGGCCGGGACGATCGTAGATGCAGCCGGCTTCGTGAAAGCGACGAAACGCTTCGGGGAGCCGGTGGACGGTCCGGAATATGCCGTGATGTCGCCGCCGCAGGAAGGGCCGTCGGCCACCCGCGTGCTGCTCAAGAGGGTCGAGACGTGACGGAAATCAAGAACACCCAGGGCGACAAGATCGTCTTCGATATGGATACGGCGAAGTTCGATGCCGCGCTCCTGCGCATCGGGGACGCGGCCGCCGGCGAGGCGCTCGGCGCGGCCGCCACCGCGGCGGCCCTGGTGCTGGTGGCCCAGGCGAAGATCAACATCGAGAGTAACTTCGTGATCCACCCGATCGGGCCGCTTAAGGCGAGCGTCGGAGTTGGATCTGTGACGGCCACGAGGAATCAAGCGATCGCCGAATGGGGATCCTATGGGATCGTATACGCAAGGATCCACGAGTACGGCGGGGTCATCCTGGCGACGAACGGACCGTACCTCGTTTTCCAAACGGCGGATGGCGCTTGGCACTCGGTGCCGATGGTAACTATGCCGGCCAGGCCCTACATTCGACCGGCGATTGACCAGCACGGCCGGGATGCCGCGAAGGCCGCCGAGTTCCAACTGGCGCAACGGCTGCGCCTGGCGATCCGGCAATGACCGAACTCCGGACGAACCTGTTTTGGAAACTGACCGAGGATGCCGCGGCGGTGTACGCGATCGTGGAGAAACGCGTCTACCCGGTGGATCTCCCGCCCAGATGCCAGATTCCGGCGATCTCCTACCAGCTTATCGACGACCCGCCGGAATCGCAGGCGCACGGCGAGGCGAGCGCCTTCCCGAAGCCGCGTTACCAGATCAACTGCTGGGCGTTCACCTCGGACGGCGCCGCGGAACTCAAGGAAGCCGTGAAGGCGGCGCTGGATGGGAAGGCGGGCACCTGGGAAGGAACCGATGGGCGCCGGCGGGTATACCTGAGCAAATATCTTGGTCAGAGGGAATTAAAAAAACCGGAAGCCAGCCTCTACGCGAGGCAACTCGATTTCCAATTCTTGCATGACTAGGAGGCAATGATGACCGACAATCCAGGGCAAGGAACAATGGGCACGAAGCTCTACATCACGCTCGAGGGTGTCCTCACGGCGATCGTCCATGCGGAGAAACTTTCTTATCCGGAACTCGAGAAGATCCTGAACGAGTCGACCGGGCATGATGCCGCCGGAGGATATGCTCAATTCGCCGATACCGGCAAACGGAAGATGAACGCGTTCACGATCGGCGTGCGGTGGGATGTGGGTGAGACCACCCATGCCGGGCTTCTCGCCGTCTTTAACTCGAAGGCTCCCGCCGTTTTCAAGGCGGAAGATCCGGACGGCGAGGATCCGCTCACCTTCTCCGCGCATGTCCAGAAGATCGGGAGAGTCACCGAACAGGAAGGCGTTCTGCGCGCGAACATAACGATCCAGCCGACCGGGGAACCGTCATGAGCAGCCGCCGGCGCGTGGATACTGCGGCCGGCGAATCGAAACCCGCGGAAACCATCCCGGCTGAACGACCGATTCTCGGCCGGGACGAGATCTTCTCCGCCTCCGACCTGCGGATTGAGAAAGTATACGTCCCGGAGTGGAGCGGGGATGTATACGTCCGCGGCATGACCGGCGCCGAAAGGGACCAGTACGAAGCATTGATCTGGATCGGCGGGCGATTCAGCAACAAGGATATGCACGCCAAACTTCTGACCTTCACAGTCTGCGACGAGGCCGGCAACCTGGTCTTCCATCCGGGCGACGAAGAGGAAGTGAAGAAATTGACCAGCAAGTCCGCCGCCTCCCTGCACCGGCTCTACATCATCGCGCAACGGCTGTCCGGGATGCACCTTGAGATCGACATGGTGACGCATATCCTAAAAAACGCCCGACCCGCCTCTTCGCCCACCGCCTAGCGCTGGCGACGGGGCGGGTGAACGTCGATCAAATGCTCCGCAAGGAGCTGACGTCCGCGCAGATCACGGAATGGATGGCGTACGAAAGACTCGAGCCGTTCGGCGCACATTCCCTGAGGAATTGGGGAGTGCAGATGATTGGGGGTCTGGCCAATCTGCTCCATTTGCGCGGCGGTCCGCCGAAGATGCCTTCGGAACCGTATATGACCGAGGATGTTTTCGGCGGCCTGAAGGCGCTGTTCGGGAAGAAGGACAAGCAGAATGGGCGACCTTGATCTTGTTTCTCGGCTGCTGCTCGACTCCTCCGGCTTCCAGGCCGGCGTCGATAAGGCGAGAGGTTCCGGCGCGAATCTCAAGTCCGACCTGACCGGCGCATTCAACGCGATCGGCATCTCGGGCGTCGCCTCCTTCCTGACGATCGGCGGGGCCCTCACAGCATTCGTCGGCTACACGGTCGATGCAACACGCAAGACGATGGAGTACGCCGGGGAAGTTCGGATGCTCTCCCGCGATCTGGGCGTCAGCGCCGAAGAAGCGAGCAAGCTGATCCAAATCGGGGATGATTTCAATATTTCTACTGACGCCATGAAGTCCGCCCTCATCATGGCGGTGCGTAACGGCTTTGAACCCACGATCGAAAATCTGCGACTGCTCTCCGACGAATACCGCGCCCACAACGACCCGGTCGAGCGCGCCGCCACCCTGACAGCCCTGTTCGGCCGGAACTGGACGGTCCTCACACCGATCCTCGAGGCGGGCGGCAATGCCATCGATGATGCCGCCCAGGCCGCGGAGGATTATGGGCTTGTGCTCTCCGAGAAGGATGTGGCCGCCGCCCGCAAGCTCGAGATCGAGCAGGATAATCTGAACGATCAGTGGGTGGCGATGCGGACGCAGGTTGGGAACTTCGTCATTCCGATATTAAGCGAAGCGGCCTCGGCATTAAATACGCTTACGACAGCCACTAAAAAAATAAACAATGTACTCGAAGATCATGAAAAGGATGTACTTAATACGGCAAAATCTTACGAAGAATATGCGGCCGAAATGATGCGAGCGACCCTGATCGCTCAGGGGAATTCGCGGGCCAATACAGATATTTTGGTGCAACGGGCTAAGGAACGGGAGGAAATAGGTCTGCTTGCCGAGAAATATGGATATCTGACCGAAAAAGAATATATTCATGCTTTGGTTGCGAAGTCGGCGGCGGATGCGGCGGCGAAACTGGCGGAGGAACAGGGAAATTTGGGGGATAAGACCGAGGAAGTCGTCCCGTCAATTGAAGAGGAAGCCGAAGCTCTTAAAAATTTGCAGGCTGCCGCATTGGACGCTGGTAACGAATTCGCCAATTTTGCGCAGGCCGAGTTGAATTATATAAACGAAAGAGAAGGGCACGTCGCACGGATAAAGGAATTGGAAGAGGAACTGAAAACCGCGAAAGGATCGGAAAGAGATGCTATTCTCTCCGCTATCGACGCGGAGAAAGCCGCCCTTGCGGATTTGGAGCAGGCGCACCATGAAAAGATAGGCTGGATGATAGCCGATATGCTCACGCTCCAATTAACAATGGATGGAAACTTCACCGAAGAGGACCTTGCCGCGTATTTGGATTGGCTTGTGAAATGGGGAAATATGACGCGGGAAGAAGCGGACGAGATCATCGCAAAATGGAAAGAGGTCTTGGACGCAAAGAATGCGGCCAATGCAGGACCAGGACCAACTCCCATCGTACTTCCGTGGGATTGGACCCCAACTTCGCAGCACGCAGCCGGAGGCAAAGTAAA
>CAZFPL010000067.1:0-16684 GCA_964521085.1 uncultured Anaerolineales bacterium | reverse complement strand
CTTTTCATATTTCCCCCTTTTGAATAATATTCTACTACTTTCTGGTTTTCCGCCCGACTATCAATTATATCTCCCGCTTCCATCTAACCCCCAGGAAATTAGCACAATTATATGGGTAATATAAGACCCCTGCAAAGGCGGTTAGGAATCCGGGAGTAGTTTAACCGGGGCCGGAAGAGTGTTATGAATGATTGGATAGAGACCTAAAGAACTTTCTTCTAATTTATTAGATCCGTAATTGGGAAGACCTGAAAATAAAGGAGAGTATGACCGGCCAATTCGCCCAGCTCTTTATTCAACCAATTCCCCCCTGTTGGCTGCGGAAGATCAGAAAATCGTTACCGCCATGTCCGGGCTTACGGGAAGCGCGATGTATTGAAAGGTACACGGAATGCACCGAAAGAACCGGAAAACACCGAAAAAGACCTGGGGGAGTCTAAAAAATTTTCGGTGAAATCCGTGGGGATTTCGGTGTTTCGGTGTACGAAACCAACCATCCCCGTTAGGCAAACCGGGTGACATCCGGTAGAATACCCGCAGGCTTTCCCATGGATCTCCAAACCATTCTCAACCGTCCCCCCAACGTGCTGGTCGCCGACGACGACCGGAATATCCGCGAGCTCCTGCAGACCTACCTGGAGACCTCCGGCTGCCGGGTGCTCTCCGCAGGCAACGGGGAGGCCGCGTTGGAAATCCTCGCCCGCGAACCGGTCGACCTGGCGCTGCTCGATATCTCCATGCCCGGAAAAAGCGGCTTGGAGGTGTGCCGCGCCATGCGGGCGGACAAACGCACCCGGCTGATCCCGGTGATGATTGTCACCGCTCACGATTCGGAAAGGCTCTCGGCGATCGACTCCGGCGCCGACGAATTCCTCGGCAAGCCCCTCGATTCCGTCATCCTCCTCACCCGCGCGCGGTCGCTCCTGCGCCTGCGCAAACTTCACCTGGATCTCGAGGAACGCAACGAACTCCTGGCCCGCGCGCTGCACCGCTACGTCTCGAAGGACGTGGCCGAAACGATCCTGACCGAACCCGAACGCTACCTGCGCCTGGGCGGCGAAAGCCGGAGGGTGACGGTGCTCTTTGCGGATATCAAAGGCTTCGTCCGCTTCACGGAGAGCCATTCGTCGGCCGAGGTGGTCGCGATGCTCAACCGCATCTTCCCCATCCTCACCTCGGTGATCTTCGAGCACGGCGGTACGTTCGACAAATTCATCGGCGATGCGGTGATGGCCTTCTTCGGCGCGCCCGTCGCGCAGACCGACGACGCGCACCGCGCCGTGGACGCCGCCCGCCAGATGCAGCGCACTTGGGTCGAGCGCTCCCCCGCGCTCGATCTCTCCTCCGGCGAAATCGCCTTGGGGATCGGCCTGCACACCGGCGAGGTGATCGTCGGCAACATCGGCTCCGATACGGTGATGGATTACACGGTGGTGGGCGACGTGGTTAACATCGCCCAGCGGTTGCAGGAGGAAGCCTGGCCGGGGCAGGTGCTGATGAGCCAGGCCACGTACGAAGCCGCCGGGAAGCCGCCCGCCAGCCCCCTCGGCGACCGGCACCTGTCCGGTCGCTCCGGACGGGTGGCGGTTTTCTCTTTGGATCTCGCCGCGTAAACGATCCGGCCAAAAAGCCCGGGATGGGGGAATTCCATCCCCGGAAGCGTATTCCCCTGAGACCGCATATGCGCGCAGCGGCTTTTTCGATTTCCCCATATAATATTTACCATCCAAATCCAAACTCATCATAAGGAGGGGTCATGATCAAGCTTCACCGCATCGGAATCTTCTCAATGGGTAAAGTCTCCGGTGTTTATGGTGCCATCTTCGGCTTGTTGGGCGGATTGTTGATGACCGGGTTCAGCCTCTTGGGGATTCTTCTGGGAGGAGGCTTGGATAGGGGGTATTCATCCACCGCGGCCTACAGCTCGATTTTCGGCATCATCAACGGAGTGGGGGCGGTTATTTGCTTACCGATCATTTATGGAATCTTCGGATTCATCGGCGGAATCATTTCGGCCTTTTTCCTTAATCTCGCGTTGAAATTTGCCGGCGGACTCGAGCTCGAAGCGATCGGATTTTCCCTGCAGCCGGCGCCGCCCCAGGAAGCGCAGCGGAAAATCGAACCGCCCGGGCCGCTTACCCAATAATCCCGCGAATATCAAGTATCGGAATAATTCTACAGGAGATAAAAACTCCCCCGCGGTTTCTGCCGCGGGGGAGTTTATCCATAACTCGGGAAAACACAGCCTTCCCGTAATGGCGGGATGAATTTCCTGATCAGCTTAATCCACTTGCACTTCCAGCTCACCCAAATCAGTCTCCTGCCCTTCTTCGACCGGGATTCGATCGGAACCCAACGTTCCCAACAGAGCCCAGCCGTCGTCCAACTTCACCGTAAGGACATAATATCCCACCGGCAGATCGGGCACCGAGAATTTTCCGTCTGCATCCGTAGTGGTTTTCTTCATCAACGGCTGGTCGCTGCAGGGAGTTTCGCCGGTAAAGGTAAAGGAGATCTCCTCCACGCATAACTCCACCGCTGTGTTAGCCAAAGGTGCGCCTCCCCGGCTGATGCTTCCGACGATGGAGCCGGACTGTTTCGTCATCTCGGCGGGAAGCGCCGGCCCATTGCCGACAACCGCAACGAGAAGGATTTCATTATCCGCCAGATCGGAATTATCCATCCGGTAGTGGGTCGCCGTATCGCCCGCGAGGATGTCGATCCCGTACTCCATCGCCACCCAGGTCCGGCCCGATTTGTCGAACGCCGCCATATTGACCCCGTTACTGTGGAGATCCCCGCTCCGGAAGGAATGCTGCTTTAATTTCGTTCCTTCAAGAATCAGAGCCCCGTACGTGGAGGTGTTCACCCACAAGCGGTCCTGGGAGTCGACGACCATGGAATTTAAATCGTAGATGCTATCCTCCAACTTAAAAGCTGTCCATTCGCCTTTTTCAAACAGGTACAGGATGTCATAATCGAGCGTCCAAACCCGGTTTTTGGAATCTACGGCCAAACCGGCGGGCCTGATCTCATCGTCGAATCCGCTGCCCTGTTTGTATTCCTTCCACGAAGCGCCATCGTACGCTGAAATCGAGTATCCCGCCGCCACCCAGACGGTGCCGTCCGGGGCGACTTCCAACCCAAACACCAGATTGGTAAACTCGCCGCTGGCGTAGTCCGCGACGGGGAACGATTTCCATACGCCGTCCTTATACTGGCTGACGCCTTCGGACCCCGCGACCCAGACGCTTCCATCCGGACCGCAGGCAACAGAGTTGCCCCCCCGGTATTCCTCGCCGGCGACCGGGATGCCCTTCCACCGGCTTCCGTCGAACACCAGCATTGTGGAATAGGTGACGGCGTAAATTTTTCCGTCCGGGCAGGCGTTCATATCCTCAACGCTGAGGTTGTAGAAATCGGTATTATCCTCCGTATACGTCTTCCACCCCTGGCTGCTCAGGCAGGTAATTCCTGCGCTCGCAGTGGCGAAACACGCGAAATCGCCGATCGGGCCGCCATCCGCTTCCTCCGGAGTGGCTTCCGGCGTATTCTGGCCGGCCGCTCCCGCCGTTTCGCCGGGCTTGGGCGTGGTTTTCGCTTTTTCCGTCAACGCGATTATTTCCGCCGGCGGAGTGGTCATTACCTTCACATCGACGGAAAAGATGGTGCATGCCAATTGCGCGGCCATGAGAATCCCGAGGACCGCAACCGGCCCCGCGATCAGGCGTTTGCTGACTGCTTTATCCATTTCCCCTCCTTTGGATGTATGGTATGGATTGTTCACGGGCTGTTTGTGTGTTTTCATTTTTTCCCCCTTTTAAGTATGGTAATCCGATCAGCGATGATTATACTGCCAAAAATGCCGCTGTCCACCCGCCGGCGGCATCCGCCTGCGCAGCGTTGCCCCCCAACCGCAATCGATATATCATGGTGTCATATTTTTATTGCCCTCACGAGGAGGAAACAATGCGCCGATTGACAGCTGGTCTCGCGCTCTTCGGATTTCCGTTTCTCCTCTGCGCGTGCGTATCCAAATCCGACTTCACCGTGGAACCCTCCTCCGTAACGCATGCCACCGCGGCGCTTCCGCCGACCGCGGCCGGTTCCCCCTCTCTGATATTTCCGTATTCCAATTCCTTCGACGGGATAACCGATCTCGGCGCCGAGGGCATCACCGCGACGTTCAACATGCTCAAACTCGTCACCGCCGATGTCCATTCCGGAAGCCAGGCGATCGAGGCTGCCGGCACCCTGGGCGGGGAAGGGCATCCGGAGCTGCACGCTCAATTCACCCTGAGCCGTTTCCTGAACGCGGCCTCCCTCGACCTGTCCGGGAAAACCATCCGGATCTTCGCCTTCATCCCGGAAGGCTCGCCCATTCAGACGGTCGGCATCACCGCCTTCAGCGGCAATCAGTTCGTCGCCCTCAGCCACCGGATGGTCACCCCGGGCCTTTGGAACGAGGTATCCTTCGATATTCAGGCCGTCTATAAAAACCATTCCTGGGACTATATTCCGGACACCGTGAACCCCGAACGGGCGGAAGAAATCATTCGCACGTGCGAAATATTCGAAATCAATGCGATGCAGAAGGACGGTGCGGATCCGGCGGAGACCCGGTTTGTCCTGGACGACCTGCTCATCGGCGAAGCCGGTTCCGCCGCCCTCACCGTCGACGATTCCGTCGATTCGCTGCGCAAATACGCCAACGCGCGGAATCTATTGATCGGCAATATATTGACCAATCCGCCCGGGCTCGAAGATTCCGAATATCTGCGGCTCCTCGTCCAGGAATTCAACCTGATGCTGACCTCCAGCGGCGCGTGGAGGAATCTTCAGCCCAATCCCGGGGAAAACGGTTTTGATTTCAAACAGGATGAACAGGCCGTGCACTTCGGGATTGCCAACCATCTTGCCGTGCGCGGCCCGTGTCTGGGCTGGCACAACCTGCTTCCGGACTGGCTGCTCGCATCACCGTACGAGGATCTCGACAGCATCCTGACAACCTACATCGAAACGGTCATGCGCCGCTACGCGGGCGATATCCTCATCTGGGACGTGTTCAACGAGGTGGTCAACGACGCCGGAAACGGATTCCGGAACCGGGATGGAGTCACCGCCCCGGAGGATTTTTCCAACCTCGCCCATTCGATCTGGCTCAAGGACAGCGACACCGCGATTATTAAAAAAGCGTTTCATTCGGCGAGGAGCGTCTGCTCCGGATGCGCGCTGATCCTCAATGAATTCGGGAACGAGGAAACAGGCTCCCCGCGCGGAAACGCCGAATATCCGGCGGCGAAGTCCGAATTCTTCTACCGGTTCGTCGAGCAGATGGTGAAGGAAGGCGTTCCCATCGACGGAGTCGGTTTTCAACTGCACCTGATCGAGTCGAAGATCACCGATTTGGACCGGTTCCTGGCGAATGTGGAAAGGAACGTGAAGCGCTACGCCGCGCTCGGGCTGGAGGTCCAGTTCACGGAGCTGGACGTGCGAATCCGCATCGACGACATCGACCTCTCCACCAACTTCGGCAAAACAACGCTCGAGGAAAGACTCCAGCGCCAGGCGGAAATCTACCGCGGGCTGATGCGGATCGCCTTGCAGAATAAGAATGTGACGGTCTTTATGCTGTTTGGATTGACGGACCGGTATTCACCGATCGCGGGCACCAGCCCGGGAACGGGGTACGCACACATCTTCGATGAAAACTACAAGCCGAAACCGGCGTATTATGCGCTGCTTGAGGAGTTGAAGGCGGCCGCGGGTGATTAAGGGCGGCAAATAATTCCCCATTATGCGGAGGGTGCCAAAGGCATGACGGAAGTCCGAGAGATCGTCATGCCCGCGTGAACGAAGCGGGCATCCAGGAGCGGAGGAAGTGGTTCCTGCAGTACGTGCTTTGGATCCCCGCTCAGAACACGCGGGGATGACGATCACCGGCCCATAAACAACCGCTCCCGTTCGATCCGGCCGAGATTCTCCACCGTCTCGTGCGCGCCGCCTCCGATTAACACCACCCCGGCTTGGCGGCTGGTCAAGCCGATGACGAGTCCGATCCCGGCCGCGCGCGCCGCCTGGATTCCGGAATGCGAAACCGGATGAAGAATGCTCGACCGATCCGGCCGGGTCAATCCTTTTCCAATTTCAACTCTCCCATATCGGTCTGCTTGCCTTCCTCGACGGGAACTCTCTTCGACGAGGAAATCCAGCCATCATCGACTTTCACCGTGATGATGTAGTATCCCGTAGGAATTTCAGGGATGGAAAAATATCCCTCAGCGCTGGTCCTGGTTTTTTTCATAAAGGGCTGGCTGCTGCAGGGAGTCTCGCCGGAATAGGTGAGAATGATTGCTTCCACGCAGAACTCAACCTCCGCATCGGCCAAAGGCGCGCCCCCGCGGATGATGCTTCCGACGATGGAGCCGGGTTTTTTGGCGAGCGGCGCGGGAAGCGGAGGGCCGTCGCCGGCCACCGCCACCGCGGTGATCTCATTATTCAAGAGATCCGCGTTGTCCATCCGGAAATGCGTCCAAGCCCCGTCCATCAGGACGTCGATCCCGTAGGCCATGGCGAGCCACGTCCGGCCGGATGCATCGAATGCCGCCATATTCACCCCGTTGCTGTGGATATCTCCTTTCCGGTTGGAAAGCTCAACCCATTTCTGGCCGTCGAAGATCAGCGCTCCCTGGGAAGAGGTGTTCACCCACAAGCGATCCTCCGGGTCTATCACCAACGATTTCGCACCGTAAATACTGTCCCCCAGCTCGATGGCTTCCCATACGCCGTTTTCAAACCGGTATAGCGTGTCGTAATCGAGCGTCCAGACCCGGTTCTGGGAATCCACGGCCAATCCGGCGGGAGAGACGGTCTTGTCGAAACCGCTGCCTTGTTTATATTCCTTCCATGCGGCTCCGTCGTATGCCGAGATCGAGTTTCCGGTCCCCACCCAGACGGTACCGTCCGGGGCGACCGCCAATCCTTTGGCGAGTTTGGCATATTCGCCGGTGGCGTATGCTTCGTAGGAGAATGACGTCCATACGCCGTTTTTGTACTTGCTGACGCCTTCATAATAGGCGGTCCAGATACTGCCGTCCGGACCGCAGGCGATAAAGTCGGCGCCCTGATATTCCTCTCCTCCGACAGGAATGCTCTCCCACGCACGGCCGTCGAACACCGCCATTTCGATGGAGGTGCCGGCGTAGATCTTCCCGTCGGGGCATGCGGCCAATGTCTCGATGCCGCTGCCTTTTATCTCGGAGTTGTCCCGGGTGTACGTTTTCCAGCCGCCCGCGGTCAGGCAGGTGACCCCGTTCATCCCGGTCCCGAAGCAGGCGAAATTCCCGTCCGATACGCCGCCGGCGGCGGCCTCCGGCGTGGCCGCGGACTCCGTCTTTGCCACCGCCGGCGTTTCCCCCGCTTTGGGCGTTAATGAGCCCGGATCCGCCGTGGAGATTTTTATCGAAGGCGGGGTGATCCCACCCCTGATTTCCACTGCGCATGCCAATTGCGCGGCCGTCAGAATCGCGAGCACGGCGGCCGGTCCTGCAAAGAGACGCTTGCGTGTTTTAATATCCATTTCCCCTCCTTTGGATAGATTGGGTGGATTTTTATCGGATGGATCGATGGTTTTCATGACACCCCCTTTTCTTGGTGCAACGGCCTTCTTCTGAATTATTATACGTTATAACCAGTTATTTGTTCCCGCCGCGGGAAAAAAGCCGTTCCCGGTCGATCCGTCCCAGATTTTCCGCCGCCGCATGCGCTCCCTCGCGGAGTAAAACGTCGCCGGTTTGGCGGCTGGTCAATCCGATTACCCATCCGATCCCGGCCGCGCGCGCCGATCGGATCCCGGAGACGGCATCCTCCACGACGACGCAGCGGGAAGGATCCAACCCCACCTTGACGGCCGCATCCAAATAGTAATCCGGCGCCGGTTTGCTGGGCCGGATACCGTCGTCGTAAACGATCTTTCCAGGGTCGAACCATTCCTCCAACCGCAGCTGCTGGACGAAAAAATCCACGTTCGTCTTTACGGAGGCCGTTGCTATCGTGCGCGGGATCCCGCGGGCGCGCAGAAAATCCAGGAGTTCCACCGCCCCCGGGGACAGGCGGAATTTTTCGCCCTGCCGCAGGCAAAGCCCCCGGTAATACGCTTCCCGCTCGTCGATCAGCCGCTGAGCCTCCGCGTCGCCGAGCGGATGCCCGGCCAGATATTCCAGTATGCCGCGGTTATTCCGGCCGTGCACGATCTGCATGAGTTCCTCGGTGGAAAACGGCCGCCCGCGAAGCTGCCGCGCGCTGCGCTGCCAGACTTCCTCGATCAGCGGCGCGTCCCACCACAGCACGCCGTTAAAGTCGAGGATTATTCCGTCGAAGGGCATATGCCTTTTCCCTTGTGTCCCTTTTAAGCGTGAATGACCATGGACCATAGACCATGGACCATCGTCGAGGATTCAATGGCGATTGACTCTTACTTAAAAAACTCGGCCAAAGTCCACCGTCGATGGTTGGTTTTCGATCGTCGATGGTTGTTTGACGATTCAACATCGCATATAAACCATCGGCTATGGTCCATCGTCCATTGTCTATGGTCGGATTGCGATGGTCGATGGTCGATTGTCAATGGTCTATGGCCGTCTTTCGGTAAGATTCCTTCTTCCCGCGACCCACCTTCTCTTCTTCCAGGAACCCCCTCAGTTCGAAGAGTTGATCCCGCAGCGCGGCGGCCTTCTCGAACTCCAGGTTCTGGGCGGCGGCACGCATCTCCCGATCCAGTTCGCGCGTCACGCGCTCGGCTTCCGCGCGCGAAAGACCAAGGCGCGATTGCTCTTCCTTGGGTTCGGCGGGCGCGCCGGCCCGCAACCGTTCGGTCAGGTCGCGCACCGCCTTGACGATGCTCACCGGCTCGATCCCGTGCGCGAGGTTGTAGTCCATCTGGATCTTGCGCCGGCGGGAGGTCTCGTCGATCGCGCGCCGCATCGAATCGGTGACCTTCTCGGCGTACATGATCACCTTGCCCTGCACGTGACGCGCCGCCCGGCCGATGGTCTGGATCAGCGAAGTGTCCGAGCGCAGGAAGCCTTCCTTGTCGGCGTCGAGGATCGCCACCAGCGAGACCTCCGGCAGGTCGAGCCCCTCGCGCAGAAGGTTGATCCCGACCACCACGTCATACTTGCCCAGCCGCAGGTCGCGCAGAATCTCGATTCGCTCGAACGTCTGCACTTCCGAGTGCAGGTAATGGACTTTGATCCCCAGTTCGGCCAGGTAATCCGCCAAATCCTCCGCCATCCGCTTGGTGAGGGTGGTCACCAGCACCCGCTCCCCCCGCCCCACGCGTGCGCGGATCTCGCCCAGCAGGTCGTCCACCTGCCCCTGCGCCGGGCGCACCTCAAGTTCCGGATCGAGGATCCCCGTCGGCCGGATGATCTGCTCGACCACGCGGTTGGCGCGCTGCATCTCGTACGGCCCGGGCGTGGCCGAGGTGTAGATCGTCTGGCCCGTGTGCGCCTCGAACTCCTCGAAGGAAAGCGGCCGGTTGTCCATCGCCGAAGGCAGGCGGAACCCGTAATCCACCAGGGTCTGCTTGCGCGAACGGTCGCCGCCCGACATGCCGCGCACCTGCGGCACGGTCATATGGCTTTCGTCGATCACCAGCAGGAAATCCGGCGGGAAGTAATCCATCAGGACCCAGGGCGGCGTGCCGGGGGAGCGCCGGTCGAGGTGGCGGGAATAATTTTCGATCCCCGAGCAGTAGCCCACTTCCCGCAGCATCTCCAGGTCATAGCGCGTGCGCTGCTCGATCCGCTCGGCTTCGAGCGGCTTGTTGTTGGTTTTGTAATATTCGATCCGCCCGGCCGTCTCGGCTTCGATGTCCGCAATCGCCGCGCGCAGGGTCTCGCCCTCGGCGATGTAATGCCGCGCCGGGAAGATGGTGACGGTTTCCGGCTCGGCCAGGATCTCCCCCGTCACCGGCTGTAATTCGGTGATCCGCTCCAGTTCGTCGCCGAAAAACGAAAACCGGTAGATCGACTCGGCGTACGCCGGCATCACCTCGAGCGTATCGCCGCGCACGCGGAAGGTCCCGAGTTTCAATTCGGTGTCGTTGCGCTCGTAATGGATGTCCACCAGCTGCCGGAGCAGCGTGGTCCGGCGGTAGGTCTTCCCGCGCTCGAGGGTGATCACCACCTTGCCGTAATTCTCCGGCGACCCCAACCCGTAGATGCACGAGACCGAGGCGACGATCAGCACGTCCCGCCTCGAAATCAGCGCCGTGGTGGCCGCCAGCCGCAGGCGCTCGATCTCCGCGTTGGTTTCGGTTTCCTTCTCGATGTACAGGTCGTGGCGCGGGACGTAGGCCTCCGGCTGGTAGTAGTCGTAATAGGAAACGAAATACTCCACCGCGTTCTCGGGGAAGAAATCCCGGAACTCGGCGTAATCCTGCGCGGCGAGGGTCTTGTTGTGCGCGATCACCAGCGTGGGCTTTTGCACCTTCGCCACCACGTTGGCGATGGTGAAGGTTTTTCCCGTTCCGGTCGCGCCGAGCAGGACCTGGTGCTTCTCGCCTTTTTGCAGTCCATCCACCAGCGAATCGATCGCCTGCGGCTGGTCGCCGGTGGGTTGATACGGGGAGTGCAGTCGGAATTCCATAGCGGGAGAGGATTGTATCAAAGTGCCGGCGGCCCCGGAGGGGGATTTTTATACTTCAGCCGGAACCGCCCTGTCACGCCTATCCTAACCCCCTCACCCGGCCTTCGGCCACCCTCCCCGAGCAAAGCGAGGGGAGGGAGTTTGAGACCTGGAGATCTTCCAGGTCGAAGACGGGGAGAGGGGGTTAGAACAGTCAACCGGGTGGCGCCGCTTATTCATACTCTCTTATTGCCGAAGCCATGTCCCAAAGCAGAACGGTTCCGTCCGCCGAGCCGGAGGCAAGCACGGCGCCGTCCGGGGAATACACAAGCCGCGTGGGGTAGCAGGCGTGGCCGGTCAGCACCCGCAAACGGCGCAGGGATGCCAGTTCCCAAATGAGGATGTCGTAGGAGCCGATGGCTCCGGTTCTTCCATCGGGGGAAAAGGCGATGTCCAGGCTCGGATACCACCGGTCAATCTCGGGGTTGGTCCGCCGTTTGGGGTCCGCGATCGACCACCACATGACTCTGGGGCCGTATCCGGCCATTCCGAGATGAAGCCCGTCGGGTGAAAAATCCAAATTGCTTGTGCCGTATTTATAGCCGTAATCCAGCGTTGCGGAAATCGCGCCCTGTTGAATATTCCACAAGATGATCTTGGCGCTGTCGGCCGAGCTGAAGGCCAGCAGCCGCCCGTCGGGGGAAAACGCCACCCCGCCCGCGGATGCCTGCTGCATGAGGATTTCTCCCGATACGGCGTCAAACAAATAGATGTTTTTTTCCGATGCTGCGGCGAACGCGCCGCCGTCCGGCGAGATCGCGATTTCGCGTACTCCCTCCTTTGGCATGGCATGGGTCCGGACCGGCTTCCCCTGCCGATAATCCCAAATCTGCACCGAATCGCCGCGGGTGACCGCCATCGTCCGGTTGTTCGCTGCGATCGAAAAATCGAACCACGACCGCCCTACATTGAAGGTCCGTAAGAGCGTCCGGCGCAAAGCATCCCAGATCATGATGTTGCCGAGATTGGTCACGGTGATGATTTCCCGCCCGTCCGCGGAATACACGGGGTCATTCAACGCCTCATGCCCGGCCAGCAGGTAGTCGCGGATCTCCTTCCCGTTTCCGGCGTTCCAAACCGTCAGCGCGTTTTCGTCAAAGGAAAGCAGGCGCAAGCCGTCGTACGAAACCGAAATGCCTCTCGTATGGGTGGTCAGCGACCAAACGGTTTGATATTCCGCGGAATCCCACAGCCGGATGCCGTCGGCGGCGCGGATGAAGATCCGCCGGTTGTCGGGCGCGAATCGCAGTTGACGCATGTCGGGAATGACCGTCGAAGCGGTTTCCCCTCCCGTGCTCATATCCCACACCCGGAGATAATCGTTCGCATCGGCGGCGGCCAATTTCCGGCTGTCAGGGGAGAATCGCATCGTCCGCGTACTGGTTTCGGGGACCTTCAACCGGTGAACAATCCTCTTCGTTGCGATTTCCTGGATCAAGATTTCCGTTTTGATATCCGCGGGATCATATGGATTCCAAACCGAAAGCGCCAGCCATTTCCCATCCGGAGACATGGCTAAATCCCACGCACCCAGGGTTTTTCCGTCGGTATCCGCGATCGCTTTCGGCTCCGGATCGCCGAGTTTCCAAATGAAACCTGTGCCGAATGCATCGCCGTAGTTGAGATACAGGAGGGCGGAGCCGTCCGGAGTAAAGGCCAAATCATGGGGGGATCCCATGTGGGCCTGATTGAGAAATTGGATTAATTTTCCGGAAGCCGCTTCCAGGATCAATATTCCGCCCCCGCCGAAATGCGGGTCGCAATAATATTCCGTCTCCGTTTTTCCCTGCAACCCGGCCGCCACCGTGCGCCCATCGTGAGAAAATGCAACCGACACCGCCGCGCGCGTAGTCGGCTGGAACCAGACCTCCTTCATCGCACCGGCATTAACATCGGTTTCGTACAGGTAAATCCCGATATCGCTCGCAACCGCCAGATGACGCTCGTCGGGCGCAAGATCCATCGCCGCGATCCCGCCCTTTCCCAGCCGCCCCAAAGCATAGGCGGGCAAAACCGGGGCGAACGGATCGGCCATCGCCGGGGTCGTGGTGGGGATCCATGTGCGGGTCGCTGTCGAAGTGGCTGTCGGTAATTCCGTCGGCGATGGCTTCGGCGTCTCCGTGGAAACGTTCGTCTTCGTCGCGGCCTTCACCGTCGGCGATTTCGTGGAGGTGTGATCCGGCACAGCCGGCGGGGGCATTGTCGGTCCCGCGATCGCGGAGATTCCGGCGCAACCGGTTATTAAAAACACGGCCGCAAGCATGGAAACGGGCATGGAAAGCCGGGCTGGGATTCGCTTTTGAAAAATAATTTTTCAACCCCAAGGATGAACTTGCCGATGCATAGCGGATAGGCGGACATGGTTTGCCTCATAATAATTTTACGGGAAAGGTGTTCCCGGAATGTTACATCCGTGTCACCGGCCTGTCACAAGTAAAAGAAAATCGCACGGAAATCCGTGCGATTTTTCACTATTCATCGAATTCCTTCTAAGGCATCGGAGGGAAGGCGCCCGCTTCGGCGTACCAATCCTGCGGATCGATATCATTGACGGTTTCGCCCGCGTTTACATGGACCGGGATCAGGCCATGGTCGGTGCAGGAGGCGAGCAGGCCGCACGGCACCGCCTGCGAGTAACCTGCGGAGAGGCTGCCGTCCGGCAGATAGGCGACGATGTAGTAATCACCGGGCGCGACGCTGAGTTCATACTCGCCCTGCCCGTCCGCGGTAGTGACCTCCGCCGCGACATCCATGGTCGCAACGTCGAAGGCTATGATCCGCTGGGACGGGATAAATTCGCTCGGGTAACTCAAATGCCCGCGGATGATCCCCGGCAACCCGGCGTCGGGCGTCTCCAAGCCCTCTTCGATCGTCGCGGGAAGGTCGGTCAGCATTCCGGGAACCTCCGTCAGCGCAGCCCCAATCGTCCCTTGCAAGGCTTCGAGGGTTCCCTGTAATCCGCTCGTTGCCGGACAGGCGCATGCCAGAGTGACGAAGATCAGGGCGGCGACGATCCAGAATCTACGCATGGTTTCCTCCAATGTGTGAGTGCATTTTAGATCCGGTGTGAGAGGTGCTATTCTATCAAAGTGCCGCTTCTTTTTCAGGGGCCCGTCATCCCGCGCGTATGTAACCTGCCCTCGAATGAATTTCTCGGGGGCGGGGATCCAGGGCATACATTACCGGAACCACTCAACCTATTCCTGGATGCCCGCCGGGGGCACGCGGGCATGACGATCTTTTGAAATTGCAGGGGCGGGAATCCAAATCCGCAGCAAGGATACAATAAATAAAATAAATCCCAGGGGCGTGAGTAACAGGTAGAAGAGGACGTTCGTCTGAATTTTCAAACCGGGCCAAACCACTGGAGCGTACACAGCCGCCGCCGCGAGCGGGATCAGCAAGAGCGCGGCCAGGGCCCATGCCGGGACCGGCGCAAGCGGTTCTGCAAGCAAACTCCCATTCAATTCCCTCCGGCGGTTCCGCCACAATGCGAGAAAAGCCGTTCCCATCAGCACGGGCAGCACACAGGCCGCGATCGGTTGCGCGGTTACCTGGAAGAAAAAGAAGAATAAGGCCAGGATGACCAGCAGCACCCCCTCCACCGGGTGAATCCGCGCAGGCACTCTCCGCACTGCAGTGAAGATTCCATAGGCGAGGATAAGCAGGACCGTCGATGCCGCCGCGAAGAGCATGAATTCCGGCACAGAGGCGTGGTATTCCTCCGGATTCGCATTCCAATTTATGCCCCAGGCGCCGAAGAACATCCCGATTCCAATCGAGACGGGCGGGATCCACGGACGGTTCCGGCTCAGGATATTCGGAACCGCCCAGAGGCCGATGCCGACACTGATCAAAGCATGCCAGGCCAGCCCGGTGAAAGAAATGGAAAGCGGCAGGGCCTCGTAGGTTGTCCCGACGATGACGCCTTCGACCAGCCATCCGAACACCGCACCGGCGAGGAACAACGCCGCCGCGCGCCGCACCCGGAAGATCGAGATCACCGCCAGCACTGCATACCCGGCCAGGGAGTAGGCAATCCAGGTGGAGAGATAATTCGTCAGGTCGTCCTCTCCCGGCCGGAACCGCGCCCAGAACATATGCTCGGAGAAATACATCAGGATGTAGCCGGCGGAGAGCACGAGCAACAGCCGGTTTCCGATTGTTCGGATCACGGGTTTTCTTTCGGCACGAGGGCGGTTGTTTTCCGGAATCCTTCCGGAACTCGGGCAAGCACGAACAGCGCGAGCAGCGCAAACACGGCGCTGCTGACAAAGAGCGCCGTATACCCGAGGAAGGAGCCGGGACGGGCGTTGTTGAGGAAATCGATAACCGGCCCGGTCATCCGGCTGAACGCGCCTGCCCCGGCGGTGGCTAAATTCGTCAGGCCCAGGAATTTCCCCGCCTCGGATTGCGGCGCGAGGTCGGTTGCCAGGGCCCAATTCGAGGTGATGAACACGCCCGCCCCGGCGCCGATGATCGTGCCGCACAACAGAACCGCAGAGGGCGTGTGAGCCAGGATCATCAACAGGCTTCCTCCGGCGACGAGAATTGCCGCAGCCCAGTGAAGCGGTTTGCGTCCGAACCGGTCGCACAGCCAGCCGCTGCCGAAGGCGAAGGCGGTGAGGGAAAGCGCGATCACCGCCATCAGGTCACCCGTCAATTTAACCGGATCGTCGACGCGCAGGGTGTCGCGGATGTAATATTGCGCGAAGGCCTGGATTCCGTACACCCCGGCCAGGAAGACGAACCGCGAAAGGACCAGCCAGGCGAAGCCGGGCGCCGTGTTCCAATGAACCCGGAACATGCCCGAAAGCCGTTCGCCCAGCGGTCCGGTCGCCGCCCGGTGCCGGCTGTCTTCTTCGCGGGATCCGATCAGCGTTATCGCGGCGAAAAAGAGCAGAACCGCGACAACAATCACGATCGACGCACCCCAGTTGGAACCATCCTCCCGCAGGAACCGCCCCATCAGCAGAGAGGCGACGATCAATCCGAGCATATCCAGCACGCTCTTCGCCGCGCTTCCGCGCCCGAGCTGCGCGGGCGGGACCCGGTCCGGAAGCAGCCCTTGCACCGGTCCATGCGCGGTGTTGGAGGTGAATTGCAGTCCGATATATCCGATCGCCAATCCGGGCACGCCGCCCGCGACCGCCAACACGCCCAGGAATATCAAATCCGTCAGCGTGCCGAGGAAGATCATCGGCCGCCGTCTTCCCCAGCGCGAGGCCCACTGGTCGCTGATCGCGCCGGCGACCGGTTGAACGATCATCGCAATCACCAATCCCGCCGCGGTCAGCAGGCCGAGGACGCTGTTTTTCTGTTCGTCCGGGACGTAAAGCAGGAGAATCGTCGGGAGGAGAATCAGGTGCAGGCCGTTCCAGAGGAACGAGAGCCCGAAGAAATATGCGTTGAGGGTGAAGAACTCCCAGGCGGCGGCTTTGCGCATGTAGACTCCTTGGGCTTACCCCTCCCCTGTCCCCTCCCCATTCTGGGGAGGGGGAAGGGGTGACCCCGAAGGGGTCGGGGATGGAGGCGAGGTAAGTTTTTCCGGCAGCAACTCGGCTATGGCCTTCATCACGATTTTACTTGTTTCCCGGTCGCGCACATCGGGATCCCGCGAGTCGGAATGGGGCAGGCGGAACGGCTTTCCAAAACAAAGGTGGAAGGTGTCCCCCGCTTCATATGCTCCGACGGGAACCAGTGTGTATCCCGCGTCGGCCAAAAGTGCGATGAAGCGTCCCGCCCCGGGCGGCGGCCGCATCAGGCGTCCGTCGGGCGAATCCATTCCCTCGGGTGCGATCGCCAGCGTTGGATGACCGCTGCGCGCCAGACGCAGTATCCGGCGCACGGAATCCGCCCGCGGAGCGGCATCCTCCGGCCGCGGCGGCATCGGCGGCATAAGCGTGAAACCGTACATCCCCGCCAACCGCGCCAGCACCCACTCCGAGAGCGGGGTGAGGAGGCCGGCGCGCAGCCGATCCGGATACGTCCAGGC
>CAZFPL010000066.1:4330-16928 GCA_964521085.1 uncultured Anaerolineales bacterium | reverse complement strand
GCGGTTTTTATTTTAACCAACCTCCTCAGATAAATAGAGTCCCCGCGCCTGCCCCCGTGAAGCATCCCGGCTCGCCTCTGCTCAAAGAGCCGGGATGGTTGCGCAACGGGGGGAGCATGGCGTCATTGATTTTGTTTCATAATGGCGCCATGAATGCGAAGCGGAGGCTGGCCCCGCTACCTAAAGAGACCGTCGGAGATCACCCAACGGTCTTAATTTATTAAATGTTCCTTATGATTCGCCCCCCTACTCGGAAAGACTACTGGCTTCACTCCAGTAGTCTTTCTTTTTAGAAAGGGTCCTAGGTTCCTCGGCCCGACCCGGCTTCAGATTAACTCTATGGGAAGTCAACTTCACAATGTGGATTGAGTTGCGAACGCCAGGCGGGTTGGGACGGGCGAGTCCTAGCCCCGCTACCTTGGACAAACTGCAGAACGTCAGGTCTGCAGTTTGTAGTTGGCTCTGCGATCTTCAGTTCAATAATACTTGCTTAAATCACTCTCTGATTTTTCATCAACGTATTTGAAACAATTGGAAACTTATAAATAGATCCGGAAAAAAGTTCCACCCCTTTTCTTGGGGGGATTCCATCACAACTATTTCTGGGTTTCGAGTGCCATGCAGGCCTTTTCTTCGGGCGAATGAGAAAAGTGGCCAGGATAGGCGTTCTTGCCCTTTTCAAAATCGAAAACCGCGTACCAACCTATCCCTAAAATGCCTGGAAATGCTAAAAATTACCACTTGAATTCGCTCATAAACTATGCAATAATATGACAGTATTTGATTGAATATGATTGATTCTCGGACAAACCCCTCGAACTCCAATTCCACCTTATCTGGCGTTGAACGCCAGAACCAGATTGCTCAACTAATCGCCCGCAACCAGCGCATCACCATTGCCAAGATTTGTGAAACGTTCGATGTCAGCGAAGCCACCGCCCGCCGCGATTTGGAGGCGCTCGCCGCGCAGGGAAAAGCCCAGCGCGTCCACGGCGGGGCGATTGTTTTACAGGCAGCTCCTCCTGAACTGCCCATGCTCCAGCGTCAGGGTGAGCAAGCCGACGAGAAGCTTTGCATCGGCCAGGCTGCCGCCGCCCTCATCCAAGACGGCGAGACCATCTTCCTGGGCAGCGGCACGACCGTCCTGGAAGTGGCCCGCGCCTTGCGCTCGCGGCACGGCCTGACCGTCATCACCAACTCCCTGCCGGTAATCAACGTCCTGGCCGACCTGCCGGATATCACCCTGGTGTGCCTGGGAGGAATCCTGCGCCCCAGCGAACTTTCCTTCATCGGCCACATCACCGAACAGGCCCTTTCGGAGGTGCGGGCCGACAAAATCGTCATCGGCACACGTGCCATCAGCCTGGAGCAGGGATTGACCAACGATTACCTGCCGGAAACCTTGACCGACCGGGCTATTCTGAAGGCCGGCCGCGAGGTGATCGTCGTCAGCGACAGTTCCAAGTTCGGCCGCGTCGCCACCGTACTGCTGGCGCCGATCGAAAGCATTCACACCATCGTAACCGACGCCCATGTTCCGGCGGATTTCGTCTCGGAAGCCCGGGCTCGCAACATCCATTTGATCCAAGCCTGAGATGATGGAACTGAATAAATTCCGTCCCCGTTCTTCCCTGGTGACCAGGACCACCCTGGTCGAGCGGCCGCGCTTCCCCGCCATCGATGCCCATAACCACTTGGGCGAAGCCTTTGGCGGCGGCTGGGACCGGCGTCCCCTGGCCGAGCTGCTTGATCTGCTCGATGCCGCCGGCATCCGCACATACGTGGACCTGGATGGTGGCTGGGGAGAGGATCTGCTCAACGCCCACCTCGAGCATTTTAAAGCCCCTGCGCCAGACCGTTTCCAGATCTTCGGCGGCGTGGACTGGTCCCGATGGAAGGAAAAGGGCGACCAATTCCCCGAATGGGCCGCGGGCAGGTTGCGGGTCCAAAAAGAACGCGGCGCCCAGGGATTGAAAATCTGGAAGGGCTTCGGATTACACGTCCGCGACCATCACGATCAACTGGTCAAGATCGATGACCTGCGCCTGGCGCCCGTGTGGGAAACCGCCGGCGAGCTCGGCCTGCCGGTGATGATCCATGTCGCCGACCCCGTCGCCTTCTTCGACCCGCTGGATGAGACCAATGAGCGCTGGGAAGAGCTGCAAGCCCACCCCGACTGGCACTTCCCCAGCCCAACCTTCCCGGCTTTCCTGAGTATCGCGGGCGGATTGGCGGAACTGGTGGCTCGTCACCCGCATACGATATTCATCGGTGCCCACGTTGGCTGCTACGCCGAAAACCTCGGCTGGGTCGGGGCGCTGCTCGACCGCTGCCCCAATTTCAACGTGGACATCGCCGCCCGCCTGGGCGAACTGGGCCGCCAGCCTTATGCCGCTCGGCGTTTCTTTCTGCAATACGCCGACCGCATCCTGTTCGGTTCGGACATGGGCCCCGACCCCGAAGCGTACCGCGTGATCTACCGTTTTCTGGAGACCGGCGATGAATACTTCAATTACGACACCGCGTCCCCACCGATGCAGGGACGTTGGTGTATTTACGGCTTGTCCCTGCCGGACGAGGTTCTCGAAAAAGTTTATTTCCGCAATGCCGAACGCTTGCTTGCGATACCAGCACCACGGGATTGAACGCAGATGACGACGATCGATACCTTCACCCGCCGGGAAATCCTTTCACAGCCGGAAGCCTGGGCCGCCGCCCTGGTGCTCTTGCAGGAACAGCGGGCTGGCCTGCAATTCTTCAACCCGGACCGCTATACCCAAGTCCTGTTCACCGGCTGCGGTTCGACCTATTACCTGGCCCTCTCCGCGGCCGCTCTGACCCAGGCACTGACCGGCCGGCCGGGCCGCGCCTTCCCCGCCTCAGAGCTATGGCTTTCCCCGCAGACCTGCTACACCGCCGGCCGCACCCTCCTGGTGGCCGTCAGCCGCTCGGGAGAGACGACCGAAACCCTGCGCGCCTGCCAGGCTTTCACCGCCGACGGCCGAGGCGATCTGATCACACTCTGCTGCTACCCCGACATGCCGCTGGCGGGGATGGGGGCGTTAAACCTGGTGCTGCCCTCCGGGCAGGAACAATCCGTGGCACAGACGCGCGCCTTCTCGAGCCTCTTCCTGGGAACCATCGCCCTGGCCTGCCTGTGGGCCCATCGCGACGACCTGTTCGACTCGCTTGGCCGCCTGCCGGAAACCGGCAAGCGCATCCTGGAGGAATACGCCCCGCTTGCCGCTGAGTTAGGCGCCGATGAAAGTCTCGACCGGTTCTACTTCCTCGGCTCGGGCGCGCGCTACGGCCTGGCCTGCGAGCTCAGTCTTAAGATGAAGGAAATGTCCCTCAGCCACAGCGAGCCGTTCCATTTCCTGGAGTTCCGTCACGGGCCGAAATCCATGGTGACTACGCGGACCCTGGTGGTAGGGTTGCGCTCGTCCGCCAACGCATGGCCGGAATCGGCGGTGCTGAAGGACGTCACGGCGCTGGGGGGACGCATCCTGGCAATGGGCGAAGAGGCGGCAGACGGAGGCCGCGCGGTCGTCTTCCGCTCCGGCTTGGACGAGGCCGTCCATGACGTGCTCTACCTGCCGGTCGGCCAGCTGATCGCCCTCGAGCGGTCACTTTCCAAAGGGTTGAATCCAGATCGACCGACCAATCTGGATACCGTTGTCATACTCTCATAAGGAGGAAGGAATGAAAAAGATCTTGTTTTCTCTCGTCACAGTCGCCCTCCTGCTTCTGACCGCCTGCGGCGGCAAAAAGACGGTGGGCGGCACCAGCAACACCCCGGGCAACACCAGCGCGGCCCCGGTTTCGATCACCTATATGGAATGGGGCGACCCAGCCGAGCTGGACGTTTGGAAGGCCATCGTCTCCGACTTCGAAGCGGCCAACCCCAACATCAAGGTCGATGTCCAGGTCTCCGACTGGGACTCGTACTGGACCAAGCTCAAAACCCTGCTGGCTGCCAACTCTTCGCCGGATGTCTTCGCCATGGACGCGCCGTTGTATCTGGATTACCAATCGCGCGGCTCGCTCCTGAATCTCCAGCCCTATATCGACAAGAATCCGGGTATGCTGGATGGCCTGTTCCCGAATACTCTGGAGGCTTACAAAACCCCGCAGGGCTACTTTGGCCTGCCGCGCGACTTCCAGACCATCGTCGTCTTTTACAATAAAGACATGTTTGACAAGGCCGGGGTCGCCTACCCGAAAGCCGGCTGGACGTACGATGATCTGCGCGCCACCGCCAAAGCCCTGACCACGGATACCAACGGCGACGGCACGATTGACCAGTTTGGCTATGTCATCGATCCCTGGGACATGGAGCCCGGCTGGAGCGAGATCATCTGGGCCTATGGCGGCGACATCATCAGCGCCGACCACACCAAGACCCTGATCGGGGAGCCCAAGGCCCGTCAGGCCTGGCAGTTCCTATATGACATGATGCGCGTGGATAAATCCATCCCCGATCCCAACACGACCGGGCAGTACGGCGGCGACCTGTTCCTTTCGGGGAATGCCGCCATGATGGCCATGGGTCACTGGGCCGTGCCCAGCTACGCCGATGCTGCGTTCAAATGGGATGTCGTTCCGATGCCGGCCGGCCCGGCCGGACAGGCCACCAGCGTCAACAGCGCCGGGTTCGTGGTCGGCAAGGACAGCCAGCACCCGGAGGAGGCTTTTGCCTTCATCAAGTTTGTGCTCAGCGAGGCAGGACAGACCCGGCTGGCCCAAATGGGTTTTGCCTGCCCGGTGTTAAAATCCGTGGCCGCCAGCCCGGCCTTTCTGCAACAGAAGGCCCTCATCAATCACCAGATCTTTATCGACTCGCTGGCGTTCGCCCACATGAAGCCGGTCTTCAAAGGTTACGATGAATGGGCTTCAGTCATCGGCGACGGTCTGACCCCCATATGGAACGGAGAGGCGGACCTGAATACGACACTGGACGTAATCGTCGTTGATGCCGATGCGGTCCTGGCCAAGAATAAATAACCGATTTTCCTCACTTCTCACTCCCAGTCCCTCTCCTTGCGCAGCACCCCCGATGGGTAAGTACTTCCCAGGAGGCCAGGGAGAGGGGACGGGGAGGGGGGACAGGAGGCAACTGTGAATGCCGGGTTGAAACCCCTTGGGCGCGAAAAACTCTGGTTGTGGCTCATGCTGGCTCCCACCCTGATCGGGCTGGTCTTCGGCGCGCTTGGATCCATCCTCGCCACGCTCGTCTTGAGCTTCACGCATTGGGATCTGCTGACGCCGATCACTCCGGCTGGTATGAGCAATTATGTCGACCTTTTCAAGAATCCGGCCTACTTTAGAGCGCTCACCAACACCTTCAAGTTCAGTGCCATGTATGTCCCCGGGGTGGTCATCGTCTCGATGATCGTGGCCGTCCTGATGGATCGCAAGCTCCGCGGCATCTCCATTTTCCGGACGATCTACTTCCTGCCGGCCGTGACGTCCGCGGTTGCCACCGCCCTGGTGTGGAACATGATTTACGGGAAAGACACCGGCATTTTGAATTATTACTTATCCAGTCTGGGTTTTGAAACGGTCTGCTGGCTGTGCACTAAAAACGCCATGGTATCGGTGGTGATCGTGAATATCTGGGGGGCAGTCGGCGAGGGTATGATCATCTTCCTGGCCGGACTGACCGCCATCCCGAGCGAATATTACGAGGCCGCTTCCCTCGACGGGGCCAACAGGTTCCAGGTTTTTTTCGGCATTACCCTGCCGCTGGTTACGCCCAGCATATTCTTCCAGACGCTGATATCCACCATCAACGCCTTTCAGGCCTACGACTATATCTACATGATGACCCGCCAGGGCCAGGGAGATAGTTCAATCCCGGTAGTGGTTTTCTCGATCTACCGCAATGCCTGGAACTTCTTCAATTATGGAGGTGCCAGCGCTCAGGCAATCGAATTGGCCGTTCTGGTGATTCTGCTGATGGGCTTTTACTTCTGGCTCGAAAAACGCTACGTGGTGTATGAATAGGAGCCGGCCATGAGCAAAAAAACGCGGAAAATCATCGTTGACATAGAAACCTATGTCATCCTGACGGCCGGGGCGGTCATAATGGTCGGGCCATTCCTGTGGATGACAGCCACCTCCTTCAAACTGCCCGCCGACCAATTCACTCACACCCTGATCCCTTCTCCGGCCACGTTGGATAATTTCAAAAGCCTGTTTTCTTTCGACCTGAACTTCCCCCGGCTGTTTCTGAACAGCACCATCATCTCCATCCTGAACGTTGTCGGCCAGCTCCTCACCTGCGCGATGGCCGCTTTTTGCTTCGCGGTAGTAAAGTTCCGCGGACGCAACCTGCTCTTTACACTCCTGCTGGTCACGTTGATGATCCCTGCCCAGGTCACCCTGATTCCGAATTTCATCATTTTCAAATATCTTCACTTAGTGGGGACCAGTGTGCCGCTCTGGCTGCCGGCCTTCTTGGGCGGAGCGTTCGGAACCTTTTTGATGCGCCAGTATTTCCTGACGATCCCGCGCGAGCTGGTGGATGCCGCCCGCGTGGATGGCGCTTCCTTGTGGGATATCTTCTGGCAGGTTTACCTGCCGCTGGGCAAACCGGCCCTCTCGGCCCTGGCCATCTTTACTTTCCAGGGCGCCTGGAACGATCTGCTGCACCCGCTGGTGTACATGCCGAACGTCCCCAACACCACCCTGACGGTCGGGCTGGCTTTCTTCCAGACCCAGCTCACCCACGGCGGGCGGTTCACGGTCCTGATGGCCGGCGCGTTGCTCAGCATACTTCCGCTGATTATTGTGTTCTTCTTCGCCCAGAGGCAATTTATTGAGGGCATTGCCCTGAGCGGCATCAAGCGTTAAGGAGATCCCATGACCAAAATCACCTTCATCGGCGCCGGCAGTCTGGAGTTTACCGCGCAGCTCGTGCGCGACATCCTGACCTTCCCGTTGCTCCAAGATGCGGAGATCGCCCTCATGGATATCAACCCCGAGCGGCTGGACTTCGCCCGGCGGGCGGTCACCAAGCTGGTCGAAGCCGGCGGGCATCCGGTCAGGGTTACGACGACGCTCGAGCGCGGCGCGGCTCTGAAGGGTGCAAACGTGGTCCTGACCACCATCCTGGCGGGCGGCACCGACGTCTGGCGTCACGACATCGAGATCCCCAAGCAATACGGCATCGACATCTGCGTCGGCGACACGCGCGGTCCATCCGGCATTTTCCGCTTCCTTCGCACTCTCCCGCCCATGCTGGATGTCGTCCGCGACATGGAGAAGTATTGCCCGCAGGCCGTTCTGCTCAACTACACCAACCCGATGGCCATGCTGTGCGGCGCGCTGCAGCGCTCCACCTTCATCCCGGTCACCGGACTGTGCCATTCCGTGCAAGGCAGCGCTGAAATGCTGGCGGGCTGGATCGGCGCGCCGGCGGACGAGATCACCTACCGCTGCGCTGGAATCAATCACCAGGCTTGGTACCTGGAATTCCAGTGGAAAGGGCAGGATGCCTACCCGCTGATCCGCAAGGCCGTCACCGAACGCCCCGAAGTCTATAATGAGGAGATTGTCCGCAACGAGATCTACCTGCATCTGGGGTACTACGTCACCGAGTCGAGCGGACACAACTCGGAGTACAACTGGTGGTTTCGCAAGCGCCCAGAATTGATCGAAAAATACTGCATCACCGGGACCGGTTGGAATCCCGGTGTCCATGCCGCCATCCTTAAGGAATACCAGCAGACCGAAAGCACCTGGAAGGAAATCGTCCGGAAGCGCTTGGAGGCGCCGCTGTCACCCGAAGACCTTCAGCGCGGCGGCGAGTATGCCGCATCCATCATCAACGCCCTGATGGGCGGCCCGATGTACAAATTCAATGGCAACGTCCCCAACACCCAGCTGATGACCGACTTGCCGCAGGGGGCGTGCGTGGAAG
Source organism: uncultured Anaerolineales bacterium (assembly GCA_964521085.1). Lineage (GTDB taxonomy): Bacteria > Chloroflexota > Anaerolineae > Anaerolineales > RBG-16-64-43 > JAFGKK01. The sequence continues at coordinate 9,004 of CAZFPL010000066.1, read as the reverse complement.
TGCCCGTCCTGGTGGACAAGGCCGGTTTCCATCCCATTCACGTCGGCGCCCTGCCGCCCCAGTGCGCCATCCTGACCAGGGTCAGCTCGCAGATCGAGGAGTTGGCGATACAGGCCGGGCTGACCGGCGACCCGCAGCTGGTTTATTACGCCGTGGCTCACGATCCGTTGACCGCGGCTGTGCTCTCGCTGGCCGAGATCAAGACGATGGTCAATGCGCTCTTTGCCCAGAACCGGCCGCATCTGCCGCAGTTCAAACATTTTTCCGTGTGAGATCCGGTGAACAGCGACTATCTGGTAAACGTACCTGGTTCGGGTTATCTGTTCATTCCTTGGAAGAGTAGACAGAAATCCTGGAAAGGAAAGATTGAACTACTCGCATGAATACCCTCTCGATTGGTAAACTGCGCGGCCTGCAGCAATGCGCCGCACCCAACGGGACCTTCACCTGCCTGGCCATCGACCACCGCCAGAATCTGCGCCGCGCCCTGGACCTGTCCGGCTCGTCAGCAGTCGGCGACGCCGAACTCACCGGCTTCAAGCTCGAAATGACTGCCGCCTTGGCGGACCTGGCTACGGCTGTCCTGCTCGACCCGGAATACGGTGCCGCCCAAGCGATCGCCGCCAGGATACTCCCAAAAAAAACCGGGCTGGTCGTGGCGCTTGAATCGACCGGTTACACCGGCGACCCGGCCGCCCGCGTCAGTCAGCTGCTGCCCGGCTGGAGCATTGAAAAAGCCCGGCGCATGGGTGCCAGCATGGTGAAGCTGTTAGTCTACTTCCACCCGGAGGCTCCCACGGCCGGCGACATCGAAGCCTTCGTCGGCCAAGTGGCACAGGACTGTCTGCGCCAGGACCTCGGCCTGATGTTGGAACCGCTTTCCTATTCCCTGGAGGCGGATCGAAAACTGAGCTCCTCCGAAAAGCGCCAAGTGGTAATCGAGACCGCGCGCCGGTTGACCCTCCCGGGCGTGGACGTACTCAAGGCCGAGTTCCCGCTCGACCCGGCGGCCGTCCCGAACGAATCCGAATGGGCGAAGGCTTGCGCCGAAATCTCGTCCGCCAGCCGAGCCCCCTGGATCCTGCTCTCGGCGGCCATTAATTACCAGACCTACCTGCGCCAAGTGGAGATTGCCTGTCGCTCCGGGGCATCGGGCATCGCCGTCGGGCGCGCCGTCTGGCAGGAGGCCGTGGAGTTGCGCGGTGCCTCCCGGGCGGGCTTCCTGAAGGACGTCGCCCGCCCGCGCTTGGAGCGCCTGGCCGCCCTGTGCGCTAAGCTGGGCAAACCCTGGACGGATTTCTACGCCCCGCCCGAAATTCAATCGGAATGGTACAAAACGTATTAGTTCCGCCGTCCCCGCGTTCGCACGGTGAATGATGACTTCCAAACTCTTTGACTTGCTCGTCGCCGGTGAAATCAATCCTGACCTGATCCTGACGGGGGACGTCGAACCCGACTTCGGCCAGGCCGAAAAGCTGGTCGATTCAGCTGATCTGGAGGTCGGCTCCTCGTCGGCCATCTTCGCTTGCGGAGCAGCCCGCCTTGGTCTGAAGGTCGCCTTCGCCGGGGTATGCGGCGACGACTTCTTCGGCCGGTTTATGCTCGCCGAAATGACAAAGCGCGGCATCGATATTTCCCATACTGTCGTCGATCCCGCCCTGCAGACCGGCTTGAGTGTGATCCTCAACCGCGGCAGCGACCGTGCCATCCTGACCCACCCGGGCTGCATTGCCGCACTCCGCGCCGAGCAGATCCCGGACGACTTGTTGGTGCAGAGCCTCCACCTGCACGTGGGCAGCTATTTCCTGCAGACCGCCCTGCAGCCCGGCCTCCCGGACCTGTTCACACGGGCCCATTCCCTCGGCTTGACAACCTCCCTCGACCCCAATTGGGATCCGTCCGGGGAGTGGCGCAGCCTTGATGCGTTGCTACGCTCGGTCGATGTCTTTCTCCCCAACGCCGCCGAAGCCCAAGCCCTGAGTGGCGCGGCGACCGTCGAAGCCGCCCTGGACGAACTGGGCCGGATTTGCAGCACGGTGGCAATCAAGCTGGGAGCGAAGGGGGCTATCGCCGTTCGAGCAGGGCGGCACGCCCGCGTCCCGGCGCCGGCGGTGGCAGTGGTCGATACCGTCGGCGCGGGCGATTCGTTCGATGCCGGGTTCCTGTACGGCTTGTTGAAGGGCTGGAGCCTGGAGGAAACCCTCGGTCTGGGTGCAGCCTGCGGGTCGCTCTCAACGAGGGCCGTCGGAGGGACAGCCGCCCAGCCGTCGCTGGACGAGGCAAGCCGTTATGCCGGCCGAACTCCTGGATGAAGTCGTTCGTTTGCAGAAGTCGGGCCAGGCGCGAGGCATCGCCTCGATCTGCTCCAGCCATCCGTTCGTTCTGGAAGCGGCCGTGCGGCGCGCCGCCCGGACCGCAACATCCCTGCTGATCGAGTCAACCTGCAACCAGGTCAACCAGTTCGGCGGGTACACCGGCATGCGCCCGGCGGACTTCGCCGCCTACGTGGGTGTCATCGCCCGTCAGAATGCCCTACCGCCGGAACGGGTCCTACTGGGTGGCGACCACCTCGGCCCGTCGGTCTGGCAGGAAGAGCCCGCCGAGGTCGCAATGTCCAAGGCGACGCAGCTCATCCGGGCGTATGTGGCGGCGGGATATGTCAAACTCCACTTGGACGCCAGCATGCCGCTCGGGGACGACGATCCGGCCCGCCCGCTGGACTTCGGGGTCTCCGCCCGGCGCCTGGCAGCCTTGGCGAAAGCCGCCGAGCAAGCCCAAGCCGAGATCGGGACCCCAAGCCTTCCATGCTATGTCGTCGGCACAGACGTGCCCATTCCCGGCGGAGCGCAGGTAAGGGTCGATGGTGCAGAGAGTGCCGGGCCTTTCCAGGTGACGCGGGTGGAAGACCTGCGCTTCAGCCTGGAACTAACCCGGGAGGCGTTTTTTCGAGAGGGGTTGCAGGCGGCTTGGGAACGGGTGCTGGCGGTCGTGGTCCAGCCGGGGGTCGAGTTCGGGGACGATTTCGTGCATGCCTACCAGCCGGAAGCCGCCGCCAGTTTGGCCGGTTTCATCGAAAGCCAACCCAACCTGGTCTACGAAGCACACTCCACCGACTATCAGTGCCGGGCGGCCCTGCGCCGGTTGGTGTGCGACCATTTTGCCATCCTGAAGGTTGGGCCTGCGTTAACCTACGCCTTCCGCGAAGCATGCTTTGCCCTGGCCATGATCGAAAACGAGTTATTCCATCCTGCGGAGCGCTCATGTCTGATCGAGGCGATCGAAGAGGCCATGTGCCGCGCACCGCAGCACTGGAATAAACACTACCACGGCAGCCCGGCCGAGTTGGCCCTGGCACGCAAGTACAGCCGCAGCGACCGAGTGCGCTACTACTGGCCCGATCCCCAGGTCCAGGCAGCACTCCAGCAACTGATTGCCAACCTATCCGATCGGCCGCTTCCGGCGGGCCTGGTCAGCCAGTACGCACCGGCGCAGTTCAGGCGCATCCGCGAGGGTGCCCTAGAATGCACGCCCAAGGCCATCCTGTTGGATCAAATCGACGAGGTCCTGGACGATTACGCTTATGCCTGCGGGTAATAGAAGCTTCGGGCTCCGGGCGGGTCGAATCAGCGCCGGGTATATTCGAGCAGATGTACGATTTGATTCGATCGGCCTTAAAAAAGCGAGAGGCGACGGAAGGTACCACTCTGTGCTGGCTACTTATCTCATCCGGAAAATTAGTAGACCAAAATATGGATTTTTCCTCCCTGTGAATTGTCACGCTTTTTGATCTTGGCTTGTTCTATTAAAATTGTTGTGCGTCACTTTTTGGAATTCCTTGCATAACCCGGCATCAAGCAGAATATTGTCCCCACCATATTCTGGACTTCTTTTACCATTGGTTTCAACATCAGATTAAAAGGTGGGTGAAACCAACAAACATCTTGATGGCTATTGGAGCCCTCGGAGATCCAAGACGAAGCAGAGTCGATCTTCTGGGACAAAATGATTTTCTTCGTCTGTAGTTGATCGTCCTTTACCGTTAACTCAAACGGCCTCAGCTTACGAATGGCGATTGCTTCTATTTATTATCATTCGGGCTATGTGATAGTTCAATACCGAAATTATTAATCATAGGATTAATACGAATAAAAATAACTTATTATCGCTAAGTTTATTCAACCGCATTTTAAAATGTGCAGATTATGATGTAAAATATGATTGGTTCTTTCTCGTATGGTTCCTATGAATCGAAGATTGAGCGGCCAGCCTCAGACGGTGGGCCAAAAGGTCTACGGTATGGGTTTTAAGATTGCCACTCATAACCCAGAGAGCCTGCCCCCCAAGCATGCTGCACCGGTGATCTGCCGGTGTGGCGATTATGCGAGTGGGGGCTTGCCCCGACGTGTACTTGGCCGGGGTCCCAGGTTCCCCGGCCCGCCCGGTGGGCATTCCGGGGCGGGCGAATCCCGGCCAAACTTCCAAAGGCCTGATGCTTGATGTAAAAATGCATTCTGATGTTGAACAATGGGGCTGACGAATTGCCGAGTCCCCGCAGACTGATCCCACTAAAGCAGTTGTCTTGGGTGGGATCGTACACGAGGCGGGGACTAGCCCCGCTGCCTGAAAGCCTACTAGCTTACCGCCAGTAGGCTTTCTTTATTGAACCATCATGCT
>CAZFPL010000066.1:0-4230 GCA_964521085.1 uncultured Anaerolineales bacterium | reverse complement strand
CCTGAAAGCCTACTAGCTTACCGCCAGTAGGCTTTCTTTATTGAACCATCATGCTTTTCCGAAAGCCTAGCCCTCGTGGAGTGATCCCACTCAAATGATTTATTAAGTGGGATCGTTCACAGAGCGAAGGCTGGCCCCCCTATCAGAAGAGACCGTTGGAGACAATCCAGCTGTCTCATTTTATTGATATGTTCCTTATGATCAGCCCTCGTGCTTGCCCCGAGCAGCGTGAAGGGAAGCGGGGAGAAATCCCTGTTACCAATCCTCAATGGCGCCGTATGACCTTCCCATTATTTCTCTACTGTATCCTATCCTTTCCCCATCCAACCCAAAGTTTCCATTGTTATCGCTTCGACCCATAATCTCGTCCTTATCGAGAATCATAAAGAGGAACGAGTCGGGAGACTGGTCGTATAGTCCGCTTGAGCAAGTGACACAGAAAAGTTTTCCGGATTTGTATGATCTTTCGCATTATGTGAATATTAATTTCACATTATGATGGGGGATAGTTGACGCAGTATTTAATTCCTATCTCGTGCTACAATTCGCCGTTTGATGCCGGGAAATTCGATGTGGATCGATGTATCCATCCGTCACGAGGAATGCGATGAGTCTGATCGAAGCCAAAGGATTGAGCAAGCATTTCAAAGTCCTCAACCACCGCGAGGGGCTGGCCGGCGCGGTGAAGGATCTCTTTTCGACCGACTTCCGGATCGTGAAGGCGGTGGACGATATTTCCTTTTCCATCGAGCCGGGCGAGATCGTCGGTTACATCGGCCCGAACGGCGCGGGAAAATCCACGACGATCAAGATGCTCACCGGCATCCTCCAGCCCACTTCGGGACGGCTGATCCTGGACGGAATCGTCCCGCACGAGAACCGGCAGAAGACCGTCCGCAATATGGGGGTTATCTTCGGCCAGCGGACCCAGTTGTGGTGGGATCTGCCCGTGATCGAATCGTTCAAAATTCTCAAAGATATCTTCAACGTCGACGATAAGACGTACGACAGCCAGTTGAACCTGTTTCAGGATCTGGTGGATTTGCGGTCCCTCTACTCCACGCCCGTGCGCAAGCTCTCCCTCGGGCAGCGCATGCTGTGCGACCTGGCGGCGGCTTTCCTGCACAACCCCAAGGTCATCCTGCTCGACGAACCTACGATCGGGCTGGATATATCGATCAAAAGCAAGATCCGCACCGTGATCCGCGAATTGAACGACGCACACAAAACCACCATCCTCCTCACCACGCACGATCTGGCGGACGTCGAAGCGCTGTGCCGGCGGTTGATCATCATCGATAAAGGCAAAATCATTTACGACGGCGAGACAAGACGGGTGACCGAGCTGTTCGGCGTTTATCGCACCCTGAAAGTGCAGGTGTTCCAATATTCCGACGAAACCATGGACCTGCTCAAGGCCCGCCTGAGTGAAAAGTTCGGAAAGGGTGATTCGATCGCAGTGGAAAACACCGAACCCGGCTGGACCGACGTCACCGTAAACCAGGCGGTCGTCCCGCTTCTCGACGTGCTCAGCTTCCTGATGGGCGGTTTTCCGATCAAGGATGTCCGCATCGTCGAGGTTTCCATGGTGAGCGTCGTGCAGAAGATCTACGACGGAGCGCTGCGATGAAGCCGTACTTCGGCACGATCAAGGGAACCCTGATCGCTTGGTTCATCTACCGGTTCAGTTTTTTCTTCACGCTGACCGGCAACCTGCTGTATATGACGCTGATCTTCTTTTTATGGAAGAGCATCTATGGCGGCGCGGATACGATCCGCGGCATGACCTTCAACCAGACCTTCATCTACCTGGCGCTGGCCGGGTCGCTGTTCATCCTTTTCACCCCGGGCACCGATTGGATGATCTCCAACCGGATCATCGACGGCTCCCTGATCATGGATCTTCTCAAGCCGGTGGATTTCCAGTTTCTGACGCTGGCCCGCTCGGTCGGCTTCGGCATTTTCAATCTGTCTTTGATCACCATTCCTTCGCTGCTTGTCCTGTTCCTGGGCTTCCGGGCGGATATGAAGCTTGGAATCGGCCTTCTCTTTTTCCCCATCGGACTCGCGCTTTCGTTTCTGATCAGTTTCGCGATCGATTTCTCCATCGGGCTTACGTCGTTTTACACCGAGAGCTTGTGGGGAATCAGCACGACCAAGACGGTGATCACGTCCCTCCTCTCGGGGGCGCTCATCCCGCTGCCGTTTTTCCCCCAGGCGATACAAGACCTCCTGCGGCTGCTTCCCTTTCAGGCGATCTATAACATTCCGCTTTCGATGATCACCTCCCCGAATTTGGGCGTGCTCGACTACGGGCGGTCGCTCGCGGTGCAGCTGTTCTGGGTGGCGGCGCTGTTTCTGTTTTGCCGCTGGTTCTACCGGCGGGCATTCAAGGTTCTGACCGTGAGCGGGGGATAGATGCGAACACTCCGATATTACCTGAAGATCTACGCCCGCTGCGCGATCCAGTACATCAAAGCCCGGATGCAATACCGGGACGATTTCATCATCTGCTCGATCGGGATGGCCTTTTCCTGCATCACCACCATCTTCGTGTTCCGGATCCTGTTCAATACCATCCCGAATTTGGCTGGATGGAGTTTCGACGAAATCCTTTTCATCTATGCGTTTTTCCTGCTTTCCATCACGCCGGTGCAGTTCTTCGTCGATAACATCTGGTTCCTGCGCTACGACATCATCTCGGGTGCGTTCATAAAATACTATCTGAAGCCGATCAACATCCTGTTCTATTACATGTCGGAGCGGGTGGACATCAAGGGGTTCAGCCAGCTGGCGCTCGGCGTGGCGACGTTTATCTACGCCTCCGTCCGGCTGCGGATGGAATGGGACCTGACGCGGATTTTCTTGCTGGGAATCGCCTGGTTCAGCGCCTCGCTGGTGGCGATATCGGTCCTGATCATCGCGGGCTCCACCGGGTTCTGGTTGTTCGGCGGGTCGCTGCCCGTGTTGAACCTGGCGATCAAAATCCGCGATTTCTCGCCTTTCCCGACAACGGTGTTCACCGGATTTTTCCGAATCCTCTTTACTTATTTGATCCCGATCGGGTTCGTGGCTTTCTATCCCGCGCAGCTCTTCCTCAAGCCGGGCACCGCGCCTCTCCTGGCCTACGCTTCCCCCTTGATCGGAATCGGGTTTTTCATGCTGGCTTATTTTATTTGGAGTAAAGGGGTCGATTCGTACGCCGGCACGGGATCGTAGAAAAAAATCACGTGAGGGATTATTTTTCCATAACTCGCAAGGGCCGTCCATTATTGGCTTAATGAACCACCGCGCGGTTATTCAATAAGTTCCTTCCCGGATCACCGCCGCGGTTTTTCGGTGTGAAAGGGAATCGCGCCCGGGATTTTATAACATAAAGGCTCCAGGAGAGAATTCATCCCGAGGAATTCGGCTGCATTGTGCGCAAACGTTTCAGGTCCTTTTAAAAAATAGGGAAAAACAGCGGAATACGACGATTCTTTTTATTTTCTAATATTTTCCGCGCTATAATAATGGCAGCGAAAGAGGTGATGGATTATGGCCGAACCAACCGAACGCCAACACAAACATTTCGAAGGCGTGGTTTCCGAGGAAGTCCGGGTGCATGCCAAAGCGGCTCACGAAGAGATGCGGAAAGCCTTCGAAGCGATGTTCCCGGCGGGGGTCGGAGAGCACGGGCGCCAAGCCCGCCGAGAACTCCTGCTTGCCTTCCGCAGCATGATCGACGAATCACTCAAACGGATGGACGAAAAGAAGAAAAGCTGAAGCTTCCTTCGCCGCCCCGCAAAATGTGGGGCGGTTCTTTTTAAAAGAGAACGATTATTCCGCAGGGCCGCTGCGCCCGGATAACAATATCCATAGAAAAGTGATGAGGGAAACGGCCAGCAGCGCGCCGCCCGCAGCAATCCGGCCGGCGTCCGCGAGCAACACCCCGCCCAGGAAGAGCGCCGCGAAGATCACGCTCCCGCCAAGCCGGTTGACGGCTTTTTCCAGGCGACCGATCCGCCGCTCAAGCTGCGGCGACTGCACGCTCATCTCGCCGCGATCGATTCTCTCCAGCACGCGGCCCGCCCGCGAAGGCAGCGCCGCCAGTTCCTTCACCATCTCCCCCAGCGTATCCAGCAAAACGCTCCAGTTGGATCCCCCCTCTTCCGCGATGAGTTTGGACGCGTACGGGGCGAGTTGGTTCCACAGGTTGAATTCCGGATCCAGGCCGGTGCACATCCCGGA
>CAZFPL010000065.1:6261-17047 GCA_964521085.1 uncultured Anaerolineales bacterium | reverse complement strand
GAAGCGAGCGAAGAGAAATACATTCTGCTGACTGAAACCGGTCCCGAGGGGATGGGTGCGCACGCGGAATTCGCGCTGATCGGCGGCGCGCTGTTCCATAGAATCCGGGATTCCTGGGAGATCGAAATCGAACAGCGCGAGATCACCTGGATGGGCAGCTTCGGCCACGCCCCGGACGGCGAACTGCTGACCATCGGCCCCGACAAACATGGATTTCTCTTCATTCCGCAGTGGGCCGGCCAGGGGAGCATGGTGGAGACCGCTCAACTGATCGGAATTGTCGGCGCGGAGTTTAAACTCATTTTCGTGCATGAAATGAGGAACCACAGCGAAATGGAGAATATCATCTGGGATTATTCCTCGACGATGGAATTCCTTCCCGGCCGCAATCCGGAATACTACGATATCCGCATGACAACTCAAGGCGCGAAACCGGTGAAGGGGACCGTAACGCCGTTTGAAGAAGTGGAGATGTTCGAATTCAACGGGCAGGAATATGTGCCGGCATCCTGATGCCTCTCGACAACCGGATACCGCACATAACCCGACACCAAACCATCTTACGGATCAGGGTGGGGGACAAGAGGAAGATTATGATGCCTGAGTCGATTTCACCGGGATAGATATTCCGGGGGATAATAGATAGGGATGGCCGGATGCCCCGGAAACCGCAGAGCGTTTTTTCGCCATCCATTCGGAGGCTGTATGCGGGAACGACGCTGGTTCTGGATCGCCGGATCGATAGGAATTGGACTGGCGTGCAATTTGGCCGTGGGGATCACTCCGCTGCCCGCGGCAACTTCCTCTCCAAACAGACCTGAGAACGCTTTGGAAGCCCCTTCCGCCACACGGGCTCTTCCCACAGCGACCGCCACCGCATTCCCATCCTATGAAAAATCCTTCTGTGAGGATCGGACGACGGCGGTCGCGCTTATCGTGGATCCAGGTTTGGTGGACGCAGTACGCGCGAACCTCGACCGGTTCGAGGCTGATCTGTGCGCCGACGGATACCGCGTGATCGAACGATCGCTGGATTTCGCCGCGCCGCCCGACCTGCGGGCATACCTCGCGGATTTGTACGCACGGACGCAAGGGGCGCTGGAGGGCGCGATATTCCTCGGGAGTGTGCCGTTTGCCTACCAATCCGTGCAGGCGGAATCCTCCAACCCGGACACAAAACCGCCCGTGGAAGAGGTGATCAGCTTCCAATATTATTCCGATCTGGACGGGGAATTTTCCGCGTCCGCCGGCTACCGTTCGCAGGGCGGACACGAGTATTCCTTCGACCAGCACACCGGGGAGGTGGATTGGGAGATCTGGACCGGCGTCTTCCCTCTGTACCGGGGCGATGACGCCCAAACGGTGGAAGCGTTGAATCGTTATTTTGACAAGAATCACCGGTACCGGACCGGACAATATGCCATCCCCGAGGCCTTCCGCTTGATCGGCGAGCATTACACGGCGGCGACGGCCGCCGAACAGACGAACCTGATGAACATATTGCGTTCGGGTCAGTATTCCTGGACGCCGCTGAGCAATGCGCCTACCGCAAGGATTTTTTTCAACGGGCCGACCCTCTCGGTTAAGGACGGATACGCCGATCTTTCCGCGGGCACGGCGGATATCACCGTCACCGAGACCCACGGCGATTACACGATGAGCGGGATGATCAATATTGACTGGGTGGAATCGCAGCCCGTCCGGACCGTCCTCTTTTGGACGGACGGATGCTCGGTCGGCAACCTCGATCACCCTGAAAATTTTCTGACCGCGATCGTCTACAGCCCGACCAGCGAGGTGCTCGTGGCCAAGGGATCGACGAGCGATTCCGGCGGCCTGGGAACCAACCTTGAGGGTTTTTACGGCCACAACGTCGCCGTCCGCCTGGTTGCAGGCAAGAACCTCGGCCAGGCAATTCTCGGACATGTGAATGTTCCGCTGATTTCGCCCTGGTCCGAAAGCCGCGAATTCCATTTTTCCATGCTGATCCTCATCGGAGATCCGACCCTGCGATTCCGGGAATAAGGTTTTTTGGATGGGTTACTATCTGATCCTGCCGATCCTGTGTTTTTCCTTTCTCTATGGATGCGCCATCCTCTTTCGGCGCATGGGGATGCCGGAGTGCAGGTTCGTCCTTTACACCTTTTTGATCTTTGGGATTGCCCTGGGATTGATCTCGGCTTTTCTTTGGCCGAAGGATTTGGGCGTCTATCTGAACATCCCGGGAACGGCGGCCGGGGATTGGATCTACCGTTTCTCGATCGAGGCCTTCGGCAATCCACATTCGGATCAGGCTCATTACACCATCCCTTGGATATTAAGGATTCCGCAGGTGTATGCGGTTGCGTCTCCGATGGTCTATGCGTTGATTGGCATGCTTATCCAACTCATTTATAATCGGATCAGAAAACGCGGGAAAATAACCGAGAGGGGAAAGCGTTAATAGGAGTGTAAAAATATCCCATCCGCGATAGCACAACCCAATCCTGCCGGAAAGAAGAAGGAGTCGATAATGGACGGTCGAACGAATAAAAACCGAAAAATCAACCGCAGGGAATTCTTAAAGACTCTCGCTGCGTCCGGCGGAGCAGCGGCATGCGGATCTCTGCTGGTGAGCTGCGGATCTGCAACGACGGCACCCGCCGGCGGAGATACCTCCCCAAGCATTACCCTCGACCTGACCCAGCCGGAAAACCAAAGTTTGGCGTCGGTGGGGGGAGCACTGGCTCTCGAAGCAAATGCCGTGGATTCGAAAGGATTGCTGCTTTATCGACCCAGCGAGACCGAAGTGCTCGCCTTCAGCCGGAAATGCACGCATATGGGATGTGTGGTCGGGAATTTCCAAGATGGGATTTCCAACTGCCCGTGCCACGGTTCGCAATTCGACACCGGCGGCAAACCGGTCAAGGGGCCGGCCGCGAATCCGCTGAAGGGTTACGCGGCAACCCTCTCCGGATCGACCCTTACCGTTAAAGGGTGAATCGGCCCCCGGGCTTTGGCGGGCGGCGCGGGTCGAACGCAGCCATCTGATTCATTTATCGTGGATCTCGATATTGGATTCGTCGATCCGTTTTCGGCGCGCATTCAGACCCCGCGTGATGCGGTACTTTCCCGGGGACATGCCGGTGCTGCGCTTGAAAACGCGGGTGAAATAGCTCTGGTCCTTGAAGCCGGTGCGGGCGCCGATCTCGGCCAGTGGAATCGAATGGGTTTGCAGCAGGGATTTGGCTTTTTCGATGCGGATCCGGGTCAGATAGGCGACGAAACTTTCGCCGGTCGCCTCATGGAAAATCCGGGAGAAGTGCGAGGGGCTGAGGTGAACGTATTCGGCGGCCTTCTCCAGCGACAGGGAGCCGGTGTATTGGGACCGGATGAAGTGAATGCTCTTTCGGATCAGGTCTGCGTGTTTGATCGACCGCAGCGTGAATACGCAATCCACAAAGCGGGACAGGATGATGGATAGGACGGCCGAGAGGTCATAGACCGATTGGGATTCCCGCACGCGGACCAGATAATCGTTGTTCAGGCCGATGATCTCCTCGATCGATGCCCCCCCGTCGATGGCTGCGCGGGAAAGCAGCACGACGAGTTCCTCCACCCGCAGTTTAATGGCGCCCAGGTTGTTGTTGCTGTAGAAGAAAATTAAACCAAGGATCTCGTTCAGGGTCTTGCGCGATCCGTCCAGGTCGCCCTTCGAAATAAAGGTTAGGAGTTCGCGCTCTTTCGCCAGGGGGTAGCCCGCGGCGCCCGGAGAAAGAACGCCGACCGTCTCGCCGGGCAGCAGGGAATCGATCCCGGCGGATTCCTCCGTGCCGGCTGCGGCGCGGACCGCCACCATTTTTTGGCCGAGATGGAGGGAAAGCGCCTGCGCGTTGAGTTTGAGGATTTCCGCGAGGGAACGCACCCTGGCCGTGCTGACATATGGGATTGCATAGCAGGCTTCGCGCAGTTCTTCCAGGTTTTCCGGCGGCACTTTATGGGAGGCGAGGATTTCTTCCAGAAGGAATTCCTCCGGATTGATCATCAGGACAGGTCCCCCGATCAGCGACGCCAGCGTGACCCCGTCGATTTGGATGGGAGCCGCCCAGTGGGTCATATTCCGGGGGCAAAAGTAAATGTACATTCCGCCGAATCGCTCCGCCTGGTAGGTTCCGTAACGATGGACACCGGCGCAATCCACGCGCGTGGAGCGCGGAAGCGTATTCAGGATCGCGCACAAGCGGCAGCGCTGAGACGGGGGAGGGTTCTCGGCGGAGGAGGAAGTTTCCGTTCCAAGCCAAAATCCGTCCGACGAAATGGCGGCGCAATCGATCCCGGTCGCTTCGCGATAATGCTTGGCCAGATCGAGGATGGCGGTTTGAATGTCGACCGATGGGGTTAAACCGGCCGGCGCTGGATTGAGATCGTTTTGATCTTCCATAAATCCATACCGGCGTTATTCTACAAGGAATCCCCCGTTCTTCAAAGGGAAGGCCATCTCCGGCATAACTGTCCAATACATCGATAAATTTTTCATACCCGATGCGGCCTTCCGGTGGAACAATGGATGCAGGATGTCGAAACCTATGCCGAATCCGAGGAGTGCCTGATGGTTTTCCGCAAACTTGCGATTGCGGATCCCCGCTTGCTTGCTTTTGGCACCGCGCCCAAGCCGGTGACGACGAAGCGGGGTTTGGTGATCGGCGGCGGGACGGTCTATCCCGAACTTAATTTCACCTTGCCGACCATGACCATCTGCGAGGAGACGCTTCCTGAGGTCCGTCGGCACTACGAGGAGATTGTCACCGAGGCGTTGCAGCGGGCGCACGCGTTGCACAGCAACGGACTTTTCCTGGAATTCGAAACCCTCCTGGAAATGACTCAAAATCCGAAGATCGGCATCATGCTTACGCGGATTATGAACGACATTTGCGAGGAGTGGTATGTAAAATACGGGTTGAAAAGCGAAATCCGGTTGACCCCCAATGACACGCGTGATTTCGACCGGCCGCCTTTGATGCGCTCCAGTTCGCATACGGCGGCGATGCTGGAGCTGTTCGAACAGGGGGCGCTGGCCGGCGGCGATTTCCTTTCCATCGAAAGCACGGGCGGGAAGGAAATCCATGACGATGCCTTGATGAACGGAAATATCCGTCTGGCATTTTTCGCGCTGACCGTCCTGGGAGTGCGCGATATGCGCTACCTCTGGAAGCAGATCGTCGAAATCGCCCGTCGCACGGGGCGGACCCCCGCCGGAGACACCGCCTGTGGTTTCGGAAACACGGCGATGGTCCTGGCGGAGAAAGGATACATCCCCAAGGTGTTCGCCGCCGTAGACCGGGTGATCTCGGTCGTGCGCACCCTGACGGCCCACGAGGAAGGAGCCCTGGGCCCCGGCAAGGACTGCGGCTACGAAGGGCCGTACCTGAAAGTCATCGCCGGAATCCCCATCTCGATGGAGGGCCGGACCGCCGCCTGCGCCCACCCGAGTCCGGTTGGAAACATCACGTCCGCGGCGTGTGATTTATGGAGCAACGAATCCATCCAGCATATCAAGCTCCTCGGCGGCATGGCGACCACCGTCAGCCTCGAACAGCTCGAATACGATGTCCGGTTGATGAACCAGGCCGCCTTGCTGGGCCCCGATGCCCGCCGGTTGTTCCAAACCATCAATGTGGAATCGGATGTTCATCTCGACCCGCAGGCGGTCGTCCTCGCTCCGGATGTCGTTGTGGATATCGCCGGCAGGATCGTCGAAGGAAAGAATCCCATCGAAGCGGCCAAACGGGGGGCGCTGCGCGCCCTGGATATTCTCGAAGAAAGGGTTCGCTCCGGTTCGCTTTCCCTCAGCGAACGGGAATTTGTATACATCGACCGGATCCGGCAGGACCTCGCCGCCATTCCGGAGGAGGAATCCCGTTTTGTGGAAGTAATGCTCCCCGAGCTCGATCCGGCGAAGGTGGTGCTAAAGGAATACGGCCTTTAATTCGCGCTTCGGATGGTTTTTTTGTAAATTGAGGGATAAGCGCGTAAAAAAATACAAGACGGGGATGCGCAAGGCGGTTATATTTTCAGACCGGCCGGCAGGGAACCCCGGATTTTTCCATGGAGGTGGAAGCATGGCATTGCTCGATGATATCTCCACAGCTTTGCAAAAAGGCCAGGCCAAGGAAGTCAAGGATCTCGTCCAGCTGGCCATCAACCAGCAAATACCGGTGGACCAGATCCTCAACCAGGGATTGATGGCGGGGATGAACACCATCGGCGGCAAGTTCAAGCGCAACGAGGTGTTTGTGCCGGAGGTGCTGATCGCGGCGCGGGCGATGAATGCCGGAACGGCTCTGCTTAAGCCGCTTTTTGCTTCGGCGGGCGTGACCGCCAAGGGCAAAGCCATCATCGGGACCGTCAAGGGCGACCTGCACGATATCGGCAAGAACCTGGTGCGGATGATGATCGAAGGCAAGGGGATCGAGATCCTGGATCTGGGCGTGGACGTTCCCGCGGACCGATTTCTTCAGGCGGCGATGGAGGAGAACGTGGATATCGTCTGCCTGTCCGCCCTCCTGACCACCACCATGAATCAGATGAAAACCGTTGTGGATGGATTTGTCCAGTCGGGCGTGCGCGATAAATTCAAGATCATGATCGGGGGCGCCCCGATCACCGAGGATTTCCGGATCCGGATCGGCGCCGACGCCTACGCTCCGGATGCCGCCAGCGCGGCCGATGCCGCCATCAAGCTGGTGGCGCGCGCCGGCTGAAAGCCCGCCCGGATGATCCGCCATTTCCGGATGATCGCCTGCGAGGTCTCCCAGCGCGAGGTGTGCGCCGCGGCGGCGCGCAGTCGGAATGTCATCGATGTTGATTTTCTGCCCAAGGGCTTGCACGATGTCGGCTCGGCGCGGATGTCGGCCTGTCTGCAGGAAGCCATCCATGCCCGCCCCTGGAAGGATAACGAAGCGATTCTGCTGTGGTACGGCCTGTGCAATAACGGGTTGTGCGGAGTCCGCGCACCCGTTCCCCTGGTTGTGCCGCGCGCCCACGATTGCATCACCCTGCTGCTCGGATCGCGCGGCCGCTTCACGAAATATTTCGACGAAAATCCCGGAACATTTTTTAAATCACCGGGGTGGATCGAGCGGGATACCGACCCCAATGATAATCCGGCAAGCATCACCGCCCGGCTGAAATTGAGTCGGGACGTCCGGGAGTTGTCCGGACAGTATGGCGAGGAAAACGCGCAGTACCTCGCACCGATGGTGGGGGATTGGTTCAAGTATTACCGTAAACTCGCCTTCATCAACACTGGTGTGGGGGACATCGAGAGGTATCGGGATCGGGCCAGAAGTTTCGCCTCCGAAAAGGATTGGGAATATGAGGAATTGGAAGGGGACTCCGGATTGCTCGATCGGATGCTCAGCGGGGATTGGAGCGCCGAAGAGTTCCTCGTGGTCCCGCCCGGTCAAACCGTCCGGCCGACCTTCCGGCCGGACATCATCGAAAGCGATTAACCCCCGGAGGGAAAAAAGCCACAATGGCGCGGCAAGTGCGTGGCGGTAAAGGTCAAACGCTGCTTGAAGCCATGCGTTCGGTTTTCCAAAACGCCGAGGCGCCCTGTGGCGGTTCCGGCCGGTGCGGACGCTGCCGGGTGCTGGTGCAGGGGGAGGATGCATCGAAATTTCCCCGGCGTCCGATTCTTTCCGGGGTCGGCGACGAGGAAGCGAGTTTGCTTGGTCCCGCAAATGTGGAAGCCGGCTGGCGCCTTTCCTGCCTGGCGCGTTTCAACCACGCCGGCACCGTAAATATCGAACAGCACGAGAGGGCTTTCTTTCTCCCGGAAGGGGAAGCGGGCGAAGAAGGAGCATCCCCGCAAGGCGGCTCCCTGTGCGCGGCGGTGGATATCGGCACCACCACGATCGCGTCCGTTCTCGCGGAAATCTCCGGCGGCAGGATTGTCGCCCGGACTGCGGCGGCGAACCGGCAGCGGAGTTACGGCCTTGACGTGGTGTCCCGGATTGAAAACGCGGTACGCTCGCAGGAAAACCGGTCTGCGATGCAGCGCCTGGTCCATGCCCAAGTGCGGGAGATGCTGGATGGGCTGTGCCGCCAGGCGGGCGGAAGGAGGCCGGTCAGAATCCACATCTGCGGCAACACCACGATGCTCCACCTTTGGGAAGGCGCGAGCGTTGCCGGATTAAGCCGCATGCCCTTCCAACCCGAATTCCTGGAAAGCCGGGAAACCACGCTGGATCTGAACGGCGGGGAAAGTGCCCCGTGCCGGCTTCTCCCGATGATCTCCGCATTCGTCGGCGCCGACATCGCTGCCGGCATTCTCGCTTGCGGATTGGACGGCACATCCGGACGTCCCGAACTTCTCGTGGATATCGGCACCAATGGCGAGATTGTCCTGGCGGCCGAAGGAATACTCCTGGCCACCGCGACCGCTGCCGGTCCGGCGTTTGAGGGGGCAACCATCTCCTGCGGGATTCCCGCCGTCGACGGCGCAGTGGATCATGTCGCCTTGAAGGACGACCGTTTCTCATTCACAGTGTTGGGGGATTTACCGCCGGCGGGGATTTGCGGTTCCGGTTTGCTCGATCTGCTGGCTTGCCTGCGACGTGCCGGTTTAATGGATAAGAACGGCGGTTTAAAAATCGCGGCGGATACCGCGGATATCCAGGAGTTTCTGCTTCCATCCGATCCTCCGCTGCGATTAACCCAGGCGGATGTCCGCCAACTCCAACTTGCAAAGGGCGCCATCGCTGCCGGCATCCGTGTGCTATGCCGGCGTGCCGGCGTTCCGCTGACCGACATCGGACGCCTGCATCTGGCGGGCGCCTTCGGCAGCAGCCTGTCCCCCGAGTCGGCGCTGGCGATCGGACTCATCCCGGGCGAATTAGCCGGGCGGATCGAAGCGGCCGGGAACACGGCGCTGGCGGGCGCTTTGATGACCGCCCGCGATCCCACCGCACTCGAGCGTTGTGCGCGGACCGCTTCGAAAGTCCGCGTCCTCAATTTATCCCGGGAAGCGGCCTTTCAAGATGTGTTTATGGAAGCCATGAGCTTTCCGGCGCTGCCGGAATAGACGTCACCCCCTTGGCTCCCTCTCCCGGCTTGCCGGGAGAGGGAGCGGGGATGAGGAGAAAGTTTACGCCGTGTACGCGGAGGAAGTAACCTTCCCCCCGCGGTTTCCCCACTGGGTGTGGAAAAATTTTCCGCGCGGCTGGTCGACGCGCTCGTAGGTGTGCGCGCCGAAGTAATCGCGCTGGGCCTGGAGCAGATTGGCCGGCAGCCACTCGCGGCGATAGCTGTCGAAAAACGAAAGGGCGCTTGACATCGTCGGCACCGGGATTCCCTTCTGCACCGCTTTAGCCACCACGCGCCGCCACATCGGCTGCCCCGCTTCGATCTGCTTCCGGAAATAGGGATCCAGAAGCAGGTTGCTGAGATCGCTTCGCCGGTCGAATGCCTCCTTGATTTTTCCCAGGAAGGCCGATCGGATGATGCAGCCGCCGCGCCACATCAAAGCGATGCCGCCGTAATTCAAATTCCACCGGTATTCCTCCGCGGCATCGCGCATCAGCATGTACCCTTGCGTATAGGAAATAATCTTGGAAACGTATACGGCCTCGCGCAGGTCGTCAAGGAATGCTTTCCTGTTCCCGGCTATCCTTGGCTTGGGGCCGGAAAGCACGCGCGAAGCGGCCGTGCGTTCCTCCTTCAAGGCCGAAAGCGACCGGCTCAGCACGGCTTCCATAATCATCGTCAGCGGGATTCCCTGATCCAGCGCGGAGATTCCCGCCCACTTCCCGGTGCCTTTTTGCCCGGCTGTATCGAGGATTTTATCGACCAGCGGCGCGCCGTCGGCGTCTTTTTGTTTGAGGATGTCGCTGGTGATTTCGATCAGGTAGGAATCGAGTTTGCCTTTGTTCCACCCGGCCATGACGGAGTGCATCTCGCCGGCGCTCATCCCCAGCCCTTCGCGCATCAGATGGTACGCCTCGCAGATGAGTTGCATGTCGCCGTATTCGATGCCGTTGTGCACCATCTTGACGTAATGGCCCGCGCCGTTCTCGCCCACCCAATCGCAGCACGGATCTTCGCCGCCGCCGGGGCGCTTCACCTTGGCGGCGATCGCCTGGAAGATCGGTTTGACATGCGGCCAGGCCGCCGGCGATCCACCGGGCATGATCGACGGCCCGTAGCGGGCGCCTTCCTCGCCGCCCGAGACCCCTGTGCCGATGAAGAGCATTCCCTTGGATTCGACGTACGCGGTGCGGCGGATGGTGTCGGCGAAATTCGAATTGCCGCCGTCGATGATGATGTCGCCCGGTTCGAGATTCGGCAGCAGCTGTTCGATCATCGAGTCCACGGGCGGGCCGGCTTTGATCATCAACATCACCCGGCGGGGGCGTTTCAGCGTCCGGGCCAATTCTTCGATCGAGTGGGTGCCGATGACCCGCGTGCCCTTGGCGGCTTCGTGGAGGAATTCGTCCAGCGTAGAGAGCGTGCGGTTGAACACGGCGACCGTGAATCCGTGGTCGTCCATGTTGAGCACCAAATTCTGGCCCATCACAGCTAGGCCGATCAGGCCGATATCTGCATTACCCATACGTTCAGTCCTTTCGTTTTCCATGATCCGGCGGTCGAGTAGCCCCGCACTGTTCTTTGTGCGGGGCGTATCGAGACCTCGGGATGGAACGGTGGTCTCGATACGCAAAAACCGCTACTCGACCACCATTCTCACTCGCTTTCAAGCCTTGAGGCGGTAAAGCATCTCTCCGGCGCGGGGCACTGCGAGGATTCC
>CAZFPL010000065.1:0-6161 GCA_964521085.1 uncultured Anaerolineales bacterium | reverse complement strand
TTCAAGCCTTGAGGCGGTAAAGCATCTCTCCGGCGCGGGGCACTGCGAGGATTCCCTCCGCTTCGCGTCCCTGCCACTCGCGCAGATCGATCAGCCGCGGGTCGAGATAACCAAGGTTGATCCGCCGGCAGCGATCTTCCGGAATCCCGGTCGCCAGCGTCACGCGGATGCGCGGGGTTTCGATCCCGGTCGCCGCGTCGAATTCCCCCAATCCCTTGACGTGCGTCGAGTGGGCCAGCACGCCGCCCGGATACTCCTTGAACCTGTCCCACTGTTTCATGAAATAATCCCGGCAGTGATAGCCGATCTCATCCAGCAGCCGGCCGTGCGTGTAACTGACCTCGGTGACGTGCGGTGCATAGATGACGACTTCGCCGCCGTCGGCTATTGCCGGCTCCATCTTGTACATCCCCTTGGCCGCCGTCCACAAATCGTCGTACATCTCGGGCATGATCGACAGCACGCGCTGCAGCGGTTTCTCCACAAATTGGATATGAACTTGCGCCGAGAGGTCGGCGGCGGCCTGCCAGGCTTCCTCCGGCGAGCCGGTAAACAGGCCGACCAGGCCGGATTCGCGCACGACAAGCGCAAGGCAGGCTTTCGGTATGCTGATCATCCCTGCCGCCCGGTCGATCACCGCCCGCACCGGCGTGTACCCGGCGCCGATGATCTGGCTGCTGGTCATCAGCGCGCCCAGCCAGTGGGTGAAGTTGATGATCTCCGGCCCGGCGATCCCGGGAAAGAAATACTTGTTGCCGCCGGAGAAACCGACCACCTCGTGCGGGAACACCGGTCCGCAGACGATCAACTGGTCGTAATCGAAAATCCGTTTATTCAGCGAAACGGGAACGTCCTGCGCCATCAGCCCGCCGGATATCCGCCGGATGTCTTCCGCCGGAATGACCCCGACGCGGGCGAAGCATGCCGGATCACTCCATTCATGGTTGAAAATCCGTGTCTGATCGACGTGCCCGTTCGTCACCGTCCGCCCGACCAGCCGGCTGAGCTGGGCATCGGTCATTGGCTGATGCGTGCCAAGCGCCACCAGAAAATCGAGCGCGGCCGCGCGGGGGCCGATCCATTCCCGGAGGAGTTCGAACATCTTCGGCATGGGCATCATGCGCGTGCCGTCGGGGATGATGACCAGCACGCGCTTGCCGTCGATCGGGAGGGTTGCCAATCCTTCCCGAATGATCGAGCGCATTTCGTCGTCGGATAAATTGCGCTGGGGGCTTCCTTGACCGGCTATCATCTTGTATGTTCGTCCGTTTCCTAGACTCCGCTGCAGGCCGAGAATCCGCCGTCGACCGGGATAACCACGCCGGTGATGAAGGCGGCCGCCGGCGAGAGCAGCCAGACGGCGGTTCCAATGAGATCCTGCGGATCGCCGAACCGGTTCATCGGGGTGTGGGCTAGGATCGTGCGGCCGCGCGGGCTGAGTTCTCCACTGGCCGGATCGGTCAACAGGAAACGATTCTGCTCCGTCAGGAAGAAACCCGGCGCCAGTGCGTTCACCCGGATTTTGGGGCTGTATTCCTGGGCCAGATGCACCGCCAGCCACTGGGTGAAATTACTTACCGCCGCTTTGGCCGCGGAATAGGCCGGGATGCGCGTCAGGGGGCGGAACGCGTTCATGGAGGAGATATTGAGGATGACCCCCTCGCCTTGGTCGGCCATCGCCTTGCCGAATACCTGGCTCGGCAGCAGCGTGCCGAGGAGATTCAGATCGAACACTCCGCGAATGGCGTCGGCCGGGAGGTCGAAGAACGACAGGTCGGGCGATGTGGAGGCCTGTTTTTTATTGCCGCCGGCGCCGTTGATCAGGATGTCGATCCGCCCGAATTGAGCCAGGACGGATTCGCGCGCATCCTTCAAGGAAGCAAGATCCAACACGTCGCCCGCCAGGCCCAAGGATTTTCCGCCCTCGTCGGCGATCTCGGTCGCAACTTTTTCGGCCGCATCCTTCGCCAAATCCAGGACCGCGACGTTCACACCCATGCGGGCCAGAGCGCGGCACAGCGTTGAGCAAAGTACGCCCGCGCCGCCGGTGACGACCGCCGTGCGGCCCGATAGGTCAAAAAGAAAATTCCCTTTAGGACTCATGCTTTTTTCCATTGTGATTCTCCTAGAATCGATATGCCTGTTTGGCGAGCCGGTACGCGGCGTCGAGGCACATCGCTTCTGCGTCGATTCTGTCGATGATGCCGCGCACCACCATTCCCGCGATCCAATTGGCGTCCGCGCGCCGCGAAAGGTCGTGCCGAGCCGGGATGGAGGGAAAAGCGCGCGTGTCGTCGTTAAAGCCGACGGTGTTGTAAAGTCCGGCGGTCTCGATCACGTATTCGCGGTAGCGCATCATGCCGTTGAGGCTGTCATGGAACCACCATGCCGGCCCCAGTTTGACGCTCGGGTAATGCCCCGCCAGCGGCGCCAGTTCCCGTGCGTAGGTGGATTCGTCGAGAGTGAAGAGGATTAAGGTCAGCCGCGGGTCGTTCCCGTAGCGCGCGAGCAGCGGCTGCAGGGCGCGGGTGAATTCCCCCCGGACCGGGATATCCGCGCCCTTGTCGCTGCCGAATTTCTCCGCGATCTGCGGATTGTGGTTGCGGTACGCACCGACATGAAACTGCATTACCAGGCCGTCGTCGAGACTCATGCGCGCGCTTTCCATCACCAGGTGGCCGGTGAAGCGGACTGAATCCTCGTCCGTGGATTTCCCTTTCAGGGCGCGTTGGAATATCGCATCGGCTTCGGCATCCGTCAGGGAGCCGGTGTAGGCGGTCTGGGCGGCCTGATCGGTGGCGGTGGCGCCCAGCGTTTTAAAAAATGCACGCCGGTTTTCCAGCGCCCGGATCAGCTGCCGGCAGCCGGTGATTTCGAATCCGCACATCGCGCCGAGCGTCTCGATGTTCGAACGCCAGCCGGGCGCGTCGAGCTGGGTGACGCCGTCCGGGCGGAACGTCGGCACGATCCGCCCCGGCCAACCCGAGGCGCGCAAAGCCTGGTGGTTCGCCAGCGGATCGGTGGCGCTGTCGGTGGTGGCCAGCACTTCGATCTTGAAACGTTCGAACAGACGGCGCGGCCGGAATTCGGGGGTCGCTAATTGGGCGGCGATCAGGTCGTAAATGACTCGGGCTGATTCTGCCGTCAGCTTGTCGGTGATGCCGAAGACGGATGCCAACTCGTGGTTCAACCACATCCCGGTGGGCGTGCCGCGGAACAGAAAGAAATTCTCCGCAAACGTCTGCCAGATTTTTCGAGGATCCTTTTCAACCTCACCGCCGTCCCGGCGGGGAATCCCCAGCGCTTCCAGCGGGATGCCCTGCGAGTAAAGCATGCGGTAGATGTAGTGGTCGGGGATGATCAGCACATCGGTGGGAGTGCCGAACGCGTAATCCGGATCCGCAAAGATGCGGGGATCCACATGACCATGCGGGCAGAGCAGGGGGAGATCGCTGACCTTGCCGTACAACTCCTGCGCGATTTCCTTCTGCCGGGGATCCGGCCCAAAATAACGATCATCGGGTAAATGGATTTTCGGGGTATCTTTCATCTCGGGTTTCATCCGTAAGCAAAATAACTAGCCATGCCAGGACTGCGCCGCCCGCACCAGCGCGTCGATATTTTCAGGCGGAGTGTCCGGCGATACGCCTCCCCCGAATGACAATATCAACCCGCCTCCGGCGGCGGCTTTGGCAAGGATTTGGCGCGCGGAATTTTCCACATCCACCGGGGTTCCCCGGGCGCCCACATCCAAAGGCGGAACGTTGCCCATCAGCGCCACGCGATGCCCCATCTTGGATTTGATCTCGGCGGCATCCTCCAGATGGCTGAAGTTAAACACGTCGAAATTCGCCTGGGCCAGGCTTTCCGCAAGGTGCGGGCATTCCGAATCGTTGTGATAGATGCGGATCAATCCGTCGAATTCATCGAAGATCCGCTTCAGGTGAGGATGAATGATTGCTTCGTAATGCTCTTTGGATACCATGCCCACCACGTCATCCAGGAGCAGGATTGCTTCCGGCTGGCGGAGAGTTTCCAGCTGGGCGTGCAACCAGCGGATGATGGTCGTGGTCACTGTCTTCAAAACGGCGGAGACTTTCTCCGGATTAAGCGCGACATCCAGCATCAACGGCGTTATGCCGGACAGCCAGGATGCCACCGTCATCGGGCCGCGGGCGGCCACGATCCGGATCCCCAATCCTTCGGCCGCGAGCCGCTCGTCCATCACCTTGTACATCCGCAGCACCAGCGGCATCAGCCCGTCCTCCTGCGGATTGGCCGGCCTTAGTTCGGACCAGAAATCAAGGTTGTCTGCCAGCGGTTCGATCGAAGGCGGGCGGTCCGCATAAAACCGGATCCGGGCGCCGTGCGCGGAGGGTTCGGCGGCCATGCCGTATTCCACCCAAAAACCGGGAATCCAAACCACATCCGGGAACCGTTTCAGCAGCCCGCGGTTGATCTCAAGCCATTTCTCCGGGAAAAGGAAATAATCGCGGGTGTCGATCCCGGCATACCCTGGAAGCCAGGGGCTGTCCACGATCAGGGCGACCGGGACGGTGTCCGGTTTCCCCAGTCGGGCGGCCAATTTGAAACGATCCCATGGTGTGCGCATCATTCTTCGCCCTCCAAAACATCGGCAGGAATTCTCGGTCTCCGGTCTCTTCCTCCAGACCGGATGATGTTCGTCATGGCGCGCTGGCGCGGATGACCAATTGCGGCTGCAGGATTACTTCTTTCTTGTACGCTTCGGCGGATCCGCGGATGCGGTTCAAGAGCATGCGCACGGCTTCGGCGCCCAACTCATAGCGCGGAGCGCGGCAGGTTGTCAGCGGCGGGGTGACCAGCGCCGCCAGGGGAATGTCGTCGTATCCGACGATGGACAGATCGCGCGGAACCTTGCGTCCCAATTCCGCGCAGGCATGCAGGGCGCCCACGGCGACCAGGTCGTTGAAACAGAACAGGGCGGTCAGTTCCGGTTTCGATAGCAGCAGGTCACGGGCGGCGGCCTGACCGCCTTCGACGGTCGGCGCGCAGGGGTATTCCCAGGCGGGGTTGGCTGCCACTCCTGCTTCCGCCAGACTCCCGCGGTAACCTTTGGCGCGGTTGAGTCCGCTGTGCGAAGAGGGCGGTCCGGCCAGAAACCCGATCGCCCGGTGGCCGCGTTCGAGCAGATGGCGGGTGACCAGCCGGCCTCCCAGCACGTCGTCGAGTCGAACCGCTCCGATCGCGGAGGCCTTGGAGCTATTCGGCACTTGTCGGTTGATCAGCACGACGGCCGGGTGGTGTTCCACGACGCTGGCCAGTTGGCGGGGTCCGAGGCGGCTAAAAAGCACCACCCCGTCGACCCGTTTCTCTTCCAGCGAATACACGACGGTTAGTTCGCGCTGCGGATCTTCTTCGGTGTTGCACAAGTAGATGTTGTAGCCTTCGGCGCAAGCCACGTGCTCGGCGCCGAGAGCGACGTCGGCAAAGAAGGGGTTGGAAACGTCGGGGATCACCAATCCGATGGTGCCGGAATGGCGGGTGACCAGGCTGCGGGCGATGCCGCTCGGGCGGTAATGCTGCCGGTTGATGATTTCCTGAACGCGCCGGCGGGTGGCGGGGCTGACGTCTCCTTTTTGGTTGAGAACCCGGGAGACGGTCATGATCGAGACACCGGCTTTGCGGGCGATATCCGCCACGGTTGCTTTTCGGGTCATGAGAGGTGTTTTTCCGTTAGCGTTACCGTTAGCGCTAACGGTAACGCTAACGGAATTATAGCGGGATTTTCCCCTCTGTCAATCTCGAATTCGACGTTTCAGCCCGTTCGTGCTGTGCCCGGAGAGGAAAAAACGCAAGATTTGTGCCCGTGGAACTTTCGATTTTACGGTCTTCCATACGCGGAGCGGATTCTTTGGATGCGAACAACTTCCGGAAAAGCGTATCTACCGCATTTTTTCGACGGACCGGGTCGGCGGAACGGGTTATTCCACCCACGAAGATGGAATGTAGAGATATAAAAAACTTGTGCAAACTCTTTTATTTTCGACCTTTCCGCGAATTACTGGCGCGGGAGGGAATTTATCCGCTTTCGCGGGATGAGGAATACCCCGCCGATTGCGGCGTGAGAACTTGGGGGTTTCGCTCCGTGATACCGCGCGGCTTGCCGCGCGGTGGTTCAT
>CAZFPL010000064.1:0-17305 GCA_964521085.1 uncultured Anaerolineales bacterium | reverse complement strand
TGGCCGCCGATCCGCTGCCGATGCAGATCATCCTGCTCGGGATGCTCATCGGCGTGGCCGGCGCGTATACCCGGCTCGCCGAAAGGGTCGATGCGCTGGAACGCGAAAGGGCCGGCCCGCAGCGCGAGCCGTGAAGACCGCGGGCGCCCCGGCCGGGGGACGGCGGATGTGGGCGATCGCGGTTTCGTTTAAAATGTGGGCTGCCGATCGCTTCGTTTTTGGCCCCGGCCGGGTTCGTCGGCGCAAGGACGGCGGCGGGATGAGAAAAATGACTCCTCAAATTCCGATTTTCGGTCTCGAGTGGCATATCCGGGAAAGCCCGGCGCAGCGGCTCTTGGTGAGCGATCCGCTGTTGCCCTATGTCCGGTTCGAACAGATTCCCTGGGACGGCGGCAGCCTCCCGGCGCTGACGGCTTCCCAAAGGGAGTCGAAGATCCTGGTGTTCTTTCAATTGCCGCCGCCCCCGGCGGTTTTCGAAGATCCTTCTCTGCGCATTGTCTGGATCCCCATGTGGGATGAAGCGCGCGGGTATGATCCGGCCTGGTGGCAGCGCCTGCCGAAGAATTTGCGGGTGGTTTCCTTTTCCAGGGAGGTGAGCCGCCGTTCGAAGCCGGCGGGTCTGGAAACGCTGGAACTGAAATACTTCCCGCCGGACGGGTTTCCGGAGGCGGATTGGGCCGGCGAACGGGTCCTCTTCTATTGGAACCGGAGCGGCATGGTCGGAAGGGATTTTTTGTCCCGGTTCTGCCGGGCGCTGCACGTCGACCGGCTCGTCTACTTCCGCACCGCCCGCGACGGTGTGCCGGCCGGTTTGGATTTTTCGATCGGCGATCGAATCGGGAATACCCGCATCCAGGCCCTGACGGCCGATGGGTTGCTCCCGCGGCGGGACTATTCGAACTTGGCGGGCCGGGCGAACATTTTCCTCGCTCCGCGGACCTCCGAGGGGGTGGGGTTGACCTTCCTGGAAGCGATGGCCTGCGGATGCGCGGTGTTCGCGTTCGACGCGGCTACCATGAACGAGTACATCACGCACGGGCAAAACGGCTTCCTGCTCAGGCGCTACGGCCGGAGCGTTTGGAATCGCGTCCGGGGGGCGATTGAGGGCAGGGCGGACGGCGTGCGGAAGCGTTTGGGCCTTTCCCCCGGGCCGCCGGCGCATCCCGTGTCCGGCCGGCAGGATTGGAACGACCTGCGGCTGCTCGACCTGAAAAAGCTGGGGGACGCCGCGCGGCAGACTCACCGACTGGGTTATCAGGAGTGGACGAATGCTGTTCCACAATATGCCCGGTTCATCCTGGATTGGTGAGCCGAACCGGGCGGAAGCCTCCTTCTTGCCGATGACCGACCGTCTCCTCCGCGCCTGGATCCTCGACCTCTACCCCGCTTCGGAAGGCATGGTCCTGTGGCTGAAGACCGAGGACGGCCGCGCGCTGCGCGCGGTCGACGGCCTGCCGATGAGCTTCTTCATCGCCGCGGAGCCGTCCGTCCTGCGCGCCGTGTGGAAAGAGATTTCCGGATGGAAAAAGGGGCTCCGCCTGGGGAGGGAGCGCCGCTTCGAGATCCACCGCGGCGAGGAGATCGACCTGCTGGCCATCACCGCGCCGGGGCCGCTCCCTTACCGCGCCGCGGTGCGCGAGGCGCTCGCGCGCTGGCCGGACCTTTCCTTCTATAACGCCGACCTCGACCCGGCGCTGGTCTACGGGATCGAGCGCGGCGTGTTCCCCCTCGCCGACTGCCGCTTCACCCTGGAAGGGGCGCGGGTGCGGGCCGTCGAAACGGAGCAGACCCGCTGGGATCTGGACGCCGACCCGCCGCCGTTCCGCGTGCTCACCCTGCGCCTGGAGGGCGAGCTGCGCGACCCGTCGCACGGATACCGCGCGCCGCTCGAGATCGCCGCGCCGGGCATGCCCACCCGGAAGTGCGCGTGGGATTCCCCGCGCGAGCTGATCGAAGCGGTGCGCGATTCGCTCCTAGCCTTCGATCCGGATATCCTGCTCACCGCCTGGGGCGATTCGTTCCTTCTGCCCGAGCTGCTGAAACATGCAAGCGAGCAGCGCGTGGATTTGCCGCTGAACCGGGATTCGCGCCGCGGCGTGCTGCGCAAGGGCGAGCGTTCCTACTTTTCCTACGGGCGCATCGTCCACCGCCCCTCCTCGGTGTGGCTCTTCGGCCGGATGCACATCGACCGGCAGACCGCGTTCCTGGCCGACGAGTACGGGCTCGACGGATTGGTCGAGCTGGCGCGCACCACCGGCCAGCCGCTGCAGCAGGTGGCGCGCACCTCCTCCGGGACCGGGATCAGTTCGATGCAGGTGAACGAAGCCTACCGGCGCGGATGGTTGATCCCCTACCGCAAGCGCCAGCCGGAGGATTTCAAGACCGCCCTCGACTTGGTGCGCGGCGACAAGGGCGGGCTCACCTTCCAGCCCGAGCCGGGGCTCTACGAACACGTCCTCGAACTGGATTTCGCGTCGATGTACCCGAGCCTGATGGTGAAGTACAACCTCTCGGCCGAGACGGTCGGCCGGACGTGCCCGACGTGCAAGGGCTCCCACCCCTCATCCCCTCGCTCCCCTTCTCCCAGCGTACCCACGCTTCGCGAGGGCAGGCGCTGGGAGAAGGGGATGGGGGTTGAGGGTGCGCCGACGGAGGATTCTTCCTCAAGGGGAGCGCCGACAATAGTGCCCGAGATCGGCTACCCGGTATGCCAGTGCCGCAAGGGGATCGTCCCGCTCACGCTCGCGCCGCTCCTGGAGAAGCGCCTCGCGCTCAAGAAGGCGGCGCGCGCGCTGCCCGAGGGACCCGAGCGCGAGGTGCTGCGCCGCCGGCAGGTGGCGCTCAAGTGGCTGCTGGTGACCTGCTTCGGGTACCTCGGCTACAAGAACGCGCGTTTCGGGCGGATCGAGGCGCACGAATCCACCACCGCCTGCGGGCGGGATACGCTCCTGCGCGCCAAGGAGATCGCCGAGGAGCGCGGCTACCGCTTCCTGCACGCGCTCACCGACGCGCTGTGGATCTACAAAAAGGGTTCGACCGACGCCGAGCACCAGGCGCTGGTGGAGGAGATCGGGCGCGATACGGGCGTGCGGATCGACATCGAAGGGCTCTACCGCTGGCTGGCGTTCCCGCCCTCGCGCCAATACGCCGGCAACCCGGTGGCCAACCGTTACTTCGGCGCGTTCGAGGACGGCAAGATCAAGATGCGCGGGATCGAAGCCCGGCGCCACGATACCATCCGCTGGATCCGCGAGGCTCAGGCGGAGATGCTCGAGATCCTCGCCCGCGCGCAAAACGCGGCCGAGTACCGCGCGCGCATGGGGGAGGTGTTTGCGCTCGCGCGCGAAAAGCTTGCCGAGTTGCAGCGCGGCGCGGTCCCGCCGCGGATGCTGGCCATCCTGCACCGGATCTCGCAGCCGCCGGAGGAGTACCGCGCCAACTTGCCGGTGGCGCTTGCGGCGCGGGAGCTCGCCGCGAGCGGGGTGCATCTGGCGCCGGGGGAATCGGTCGAGTTCGTGCTCACGCTGGGGGGCGGGGCGCGACCCTACGATATCTGGCGCGAAACGGACTGCGTCGACACCGCCCGCTACCGCGAGCTCTTCCTGCGCATGCTCGAGAGCCTGGCCGTCCCGGCCGGTTACGACCGCGCGGGGATCCTCGCCGAGCTCGACGGCATCCGCCAGGAGGCGCTGCCGGGGATGGCGGGGGTGGGGGTTCACGGACTTCTTCCGATGGGGATAGTCCGGCGCGGTACCCGCCAAGAGCACCCCCGCTGCGCGAGGGCAGGCGCGGGTATGACGGACCGCGCCGGACTTGAATTGCCCATGGATCTTTTGCATTGCCATGCGGGGAATTGATACCGTCGTCGCTTTCTGTTTGAAGGAATCCACCGATCGCTTGGTCGGGGGGAATCCGGATCGGGAAATTCTCCGGTTAGTTTTTCTTTTCTCCAACGATAAGATTTCCAAGAAAATTCCGCTCGATGCGCGCTCCCGCCAGGCGGGTTCCCGCGAGCAATCCGGGCAGTTCGGAAGTTATATAGGAGGCGTTGATCGAGGAGATCAACCCCGGCCGCATCGATCCGGGCTGACAGCCGAGCCACAAGATCGCCAAGGCCAGCGGATTGATGTCGCGGCGCAAGTCGGAGATCAGGTATCCGCCGCCCGGCGCGAGCACCCGTCCGATTTCATCGAAGGTTCCCCGTGGATTGGACCACTCGTGCAGCGATCCATTGGTGAATACAAAATTAAAAGAGGCATCCGGGAACGGCAGCCGGTCGCCGCTTCCCAACTGATAATCGGTGCGGTCCGACAAACCGTAGGATTGCGCATTCCGTTTCGCCAGCGCCTGCATATCGGGGCTGATGTCCAATCCGGTGAGGGTGGTGCCGGAGGTATGCTTCAGCCACTCCAACCCCAGGTATCCCGGACCGTGGCCGATTTCGAGCCCATGCCCGCTCGTCATTCCGTGCTCGACGAGAAGTTTGGTTTCGGTCCAGCCGCGGTCGCGGAGCGTGCGTTGCATTCGATCGTACGCTGCGACAATATCCTCGCCCTGGATGCCTTGATCCGTTTCGGGAATTCTTGGTTTTGCCATGGTGCATTCTCCTTTTATATAAGATAGAATATACAATCTAGTATATTGGTTAAAAAAATTCTTTTATTAAGGATATTCGGCTCCTTCCATTTTTTTCAGCAGGTCGTTTACCCACATCAATTCCGCCTGGGTATGAAGCGTCGAATGGTTGAAGATCGCGGCGGCGTGTTTCGGTACATCGGGAAGCTTAAGCTGTTCGGCGCGGTGGCTTTTCAAATGGTCGAGGATCTCTCTGAGTATCGCCTGGCGCCGGCGCAGGTAGCCGATCACCTCCTGGGCGGGCAGATCCTTCAGGAAGAGCAGACAGATGTCTAAATCGAAGTATTGCTGTTCGAAGGTCTGCCAGCTCTTACGCAGCAGGCGCAGAAATTCTCCCCGTCCAGCCCGGGTGATCTGATATACGCAGCGCGAAGGGCGCTTGCCTTTGCGCTCCAAGCCGGCCTTTTCGACGAATTTTTCATCGGTAAGCTTTTCCAGGGCGAAGTAGATCGAACCGAACGCGATCGAGGTCCAATCGCCCATATGTTCTTCGATGATCTGTTTGATCTCGTAACCATACAGCGGCCGTTCCCGCAGCAGGCCGAGAATCACCATCCGCACCGACATGGCTGTCTCTTTTTATTCTCTGTTATATATTCTAGCTTGTATATATAACCATGTCAAGGGTCGCCGCATTTTCCTCCTTTTCAAGGATTCCTGCATTATTCGGCGAGGTCCCCTTACTATCGGGGAAAAACCGGGCGCATATTTTCCGTCGCCAGTAATACTCTTTTACTCTGGTTAATGAGGGGGATAGACCGACGCGGTCTAAAAGACCGCGTCGATCCGGTTTGAAGAATAAAATTAATTGCCTGTGTCTTGAGGGGTTCATCCGGCCCGACGAGAGCGTAAATACGCGCCGAGGAAAAGCGCACCCAGCAGCGTTTGGATCCCCAGCATCGGGAGGATGCGGGGAACAGCCACCAGACCGCTCGCCGCTGCGAATAAACTTGAACCGATCATCCCGAGAATTACGGGAACCACGGTCAGGAGGATTACCCCCCGGCGTTCTACCGGTTTACGGTCCGCCCATAGCAGGAGCGCCGTCCAACCCGCCATCAGCGAAGCGCCCACATACATGGCGAAATGGTATTCGGGTCCGGGATGGAAATCGGGAATGCCGAACATCGCGGCGCCGACCGACGGCACTAGCATCGGAATCAACATCGCGGCGTCGAGAACGGCGCCAGCCCGATAAGCAACGCGAAGAAGAATGATCGAGCGTTTCACTTTTACCTCCTTGTTCTATATGGAAGAAAAAAATTCCCGGGAATCAACTGCATCCAAAAGCGGTGGACCCCCGGTTTTTTTGCGGACGGGCAGAAAGGAATTTGCGGACCGTTTCCGCCTGTGCGCGTCAAATGCCGAGGTGCGCGCGCAGCATGCCGAACGCGGCCGCGCCGATCAGAACGATGGTCAGGGCGACCACGAGCACTAAAACGACGATGACCGCATAATGGATTAACCTCTCGCGATTCATTTCATCCTCCTTCCTTTATTCATACGCCAGCGCTTCTTGAACCGGCGCACGACTGGCGTCATAAGCCGGGAGTAAACTCGCGCCCGCGGCGAACAACAGCACCACCCCCAGCCACACCAGCACTCCGGTGACTGAGTAGGTGAAATCCAGCGGCACGTCGAAGAAAGTCATTCCGAACGTCCACGTGATCCAGCGCCCGACCGGCCCGGCGGCGATCACCGCCAGGATCCAGCTGATCAGCCCGAGCATCAACCCTTCCCCCGCGACGAGCAGGGTGACGTCATGTCCGGATGCGCCCACCGCCCGCAGCACCCCGATCTCGCGCCGGCGTTCGAGGACATTGATGCTCAACGTGGAAGCCAATCCCAATCCGCCGATGATCAGGACCAGGACCGACATCAGAAGCAGGAAGGTCGCCAGGATCAGCAGGTGGTTCTCGATTGCCGTCTGCAAATCCATCAGGCGCGTGGATGATGCGACATCCAGGGATTCTTCCTTAATGCGCGCTTCGATGTTCCGGGTTACCTGAGCGACATCCGCTTCACTGCGGTTGGAAGCCTGTCCGACCAGGATCAGCGCGGACTCCTCCAGTCCGATTATTTCGTTCAGGTAATCGCGGTTGGCATAGGCTGTCGGTCCCGACATCATCTCCCAGGCGATCCCGACGACGGTCCACTCGCTTTCGATTCCCCGGGTTCGAAGCGTCGCCATGGCGCCCAGCTTCAGCCCCGGATTATCCGCAACCACACCCTGATTGACCACCAGCGCATTCCGGTCGGTGGGCAGCAGCCAGCGGCCTTCCACTACGGGGATCTGCGTCACCAGATCCGTTTCCGCAGCCGGGGCGATGATCATGAAAGCGTTTCCCGTAGATCCATCCGGCCGGACGACGGCCGCCTGTGCTCCGCCCCAATACTCGACTTTGCGCAACCCGGGGAAGGGCTCGAAGGCGGACCGCAGTTGTTCCATGGGGTACGGCCGGTTGAAGATGAACATCACGTCATAACGGATGGCATTGAACTTTGCCTCCACGGACTGATCCATCGATGCGTAGACCGTCATCGCGGTGATGAAGCTTGTCCCGGCGGATGCGAGGGTCAGCACGGTCAAGAGCGCCCGCAGGCGCCGCCGGAAGGTGTTGCGGACTGCGAGAAGCGCAAGACGCGGCAGGGATTTCATCCGCGAGAGGAGCTGCTCAAATCGATCGCGCCCGAACTCGCGCGCGCTGACGCCGTAATCGGCAATCGCCTCGCGGACAGGGATCCGGCTGCCGCGCAGAACCGGAAGAGCGGCAACCAGCAGCGGCAGGAGCGCGCCCAATCCAATCTGCAGCAGCCAGCAGGGCATCGGCACATCGCTGTGGAAGATTTCGAAGTTAAGCATCTCCGCGCCGAACTGCGCATATGCCCGGGCGGCTGCATACCCGGCGGGCAGCGCCAGAAGCATCGCCAGGGTGCCCAGGACCCCTACAGTCGTCAGATAGAGAGTTGCGACCTGGCCCGGGCCCGCGCCCAGTGTTTTCATCACGCCGATCTGCCGGATTTCGCGCGCCATCATCGCCGAGATCATATTCGCGGCCAGGACGGTGCTTAGGATGAGCGCCAGCAGTCCGAAAGCTTCCAACAGGAACAACAAGGTGCTCATTTGCGAGGCGTGCGGGTGTTTCCCCGGTTCGGGGACTTCGATCCGAGAGACCGTCAACCCTTCCGAACGCAGATCAGCGGCGATCCGGCCGGCTTCCTTCCGCACGGCTTCCTGGTCCAGGCTTGTATCGGAGAAAGAGAGACGCAATTCCTGGAAAACCATTTCTCCTCCCAACTGTTTCACGGTGCCGGGAGTGATGAATCCATACAGGATGCCTTCCATCCACGCCGGAGCCAGCCCGGGCGCATGCACGGTGCCGGCGTATTCAAGCCGTCCGCCGTTCCCGCCGGGAATTGTGATTTCCACTTCGTCGCCGGGTTGCGCGGAGAACAGGCGGACGGCGGCGCGTTCGATCCAAACCTCCCCATCGGCCGGCGGCCAGATCCCGTTTTCGGTGAAGATCCGGTCCAGCGGCATGGTTTGAAAGTCGCGGATCACGAACAACTCGATCGTCTTCCATTCGTTTTCCCCGATCCGGATCCGTCCCCGGATGGTGGTCCGCAGATCGGCGGCGGAGACGCCCGGCATCTTTTGTACGCGTTCGAACACGTTCTCATCCAGCGGGGAAACCCACAGCGTTGCCGAGGAAGGATCCGTGAGCAGGTAGTTTTCATTCATCTCCCGCAGGAGGATGGCGTATGAATCGGATACGACCGCAACGGCGAACATCCCGATGGTGAGGGAAAGCAGGACGAGCGCCGTGCGGGTCCGGTTGCCCCACAGGTCGCGCAGGATTTTATGCAGGAGGGGTCTATTCACGACGCACCTCGCTGCCTGGGCGGATGTCGGAGACAATCCGTCCGTCCTGCAGGGTGATGATCCGTTCCGCCCGGCGGGCGATATCCCGGTCGTGCGTGACGAGGAGGATCGTCTTGCCGTCGCGGGCAAGATCCGCAAAGAGCGCAAAAACCGAATCGGCCGTGGCCGAATCCAGGTTGCCGGTTGGTTCGTCGGCGGCCAGAATGCGAGGATTATTAGCCAGGGCGCGGGCGATGGCGGCGCGCTGCTGTTGGCCGCCGGAGAGTGCCGCGGGCAGCTTGGAAGCCTGATCCGCCACGCCCATCCGGTCGAGCAATTCCATTCCGCGCCGTTCCCGCTCCCCGACCGGCCAGACTCCGCATAGGTCCATCGGCAAAAGAACGTTCTCCAGCACGGTAAGGGTGGGCATCAACTGGAAGAATTGGAAAACCACGCCGGCGGTCCGTCCGCGCCATTTTGCCAGGCGGCCTTCGGGCAGGGTGTGCAGCGCTTCGTTCCCCACCCAGATCTCCCCGGCCGTCGGCCGGTCGATCCCGGTGATCATATTAAGCAGCGTGGATTTTCCGCTTCCGGATTTCCCGACTACGGCCAGAAATTCGCCCGGCGGCACGGAAAGATCCACCTTGTCCAGGGCGGCCAGCTTTGTATCCGCGATGGGGTATTCCTTGCGCACCCCGCGCAGCCGGATCCCCATCTCCGCGCCGGATCCGGTCGGTGAATTGTTTTTTCTGTTCATCGATTCTTCTCCTGTAGGTGTATACTGTGTACGATACTGAACATGATGTTCCGATATATCCTAGCCGGGATTATGATGTTGTCCAGGATCAGGAGGGTGGAAATGTCCGATAGCGAACAAAAAACGAAAACTGTTCCGAAAACCGGGCCGGAGACGGAGGATCGGCGCGCCGCGCGCACCCAGCGGCTTCTCAAGCAGGCTTTGATGGAGCTGATGCATTCGATGCGCTACGAGGACATCACAGTCCAGCACATCATCGACCGGGCCGATGTCGGGCGTTCCACCTTCTACGCGCACTATACGGATAAAGACGAACTGGCGAAACAATTTTTTGAAGAAATGTTGGAAACCATCACGAGCGGGGTGAAACCGGAGGAAGAAGAGAGAACCGCATCCTTTCCGGTGGCTGTGATGTTCCGGCATCTCCAGAGTCAACTCACCGCACACGGGGTGTGGCAGAGCACACGCGGCCGGGATTATCTGTTCTCCGTCGGGCAGGCCTATTGGAACCGGCGGATCGAACGGGAATTGAAAGCGCGCCGGGGAAAACGCGGCGCGCCCAAGGTCCCCATCCCGGTCGTCGCCCAGATGGTAACCGGAGCGGCGACATCGCTGTTGAATTGGTGGACCAAGAACAAGATGCCGTATTCCCCCGAGGAGATGCAGGGGATGTTCGACCGGGTGATGATGCCCGGGATCCATGCGGTCTGCGATAATTGAGAGCGAGGCGGTCTTTAAGACCGTCTCGCTCTGGTCTTAATACACCAATCCAAATAATAAATCGTTGACGTTTGTGCCTGTGGGGCCGGTGAGGATGAGGTCTTCCAATTTGGAGAAGAACGGATAAGAGTTGTTGGCTTCGAGATACCCGTGCGGGTCCATTCCCAAACAGCGGGCGCGTTCCATGGTCCGGCCGGTGACGACCGCGCCGGCGGCGTCGGTCGGCCCGTCCACGCCGTCCGTCGCCAGCGTGGAAAGGGCGATATCCGGTCTTCCATCAAGGGCTATTGCCGCCCCAAGAGCCGCCTCCAGATTTCGTCCGCCTTTTCCTGCGCCGCGAACGGTCACCGTGGTTTCGCCGCCGGCGATGCAGCAAGCCGGCCCCCGGCCGCTTTCACGGATCAGCAATTCGGCGAACCGTGTCCCCGCTTCC
Source organism: uncultured Anaerolineales bacterium (assembly GCA_964521085.1). GTDB lineage: Bacteria > Chloroflexota > Anaerolineae > Anaerolineales > RBG-16-64-43 > JAFGKK01. The sequence goes on along the minus strand of CAZFPL010000064.1, from coordinate 6,898 downwards.
CGGGCTTCTCCCTGCCAATCGTCGGCCAGGTATGCAAGACGAAATCCAAGCCGCTCGGCGGCCGCCCCCGCCGCTTCTCCGGCCAGCCGGTTGGACGCGATGATGCGGTTCTCCACGCGAGCGGCCGGAGGAAAAGGTTCCGGCGCTTCTTCACGGTATTGATGCAGGCTGTTTATAATCGATGGGGGAAGGATTTCCCGAAAATTGTTTTTTTCCAGAACGGCGTCAATTTCCTTCGATGAATATTGGCGGTATACCGTCGGACCGGAAGCGATGGTTTCCAGGGAGTTGCCGACGACATCCGAAAGGATGAAGCCAAGCACGCGGGCGGGGTGAGCCAGCCGCGCCAATCCGCCGCCCTTGAGAAGCGAAAGCGGAGTGCGCAGGCAATTGATTTCCTGGATGGTCGCGCCGGATTTTAAAAATAGAGCGGTTGCGGTTTGCAAATCCTCGAGGCGGATTCCCGGCCGGGGCAGTTCGGCCAGCGCGGATCCTCCCCCGGAGAGTAAAACCAGCACCAAATCTTCATCCGTTGTATTTTCAAGCAATTCCGAGATTTCTTTTCCCGCGGAAAGACTTCCCGATGTGGGAATGGGATGCCCGCCGAGGATGAATTTCACTCGGCGGCCGCGTGGAAGCGGGAGTGCGGGCACGCTTACCACGCCGGCTGCGATCCGGTCACCCAGGAAATCCTCCACCGCTTCGGTCATCGCAACGCCCGCTTTTCCGGCGCCGACAACGAAGATCCGGCCTTTGCAGGCAAGGTCGGCAGTGGCGAGGGATCGGCGAACGGCGGCAGCGGGATCCACCGCGCGCAAGGCTTCCTCGCGGAGGATGGACAAATGCGAAAGATATTCCGAAAAGAGTGGTTTCAATTTGGATCGGATGTTAAAACCATCAACTTAAGATAGATCCGCGAACCACGCCGTTTCCCTCACTGAAACGCATCCGTCCTTGGGGTCCCAGGGTCAAGGGTGGTGCCTCACCGCGTTTCAACAATGAACGATTTATCAGGTAACGCAAAATCACTTTCGTCAAAAAAAAGATTTACCTAGTTTAACCCAGCTCTTCCGTTTTGTGAGTTACACCGCGCTCGGCGGCGTACAGCTGGAAACCGTTGTAGAGATTGTGGAAGAGGACGTAGAAGGTCGGCCCAAGCGCCGCCAGCGGAGTAAGGTATGTCAGCGCGACCCAGACGGTGAAGGAGTTATTTTTTTGCCCGAGCGCCTGGGAGCCTTCGCGGCGGAAATTGCGGCCCCCGATCAGAGCGCCCAATCCGAAGTTGACCGCGCAAATCACCAGGGAAACGAATGCGATCCAAAGCAACTGGCTTACGGAGAACCCGGCGGTGGATTGCAGGAAGGCGGACGCTTTGGACGTGACGATGAACAGCATGGCCAGCCAGATCGGAAACGAAAGATTCTTTCCGGGCAGGAGGAACCGTTGGACGGACGGGAGGAATTTGCGCAGGAAAAACGCCAGCCCGAGCGGAATGAACATCACCATTAAGACAGGCGGAAGAACCTCGCCGGTGGTGATGTGCACGGTTGCACCGGCGACCCAGGGCAGGAGGAAGGGAAGGATCAGCGCGATCCCGATATTGGTCAGCAGCACACAGGGCAGCACGTAATCCACCCTGCCGCGCAGATAAGAGACGATCACCGGCGTGGCGGTGGCGGTCGGAGCGATCGCCGTGAGGAACCCCACCAGCGCCACTTCCGGATCGAATTCGCGGAAGAGGAAGAATATCGTCAGCGGGATGGCAATGTTGGCGAGGAAGATGATCAGGATGCTGGCATGAAACGATTCGCGGGTGATGGTGATATCCAGAAACGCAAAAAACAACATCCCCATCAGCAGATACGGAAGCAATCCCGATGCCCCCTGCGCCTCCGGACACAGCGCGCCGGCCGCCATGGCCAGGATCAGCGCCAGGGTCCGGCCGTACAGCCGCCAGATTCTCTGCCAGCGGGATGGCCGGGAATCTGCGTCAGGGGTCCGTGCGGTAGCCATCCGGTTGTCGGATTGTTCCATTCCATTACCTCGCGGAAAGCGCTGCCGATCCGCCGGCAGTCTGTAGGGAAGCTGACGGCTTGCTCCGTAGGAATGCATCGATCAGATCGCCGACATTCTCCGCATGGAAGCTGATCAGGTAAATCAAGCCCGATCCGCGCAGAAGGACTTTCTTTCCAAGCGCGCTCGTCGAATTGAGGATATAGACGGTCGGGCGGGGGATCTTCCCGGTCCGCCACTCATAGAGTTCCCGTTTTTCGCGCATGCTCAATTCGATATTTGGGCCCACAGTGTAATCCATATACGCAACAGATTCCACATACGTAAGGCTGCGCACTTCCTCGAGTTCATCGAAGCGGACGCAGAACCGGCTCGGCCCCGGCGTGCCGATTTGGATGGGGAAGTTCAAATCGATCTCCACGCCGCCATCGATCAGTTTGTATTTTGCCTGTCCCAGGCTGATTTGACCGACTGCCTTTTTCCCGACCAGGCGCCAAACAATCCAGAACGCGGTGCGGATCACCAGGTAACTTATCAGTATGCCCCCTGTGAGTAGAAGCGGCTGGATCAGGGATGCGGGATCAGCGAAAAGGGCGATCCCGAAGATCACGATCTCCACGGCCATCAGCAACAGCATCGAAAGGATGGTGATAATCGCAATCCCAAGCCCGATGAATATCAGCACTCGTCCGATCGTAGCCCAGGCATCCGGCTTGGGATAGCCCCTCTGCGTATCGCGTATTCCCCAACCTTTTCTGATCCAATAGATCCCGTTTTCCAGGAATAGGACGGGAAGGAGGAAAGCGAACGACGCCAAAGAAAATCCAACTTTCACTTTCGTGAAAGAATCCATTCCCAGCTAATCGAAGAGCGCCCCGGATGGCAGAATCGCAAGGAAGATTGCCGGGCCGCAGGTTAGGCCGATCATCAACGAAGCGACGCCGGAAAGAATTAGAGTGAGTTTTGTGATCTTCATTTTTCCTTATCCTTATATGAGATCGGGCATGCGTGTCGGAAGGCAGGCATGCCCTGGATACAATATCTTCCATCATCGGGAAGGCGGAAAATTCGGCGGATGGGATTCAAGACGGAATTACTTCGTCTTTCCACCGCGGTGCACAAACTCCACGCGTCCCTCCGTGCCGTTAATGCGCAAGAGATCACCTGAGGAAATCCGGTCGAGCGGGAGGTGGTCGATGCAGGGGATCCCGGCCAGGATGCAGCCCACCGCGGTGATCGGTTCGCATTCCGCGTTGAGAACGGCGGCAGGCGCTGCATCCGCTTTTTTCATCCGATACAGCGTGTAGGAGCCAACGGTGGATCCCTTCCCGCTTGGAAAAACGAGTACCTTGCCGGCCACACTCATGCCTTCCAGATCGTGTCCTTTTTCCACGACGATCCCGGTATCAGGATCTACGCCGCCGAAGAAAGAAAGTCTCATCCGGCTGACCAGCGCTTCACCCTCGACGGATCCGGGATGAACCGCCCGTCCTTGGAGAATTGCCCCTTCGGCGGAGTTCGTGTCGCTCATTTTTCCAAAGCCTCTTCCACGACCTTGTCGAAATCAAGGAACCGGGTCCGGAATTTATTCTTGGACGAAGCGTAATAACACGCCTTGGCGCTGTCGATGGCCATCGCGTGAAAACGCCCGCGGATCGGCGCCACTACACAGCAGGTATCCACCGCGAACTTCGCCCCGCTGCGCTGGATGGCCTCCGTGTACCCCAGCCGGTCGGCATCGCGCTTGACCGGCCGCGAAGTGGTGATCCAGAACTCCTTCGCAACCTGCTTCCCTTTTAAAAGGTCCGCGATACGCGCCACTTCCTTCAGAGTCAAGTGTGGGCAGCCGAGCGAGTAAAAATCGACGTCTTCTGCCGCCGCGTCGGTGAGGGAAGCCGTTGCCGATTTCAAATCGTCAACCGTCACCACGAAGCCCTCCCGGGGTGGGGGGTATTTATCCGCTTCCGGCGTGACACCCTGGATGTGAAACATCGCCAGCCCGCCATAAGTGGCGATGCTGGCACACAAGGATTTCAATTGCTCCAGGCTCGGCGTAACCATTCCGGTGAGCCAGGGAATGTCTTTTCGTCCGAGTGCCTCCAACCGCTCCCCGATGACTTTTCCAAGCGCGCCGAAATCCGCCGTGTCCTCCAGGCGGGCAGATACTTCGACCTTCACTCCCGGCCGGCGATTCTGCTCCAGGTGCATCCCGTATTCCGGCGTCCGGCCGATAAGCGCGGCTGCCAGCGCGCTCGGCCCGCCCTCGCGATTTGTCCGCGCGCCGATCACCGAGTTGGCGTAGCACACCGCGCTGCTTTCCGCCCAGGCGATCGTATCCCCCAAAGACGGCACATTCCCCGCCAGATACGGCGTACAGGTGCAGGTCGGAGTTACGCCCATGCGGGTGAATGCTTCGATCACGCGGTGCTGCTTCTGCGCGAACTCCGCCGGAATTCCCAGCGTCCGCCAGTTCTCCAAGTCCATTCCGGCCGGATTGAGCGTGGTCTGTACGCGCACGCGTCCCCCTCCGTCGGCCATTTCCGTCAGCCACTCGAGTCCGGCTTCGCCCAGGTTGTCGTAACTCACGCCGGCGATCTGCACCGAGCGGACCGGGAGCGTTCGCTCTGCGCCGTAAATCCTTCCCAGGGCGGCCAGGATTTGCATGGCCGTCTGCGCAGCCTTGCCCTGATCACCGGCAAGCATGGATTGTTCTTCGTTTGTTAGGTTCATAATGCCATTTAACCTGACCCAACCTCCGACCCTACTTTCCTTGTCGTATGAAGAGTGATTAACCAAATCCCTTCCCCCATCCCATTATGGGAAGGGGAAAGGGATGAAAAGGTAGGGGGTTGGGAAAGTACCTGTGGTTTACAACCCGAATTTCGGGAGATCGACATCCGGAAAGGGGGTCTTTTCGAATTTCTTCCCTTTGGCTGCCAGAGGCTTGGTGAGATCGAACCCGACCCGGCAGGTGTTGTGGGTCGCCGGTTCGCTGCTCGGATCGAGCGAAGAACCCGGCGCGCGCGGCAAGGTGACGAGATTCGCATCGCCCTGGAAGCGGGTGGCCATCGCCCACTCCACCGCCAACGGATTGTAGATGTCGATATCGCGGTCGACCACGAACACGTGCTTGCATGAGCGGTGCCCCGCGAAAGCCGCCGCGATCGCCTTCTTGCCGTCGTCCTCGTGCTGCTTGTCGATTTGGACGATGGCGTGCAGCCACGAGCACCCGCCCGGATTGACGTGCACATCCAGGCACTTCACCACCCGGTTCACCGATTGAAAGATGGTCGGTTCGCGCGGCATGCCCATGAGCAGTTTATGCTCGAGCGCGCCGGGAAGCAGCGCCTGCCAAATGGCATCGCGCCGGTGGGTGACCGCTTTCACCTCGAACACCGGCTCCTCGCGCACGATATCCTGCGTTTCGGTTAAATCGACGAACGGTCCTTCCGCGTGCCGGCGGTCGAAATAAACCGTTCCTTCCAGGACGAATTCCGCCTCGGCCGGGACGAGCACGTCGACCGTTTTGGCCCGCGCGACGGCGAACGGTTCAAGCGCATGGGCGATCGTCAGTTCGTCGAATCCGAGTTCGACCGAGGTCGCGGCGGCGGCCAGGATGTTCGGCGGCAGGCCGACGCAGACCGCGATGTCGAGTTGTTTTTGATCCTTCAGAAAAAGATCGAAATGACGGCCTTGGACCACCCGGATCGCCATCTCGGTTTTCGAAAACTGCATCCCCCGGTGGAAGTCGGCGTTCTGTCCGTGCGCCGGATGGCGCGCCAGGAAGACCCCCGAACTGATGTAGTTGCCGCCGTCGCCTTCGCAGTGAAAGAGGATAGGTAATTCATCCAAATCGGGGTGCAAGTTCACCACATCCTGACAAGGCGGGGTGCCGTCCTTCCAGACCTGCGGGGTGGATGGACGGGCGATCGCGTCGGACATCGTGGAGATGATCTGCGACGCAGGGATATGGAAATATTCCGCAAAGGGTTCTTTGCCGCAAAAAAGGTTGCCTGCCGCGCGGAATTGGGATTCTTTCACGTGTTCAAAAAGGACCGGGCGCGGCTCAAGCTTCTTTAAAATACCGGCCATCTCGTATCTTTTGGAAACCGGTTCACGGACGACGACCAGCTTTCCGCTTTGCTCCAGGGTATCGAGGTGGTCTCGCAGGCTCATGGTTATTCTTCGGTGGAATTCTCCGGACCGAATCCTTTCCATACCGGGTAAAACGTGTTTTCGATCCCCATGCGCGCCAGCGCCCGGCCGACCGAGGCATCCACGATATCCGCGACGGTTTGCGGCTGCCCATAAAATATCGGAATGGGCGGGCAGATGACCGCGCCCGACTCGGCGGCTTGCGTCATCAGCCGCAAATGGCCGAGGTGGAGCGGGGATTCGCGCACCAGAAGGACCAGCGGGCGGCCTTCCTTCAAGCAAACGTCCGCCGCCCGGGAAATCAGGTCCGAGGTATATGAGTTCGCGATGGCGGAAAGGGTTTTGATCGAGCAGGGGGCGACGATCATCCCGTCCACGGGAAAGGAACCGGATGCAATCGGCGCTTGAATATCGTCCGGTGGGTACGTTGTCGAAGCCAGGGCGCTGATTTTCTCGGCGGAACGGCCGGTTTCACGTTCCATCATCCGGCGGGCGGCCTCGCTGATGATGAGATGCGTTTCGATCATTAGCGAACGCAGGATCTCCAGAGTCCGGATGCCATACAGGGCGCCGGATGCGCCCGTGATCGCGACGACGATGCGGCTGGTCATGGGCCGATTGTAACGTTTCGGCGGGGAGTTGTCACGGAGGACCGGGTAAGACTTATTGCCGGAAAAAATTATCCACTAAGAACACGAAGGGAATGAAGGTTGCGCGGGGATGAATCCCC
>CAZFPL010000063.1:0-18073 GCA_964521085.1 uncultured Anaerolineales bacterium | reverse complement strand
TAAAAGCCCATATTATCGGTGAACGAACTGTTGGTGATGGTGACCGTTCCGTCTTCGACCACCAATCCTCCGGCTTTATAATCCGGATCCTGGGTGCCGTTGTTGCGGATGATGCTGTCTTTAATCGTTTGGAAGCCGCTGCCGAGCGATTTTATCCCCATGTCACCATTCCCGGCGATAACGGAGCGGTCGACCGTGAACATCCCGTAGCTTTCTATCCCCATTTGTGCAAAATTCCTGATTTCCAGCGCTTTCACCAACAACGAGTGGTGGTTCTTGACGGTGAGACCTATGCCCGCAGAAGATCCATCCAATATCACAACGGGTGTAGTGCCGTCATACCCCGGCTGCGATGTTCCATCGAGGATCAGATTGTCGTCGATATCATTAAGCGAGCCATTGGGCCGGATTACCGTGTCATCCTCGGGGAGGTCGAAGAGAACCTTCTGCGGTTCGCCGGGGAAGGCGTTCGACTCCTGTATGGCGGCGCGCAGGGTGCAAACCGACGATCCCGCGGCGATCTGGCATTTCCCGTCGCCGGGAGAATAATCCCCCTCATCGCCGGTGCTGTTGACTGTCATCCCGGGCCAAACGGGAGTGGCGCCAGGGCCGCACCCCACCGCCAAGGCGAACAGCGCAACAGCCAGCAGTGGACGAACGATTCTAATGGCGGGGTGTAAAAAAACGGCAAGATTCGTGGCCCAAGGGGCTGAGGATCTCTGTCGAGTCCATTTGCCGGATCCATAATTGGTGATTGGGATTAACCTGAGTCTGTAGTCCATCGTTGCCTCTCTATAGGTTTCCTTTTTTTCTGAGTGTGATTGACCGTACTGCGTGATTTATCCAACTTTGGTCAACCGCACTTGCCCAACGGTGATCGGTAGATATCATCGGATCAGGGCTTTCACCGCCGCGGGGAGCGATTTCCGCCGAACGGCGGTTGTGGATTCCATTTTTTCTCCTCGCAATGAAACAAATTAGTGAGTGCCCGCCGTCCATGCGTCGTGATTCTCCCCAGGCATCCGTTCCGGGAGGAGCGCCGAAAAATTTGTTTAGCGGCAGGTTATTGCATGCACATACCGACGGTCACCTGTCGGTAAACTGCGCTTCGGGCGATCGCCTGGCCGTCCTTCCCGTTGGCGACGAATTGTACCGCCAGCCAGAGTTCGCCCCGCAATTTGGAAACGTCCGGAAAATCTTCGCTGGAGATCGTAAGCTTGTACCAACCGCCGCCCTGAGGGGTCATGGAATATCCGATGCTCCACGGGGTGAAGTTCGTTCCTTCCTTCTCCTCCAAGCGGTAGAACAATCCGACCGAACCCACTTGTTTTTCCGGCGAGATCTTGACCTGAATGGTTACCTCTTTGGGGATGCAGGATCTGCCGGATTTCGTGTACATCAAATCAGTAGAGAACTTTACCGGGTCGAAAATAATCGATGCGATCGCCGGTGTAGGCGTGCCGGTCGGGGTGATGGTCACCGATGGCGGCGTAGCTGTGGCGGGTGTCTCGGATTCGAAGGCGCCCATGTCGCAGTGCAAGCCTTGCGGCCGCGCGATCCCACGCTGGTCGGTGGGACGGCAGGATAGGTCGTTGCCGGCCTCAAGCGCCGGGCTGCCGGGCAGCAGGGCGTGGGTGAAGGTGGTGCCGCCGTTATCCTGCAATAGGCCGAGATTTGCAGGAAGCCCTGCAAGGTCGCCCGGTTCGCCAAACGCGCAAGTTGCCGCATCGTCGAGGTTGTACCCGAAGGAGGTCACAGCCCCGCCGCAGTTGCCGCCAATGTTTTCCGCCAGGATGGTATTGATCACATGAACCGTCGCCGCGCTATGGAATCCACCGGCACTCACGGCGGTGTTCCGGGCCAGGGTGACATTGTTCAAGCCAACCACTCCGCTGGCCGCTTCGACGCCCCCGCCGGTCGTGCCCGCCAGGTTGCCGCTGACCGTCACGTTGTATAGCTTCAGGTCGCCGCCCATCCCCAACCCCCAGAAATAAATCCCGCCCCCGGAGGTTGCGGCCGTGTTATTGGAGATGGTTGAGTTTTCAATTCCCGAAAGCCCGGCGTTGAATAGGGCGATGCCGCCGCCTTCGCCGGCGGAGCTATTCCCCACCACTTCGCTTTTGTCCATCATCAGCGTTCCGCCGTTCATCCGGATCCCGCTGGAGGTGTTCTCCCGGATCGAACCCTGGGTGATCGAAAGGTCGGCGTTGATGGCCCCGATCCCGGAGAAACCGTTTTGGGCGAACTTGCTGCGCATGACGATGACGTCCACCGTTGCGCCCGAGATGAAGGATTCGATTCCGGAGAGGGAATTCGCGCTGACGGAGCTGTCCTGGATCCGGATGGTTCCGCCGTTGTTGTAGATACCGTCGCCGGTGTTGCCTTCGATGGACGATTCGGAGATATTCAGGTTTTTCATGCTGTAGATGCCGCCGCCCAGGCCGCCGCTGGCGGGGGCGGAGTTGGCGATGTTCCCGGCACCAACCTGGCCGATAACGGAACCGTTCTCCACCCATAGCGTAGGGCTGTTATTAATGTTGACGAAAACCCCGCCGCCGTGATGTTTAGCGCGGTTGTTGATCAGCGTGCTGGCCGAAAGGTGCGACGTGCCCGCATCGACATAGATCCCGCCCCCGTCGTACCCGTAGTTGCCGTCGAAGGTGCAGTTCTCCACTATCATCATCGAACCCCCTAAATTCCACAAATACAAACCTCCGCCTTTCAGGCCGCTGGTGTTCCCCTCGATGGTGGTATTGGAAATCATGGGATTGGCGGTCATCGCGAGGAAGATCCCGCCACCGTCGGTGGATACGGCATTATCGGCGACACCGCCGTGATCCAGATTGAGCGATCCGCCTATGACCCGCAAGCCGCCTCCGGTGTTCCGATCCATGGTGACGTGGTCCATCACGAAGTGCGTATTGATTCCATTTACTCCGGGCCCCACGTTTTCGAAGACGGTGGAATTATTGAGGGTGATATCTATCCCGCCCGAGTCTTGGAAGGAATCGATCCCGCTGCCTTGGTTCACTGCAACTTCCAGATGGTCCAGCGTTAGGTTTCCAAGGTTCTCGATCCCGTGAAGGGTGAACCGCATGATCTGCAGACCCTGGATGGTGGCGCTGATGCCGTCCGCGATTTTAAAGCCGCTTGTCGATGGAACCACCCCCAGATGCGACCCGTCCACGCGTACGACGGGCTTCCCGCCGTCAAACCCGGGCTGCGAGGTGCCGTCGATGGTCAGCGTCCCGGTGACCTCCGGAAGGGACGAGACGGGATAGATGACCGTGTCTGCGGCGGGGAGATTGAAGAGAATATTCTGCGTGCCGGCCAGCGCGTTGGCTTCCTCCATCGCCGCCCGCAAGGTGCATTCCGTCGCCGAGGCGGCGGTCCGGCACGTCCCGTCGCCGGGCGACGAGTCGCCGGAGTCGGCCGAGCTGTTGACCGTGAAATTAATGCTGAGTGGACCGCATCCGGCCGCCAGGAAAAGAATAATCGCGGGAACGAGAATCATCGGGCGGATGGACAAAGCGGATATCGGTTTCATCTTTCCCTCCTCGAACTCCCTGCCGGCGAATTCCCTGCCGGAATCTCAGAGAAACGTTGTGTCAATAGGATTGTATACGGGAATGCCCTGGCGCGTTTGGCGGTGGAGGAAGGTTGGATGTTTCCTGGAGGTTTTAGAATCGCCCTCCGCCGAAAGGCTACGGCGGAGGGCGATCGGGATGCAAAGGCGTCACTGATAGCACTTCCCCAGGGTCACCTGCCGGTAAACCGGGCTGTGGGCCAGGACCCGGCCGTCCTTCCCATTGGCGACGAATTGGATCGCCACCCAGATCTCGTCCTGCGATTGGAAATTCCCGATTAGGTTCTCACCGTACAGTGTCAGCTCATACCATCCGCCGCCTTTGGGGATCATCGCCAATCCTTCACTCCAAGGACCGACCTTTGTTCCATTTTTCTCCTCCAGACGGAAGAAAAGGCCCACGGAGTGCACGAATTCCTCCGGAGTGACCTTGACCTGGATTGTCATCTCCTTGGGATCGCAGGATCGGCCGGAAGCATAGATGATCTTTGTGGAAAAATTCACCGGGTCAAACAGGATTGCGGCCGGGCTTGGTGTGAGGGTGGGGGTCAGGGTATTCGTCACCGTCGGGGGCGTGGCGGTCGCTGGATTCTCCGCCTCATACGCGCCCATGTCGCAGTGCAATCCCTGCGGGCGCGAGATCCCGCGCTGGTCGACCGGCAGGCAGGTTGCGTCGTCGCCGGCTTCGAGGGCGGGGCTGCCAGGCAGCAAAGCGTGGGTGAAGGTGTCGCCGCCGTTGTCCTGCAGAAGACCGAGAATAGCCGGCACGTTCGAAATATCGCCCATCGAGGAGAAACCGCAGGATGTGCCGTCATCCAGATTGTGGCCGTTTGATACGAGGGGGGTCAGGGGATCGCAATTGGCGCCGCCGTTTTTGGCGACGATGCTGTTGGCGACGGCAAAGACGGTTTGATTGAAAATCCCGCCCCCGCTGGACGCAGTGTTGTCCGTGATTGTCACATTGTTAAGCTCGATCGATCCGCCGGTAGCTGCGATGCCGCCGCCCTTGGTGCCGGCCTGATTTCCGCTGATGGTCGAGTCCAGGATGAGGACCGTGGTGGTGGGCCATCCTGTAAAGAACGCCCCGCCGCCCGAATCCGCAGCGGTGTTGCCGGAGATGGTCGAATTCTTTATCACGGCGGCAATGATTTTTGCCCCGTAAATACCTCCCCCTTCCTTGGGGGTCTGGTTGTCGGACAGCGTGCTGTTGGTCAGGTTAAGCTGCACGCTGTCGGTTACGATTCCGCTGAACATATTGCCTTGGATGATTGTGCCGTTGATGACCAGATTGGCGAATTCGGCGCTGATCCCCGCCCTGCCGTTGTCGAGGATCTGGCTGTCCTGGATCTGGGCGTTCACCGGGACGGCCGCTTCCAGGGAGGCGACCGCAATTCCGCCGTCGATATTTCGACTGACAATGCTGTCCATCATTTGCAGGTCGGCGTCGAGCAATTGCAGGCCGAGACTGCTGTTGTCCTTGACGTTCGCGATTTGAAGCAGCAGGCTTCCCTCCTTCATGGCGATGCCGATGCCCCCATTGTTCCAGACGGAGCCGTCGTTGAATGTAAGGTTGGTGTTCAGCGCGTATATTCCTCCCAGGGTATTGCTGTCGATATGGCTATGAGATATCTCCACCGAGCCGGAGGCGCCGGAGAATTCGGATTGGATCCCGACCCCGCTGTTGTCCCCGATGGACGAATCGGAGATGTGGACGTTTCGCTGATTGAAGATCCCGCCCCCGTACCGGTACCCCTCGGAATAAATGGAAGCCGTATTTCCCTCCCCGGGTTTTCCAATATGGGTTCCGTTCTCCACCCACAATTCGCCTCCCGCGGCATCCGAGAGGAAAATCCCGCCGGCGTGCCACCCGACGTTCTGGGTCAGGGTGCAGCCGTTGAGATGGACCGTGCCGCCATGGATATAGATCCCGCCGCTGGCGAATCCCTGGTTCCCGGTGATCACGCTGTCGGTGATATTGACGCTTCCGCCATTGATCGCGATCCCGCCGGCCCAGGCGCTGCCGTCCATGGCGGTGTTGGCTTCAATCGTACTGGCGGTGATCGTTAAAAGCCCGATGCTTTCAAAATAGATCCCGCCCCCGTATACGAAACCGGCCGAGGTCGCTTCGTTATTCATCACGGAAGTGTCGTTCAAGGTGAGATTTCCTTCCATGCTTGTAATTCCAGGCCCCGAAGTATGGTTGACGGTCGTGTGTTCCAGCAGAAAAGACCTTCTGAAGATGTACAATCCCGAGCTGTACGGTCCCGTCCCTCCGTTTCCCGCAATTTTCGAATAGGTGATGGAGCTCACGTCGGAGGTGAGGCTCGATGAGGAGGATGAGATCCCGATATTCTGGTTCGCGGAGATAAACGAATGGTCCATCGTGAGTTTTCCATTGGCGTGAACGCCGTCATGCGTAAATTTGAGAATCTCTACGGCTTTCACGCCGACATCCGAACTGCTGGAGGAACGCAATCCGTCGATGGAGGCTATGACATTCATTCCATTGACGCGGACGACGGGCATATCTCCATCGTAACCGGGTTGCGTGGTCCCATCGATAACAACTTTGCCGGTGATTTGTGGAAGTTGGCTGGTGACATAGATCGTTTCGTGGCCGGACGGGAGGTTGAAGGAGATCAATGGCGATCCGCCCATGGCATTGGCCTCCTCGATCGCGGCTCGCAGCGTGCAGTTCGTCGCCGAGGTACCGGTCCGGCAATACCCGTCGCCGGGGCTGGAATCCGCCTGGTCGCCGTCGCTGTTGACGGTGAACATGAGGCCTCCTCCCCCTCCGCAGCCCGCGGCCAATATCAGGAGGATCGCCATGACCGACAAACGGAATATCATTGATTGCAGGATTTGACGATGGAGGAATTGATAGATGGAAAACAGGCTTGCCTGGCAAATATGGATCTTCAATTGTCGCCAAGGCAAAGCCGTTTTTGCGGGTCGGAAGGTTGTTTGCATCATTTCTATCTCCTCGAAGGATCCTTCCCTCCATTAATCCGCTCTGGATCGGACGTTACCGATTGATAGCGGCCGGTCCGGTCCAAAGACTCAGCAGGTTGGGGGCGGTTTTTCCGGATTGAATGATGGATGATGCGTGGATGATCGTCTTTCAACAGCCGGTTTCTTTCGTTGATTGTAAAAGAAAATCCGGGGTGATGCTGGGTGGTGGAGGAAACGTGGAAGTTTTCTGGAGTTTTTAGTGGCGGGGGATGAAAGGCCGTCCGACTGCCTAACGTGGTACCTTCCCTTGTTTCCCTGCAGAAACCTGAGTATTCGGTCGTAACGGGCGATTTGCCCTGCTTTTAGAGTGAAAGTGAAGTCCGGGTTGATCCAAGGAGTAGGCTGGGTTACGTACCCCAATCCCGAAGGTAGAGGAAGTCGTACCCGACGGTGCGGTGGCTGAGCTTGGCGATCGGGGGGAGGACCCGCTTGAACTGGTTGCAGCGGACGGTCTCGACCACGCGCTCGACAAACGCCTTCTTGAAGCCGGCCTGCACGCACTCCTCCGGGCTGTATCGTTCGTCGACAAGGAGGTAAAGCAGCTTGTCCACCTCCTCGTAGGTGAACCCCAGTTCGCCCTCATCGGTTTGCCCGGTCCACAAGTCGGCCGTCGGCGGTTTGGCGATGATCTCCTCCGGCATACCCACGGCGCGCGCGAGCTGGCGTACCTGGGTTTTATAAAGGTCACCCAATGGATTTATCGCGCAGGCGGAATCGCCGTAGAGTGTGGTATAGCCGAGCATGATTTCGGTCTTGTTGCCGGTGCCGATCACCAGCCCGTTGCATTCCGCCGATTGGTCGTAGAGGATGATCATCCGCTGGCGCGCCATGATGTTGCCTTTTCGGCGCGCATCCATTTTGGGGAATTGTCCGAAAAGCGGCTCGACCATCGGGGTGATGTCGACCGTCAGCGCCTTCACCCCGGTGGCTTGGATGACAAGTTGGGCATGGTGCAGCGAATCCGGCGAGGATTGTTTGTACGGCATGCGTACCGCCACGACGTTGGCCGGTCCAAGCGCTTCCGCCGCCAGGAAACACGAGAGGGCGGAATCCACCCCGCCGGAAACCCCCACCACGGCGCGGGTCATCCCGGTGCGGGTGACCTCTTCGTGCAGAAAGGAAGTCAGGATCTTGCGCGCCAGTTCGGTGTTGATCTCCAGGAGTTCGGTTACATTGACCATTGTCTTCCTCGTTATCGCAGATTGGTGGTGTGGCCGGATTCGGCCAGGATCCGCTGCAACTCGCGCTGCATAAGCGCCGTGCGTTCGTCGCGCAGAAGCGGCAGGCGCGCGCGGGTGCGATGCAACTGGTTCAAATCAAGCTCGGTCAGCGTAAGCGCTTCCTCGTGATACGGCCCTTTGGCAATCTGCTTGCCGTTCGGGTCGAACACCATCGCGCCGCCCCAGAAATTCAATCCATCTTCGAAGCCGACCTTGTTGGTGTGGGCCACGAAGGCGGTGAACAGGTTGGCATAACCGCGGTTGACCCGCTCGACCCAGCGCGCCGTCTCCAATTCGGCTCCCGCACCCAGCCCGCGCCCGGGCGAAGAGGACATGAAGAGGAAGAGGTCGGCCCCATCCAGCCAGAGCAGGTACGGCGGCGAGGCGTGCCAGAAATCCTCGCAGATAAGCATCCCCATCCGGCCGAAGTTCGTATCGAACGCCTGCACCCGGTCGCCGAGCGCAAAGAAACGCCCTTCGTCGAACATCCCGTAGGTCGGCAGATATACCTTGCGGTGGACGTGAACCACGTCGCCGTGCGAGAGGTAGGCGGAAGAGATGTAGAACCGGTTGCGGACGTCCTCTTCTACGAACCCGACGGCGATGTCGATCACCAGGCTGGCCCGAAGGAGCGACCGGAAGACCGGATCCTCCTGGGTGGGCTGGCATGCGACCGCCGGCGCCAGGTCTTGCAGAGCATAGCCGGTCAGCGAGAGCTCTGGGAAGACGATCAACTGGGCTCCCGCTTTCCGGGCGCGGCGGATGCAAGCCAGGTGTTTTTCCAAATTGGCCTGAACATCCCCGAGTTTGGTGGAGATCTGAGCCAAAGCCAGACGTAGTGTCATGCTGTGAATCATACCACCTCTTTTTTTTGGTATGTGCCGCGGGGAATCGGTGCACTTCACGCATGCTATAATCATCCCGATTATTCGCCGGAAGGTGATTCGAACCGGCAGTATTCCACCGCCCGTCATTCTCCAACCCATGGCGCCCGGAAAAATCCAACATGTTTCTTTTCCGAAGAAAAGCCGTCCCCGATCCCTCTGCCATCCGCCTGGAGATCGTTCTCTACCATTTCGTTTCGGACAAGCGGAACGATTTCACAGTCTCCGGCCACACGGTGACGCTGCCGGAATTTCGAAGACAGCTGGAATACCTCGCCGCCCACTATACGATCATCGGCCTGGGGGAAATCGCCGGGAGGATGGATGCCGCGACGGGGCAGCGGGGGCCGTATGCGGCCGTTTGTTTTGACGATGGATACCGCTGCATCCTGGAGGAGGCGTACCCGGTCCTGCAGACGATGCACATTCCCGCCACGATGTTCATTAATCCGCCGGTCCTTGGAAACCGGGATCTGCTGTGGCGGGATAAAATCCGCTACCTCATGCGGCATGGGCTGGAGGAGGAGTTCACCGGTTTCCTGCGGTCACGGCGCAGTTCTTATAATTTTGGAATGCTGTCTAAATTGGGATTCTACAAGTGGTCGAAGAATCCAAAAGCCCTGCGGAATATGGCGATTCAAAAGGACGCGGATCTGTTCTTTGCTCAAAAGGGGTTGGACCCGGCGGCGATTGCGTCCAAGAATGATCTGTTTATGGACGAAAAGGATGTCGCGCCGCGCGAGTTCCTCGAATTCGGCAACCATACCTGGTCGCACCCGATCTTAACCCTGCTGCCCGCCGCGGCGCAAAAGGAAGAGATCGGCCGATGCCACGATTATCTCAAAACCCGCGGAATCGCGCCGGCCGGCCTGGCGCTGCCGTTCTCTCCATTTAATGGCCGTACGACCGCCATCTGCCGCGAGTTGGGCTATGCCTACCTGCTGACGGTTTTCGAAGAAAGCAATTTCCTCGATCCGGAGAAAAGGGATCGGCCTCTTATACTGCACCGCCGCATGGCACCCAAGGATGCCGGCGGATTTGTTCAGATCGTTTAGGGCTTAACGCCGCCTATGAATGCATGGAAAAGGAAAATGATCGAAAAGCGGTTTGATAGGGAATTCCCGGCCCGTCGTTTCCGTTGACAGATGAGCGACTCTTTCTTATCATTCTCGGCGCTTATGAAAAGGCAAATCATCGCCACCGTGGGTATGTGCGGCTCGGGGAAGAGCGTTGCCGGCGAGCGGCTGGAGAAACTCGGATTCGTCAAAATCTATTTCGGCGGCCTGACGATCGACGAGGTGAAACGCCGCGGCCTCGAGGTCAACGAGAAAAACGAGCGCGCCGTGCGCGAGGAACTGCGGCGGACACACGGCATGGGAGCCTTCGCCCGCCTCTCCCTTCCCAAAATCGAAGCCCTGCTGCAAGAGGGAAAACGCGTACTCATCGACGGCCTTTACAGCTTCTCCGAATATAAAATCCTCAAGGAGAAGTATGGGGATGGCCTGCTTGTCATCGCCGTGTTCACGCCCCGCGCGCTCCGGTATGAACGCCTGGCGCGCCGGGAAGAACGCCCGCTTACCCTTGCGGAGGCCGTCTCCCGCGATTATTCGGAAATCGAGAATATCGAGAAGGGCGGGCCCATCGCCCTGGCCGACCATACGATCGTCAACGACGGCACCAGGGAAAAACTGATCCGCCGACTGGATCTGATCTTGAAGACCGAAAAAATGTTGGAAGACTGATGGAGGAAATACGGACCGATGAAACAGGATAAGATCGAAACCAAACGCACGCGTCCCGGCTGGGACGAGTACTTCCTGAGATTCGCGGCCCAGGCCGCGGCGCGAAGCGACTGTATCCGCGCGCAGGTGGGCGCGGTCATCGTCAATCCCCGGCGCAAAGTGAAGGGCACCGGGTATAACAACTCGCCTGTGGGAGTTGAATCCTGCCTGGCCCGCGGATACTGCTACCGGGTGGAGCATAATATTGAGTCCGGCACCCGCTACGAGACATGCCGAAGCATCCACGCGGAGCAGAACGCCATTATCCAGGCCGGGGAGGACAACTGTGTAGGCAGCACCATTTATGTATTCGGGCACAACCAGGTCTGCATTCTCTGCAAGCGTTTCATCCTCAATGCCGGGATCACCCGCGTGCTCCTGCAGAAAGACCGGGACGCGGATGTCCTAGAGGTCGATCCGCTTACTTGGCGGGAGGAATTGTAGCCATCTGTGTCGGCAATCCAATCCGTACCACCGCCGCGGCGCAAAAGGAAGAAACCGTGAAATGCCATGAATTCCTTCGGGCTCGCGGGATCCCACCGGCAGGCTTGGCGCTTTCGTTCCCTCCTTTTAATAATCATCCGATCACCGTTTACCGTGAGTCGGGAAACGCTTGCGTTCTCACGGTCGATAAAGAAAGCAATTATCTCTCGAACGGGAAACAGGATCCGCCACTCATCCTGCACCGCCGAATGGCTCCCCAGGAAGCCGGCGGATTCGTCTCGATCGTTTAAAGGTCGGCGTCGATTATGAACGAATCGAAACAGAAAAAGATCGAAGAGCGGTTCGACCGGGAATCCTCAACCTGGCGCGACATCTATCGCCGTTCCAGCCGCAATCCCTTTGCCTATTACGACAAGCAGTATCGCAAGCGGTATGTTCTGGAGATGCTGGGCAAAGGAGAGGGCAAGGTGCTGGATCTCGGTTGCGGTGCGGGGGAGTTCTTCGTGGATCTGCAGCAGATGGGATATTCGGTCATCGGGGCGGATTTTTCCTCGGAGATGGTCCGGTTGGCCTGGCAAGCCGGCGGAGGAAAATCCAACGTGGTCCGCGCGGATGCCGGCCGGGCTCCCTTTCGGCGGCATTCCTTCCGCGCTTTGATCGCCGTTGGCCTGTTGGAATACCTTGCGGCGGATGAAGGCCCGCTTGCGGAAATACTCCGGATCGTGGAACCGGGAGGCAGGGTAGTGGTGACGCTTCGCAACAAACGCTGTCTGGAAAGACGGCTTTGGAATGCCTACACGGGCCGGGGATGGATGAAACGCGTGTCAACCGGTTTCTACCGGGAGCATGATTTGGATATTTTTAAATCCCTGGCCGGCCGAATGGGGTTTACGGATTTTGATCAACGGTTCTGCCATTTTTATCCGTTTCCCTGGCCGGCTTCGAAAGTCCTCGCCGGCGTAAACAACGCTCTAGCCCATCTCTGGGAACGCGTCTTCTCGCGCAGCCGAATCCCGTGGCTTGGATCGACCATCATCTGTTCTTTCCGGACTCCGGGAGAGAAATAATTCCAATAAATCTGTACGTGGATTTCCCGGATGATGCCGGATTTCGCGGACAAAGAATCTGAAATTATTCTCCGCGCAATCCGCGTCCCCGGTTTTTTGATCGGGCCGGCGATCATATGAAATAGAATTTTGCATGAAGGCGGTCAGTATGCGCTTTTCCCGTCATTTTGGCGCCACGCTTCACGAAGATCCGTCCGATGCAGATACCGCAGGCTACCGGCTGCTACTGCGCGCGGGCTGCATCCGTCCGCTGGCGGCCGGGATTTTCAGCTTTCTCCCGCTTGGATACCGTGTGAAGGCCAAGATCGAAAAAATTCTGCGCCGGGAGATGGAAGCCGTCGGCGGGGAGGAGCTGCTGATGCCGGTGGTGCAGCCGGCGGAGATTTGGAAGCGGACCGGACGCTGGCAGCAGATCGGCGCGGAGATGGGAAGGCTTAAAGACAGGACGGGGCGCGATCTGGCTTTGGCGATGACGCATGAAGAAGCCCTCTCCTTGCTGTCGACTACGGAGGTTCATTCCTACCGCGACCTTCCGCGCCTGATCTTTCACATCCAAACCAAATGGCGCGACGATCCCAGGCCGCGCGCGGGCCTCATCCGCGTCCGCGAATTCACGATGCTGGATTCATACAGCCTGGATTCGTCGGCGGAGGGAATGGAGGGGCAGTACCAGGTTCACTTGGAAGCCTACCATCGCATCTTTCGGCGCTGCGGGCTTCCGGTCATCGCGGTCGGAGCCGACAGCGGGATGATGGGCGGGAAGACGGCGCACGAATTCATGTACCTCTCCGAGATCGGCGAGGATACGATTCTCGTGTGCGCGGCTTGCGATTACCGCGCCAATCGCCAGGCGGCCCGCTTCCGGAAGAAGGCCGCGGCGGAGGAGAAACCGCTGCCGATTGAAAAAGTGGCCACTCCGGGAATCGCGTCCATCGAAGACCTGACTGCCTTTTTGAAAATTCCGGCCGCCCGCACGGCCAAGGCGGTGTTCTTCATCGCCGCGGTTGCGGACGAAAAGGAAATCCGTGATCGGCTGGTATTTGCCGTCGTGCGCGGGGATATGGAAGTGAACGAAACCAAGCTGGTCAATGCGGTCCACGCGGTCGATCTGCGTCCGGCCCGCGCGGAGGAGATCCGCGCGACGGGGGCGGTCCCCGGCTTTGCTTCCCCGATCGGCGTGAGCGGCGCGCAGATTGTGGTTGACGATGCGATCGCCGCCAGCCCCAACCTCACCGCCGGAGCCAACCAGGATGGATTCCACCTGCGCAACGTCAACTGCGGGCGCGATTATCAGCCTGACCTCGTGGCCGATATCGCCGCGGCGGACGACGGTGATGCCTGCCCCGAATGCGGAGCCTCCCTGCGGGCCCGGCGCGGGGTCGAGGTGGGGAATATCTTTCAACTCGGCACCCGCTACAGCGAACCGATGGAGTGCTTCTTCCTGGACCGGGAAGGGAAACGGCAGCCGGTTTGGATGGGATCATATGGCATCGGCGTCGGGCGCCTGATGGCCTGCATCGCCGAGGAACATCACGATGAATTCGGATTGACCTGGCCTCTCGCGGTGGCGCCGTTTCAGGTCGCCCTGGTGGGTCTGGGCTGTGAGGCGGAATCCGAACGCGCATACCGCACCCTGCAAGATGCAGGGCTGGAGGTTTTCTACGACGACCGGAACGAGCGCGCGGGGGTGAAGTTCATGGACGCCGACCTGATGGGCTTCCCTCTGCGGTTGACGGTCAGCGAACGCGCCCTCCGGGAGGGTGGGGTGGAATTCAAGCGCCGCACCGCGCCGGAAAAACGGATCATCCCCTGGGAGGGATTGATCGGCGAAATTAAGCGCGAGATTGATGTACTCGCCGGAAATTCGGAGGTTCATGAGTCCGCGTAAGATCCTCTTCGTTTGTTATGGAAACCGCTGCCGGAGCCCGATGGCGGAGGGTTTTTTCAATGCGCTGATCCGCGATAAATCGATCCTGGCGGAAAGTGCCGGCGTAGGGGCGACGGATGGAGCGCCGGCCTCGGCGTCCGCCATCGAGGAAATGAAGCGGCGGGAGATCGACATCTCTCATCACCGGGCGCGGCATGTCAATTCCATCGATATCACGAAATTTGAAATGGCGATCGCGCTCGATCGCGAAGTCGCAGTGTTTTTTCGGACTGCCCTCCCGGATTATCAAGCATTGGTGACGTGGGAGATTCCGGATCCGTTCGGCGGTTCGCCGGTCGGATATCAGCCAACCGCGGATATGATCCGTGCGCATATCGAAGAATTCATCCGGGAACTCGGCTAATTTCCAAAATCCAGTTGGAATTAAGACCTTCCCGCGAAGCTCGTCCTCGAGGGTCGGGCCGGGGGGCAAAGGACGCGAAGAAAATTAAGAGAACTTCGCGTGCTTCGCGGTTTAGCGGTAAGACTTGAATACAGTGGCCAGAAACATAATCTGCAAAAAAGCCTCATAAGAAGGATGTAGGGGAAATGGCTAATTCTGCGAGAGGATCAATCCGGTCCGGTGATCTTCCGCCACCGATAAAATTTTCTCCAAAGCGGCTTTTTCATACTTTGTCTGCAGAGTGTCGTATTTACACCCTTCAAGCTGTCCGCGAAGCGTTTTCACTTCCTCGGCGGTAAGATACCCGAGGTAAATATTATCCGTCTCGCTGGCTAAGTTTCCATACCGTTCCGTTAAATTCCCAAGCAGCAAGATGATCTTTGGAAGATCCGGATTCTGCGAATTCTCCATAGGAAGATGCTCGAAGAGATAATCGACGAAACTCCCCACCGGCAGGTACGGGTCCTCTTCCACCCGGAAGCTGATGATGTCGTACCCGTCGAGGGCGCCGGAAAAATGATTTCCAGGGAGGATCGACGCCCGAATCCGGCGAAAAATATCCCCCTTTTTCAGGGAGATGAATTGAGCGGCGTTAAAAAGATCCGGATGGAAACAGATGGACATGGGGATTCCTTTGGGAAGAGTATACAGGAAATGCCGCTTGATTTCCTGTCAAAATAATCGTTTCTGGATTGCGAACCCGCCGGTATGAATTCTATTTGATCCACCTTCTCCAGGCACATCCATCCGTTTGTACAGGGTGTTTTCCCCAATTATTATTGGTTTCCATACCGTTTCCGCCCCGTACGCGTATATTAATTTGGAGTATTATTATTCCGTAGATAGGTTCACAAAGAAGGAGGAACTATGCTGCAAATTCAGGATATCGCCTATTTTTTCCTCATCGTCTCGGTCTGGACTTGTGTCCTGGCGATTTCCTCGCCTGGAACGGGACTGCTGGAACTGAGCGCTTGTATTAGTGTGGTGATCACCGCCGTGTTTGCGGTTTACCTGAACATTAATGTATGGGCGCTCGGCATCCTTGCAGCCGCTTTCATCGTGTTCTTGCTTGAGATAGCCCGGCCCCTGAAAGGCGTGTTCTTACTGATATCCGTAGTGCTGTTTTCGATCGGCTCGATATTCCTCTTCCGGGGACAAAACGGCGAGTGGGTGGTTGTATCCTGGCCTCTCGCAGTTGTCTCCAGCCTGGGAACCGCCGGTTTCTTCTGGCTGGTGGTTTGGAAAGTGCTTCAAGCCCGTAAAAAACCTATCCATATGGATCCATCGGCGGTTGTCGGGCAAATCGGGGAAGCCCAGACGGAGATCTTCCAGGAAGGTTCGGTGCAGGTGGCCAGCGAACTGTGGTCGGCCCGTTCCGATACCCGTATCCCGGCCGGCTCGCGCGTGCGCGTCGTTTCCCGCGAGGGGTTGATTCTGACGGTAGTGAAGGAATCCTGACTTGTCGGAAAAACTGTCGGCGGCATACGGCACCTGGGTCAGCCCCGTTACCCCCCAATTCCTAAGCCGGAACATTCGCTTGGAAGATGTGCAGTGGACTCCCGACGGCAGCGCCCTGCTTTGGGTGGAAGGCCGGTCGGGAAAAGGAGTTTTGGTAATTCGCGAGGGGGCTGATATTCCCCGAGGTTTAACGGAAGATCATAACGTTCGCGGCGGTGTGGCCTACGGCGGAGGATCATTCGCCCCGGGGAAGAATTTTGCCGTCTTTGCGGAAAAAGACGGCAGGCTGTACAGGGTGGAATATGCCGGCGGTGTGCCGCGGCCGATCACTCCCGGATTCGGCGTTTCCGCCGCTCCGAACCTTTCACCCGACGGTAAGTGGGTGCTGTATATCCACTCCTATGAAGACGAGGATTCCCTCGCCCTGGTGGATTCGGAAGGGCGCGAATGGCCGCAGCGGTTGGTCAGGGGCGCCGATTTCTATATGCAGCCGGTGTGGAACCCGAGCGGCGACCGGATTGCCTGGGTGGATTGGAACTTTCCCAACATGCCCTGGGACGGGACGGTGCTGCGCTGTGCGCGGGTCACATCGGATCCTCCCCGACTCAACGAGGTGACGGTATTGGCCGGCGCGGCGGATGTCCCTGTGTTCCAGCCCGCGTTTTCTCCCGATGGACTCCATTTGGCGTACGTCGAGGAACGGGACGAGTGGGACGCCCTTGTCATCATGGAACTGGAAAGCGGGAAAAGGCGAACCCTGGTATCGGATGCGGCTCTGGCCGAACCGGCTTGGACGCAGGGTTTGCGGACGTTCGGCTGGTCAGGAGACGGCCGGAAGATAATCTATATCAAGCGCGAGAAGGGATTTGGAATCCTCCACGCGGTGGATGTGGAAACCGGTCGGACCGGTCCGCTTCCATCCACTCCCTATACGGATCAGGCGCAGATCGCCGTCTCCCCATCCGCAAATACGCTGGCTTACATCGCATCGTCATGCGTTATTCCCAAGAGAATCGTCGTGCAGCAGGAGAAAAAGATTTCGATCCAGGCGCATTCCTGCGGCGAACGGGTGGGGGAGGAGGAACATGCGATCCCCGAGCCATTCTCCTGGCGCGCCGAAGACGGTGCGGAGGTGTACGGAATTTTCTTCCCCGCTCACAATCCGCGCTACATCGCGAAGGGGCTGCCGCCGGCCGTCATTCTGGTCCACGGAGGACCCACATCACAAGTTCCCGCGGCGTATTCCTCTGATACGTTGTTCTTCACCAGCCGCGGATACGCCTGCCTCGCGGTGAATTACCGGGGAAGCACCGGCTTCGGCCGTTCCTACCGGAATGCGCTTCGTGGACGCTGGGGTGAGCTGGATGTGGAGGACGTGGCGGCGGGCGCCAAGGCGCTTGTCGAACGGGGATTGGCCGATCCGGCGCGGCTGGTGATCAAAGGCGGCAGCGCGGGCGGGTACACCGTTCTGAATTCCCTGGTGCGCCATCCGGGATTTTTCCGCGCGGGAATCTGCCTCTATGGTGTGACCAATCTTTTCACCCTCGACTCGGGAACCGATAAATTCGAAAGGTATTATTTGGATTCCATGGTGGGGAAACTCCCGGATGACCTGGAAAAATTCCGCGCCTGGTCGCCGGTGTTCCATGCGGATCGAATCCGCGATCCGCTGGCCGTCTTTCAGGGAGAGGAGGACACCGTCGTCCCGCCGAGCCAGGCCGAGGAGATTGTCCAGGCGCTGCAGCGCAGCGGAGTGCCGCATCTGTACCGCCTGTTCCCCGGCGAAGGCCACGGATGGAGAAACGCCGAAACGATCGTCTCGTATTATACTGAGGTGGAAGAATTTCTCAGCCGGTACGTACTGTTTGCCTGACCGTATTCCCAAACCTGGAGGTTTCCATGGAAACAACATCGTCCATCGTTATTGCCGGATTGTGCATCGGGGCGGTAGCGGTCGTTGCGCTGCTCGTCCTGATCGGCAACGTGTTCCGTGTGGTCCGCGAGTACGAGCGCCTGGTCATCTTCCGCCTGGGCCGCTGCATCGGCGCCAAGGGGCCCGGCCTCGTGCTGCTGATCCCGTTCGTCGATGAACCGCGCAAGGTGGATTTGCGGGAGCAGGTGCGCGAAATCGGGCACCAGGTCTGCATCACCAAAGACAACGCCCCGATCAACATCGACTTTCTCTGGTTTTACAAGATTCTGGATGCCGTCAGCAGCGTCATCCAGGTGGGTTCCTTCGAGCAGGCCGCCCAGGGCATGGCCACCACGACCCTGCGGTCGGTCATCGGCGG
>CAZFPL010000062.1:0-18097 GCA_964521085.1 uncultured Anaerolineales bacterium | reverse complement strand
AAGGTGTTTTCGCCGTTGCCCATCAGCGTGTATCCCTCGAGGAAGAACGGATGGGCGGCGTAGCGTACGATCTGGTAATTGGTGTTCTGCCGGCACTGGGCGCTGATTGTCCGCGCGCGGAGCGGATGGTTTGCCTCCCACAGGCCGAACGCCGAACCGATGTCGCGCGGGTCGCCGATCTCCTTGAGGGTGAGCACGTCCGGCCAGAAGGAATAGACGTAGCCTTCTTCGCCTTCGGAGAGAGCGTGGCGCAGGGCAAGCTGGGTTTCGACCAGCAGTTTCTTCTGCTCGGAAAACGGTTTGCCCCGCTGCGAATCCGGATAGCGGTAGTTGCGGAAAACGTACAGCGGCATGCGCTGGATGTCCAGCGCGGGGGAAGGATCCACCTCGGGCCGCCAATCGAACTCCAATCCGAATCCCAAACCCTCCAGCATCCGCTCCGCCCGCTCCAGCCCGACCGGTGTGCAAGCCATCGAAAGCAGCGGATGGGTTTTATGCGCGGCAAACGCGCCGTCCAAATCCTGCATCACCATCGCAAAACCGGAGTTGTCATGACCCTTCTGCATGGCCGTCATCATCTGCAGGATGGGCGCGGGGGAGATCGGTTCTTTGGCTTTTATTGCGGCGATGCGGCACATGGTTTGATGCGCTTTCCAGCCGGTTCCATCCGGCGGCGTTTTCACTGTATTTCTTGCCCTAAGTCTAGGCCTTGGGCGATATTCCGTCGTCCTGACAGCAGGCCATTTCGCTTTTTAACCTGTTTGGGGGGGAATGCGGAGCAGGCGGGACGATATCCGGATTGGAATACGGCGTAACCTTGCCAGGGGGAGGCAAAAAGCACCCGATTGGGGAATTGCGTGCGCGGCGGATCTGCGTGATTATAAGGCAAAGAAAACATCGGATTGGCCGCGAAGCCCCCCGGAGGTTGTATTTCCCTCCGGGGATTTTTATTTTCCTAGGAGGATCGAATGCCCGAAATCAATTCCGGGGACACGGCTTGGGTGCTCATTTCCACCGCGCTCGTGCTGGTGATGACGCCCGCGCTCGCGTTCTTCTACGGCGGAATGGTCCGGCGCAAGAATGCGCTTTCCACCCTCAACCTCAGTTTCATCACGATCGCGCTGATCAGCCTGCAGTGGGTGCTGATCGGGTACTCGCTTTCGTTCGGAAAAGGATTGGGAGGATTGCTCGGCGGCTTTTCTTTTCTCGGGCTGAACGGGGTGGGAGCTGCGCCGAACGCCGAATATGCCCCGACCATCCCGCATTTGGCCTTCATGGCGTTCCAGATGATGTTCGCCATCATCACCCCGGCCCTCATCACCGGGGCGTTCGTCGAACGGGTCAAGTTCAAGACGTACCTTTTATTTACACTCATCTGGGCGACCCTCGTGTATGACCCGGTCGCGCATTGGGTGTGGGGCACGGGGGGATTCCTGCGCAACCTGGGCGCGCTGGATTTCGCCGGCGGGACGGTGGTCCACATCCTGGCCGGGTTTTCGGCGCTCGCCTTCGCGCTGGTGATCGGCGCGCGCAAGGGGTTCGGAAAGTCACCGATGGAGCCGCACAACATCCCCTTTACCGTCCTCGGGGCGGGCCTGCTGTGGATGGGATGGTTCGGGTTCAACGGCGGAAGCGCCCTGGCGGCCAACGGGCTGGCGGTGAACGCGCTGGTGACGACGAACACCGCAGCGGCCGCCGCGGCCCTCAGCTGGATGCTGATCACCTGGCGGCAGAACAAACCGAGTGTGCTGGGAACAGTGACCGGTGCGGTGGTCGGCCTGGTCGCGATCACCCCGGCCGCCGGATACGTCACACCGCTTGCGGCGATTGCGATCGGAGCGCTGGCCTCGCCGATCAGCCTGCTGGCGATCAAGGCCCGCCAGAAGATGGGTCTGGATGAATCGCTCGACGTCTGGGCTTGCCACGGAATCGGAGGCACCTGGGGCGCGCTCGCCACCGGACTGTTCGCCTCGAAGTTGGTTAACCCCGCCGGGGCGGACGGTTTATTCTACGGAAATCCGTCGCAGTTCCTGGTTCAGGCGGCGGCTGCGGCGGTTTCGATCGCATTCGCCTTCGGGATGACGTACCTGTTGGCCCGTATCTTAAAAGCCGCGGTGGGCTTGAGGGTTTCGCACGACGAAGAGGAAGTCGGGCTGGATATCAGCGAGCACGGTGAGCCGGCCTACGCCTGACGCGCGGGCCAAAGGAGATGACAGCATGACCAAGAAAATCGAAGCCATTATTCGTCCGGAGAAACTGACCGAGGTCAAGGAGGCGCTGCGGGCGATCGGGATCATCGGCATGAACGTGGCCGAGATCCGCGGCCACGGCCGCCAGGGGGGAATCAAACTCAACGGCCGCAACGGGCATTACAATGTGGATCTCCTGCCGCGGATCCAGATGAGCATCGTCCTGAGCGACCACAACGTCGAAAAAACCGTGGAGACGATCCGCCGGTCGGCGGTGACGGGCCAAATCGGCGACGGCCTGATCTTCATCTATCCGGTCGAGGACGTGATCCGCATCCGGACCGGGGAACGCAACCGCGAGGCGCTTCACTACTCGGACGATATCGACGAGAAGCGGGAGCAATTGGGTGAGGCGGTCGGCGGCAAGGCGGGGGCGGAAGTGGTCATGGACGACATTCTGGCCTTTACGGAGTGAGGGGGAAACCCGCGCGGATCGTCAGAACCGGCCGGTGTGAAACCACTGCAGGATGATTGCCAGAAGCGTGACGGCCAGTAGGATCCCGAAGCTGATCGCCAGCGCCACCAGAATCTGGTTCCGCAGGTAGGGATCGACCATTACTTTCCCGCCGGCCGTTTGCAGGACGGCAAGGTCGACCGCTTCCGGATGATCGAGCGCATCCAAGAATGCGCGAACGTCCGGAAAGCGGTCGACTGGTTTTTTCTGCAGGCAGCGGACGATGATGGCGGCCAGGGATTCGGAAACAGCTGGCCGCTCCCTGTCCAGCCTGGGGATCGGGCGGAAGACGTGCTGGCCCATCACCGCCATTGGGTTGTCGCTTTCGAAGGGGGGATGTCCCGCAAGCATCTCGTAGAAAATAATCCCGATCGAATAGATGTCGGTTCGCGGATCGCCGCGCTGCCCGTCCACCTGCTCGGGCGCCATGTATTCGGGCGTTCCGGCGATCGAGGAAAGTTTCGGATACGTGATCCGGCGCCCTTTGCGGGTGAGGGCCAAACCGAAATCCAGGATCACCGGCTGGCCGGCGGCCGTGATGAGGATATTTTCCGGCTTCAGGTCCCGGTGGATGACACCGTGTTCGTGGCAGTAGGCGATGCCGTCGGCTATTTTTCGGATCAGTTCCTCTGCGCGTTGCGGGGGAAGGGGCGTTCCGGAATCGATGAGCTCGCGCAGGGAACGCCCCTCGACGTATTCCGCCACCAGGTAGGGAATACGCTCGAAGGTTCCCGAACCGAGGCCGCGTTGGATCGTCGGGTGGTCGAGGGTTTGGGTCACTTCCAACTCGCGTTGGAAGCGTTCGAATTGCACCGGATCGCCCCAGCCCGAGGAATCCGGGATCTTCAGCACCACGTCCCGCCGCGCGGCGGGCTCGTACGCGCGGTAGATGTCGCTCATCCCGCCGCGGGCGATATGCGACCGAATTTCAAATCCGTCGAATCGATCTCCCGGTTTTAACATGGTCGTCCGGATTATAGCATCGGGTCATTCGCCGGACGCCGCGGCAGGCCGGAAAGCATTGCCGCGGACTTCCGGCCCAACAGGCGGCCAAGCAGGCCGCCGGCACGACGCCCTTCCGCCGGATTCCCCGAGGGGGTTTGGTTCAGATGGATGACGATTGCCGAAACGTTGTCTTCGCTCCCGCGCTCCATTGCGAGGTCGACCAGCGTCCGGCCGAATTCCAGGGGGGATTCCCACGCCGAGGATGTTTCCGCAAGCTCCTCGTCCTCGACGACCGACCAAATCCCGTCTGTGCACAGTACGATCCGGTCGCCTCCGCGGACCGCTACGCGGTGGATATCCGGCTGCACAAAGAGGCCCAGTCCGAGCCCTTTGGTCAGCTCCGACCGGCGCGCGTGTCCGCGGATCTTTTCCGGCGCGAGGATCCGCATCCGGACCAGTTCCCCGGCGGTCGAATGGTCGTGGGTCAGGCATACGGCGCGGCCGCCGCGGATCAGGTACGCCCGGCTGTCGCCGATGTGGACCAGGCTCACGCGCGACCCTTCCACGCACGCCGCGGTGAGGGTCGTTCCCATGCGCGGGATGCCGAGCTGCTGCATCGCCTGCTGCAGCCCGAAGTGAGCCTCCTCCGCCGAACGGCGCAGCGCGCGCTCCGCGGTCGAGCGGGAATCGCGGAGAAATGATTCAAAGAACAGCTGCAGGGCGACGGTGCTGGCAAAGCGGCCGTGCAACAACCCGCCCATGCCGTCCGCTACGGCGAACAGCGTTCGCAGGCGGGAATCGCCGCCGGATGCGTCAGCCATCCGGTACGCATCCTGGTTGTCTCCGCTTTGCGTTCCGGTATCGCTGATGCCCACACCCACCAGGAGCGTGGAAACCGTCATCGTGGTGGATACCATCGAACGGTGCGGGGATCCCGCGGAGGGCAACACCGCTGTTTGCACGCTGATCTCAAAACCCATGGCGCCTCCTCCCGCCATCCGCCGGCCGGCGGATGGGAAGATTCCGATCATTTCGTTCCAACGGATTGTGCGGATGGAAGGATCGGCCGGCCGAGAGCGCGGCTGTTCCACACCAGATATGCGCCGCTCACCGCCGCCCACAGCGCGGAAATTCCCAGCGCCACGATCGTTGCGCTGCGCGAGCTTCCCCCCGCCGCGAGTCCGATCCCGGTGATCGCCAGCAGCATCCCGAAGTTGCCGATCAAACCAAGCGCCGGGATGAGCGCATGTTTCCACGCGCGGAACTCGTTCCGCCCGGCGAAGGCCACGAACGTCAACCCGCAGATCAGTGCATACAGGACGAACGTGCCGACGTTCGAGGCCAGCGTGATCCCGGTCAGGGCGACCACGTTCTGTGCGCCGATCGCCCCGAAGACGGCCGAAACGGCCACCAGCAACCAGATCCCCACGTAGGGGGTTGCGAATTTCCCGTGCAGGATGCCCATCAAGCCCGGCATCTCCTTGTCCTGCGCCATCGCGAAGGAAATCCGCACGGCGGTGTTCATCGCCGCGAGAGTCGTGCCGAGCACCGCCAGCCCGACCGTGAAGGCGATGACGATCATTAGGGCGAATCCGTTCCCGGCCAGCATCGCATCGCCGATCTGTTTGACCAGATCGCCGATCGGGGCGCCCGACGCGGCGGCGGCGGCCATCCCGGTGACCGTCGATCCGTCGGGTAAGACGACGGCGAACTTTTCGGAGATGGCGAAGTTGGCGGCAAAATATTGCAGCAGGTAAGCGAACAAGCCCTGGATTGCCAGTGAGAGGATCACCCCGCGCGGGATGTCGCGGCGCGGATTTTTCACTTCGGCCGCGAGCGAGGTGGCCGATTCAAATCCCACCAGGATCAGGATGGCGATCGTGGATTGGAACAGCATGGCAAACAGGTTGTGGGGGAGCACCACCGAGACGGCTTGGGGATGGACCCACTCCGTCGCTCCGAGCGGATTGGTCAGCCGGAAGGCGATTGCCAGTACCGAAAATCCCACCAGCGAGACGAGTTGGATGATGTTGATCACCATGCTCACCACAGTGGACCCGGTGATCCCGCGCACGGCGATGAACCCGACGAATGCGGAAAAGGCGGCGGCGATGGCGGCCAGGCCGAGCGGCGGGACGGTTATCCCGAACTGGCCGCACAGGTAAGCCACCAGCGTCGCCATCATCGCCACCATGACGCCGGGGTAGATCCAGTAAAAGAGGTGCGCTGCCCAGCCCGTGATGAATTTGGATGCGCGGGCGAAGCGCCGGTGGGCCGGCTCGTCGCGGTCCAGGAACGCCTTCTCGGCGAAGTAGTAGGATCCTCCGGCGCCGGCGTCGGGGTACTTGCGCGCCAGTTCGGCGAACGAAAGCGCGGTGAGAAACGCGATGATCAGGGCGAACAACACGCCGCTCCAGATGTCCTTGTCCATGCCGGCGCCGTTCACACCGGCGGCCGCCTGCAACTGAAACGTGATCCATAGAAAGGCGCCCGGGGCGATCAGCGCCATGGCGTTGACCGTCACGCCCGTGAGGCCAAGGGTCTTGCGCATCGTGGTCCCGTTCGGATTGTTGCTCATCGTCTCCTCCGGATTGCTGAAATTTTTCCCCCCCGGATCGTCTCCAGCGTGCGGGGGAATTGCCGTATGGGGAAAACCGGCCTTGCCGCCGGATCCGGGTTCCGGCGCCTCGCGATTTGGAAAACCGAAAGGCGATTTATTAACGCAGACGCCTCCGGAGAAATTCCATCCGGAGGCGTCTTGGCCGGTTTGCTTTAAACGTTAATCATACCGTTCCGTTTTTATTTACATACACCCAACCGGGCCAACCATCGGGGTATTTCGCGGGAGCCAATCGCCCAATGAGGTAATGGGCTGCGGCCGTACGGGGATTTCGATCGAAAAAAAAGATTGGGAATCAGGAGGAGCAAAGCATTTCGGCCCCCACCACCCCGGTGTGACCCCGTGCTATGCTCCTCTTGATTCCCAACCTTTGTGTAAATGCGGAGACCGCCTCAGAATAAAAAAAGCCCCGGGCGCATTTTTTGCGCCAGAGGCTTCGCGGCCGAAACGATATTTTATTTTCGAACTATGAATAAGTATACCGCCGGGGGCTTGTTTTTCCACCCCCGAATGGGCCAATTCTTCTTAACCCTTTCGACTGGGGGGTGATTATTTTCCCAGCGCTTTGGCCAGCAATGCTTCGGCTGAACTGCCGCCATTTTGGCCGAAAATCACTCCCAGCAGCGCGCCGCTGAGATCGGTTGCAGCGACACCTTCCACTCCGCCCTTCAGGAGGATCTGCAACCCTGCATCGGCCTGCGAAGTGTCCGGATATTGCACAAGCAGCAACTGCCACTCCGCATCACCCATCTTGTACCGGGCAAACACGGCGTCGGTGTCTGTGCCCAATCCAAGTACGTTTTCCCCGCCGAGCCACAGCTGGTCCTGGATCGCCAGTTCCTGGTGGAAGAATTTGACGGATCCGGGGAGCAAGCCATCGGCTGGAAGGCGGCCGACGAGCTGCGGCCGTTCTCCACCGGTGGGAAGTTTCTTGGATATAAACTCAGCGAAAAGCCGCAGGTCATCGTCCGGGATCGTTTCGAACGCCGTGATACTGACGTAAAACCGGCTCTGCCAGAAAACCAGCCGGTTGCCCGTTTCGAGTTCGGCTTCGTTCGCGCCGCCGATGGAGACGGCCGCGCCGCCTGTGCGGCCGGAGAACAGGCCGTAGGCATCCTCCGCGGCGGTGAGCTGCCATACCTCGACATTGAGTTTCGCCCCGTCGGTTTTTTCAAAACGGCTGACCGCCACTTCCTCGAAGGTGTAGGTGAAGAAATATTCCGATGCGCCGTCGATGTAATCGAAGAGTGTTGCGCGGGTATAGGTTTGCACTTTTCCGGCGGGAGTCCAGCCGGGGATGGAATTCGACCCCGGCAGCGAGTCAGCCAGTTTGAATGCGGTGGAGGACGAACATCCGGCAAGCAGCGCAATACCAACCGCAAGGAATGCCAAGCGAGGACCAAAAAAGGTCGATCTTCGCCGGCGGGATCCGTTGACGATTAGTTTTCCATCCATGGTCCATTTTTCCTTGCCGGTCAAAGAATTATGCGGTGATTTCGACGAGATCCATGTTCTCCGTAAGATTGGTGCCCAGACCGAGCGCCGCGGCGCTTTCCAGGCAAGGTATCGCCATGTAGGCCAGCCCCTCGGTGGGCACGCCCTTCTCGGCGAGCAGCCCGGTGAGGATGTCAAACCCGACCGTGTCGGTTGCCACCGGGTCGAAGCTCATCAGGATCGAATCCCCCTTATAGTCCGCCTTCCAATAAGGGAAGGAACTGGAATATTCCAGATTGGCTTCCAATATATCGCCGATGATCAGCCGGGTCCGGTCCTTGATCTGCGGGAGCGCATTCAGCCCCGCCATTTTTTCGCCGACGGGATAATGCAGCGAAGCTGGATTGTTGTTGGAGCCGAAATGATTCTTCATGGCAAAGGTGATCCCGGCTATCATGTGGGATTTCAGTACCGGCATGTTGATCAAAGCGGTGCAATCGTTGAGAATCGGGCTCAGCTGAATGGCGGTGCCGCCCACATCGGAGTATTCCATATAGCTGCTATCGGTTCCGTAGCAGCGGACCCCGTCGCCGTTGCGGTTGGTGGTGAATCCCGCGGTTTCCAATTCGGCCGTGAGGTAGTCGTACAGAACGATCTGGCTGGCCGGAATGCCGGCATCCTGCAGCGAATCCGTCACCGCCGTTACGAGCGGAACGTGGGTGAAGATCAGGCTGTTGCGGAAGGCGTTGACTTTGATCGCGATCCGGTCGTCCGGGGAGAACAGCGCCGCCCAGGCCTCGCGCGAGTCGGTCAAACCCGTCAGCCGTGTGATGGATGCGTCGAGCATCCGGCGCAAGGCTGCCGGGGAGAGCGCATCGCCTTCCCAGACTCCTTCACCATGGGTTTGGACGACCCGGCTGAGATCATCCGGATGCTTGCGCATGATCTCCGCCCGCCGCGCCGCCGAATCCGCTGTGGGGGTGGGGGGTGTCACGGTGTCCGTGGGTGTAGCGGCCTGGCATCCGGCCAGCAGCCCGGCCGCTCCGGCGGCGGATAATTGAAGGAACTGCTTGCGGGTGAGAGTACTTCTCGAATTCTTTTTCTTGGTCATAGGTCACTCCGATAGGAAAAGCCGTGTTTGCGGGGGATTATAGCAGGTCAATCAGCGCACTTGGATTGCATGATTAATTGTACTGAAAAGATATCGATAAAATCTGTGGAAGTGCTGTGAAATTCCGAGTTTAAATTGGTATCCAAAAAGAGATCAAAGTCCCCTTTCCGGGATCGCTCCTGGCCTTGATCTCTCCGCCGTGCGCTTCCACCAGCCGTTTGGCGATCGCCAGGCCGAGCCCGGTCCCGCCGGAATCCACCGATTTGACATACCGGTCGAAGACATGCGGAAGCAAGTCCGCGGAAATTCCACGCCCATTATCTTCGACCCGGAATTCCAGCCGGGAATCTCTTTCCGTGTCGCGGCGGCAGCCGATCTGCACGGTTCCGCCGTTTGGCGTGTGTCGGATCGCGTTGGAGACCAGGTTCTCGAGCAATTCGCGCATCCGGGCGCCGTCTACTTCGATCTTGGGCAGATTCGATTCTGCATTGTCTACGAGCGTCACGCCCGCCTTGCCGGCGGAGGATTGCATCGCCTGCACCAGATCCGATACCAGGCGGGCCGGATCGCAGGATTCTTTTTGAAGGACGAGTTTTCCGGTCTCCGCCAGCGAGAACGTGCGTAAATCCTCGATCAAACGGGAGAGGATCCGGGTTTCCTCGAGGAGGAGCGTGATCCGTTCTTCATCCCGCGGGTAGACATTGTCGAGCATTCCCTCCAGGTTGCCCTGCAGCACCGTCAGCGGAGTCCGGAGTTCGTGGGAGATATCGGCCAGCATGCGCTTCCGTTGTTCGTCGTAGGCCTGCAGCCGGCTGGTCATCGTGTTAAAGGATCGCGTGAAGGCCTTCACCGGAGGCGGTCCTTGTTCGATGAGCCGGGCGCTGTAATCTCCGGAAGCAACCTTATCCGCCGCTTCCATGACTTCGTCGAGCGGGTTCACCATCCGGCGCAGGATGCCGCCCAGAACAATGGATAACAAAATGAAGACCAGGATCGGCATGAGAATGTAGCCGCGCGGGGCATCCCGGGAAAAACCGTATTGGGAAAACGAGATGAAGCCTGCAACCATGCATCCGAGGGCGGAAAGGAGGAAGAACAGCGGAACCAGACAGCCGAGCCGGAACCGGAACAGCCGTCCGGGCATCCGGCGATGATAGAACCGGTCTATTCTGGAATCGTCGTCCATCCGCCGGTACCAGCGGCGGCGGAAGGAGCGGCGGTTGCCGGAGGGGGTCTCCTGTGACCCGTCGTCGCAGCCGTCTTCCATCGAATCGGAAAAAGGGAACCGGTTGCTGGTCATTTCGTTTCCGGTTTGACGGGGGCGGTTTCCGCAAGTTTGTACCCCACGCCGTATACCATGATCAGAAAGACAGGTTCCTGTGGATCGGGTTCGATTTTACGCCGCAGGTTTTTTATATGGGAGTCGATCGCCCGTTCGAAGGATTCGAACGAAATCCCGTGGATGGCGTCCAGGAGTTGCGCGCGGGTGAATACCCGGCCGGGTTGGCGGGCCATGACGGCGAGCAGTTCGAATTCCGTCGCCGTGAGCTCCACTTCCCGATCCCGCACGCGGACCTGATGGCGGGCCAGATCAATCCGCAGATCGCCCGCATGCAAGACGTCCATCGGGATTCCTTCCCTCGCCGTTTCACTTCGCCGCAGGACCGCCCGGACTCGGGCGACGAGTTCCTTCGGGCTGAAGGGTTTGGTGATGTAGTCGTCGGCGCCCAGTTCGAGCCCGAGGATTTTGTCGGTTTCCTCGTCGCGGGCGGTGAGGATGATCACGGGGACGGAGGATTCTTTGCGCAGGGTGCGTGTAACGTCCAATCCATCGATATCGGGAAGCCCCAAATCCACGATCAGCAGATCCGGTTTGCGGTCCCGCGCGGTGGCCAGCGCCTGGCGGCCGTCGCATGCGGTCAGCACTTCGAATCCGGAACGGACAAGATAGTCGCGGACCAGATTCGTGATCTTCGGTTCGTCGTCCACCACCAGGATGGTTTTCATGGAAACCCGGGATCGATTATACCGTTCCGGAATGGGGGCTGGGTTCGGTGCCGCGGCCCGGATCCAATTTCTCCGGATCCGGGCCGCGGCGGGAGCGATGGAGGGATCAGCTTTCTTGCTTCTTTGTCTCGTGGGCGCGCCGGTGCCATTCCTCGAAAGGAGGCGGAACGTCGCACTCCTCGCCATTCCATCTCCCATGCATCCGCATGTGCATCCGGTGCGGGCCGAAAATCATCCGCAACGGCAGGAAGATGAACAGGCACAGGAAAAACGGTGCCAGGCAGAACAGGGCGGGGAGAAAAACCAATCCCCGGAGCGGATGCCACCCAAAGGGAGTGTGCCAAGCCGCGGTCTCTTCTATCGTCGTGGCAATCGGTGCGGCAGTCTGTCCTTGGGCCAGACCCGCGGTGTAGGCGAAATAACCGACAGCGGCGATTCCGATCACCAGTATGATCGCTCCCACGATCCGAATAATCCATGAATACTTCATAGTATGCTCCTGGTAAAAGGCGGTCGAGTAAGGTTATCTGCGGATCAAGACCGCCGTCTCGATCCGCAGGCAATCACACTATGCACTGGAATTATGGAGAAATCGTGGAGAAACCAGGGAAGGAATGCGAAGGTTGGTCTGGTTGCGAGGAATCGTGGAATCTCGTGAACGATTAGCTTTGCGTCCCTGCGCCCCCGGCATACGCTAATCGGGGCAGGCAAAATGTCATTCCATTAAATCATTTAATCCGGATGCAAAAAAAGGCGTAATAATTTTACGAAGTGCTACTTCCCCATCCCGGCTCGCGCCGCGATCGCCGCGGCCGCCGACCGCGTGCTCACCCCGAGTTTTTGCAGCACGTGATCGACGTGCTTTTTGACGGTGTTGGGCGTGATCGTCAGGGCTTCCGCGATTTGGCGGTTGGTCTGGCCTTGCGCCAGCAGCGCGAGCACTTCCCGTTCCCGGTCGGTCAATTCCGTGAGCGGCTCTGCGACGGGCGAAGCGGCTCCGGCGGCGGGAGAATCGGGCTGGGATCCGGAGGAGGAGATGGCATCGCCGACCGTCTGTTTGAACGCTTTCCGGTCGAACGCCTCTTTTTCCACAAAAGCGAAGACTCCGAATTCGTCGTACGCCCGGTCGATGTCGTCCGGCGCCCCGAGCGCGCTGACGACGATCGTCGGCAGATTGCGCGCTCCGGTCACCCGCAGGAGCGTGAAACCGTCGCGGTTCTCTTCCGGATCGGCGGAGGAGATCAGGTGCAAATCGACGACGGCGGCCTGGAAACGGGTGCGCTGTAAAAGCCCGCGCGCTTCCCCGTAGGAAACCGCAAACTGCAATTCGAAGCCGGATTCGCCCAAGACATCGGAATAAATATCCCGCCAACCGGGATCGTCCTCGACGATCAGAATCCGCGCCGTACATTCCCCGGCGGAAGGCTTGGCAAACGCCCGGTTTAATAGAGCCAGGAGATCCTCCTTGCGGAAAGTGGTTTTATCAAGTTGCCCGGCTACCGATGGGTGGGATCGCGCGAATTCCGCTATTTCGGCTTCCGGCGAGCCGGAAAGGAGGATCACCGGAGTCGGCTGTATTTTCCTGGCGAGATTCAATCCGTCGCGATTCTGAGAATCCGACGGATCCAGGGAGACGTCCAGCACCGCCGCCTGGCAGGAAGGAATCGGCGAAGGCTCGGCGGGAGCGAGGATCGTTTTATATCCGGCATCCGCGAGGATATCCGCCACAATTTTCCGCCAGCGCGGGTCGTCATCCACGATCAGGATTGTCTGCGAATTGGGCATTCCGATTCCTGTTCTCTATGTCGATATTATAAAGGAAAGACGAATCCTCCCCTTGGCGGGGAAGCCGGATTATCCGATGATCGTTATCCACGCGTGTTCTTTCCGGGGATCCAAGTCCTGTGCCGCAGGAGTCACTCATCCTGTTCCTGGATGCCCGCTGCGTACACGCGGGAATGACAGCCTCACTCCACCGGCGCCGAAGGCAGGCGGATGAGAAACGCGCAACCCGGCTCGCCGGAATCGGAAAGCCGGATCTCCCCGCCCAGGCGCGTAATCAACGTTTTCACCCACCACAATCCGAATCCGAGTTTGCGCGGCGAGCGCTTGGTGGAGAAGGCCAGGTCGAAAATATTCTCCCTCCGCTCGGGGGGGACGCCGGGTCCGTTATCTGCAAGGAGGATTTCCACGTGCGCCGGGGAGCCGCCGAGCGGATCCGCGACCGCGCGTCCCTCAACCCGGATGACAGGCGCGCGGCCGGTCGACTCATCCAGCCCGGCCAGTGCATCGGCTGCGTTTTCCATCAGGTTGAAGAACACCAGCCGCAGTTGCTCTTCGCCGGCCAACACCCTGGGCAGGGCATCCATTCCTTCCGTCACGACCCGGATCCCTTCCGGAAGCTTCAGCCGCTCGAGCGCGGTGCGGAAGCAAATCTCCACCGACGTGGGCAGCAGTTTCACCGGCCGCAGGTAAGCCATCGCCTCGCGAGCGGCGGTCATCGCAGTCCGCGCGTTTTCTTCGATTTCGGTGAGCGCCGAAGAGAGGTAGGGATCCTCGCGGACCGCCGGCCGCTTTTCGATGACGCCCTGCACCCGTACCGGAATGATTCCAACCAGGTTGTTGACCCGGTGCAACAGATTGGCGGACACGTCGCCGAGGGCGGCGAAAGTTTCCGCGAGCGTTTGGCGCTCGCGGGCTTGGGCGAGCTGGTCGAGCGTCTCGGCGTCCTGCACGGCGATTGCCGTATGGTTGGCCAGCCAGGAAAGAAGGCGCTGGTCCCATTCGGAGAAAGCCCGCGGTTCGGCGGTGTAGAGGGTCAACGCGCCGCGCGGGGTGCCGTCGCGCATCAGAAGCGGCACAATCAACCCGGCGACCCACCCCATCTTCTTGGCTAGGTCGCGCCGCAGAAAGCGCGGATCCCGGCTGACATCCTCGCTGGTCAGCGGCCGCCGCTCGCGGAGCGAAATCCCGATCATGCTGCCTGCCAGCGGCAAGGTCTCGCCCGGCGTGTGACCGGCGGTCGCCGCGCGCACCACCAGGGTTTCCGGATCCCCGGCGGAGAGCACCCACACCACGCCATGCGGCGCATTAATCAAGTCGCAGGCCTGTTGGATGATGAACTCCAGCTGTTTGTCGAGCGGCCACCGGATCATACGGATTGTGACTTCTTCCAACGCTTCAAGAAGCCTAGCTTCCTGCAGCGCGATCACCGCCTGGGTGGCGAGTGCTTCCATCAAGCGCTGGTCGTCCTCTTCGAATGCGTCGATCCGCGGACTCTCGAGGTTGATCACGCCCTCGAGTGTCCCGCCCGCGCCCAAGAGCGGGGTGGCCAGTTCGGAAAGCATCCTACCTTTGGAGTGCAGCGGGCGATAAATCTTGTTCCACGGTTCCCGGCGCAGGTCGTCGATTCTCACTGGATGTCTGTGTTTGGCCGCCCAGCCCACCACGCTGTGCGTTTCGTCGACCGGCAGGTTCGGCTCGACCGGATCGGACGGAAGCTTTTCTTCCCCGGATAGCGCGGCCAGCCGCAGGGTCCCGGCGCGTTTATCAATCAGGCGGAAGGAGCCGTGCGAGGCGCGGGTCAGATCGACCGCGGTGCGGAGGATTTCGCGCAGGGTCTCTTCCAGGCTGCGGCGCGAAGAGATCAGCTGTTCCGCGCTATGCAGCCGTTCCAGTTCGTCCACCTTGCGCTGCAACACGCGGTTGAATCCTTCGAAGCGCTGCGTGTTGTGAATCGCGACCGCCGCCTGGCCGGATAAAAGGTCCAGACTCAGCAGTTCCTCCTGTGAAAACCGCCGTTCGGATTTCAGCGCGATGTAAAGAGCGCCGGTCGGTTTCTCCGCCGCCAGCAGCGGGTAACAGGCCATCGTATGGATTCCGGCGCGGATTTTGTTGTCCTGCATCGGAAGCGACGGATCTTCATAGGAGAGGATCCTCAGCCGGTGGCGGATCGCCCGCGCACCCATTCCATCCGGGCGGGGGAAATCGTCCGGAACCGGTCCTTCGCGCTCTCCCGCGCTTGTCCTCGAGGCGGGGTCGAACGCCGATCGCTCCTGATCGTAGAACCAGATTACCGTGGATGGATCATCCCCTTTGCTCTGGTTGACCAGGCGGACGGCCGTATCGGCGATCAGGCGCATCGCATCGGCGGTCGTGTTCTCGGCCGATAGGCGGTTAATCTCGTCGGCGGACTCCCGAAGGATGCGGAGTGCCGAAAGGAGGTAGGTGTTGGAGGAGGAAGAATCATTGGTGCTCATGTGCGAATCCGCAGAGTGTTTAAATATGGAATATATTATACGGTTATTGAAGAAGAAAGGAATATGGCGTCATGCCCGCGTGTATGAGGCGGAGGCAATGGCAGCCCGTGGGATCGTCATGCCTGCGTGTTCTTGGCAGGCATCCAGGAATCCGGATGAGTGTTTCCTGTATCGCTTGCCCTGGATCCCCGCCCCCGGCTTTCGGCCGAGGACAGGCTACGATCACCCCTGCTTCGCATTCATCCCGGCTCATGAACCAGACGCGAGCCGGGATGCTTCGCGAGGGCAGGCGCGGGGATGACGGTCATCGTGATTGCCGTGCTCTGATTAATTTTAC
This sequence comes from uncultured Anaerolineales bacterium, assembly GCA_964521085.1. Lineage (GTDB taxonomy): Bacteria > Chloroflexota > Anaerolineae > Anaerolineales > RBG-16-64-43 > JAFGKK01. The sequence goes on along the minus strand of CAZFPL010000062.1, from coordinate 2,681 downwards.
GATCCTATACGCTATCCCGGCCGGGAGCGTACACGCGGATCGCGGCTTCGCCGTTGACCGGGCATTTATACTCGCATGTCCCGCAGCCGATGCAGAGCGTGCGGTCCACCACCGGCGCGCACAAATCGAACGGGGGATGGAACATGGCGGATTGCTCCGATCGGCGTCTCATTCCTTCGCCTCTCAGGGGGTTTGGGTATGCAGGCGCGCCCTCTTGTGCCACTGGGGGTAACAGATCCGGCGTCGATGGCGGAGTGAACGGGACGGACTAACTGCTGTAGGAGGGATATGGATTAGGGATCTCTACCTGTAAAATGAGCCCCCCGTCGCGCGGGGTTTCGATCTGCATGGTTCCGCCCAGCAACGCGACGCGCTCGCTGATACCCACCAGTCCAAAATGCTTGCGGGCGGATAAGCTGGCCAGATCGAGCGGTTTGGTCGAGCCTTGCCCGTCGTCGCGCAGGTGCAGGAGCAGGCTGGCTGTGGGGGTCCGTTCCAGCCGGAGGTAAGTGTTTTTGGCCGCCGCGTGTTTGCGGATGTTGTTTAATCCTTCTTGGACGATTCGAAATACGGATAATTCGATTCCCTCCGGAAACCGCCCAAGATCCGGATCGATTTCCAAGTGCAGGGCGATCCCGTTCCGTTCGGCCCATTCCATGGCAAACGAACTGATGGCCGCCGGAAGGCCATGGGTGTCGATGGTGGGCGGCCGTAGATCGCTGCACAACTGGCGCAAATCGCCGACCACACTTCGGATCCCATCCCGGAGTGCCGTGAGTTCGTGTTGCTGCACTTCCGATTCCATCTTCGCCCCCGCCTCCTCCAGGCGGTAGTTAAAGCTGAGCAAGTCCTGGATGACCTGGTCGTGCAGCTCGCGGGAGAGCGCTTTTCGTTCTTCCTCGCGCTCGGTATCTAGGCGGCGATGGGCCGCCTGGAGCGCCAAGTTGAGCTGGTTCAACGCCTTAACCTGGTCCTGGAGTCGGACGATTAACTGCCGGTTCAGGGAGTCCTTCGCCTCCAGGCTTTCCTGCAGCATAGTCTGTGCGCGGCGCAGTTCTTCGGTTTGCTTTTCGGCCAGGTGGTAACTCTCCAATGCCCAGATAATCGGGGTCACTTGTTCCTGACGGGTTGTTCCGATGATCTGTTCGACGATTTCGCGGGGGGTGGTTTCCGACGTGCGACGGTCGTTGGTGAGCCGCCCTTCGTAGAGCACCAGGATGCGGTCGGTTACCGCAAAAAGGTGGTTGAGGTTGTCGCTGCTGATGATGATCGCCACGTTTTGGCGCGCCAACTCCCGGATGGTGTCCAGAAGGATCTGTTGCCGTTGAAAGCTGAGGGCGGACAGCGAGTCGTCGAGTAACAGCAGTTTCATCGGGCGGCACAGGGCGTGGCACAAAGCCACCACTTGACGCTGTTCGTCCGATAAGGTGCTCACTTGTTTAGAGAGTAGGTTGGCGGGCAGGTCGAATCGGGCCAGCGATTGGTGCGCCTTGCGGCTCATCCGGCCCCAATCCGAGAGGTAGAATATCGGCAGCCAGCGAAGCCGCAACAGGAATATTTCCCGGTCGAAGAAGATATTCTGGAGGACATTCAGCCACTCGACGAGCGGCGGCTTCTGATAAACCAGTTCGATGCCCAGTTTCTGGGCTTCATGGGGGTTGGGTATGTATATTGCCGATCCGTTAAACCGGATTTCTCCGTTGGAAGGAGGATGTACACCGCCCAATAGGTTGAGCAGGGCCGATTTTCCAGCGCCGGTCCGGCCGACGATGCCCAGCACTTCCCCCGCATCCAGGGAAAACGTTATCCCTTCGAGCGCCTTGCGCTTGCCGAACTTAACCGATAAGTCCGTCACGCACAACAAGGGTTCCGTCACTTCGCTTTCCTCTCGTTAGGGGATAATTGTACTGCTTCCGGGATAGAATCCGGCTCTTTGTTCTCAACAGAGAGCCGGTCGTGTTTTTATGGATATAAGTTACGGTATGCAATCGCCCCAAATGAATGGCGGGTCTTATCCGCATCGGTTTTCATCGTGGAGTACAGTCGTCCCATATGGTTGAAATTCTTCAAACCGTGCTCTTGGCTTGACACGCCGGGCAAATGCGGTCTCAGGTCAACCTCCTGCGCAGTATCGACTGCAAGGCAACGGAAACAACGATGATAAAACCGTAGATGAGCTGAGTCCAATACGCTGTCCAACTCGCAGCGACGATGCCGGGATTGATGATGGCGATGATGAAGGCGGCGACGAACGTGCCAAAAACGGTGCCTGTTCCGCCGAAGACCGAAGTCCCGCCCAGAAATACGGAGGCCAGCGTGTTTAACAGATAGCCTTCGCCCAGGGTGGGCCAGAGGAAGAGAACCTGTTCGCTGACGACAAAACCCGAAAAAGCAGCCGCCATGCCCACGATGGCAAAAGTAATAATCTTGGTGCGTTCCACGTCCACGCCCATCAAGCGGGCGCTATCCACGTTATCGCCGACCAGATAGACATGGGCGCCGAACTTATGGTGGTTTAAAAAGAACCATACGACGATGGCGAAGATAATGGTCCAGACAAACTGCATGGGGATCAGTCCGCCGACCCGGCCGACCAGGGCGGGGTATAGGATGGTGCTCTTGACCGCCGTCATGCCAAGGCCTTGACCGTTCGTTATCACCAGCACCACGCCCCGCCAAAA
>CAZFPL010000061.1:14932-18380 GCA_964521085.1 uncultured Anaerolineales bacterium | reverse complement strand
TGTTTCTACTAGAGTAACCTATTCCTCCACCTTCGCTTTGGTCAGCCCTCGGAATTACATCGGAAAGGATGCTGCCCCAAAATATATCAGGTACGTTCGTCCCGGTCAAATTTTCACGGTCCGGTATACCTGATAAACCAGGTACAGAATCCCCGCCGCGGCGATGATCGCGAGGCCCGGCGACGGGTGCCCCTTCAACCAGCCGCCTTCCTTGATCCGCACGCCGAGCGACCACACCAGCCCGGCGACAAGATAGCAAAGCACGAACTCGATCCCCGGCCAGACGATCATACAGGTTATCAGCGCCATCGCATCCGCCCCGCCGATGTAGTGACGCTCCCACGAGGCCCAGAAGACAATGATCCCGATGATCCCCATCCCGGTGGTGAGCTCGGTCGTAAACAGCAGCCAGCCCAGGATCAGGATCCCCGCCGCCAGGATGAAACCTTCCAGCACCTTCTGCTGCAGGTGCCGCCTCTCCGAGACGAGCACGGCAACCGCCGCGGCCGCGACGATCATCACATGCTGGCCGTAAACCAGGCGGTAGACGGCCGCCACGAGCATCGGCAGTCCGGTCCAGGCCGGGCTCGGCACCCTTCGCCAGCGGATGTCGAACACGGCGATCGTGATCAGCCAGATGATTGCGGCGATGGAAATGAGCCAGTCGGATAAAGCCAATTCGTCAATCCTATTCCGTGTCATTCCGAGGGCTGAAAGCCCGAGGAATCGGTGACGTTTGAATTAACCCCGCCTTTTCTTATCCCATCCGTAACCGATCCCTCGAGGCCTGAAGGCCTCTCGGGATGACATACTGCGGAAGATTTTCATTCCTCAACCCCTCCCCTCACCCCTCCCCATTATGGGGAGGGGATGGGGGCGGGGTTATCCTTTCACCCTCGGCAGAACGTACAGCCAGAGTTCCTTCATCTTAAGGTCTTCCCCGGTCAGACGCTTCCACACCTGCGCCGCCTCCAGGTCGAAGGCGATCCCGCAGTTGAGCGTGGAAAGCTGGTAGGTTTCAATCTTTCCCGAAAGCGGAAGCAGCGGATGCAGGTTGCTTCCGAAGCGGCTCAGCCGCGAGCGCGACCACGGCCAGCGGCCGGGGACGGGAATGCGGCGGATCGCATCCGGGGTGTAGGCCGAGAGCAGGAAGCGGCGGCCTTCCGCGTTCTCGCCCGCCAGCACCTTCGGCTCGCCGTAGGCCGCTTCGATCGGGAAGCGCGAGATCCCCGGCGGTTCGCCCATCGCCCGCGCGGCGCAGGTGTTGAGCCAGGCGACCGCATCCGGGACGTTGATCTGCGGCGCGAGTTTAACCCGCTTGACCTCGAGATCCTCCTCGGCCCAGTTTTCGATCTGTTTGCGGATCTCGCCCAGTTCGCGCCGCTGCCGTTCCAGGCCGACCGTGATCAGCGCGGCCAGCAGCGCCACCAGGATCACCGTCGCGACGAACATCACCTCGATGATATATAAAGCCGATATGTCAATCATGTTCTCCCTCCTTGGGGAAGTTGATTTTATTTTGATCGCGGTACCGCGCCACCGCCTGCCGGATTCCGCGCAGTTCACTCCAGCGCCGGTCGCGCGCCAGCGCGATGTTGCTCGCCGCCAGCCACACCCCCAACGCCCCGAGCGGCAGGACGATCGACCAGAACGGAAGCCCCCGCGGCAGTTCCACCTTCGGCGTTATGGGTTCCACCTCGGGTACTATCGTCGGCGCCTGGGTCGGCGCTACCGGAACCACCACGACCTGCGTCGGCTGTGGGACCGCCGTCGGCGGCGCCACTCTGTGGATGATCCCGTGCGTCACATTGTAGTTGCCGGCCTTGTCCCACACTTCCAGCGTGACCTCGTAATCCCCATACCCCCCCAGGTTGCCGTTGCCGTCCCTCCCATCCCATTCGATCGAGCCCGGCACGGACCCATAATCGCGCGTCCATGGAGCAATCCCATTCCCGGAAATCGTTACGCGCGCACGGGCGACGCCGGACAAATTGTCAGATCCACCCGCGCCACCGCTGGATGGAATTGTCCATTCCGGATCCATATCCACATTGGGTTTGGTGTTGTCGACGCCAATGACCAGCATCGCAGTGTGTTCCTCGTTGCCGGCCATGTCGACCGCGCGCGCCTCGATCAGATACTGGCCGTCGCTGAAATCCAATGTGTTCCAAACGTACGACCAATTGGGATCCGAGCCGACCCGGATCCAGTCTTTTCCGTCGAACGAAATATAAACCGCCGCAACTCCCGAACCTGCATCTTCGCTTGTGCCGCTCAGAGTCACCGTTCCGCGCACCCAGCCGTTGGAATCGGTCGACCAGGATGTCGTCGGCGCGGTCGTATCCACGCCCACGATCGCCGTGGTGGTGGTTACGTTCCCGGCCACGTCCTCGGCGTATCCTGCTATCTCATAATACCCGTCGCCGAGGAAGCGATCCGTTTCCAAAGGTCCGCCGTTGACGCTGAAACCAAAAGAATAAATTCCGGATGTGGCATCCGAGGCGGTTGCGGTGACATGCACTGACGCTCCGGACCACCCACCGGGATCCGGATCCCCGTTATAAAGCACTTCGAGCGTCGGCGGAACGGAATCGATGTTAGCCGGATGGGATGCGACGGCGGTGTTACCGGCCATATCTGTCGCCGTGCAAGTCAGGGTGTCGGGTCCTTCCGTGTTTTTCGCGACCCCGCCCGCAATCGGCGTGCCGCCGGTGAACACCAGTGTATCCATCAAGCTAGTCGCGTCGGATGCCGTGCAAGTGAGCGTCACCGGACCCGCCTGGTACCATCCACGCAAGCCGGCCGTCCCCGGGGTAAAAAGATCAACCAGTATCGGCTGGGTTCCATCCACATTCATCGCAGCCGATCCCTGGGTGCTCGTATCGCCATAAGAAGAATGAGCCCAGTAATTGAAAGAGTAAATCCCGTCGAACAAGTTGTAATAACATTCGGCATCCTGCCCGCTCAACCCGCCGCACAACATCCCCATCGTGCTTTCGATTCCGGTGATACTATAATCCGCGAGCGGTTCATGGGCCGTGATGTGAACTGTGCCCGTTCCCGCGCACCAGCCATGGGCACCCCAATGCGTGCAAGAGTAATCAGCTGCGCTGACGGTAGCAGGAGGTTCTGTGGGATTGTAGCAAGAACAATTCGCATTAGGGTCTGGGCAGTCAACCGGACCACCATAGGTACAACTCATTGTTGAACAATCAAGCCCACCACATGTAACAGGATCATCGAAAACCCAAGCAATATCACCGACAGGTCTACAGGATCCACCAGATCCAGCACCCTCGGAATAATGGCATCCATAATGGACTCCGCCAGGGTACGCATCGGCATAATACCAACAAGTTTGTCTTGTACATACCGGCGGCAAAGTAGCCCTGGCTGGTCCGGTGTAATCGAAATTCACCGCATTCAGCCCGATGATCAGGACAACAAG
>CAZFPL010000061.1:0-14832 GCA_964521085.1 uncultured Anaerolineales bacterium | reverse complement strand
CTGGTCCGGTGTAATCGAAATTCACCGCATTCAGCCCGATGATCAGGACAACAAGCGATAGGCAGAACACAACCAGATTGCTTTTTGCCGTTCGGATTTGTGGGTTTCCACCCGCGGATTCGTCAGTCATCTATCCCCCCTTTTGGAAAATTGATTTTTTTCTGATCCCGGTAGCGCGTCACCGTCTGCCGGATCCCGCGCAGTTCGCTCCAACGCTTGTCCCCCGCCAGCGCGATGTTGCTCGCCGCCAGCCAGACGCCCAGTCCGCCGAGCGGGAGGACGAACGACCAGAACGGAAGCCCGCGCGGCAGGGAAGCCGACTCTTCCTGCTGTTCGATCGTTCCGGCCTTCTTCGCCTGCGCCTTCTTCGTCGGTTCGGCGGCGGCCGCTTCCACAGCCGTCGGCTGCGGGATCGGGGTCGGCCAGATGTGATGGATCACCCCGTGCGTCACCGAATAGTTCCCGGCCACGTCCCACACTTCCAGTGTAACCTGACAATCCCCATAGCCGGCGTTACTCCCATTACCATCCGTGTTATCCCACTCAATCGAAGCCGGCACGTATGTGTAATCGCGCACCCAGGGGACCATTCCCGCGCGCGAGATGGTCACCTGCGCGTGGCCGATTCCCGAGGCGGCGTCCGACCCGCCCGCCTCCCCGGTCGCCGGCGGCGTCCACTCGGGATCCATATCCACATCGGGGGGAGTGTTGTCGACGTTGAGGATCAGCTCGGCGGTGTGCTCCTCGTTGCCGGCCACGTCATCCGCGCGCGCCAGGATCGTGTGAGGGCCATCCGAAACAGGAGCCAATGGATCGAGCGTATCCCATTCAAAAGACCAATTCACACCCGATCCGATCCGCTTCCAATCGCCCCCGTCAATGGAGATGTAAACCGAGGCGATCCCCGATCCGGCGTCGCTGCTCACCCCCGTCAATTTCACCTTGCCGCGCACCCACGAATCAGGATCAACAGACCATGACGTCACCGGCACCATGGGTTCCACCTTTAGGTAGCCGGTTCCGGTCGAGACGTTCCCGGCGTTATCCTCGGCCCGGGCCTCGATGTAATGTTCCCCGTCGTTTACCGTCGTGTTCGTGACCCAACCTCCGCCGTCGATGCGCATTCCGGTGGAATAGACCCCGGATACTCCGTCGGAAGCCCTTACCCTGACCTCGACCGGCGTGATGAACCATCCGCTGTGCCCGCGCGTGCCGGAATAGTCCGTATCGACCGTCGGCGCTCCCGAATCGATGCCCACCGTGTAAGAGGCGTTGGCGGTGTTCCCGGCCACGTCGCTGGCCGTGCAGGAGAGAGTCGTCGATCCCTCGGCGGATGCGGACTGGTTGCCGTACGTCAGCCCGCCAAAACCGGAGAGCGAGTCGCTGGCCGAGCAGGAGAGCGTGACCGTCCCGCCGATGTACCAGCCGCGCAACCCGGGCGCACCGCCCGAAAGCGCGGCGACAAGCACCGGGGGAGTGCTGTCGACTTTATAAGAACCCGAGCCGGAAGCGGTCTGCCCGCCGGCGCAGGTCGCCGTCCATGAATAGTTGCCAACACCGTCGCCAATATTCTGCGTACACGGAGCGCCGCAGGAGAAGCCTGCGCCGCCGATCGTTCCGGAGAAAGAAACGGCGTGGTTCTGGGAATCCGTCGCTGTCATGGAGAGCGATGCCGGCCCTCGGCACCAGCCGTCTCCACCCATCGAACAATTAAGCGAAGCGCCGGCGGACAGGTTGTCTGGATTGGGAGGCACATAACATTGGCACGTTAGTGTACCTACAGATTGGCCCTGACTCCAACAGAAATCCCTATATGCGTTATATGGACATTCCGGATTGCATCCAGAGTATGACGAAAAGCATGAATATTCGGCACCCCCTGAACAATGTCCATGACTAAGCCAAGAACCACTCGCGCATCCTTGCCCCTGGCACGTCCCTACGCCGACGAAAAGCGCCACGTACGCCAGCCCGAGGTAAAGCGCGGTCCTGATCAGCCCCGGCGCGTGCTTCTGCACAAAGCCGATCACCGGGCGGCGGACGGCCGCGGCGGGTGCAACTTCGTGTCTGTCGGACTCCATCCCTGACATACAATCTCCTGGAACCCATCCTCACCCATGATCCCTCTCCTGGCTTTTTGCCAGGAGAGGGACAAGGGGTGAGGAGGTATTAAAAAGCCCCCGAAAGCGACGTCATGACCGGCAACAGGATCGCGGCCGTAAACGGCAGAAAGAAGAAGATCGACGACGGAATGACCAGGTTCCCTTCCAGGCTCTCCGCCGCGCTCATCACGTGTTCGAAGTATTCGCGCGAGATGGCGCGCGAAATATCCGCCATCATCTCCGCCCCGGAAACGCCCTTGGCCGCCACCAGGTCGAGCTGGGCGCCGAAGGCGGTGAGCTGCGAGAGCCCCGAGGCGAGCAGCAGCTCCACCAGCGTGCCGCGGATCGGCTTGCGGGTGAAGAGCGGCCGGCCGCTCGAGCGCGAATCGGCCAGCGCTTTCCCCAGCAGCTTGCCCAAGGGTCCCGGCATCTGCGCGGCGCGTTCGATCGCCACATCCGGCGCGTTCCCGGCCGCCAGTTCCGCCGCCACCAGCGCGGCGATCTCCGGCACCTCGCGCCCCACCTGCTTCTTCACGTCGGACGCCCGCCCGTTCACCTGGAGCACCGGGAAGTAGCCGGCCAGCAGACCGGCGCCGATGATGAACATCAGGTTGCTGGAATCCGCGATGAACATGGCCGCCGCCGCCGCGACGCCGAAAATCGCGCAGCGCCCGATCAGCGTATCCAATCCCCAGCCCTCGAAGTACCCGCCGAGCTGGGCCCAATCCAGGTTGCCGAGCATCTTGCTCGTATCCCGCTTATACAGCCGGAGCACCGTGCTCCCGATCTCCTCGGTCAGCCCGGTCGGCACCGTCCCGGCGAATCGTCCCAGCCTTCGCGAGGTGGATTGCTCGAAGCTCATCGACGAGAAAATGAGATAGACGATCAGCGCCCCGATCGCGCCCGCAATCAGGACGATGATCAGCTGCACGGTGTTGGAATGAAGGAAGGTGTTTACGGCGGATAAGTCCATAGGGTTAAATCGCTCCCTCGATGATCGAATCGATCATCGACCAGCCGAAGAACATCCAGCCGAGGATGAAGGCATACAGCAGCTGGATCGTCGGATCCTGCATCGACGCCGAAAATTGCGGCGTGGCGAACATGAATACCATCACCCCGACCAGCGCGAGGACGATCATCCGGATCGAGCTTTTCGCCCCGTCGCCCTTGGAATGCGCCAGGGCCCGGGCCTTGAGCGCGTCGCCGATGTTGTCCGCCGCCATGTTGAAGGCTTTGACGTAGCCCGGCCCGCCCGTCTCCCACAGCCGGCCGATTTCGAATATGGTGATCCCCAGGCTGGTGGAAATGGCTTGGGCTTCGAGGAGCATCTCGTCGAGCGCCTGAATCCCGCCGGCCTGGCAGCGGCCGATGAAACGCTGCATCCATTCCTTGAGCGGACCCTTCGGTTCGAGCGTCTCCGAAACCTCGTTGATCGCCTCGAGCACGTTGGATTCGATCTGCACGGTGGAAGCCAGCCGGGTCAGGAAGACGGGAATCTCGCGTTCGATCCCGTGCACCAGTTTGACCCAAACGGAGTTCAATTGGGAATCCACCAGGAACCAGGAAGCCACGTACCCGGCGGGGATCATCAGCAGAGGGGCGCCGACCGCCAAAAGAACCAGCCCCATAATCGTGCCCGCGGCCAGCCAGGCCAGCACCAGGGACATGGTCTCGTTCCCCGAAACATCCAGCCCGAAGGACGAAAAGACCAGCCGGATCTTGTGACCTCGCGAGCCCGTATCGACCGCGGCCTTCTCCTCCGCCGCGCCGCCGAACTGCGTCAGGCGGCCGCCGGGACGCTTGATCTGCATCAACAACCGGACAAGGAAATAGGATCCGAAGGCGAGCGCCGCGCCGGCAATGTAGGGTTTCAGAGTTTCGAATTCCACCTCGGCCTACCTCCTGGTAAAGGGTTGCAGCATCGCGTCACCGCGCGAATACAGTTTGCGGAAGACCACTTCGCCCTGCTTCAGCTCGCGCTCCACTTCCCACACTCCGAGCAGCGCGCGTCTGCCCTCCGCCCAGCCCACCTGCATCACCACGTCCACCGCCTGGGCGAAGATCGAGCGCGCCGCCGGCATCTGCACCTGCAGGTCGGCGAACATGATCACCGCAAGGCGGAAGACGGTCTCCTCGGGGCCTTCGGCGTGGAAGGTCGAGAGTCCGGGGTGGTCCGACATCTGCGCCCGGAAGAGCGACATCGCCGCGTCCCCTGTCCGCACCTCGCCGACGATCAGCCAGCGCGGGCTCATCCGCATCGCATCGTCGACCCCGTTCCTCACCGTGTACGGCGGGATCGAGGAGCCGGGCGGAGCCGGGCGGGCCTCGATCGTCACCACGTGCGGGTGATCGAGCCAGATTTCCTCCGGGTCTTCGATCTTCACCACCCGCTCCTCGCGCGGGATGCCGGCGCTGATCCCCGAAAGGAACGTGGTCTTGCCGGTGGCGGTGCCGCCGATGATCAGCACGCGCGCGGTGCGGCTGATGATCTCCACCAGGCCGCGGATCACCGCCTCGGGCGCCATGCCCCAGGCGATGAGCTGCTCGGGCGTGACCGGTTTGGCTTCATAGAGGCGGATGTTGACGGAGGGATAGCCTTCGCCGGGGACGATGCACGGGTGCAGCACCTTGATCCGCGCGCCGGAAAAATTTTCGCTGCGCGGGAGTTTGGCGTCGACCGAGGGCGTGGCTTCGTTGACCGCCCGCCCGAGCGGCGCCAGCAGCGCCTCCACCCCGCGCCACACTTCCTCGCGCGCGGGTGTGATCGTCAGGCGTTCGAACCGCGGCGCGCCCTTTTTCAGCACCCATACGGCGCCGTTCGGGGTGACCGCGATCTCGGAAAGGTCGTTTCGCTGCGGGGGCAACAGGTCGTGGAAAAAGCCAAGCCCGCCCAGCCGCGCCACCACCTGCTGGACCAGCGCGTTCATCTCCTCGGCTTGGACGACCACCCCGAGCGTGGTGATGAGCTGGGAGAGCTGCTGCTGGGATTTCAGCGCGAGCTTGTTGCGGTCGCGCAGTTCATCCAGCGGCAGATGCTGCAGCGCCTTGGCGGCATCCTCCACCAGTTGTTTGCGTTGCTCGTCGGAAATTCCCGCGGCTAATCTAGTCCACATTAAAGTCCTCTTGCAGATCTATATCATTGCGAGCCAGCCTTGATCGTCATGCCCGCGTGCACTTAGCGGGCATCCAGGGTTTTCATTCACCATTCACTCCTGGACCCCCGATTAGTACACTCGGGGGTGACGATCACTTCGTCATGCCCGCGCCTGCCCTCGCGCAGTGGGGGTGCACCAAGCGCGCATCCAGGGGTTTCGATCACCTGTTACTTATCCTGGACCCCCGCTGGGAACACGCGGGGGTGACGATCACTTCCCGTGCCCGTCCGTCTTCCACCGGGCCCTCCCTCATCCCCATCCCTTCTCCCAGCATTAGCTGGGAGAGGGTAGGGGTGAGGGGTCATTTCTTCACCCGCACGGTGAACAATCCGCCGACGGCTTTGCGCTTGCCGCTCGTGTCGGTGTAGGAAGCCTTCGCGCCGAAGAGCGAATTGGCGACCGCGATCAGCGGTTTGGCGAACGAATCCACCTGCAGGAGCGGGAGCTTGCCCTGCTCCTGCGCGCGTTCCACTTCGTAATCCTCCGGGAAGACCGCGCCCACCGCCGGGAACGGCCGCTGCCAGACGCGCGAAGCGTCGCCGTGCCATTCGGAAGCGGTCATCGACCCGGAACGGCTGCGGTTGAGCGTCACGATCACATTCTGGGCCGCGATGCGGTGTTTGCCGGCCATCCGTTCCTGCAGCGTTCGCCAGGCTTCCACCGTGCACCATGCGTCGGCCAGGGTCGGCCGCGCGACGAGGATCAGCGTGTTCGATGCCGATAGGGCGAGCGCCGCCGTCTGCGAGTGCGCCGCGTCGAGGACGATGCAGGCGTAGCCTTCGTAGGCCGCCATCATCACCAGTTTGGTGAGCGAGTTTTCCGCGTCCGGGGAGGAGGTGAGGATCTGGCTTTCGGCCAACACGTCGGGGAAGCCGGCCAGCACGTCGAGGTCGCCGGTCTTCTGGATCGATTGCTTGAGCACCTGCGGGATCGGGTTGGCGCGCCACACGGTGAGGTTGGGCGAGGCGTTCAACCCGAGATAGAGCGGGGCGATATCCGGCGCGCCGAGCCCGATGAACAGCGTGCGGATCCCGCGCCGCGCGGATTCATACGCCAAATTCGTCGCGACCGTCGTCTTGCCCGAGCCGCCGCACTGGTTCCAGACCGTGATGATCCGCAACCCGGTGGTGGCGGAGGCGGCTTCGCGCTTCTGGGTCCCCCAATCCCCGACCGAAGGCGCCATCTGCCGGCGGGCAAGCGCGTTGGCGTGGATCTGCGCAACCGCCGTCGCCAGGTTGAAGGTCTCGGCGGGATACACCCCCTTGACCGAGGGAATGGAGGCGATCGCCTGCCGCTGGGCTTCGTCCATCGTCGGCAGGACCACGTAGGCCGTGCCGGAAACTTTCGTCAGCGCTTCGATCAGCGGCGGCGGGCCGGAAAAGAGCGCCGCGTCGACCAGCACCACTTCCGGGTTGCCCGCCAGCTGCATCAGGAACGAATCCGCGTCGGTGGCCAGCGAGGCCACGCGGAAGCGGCTGTCGGCCATGAACGCGCTGTACCAAAGCGTCACCCGCTCCGGCGGACCGCCGAGCAGGACGACTACGACCGAGGAATCCGGGGTTGCTTGGGGGAACATGGTTTGTGCGTCTCCTTACGGTACGAGTATTGCGCCTTCCGTCGGCGTTCCCGTCGGTGTGGGCCCTGGGGTGGGACTCGGGATGAAGACCAGTTCGCCCAGGTCCAATCCGGGGCTCTGCATTTCTTCCGCGTTGAGCGGCACTTTGTAGAGGATGATTGTCGCGTTGCCGGAAGAGGTGAGCGCGGCGATCAATTCCACCGCGTTGACCTTCTGCACCGTCTTCACGCCGCCCATGAAGGTGTAATCGTATTCCACATCGATCAGCGTGATCGGGACGGCCAGCACCACGATGCCCTCGGTCGCGCGGCTCTGCGCGATCGACGAGGAGCTGTCGCCGCCCATTCCGGAGGATTGCATCTGCGTGTATCCGGCGCGGAATTCCGGCGAAACGTACAGCACGCGGAAACCTTCCACGGTGGCCTTGGAGTAGATCACATCCCGGGTGGCGATCACCGCGGTCAGTCCGACGATGTCGCCGGGGGCGATCAAGCCGCCCATGCCGGAGGCGTCATCGACGCGGATTGCGATCGCGCGCTCGCCGGGCTGAAGCTCCATCGGCTCGCCCAGATGGCGGAGGCGCAGGATATCGCCCTTCGACCGGTCGGTCTTAATCGTCTGCCCGACCGCCTCCGAAGGATTCTCGACGGCGTCGACCGGCCGGAAGGATTCGGGGATTTCGCGCACCGACATGTCCACATCCGTCAGGACGTGCCCGGCCGGAAGATCGTTGGTAAGCACGACCACCTGCTCTTTCGACTCGGGCTGCAGGAGCAGGATCGCCAGGATGAAGACCGCGGCGGCAGCCAGCAACGGGATATATTTTTTCATTCCTCGCCTCCTATGGAGAACAGGCTGTTTCGGATATCTGGGTTACAACTCCAGGGGAATAGGCTATACGAGCGGGGATTAAGGCGGATGGAAAGCGGGCCCCCTTGTTCGCGTCGTCGACAACTCGGAAAATCCAGTCGCACATAATCCCCCCGTGCAGGGTTCGTTTTTCCGAATAATTAAGAAAACGCCCCCTCGATAAAAAAAATTCCCCTTTACAAGATTAGTATACCAAAATTCCAAGGGTCGAAAAGTGACACATGTAATATTTTCCGCGCGGTTTTTTCGGAAATATCGGCTTTTTCCAGAGATTCTTTTTTTCAAAACCGGCGCTGTTTCCGGAAGTGAAATTCTTCACACTCTTGCAAGGGGTCAAGCTTGCAAAATCCCCCAAAAATTTCGGAGAAAAACACTCCGAAAACTGTTGTTTATTCTGAGATCACTGAAAAAGGCTGTCATGCTGAGCGCCTGCCCTCGCGGAGCGGGGGCAGCGAAGCATCTCTGCCTGCATTTTTAGACCCTTCGCTGCGCTCAGGGTGACTTTTTCAGCGGTTTCATTCTGTCGGCCGTTCGCCTTCGATGAACTTCAGCCGCACCCCGTTGCGGCCGATGACGATCTCATCTCCGTTCTGCAAGGGCGTGGGCACGCGCGGCGCCAGCCGCCTGCCGTTGAGGAAGGTTCCGTTTATGCTCGCCAGATCCATGACCACGTAGCCCTGGCGGTGTTCGACCGACGCATGCCGGCGCGAGATGATCCGGCCCGTGTCGAGGCGGCTGAGGTCGATATCGACCGATACGCCCTGCCGCGCGTCGCGGCGGCCGATCACTGTCATTCCGCTGACGGCGAACACCTCGCCGCCGTCGGTGCGAAGGAACGCGCCCTGCGCGGGTGCGGCATGCATCCCGGCGGGCCCTTCGGCGGTCAGGCGCAGCACCGCCCCGTGCAGAACGCCCACATCCTCCAGATGCGCGCTGGGAGGGATGCGCTTGATCCCTCCCGTTTCCGTTTCGAGGTTTAGCACGAATGCCTTATCCGGTGCATATTCAATTTTACAAATCTGCAGCACTCCGTCCACGATCTCCCGCACAGGCGTGTTCAATGGCAGCGCCAGATCGATCCGTTTCCGGTCGTACTCCAGTGTGACGGCCACGTGGGTCATACTTTAACTGCCTCCTCCTGAAGTATCGGAAGCATGTCGCGGTAGGCGCCGCTCCAGCGTTGGTCGAGCTCTTCCCAATCATCCGCTTGGCGGGCCAGCATACGCGCAAGGCGGTCGAGCAGATTAACCTCTTCCGCCATTATCCGCAACCAATTCTGCAGATCGGCCTGGAATGTGTCCGCCGACCCACCCTGCCAACCGGCTTCCAAACGAAACGCCGCCGTGCGGATTATGGAATACGCATCATCCCAATCGATCAGGGCAGTCTCGCAAACCCTTGCCACGTCTCGTATTTCTTCCGTCTCTATGTGAATGAGATCCATCGAACCTTCCACTATCTCCCCTGCGGTTAATGATCGTCATGCCCGCGCCTGCCCTCGTGGAACATCCCGGCTTCCGTGTATTTCGGAAGCTGGGATGTTTGTGAAGCGAGGGTGTTCGAGGCGGGCATCTAGGCCATTCGCTGATTGAATTCCGTTTCGGCCGTCTTGGATTCCCGCGAAGATCACGCGGGAATGACCCACCGATTACCCGCCCGCCGCCTTTATCTCGCACAGCGGTGTTTGTACGAACATCGGCTTGCCCTTGCAGATATAGAATCCCCGTCCCACCGGCAGATCCATCTTCCGGTAGGCCATTGAGAGTTGAACGCCCAACCAGTCGAGCTCGTTGGAGTCCTTTGAAACCACCACCCCCTGCCGGCTCTGGCGCATTATCTTCAGCATCGGCGAAGACATCGAAGCCCGGAATTCATCCAGCAACCCGGCGCCGAAGATGAACAGGTTGGTGACACTGTCGATCCCCTGGGCGATCGTATTGAAAGGTGCGAGGAAAGCTTCTTTTCCGGTTTGAAAGGCGAAACTGAAATCGTCGATCAGCCACAGTACGCGCTTGCCCCCCGCCGGCGGTTGGCCGTTCTGGATTGCGTCCGCCATTACCTGGCTGTCCTTTTGTATATCGTCGAGTGTCCCGAAGAATTCGATCCGGCCATCCTGCTTGGCCAGCGCCGCCAATGGGCTGCGCCGGAACGCATAGGTTTTAACCAGGGTGTTGTCCGGATCGCATTTCAGCGCCGCGCTGGCGACATTGCACAAGAAGTTGCTCTTGCCGCTTTCCTTCGGACCGAGGATCATCCAGCAGGGGAGCAAATCCGCCGCGTTGGGCGTGACCCACTCAAGCGTGTCGTAGGCCTGCCCGATGGGAACCAGCAGCGGCCCACCGGGAACCGTTTCGAACCGCTCCAGGATTTCCGCCAACGGTATGACCGGACGCAGAATTTCGATCTTCCTTGGCAACCCGCCTTTCCAGGCGGAGTTCATCCCGCGGATGAGTTCCCGCAGTTGCTGCGGCGGTTGGGCGATCTGGCATTCCCACGCGTCGCCGTCCACCCAGTAGCCCCTGCCGGGAGCCTTGATGTGCAGCATCGGCACGGATTTTCCCACCGCGTCGAAATATTCGTCGCGGCTGGAGAGCTGCATCACCAAGCGGCGCGAGACGTTGTTCGAGACGGTGCGCATCAACTCAGCACTCCGGTTGGTGGCGAGCAGGATATGTATCCCCGCCGCCTTTCCGTCGCGCACGTAGCGGCTAAGTCGATCGGCCTCATCGGGAAAGTTCGCCCGAAACTCCGCGCAGTTGTTAATCACCAGGAACAACACCGGCAACAGCCGGTGGGTGTCGGAGTCAGCCTGACCCGCTTCCGCGATCCGGCGGTCCATCTCGCCGTCCAGGAAATTCAGCAGGCGGTTGAGGCGTTCTTTCTCCGTCCCCTGCAGGCGGTTGCACAATCCCGTATGCGGCAGACCTTCCAAGGGCATGAGTTCTCCGGCGCCCATCTCCAGCAAGTAGAACTGAACCTCTTCAGGAGTATTGGTCAGTGCGAGCGACATCAGGATCGTCACCAGGCTGGCATCCCGGCCGCTGCCCGGCCCGCCGATCACCCACAAGTGGCCGTCGCGGTCGTCGAAATCGAGCACCAGCTGCTCCTGTCGGCATTGTTTGGGGAGATCCATCTCCCCCACTGCGGCCACCAGCCGGTTGAGCGGCGGTTCGGTCTGCCAAACGCCGTTGGCGTACTTGGGACGCACGCCGGTGTCGGCCATGTTCTTTTCCAGCGGGATGACTTCTTCGATCGGATCGAGGTAGATCTTCGTTGCGGTTTTGAGGTTCATCTCCTCGGTCGCCTGGCGGAGGACGCGCACCAGCTGCTCCTCTTCACGCGGGACGGCCGCCTTCCCTTTTTTCTTCTCGGCCGGCTCGCTGGCTTGCTTCTTGTATATCTCCTGATACGATCCGTCGGTCTCCACCTTGTAGATCGAGAATCCCTCGGTGCTGGTTTCATCCTCGGTGCGGATTGGAAGTCCCCCGTATCCGGCTTGAAATTCGGTGATATTGCCGCTTAGTGCGCGCAAATACCCGTGCCCGGCGCGGGTCGCAATCGGCAGTTTACGGTCGATCATCGCCATCTCGTCGGGCTTGGCCACCTTGAGCGCGATCCGCCAGCCGACGTTGTTGAGCAATTTGTCGACTTCGCTGTTCACATCCTGGTTGGCCAGGATCAGGTACACCCCCAACGATCGCCCCTGGCGCACAAGCACATCGAGCGGCTCGCGCAGGCGCGGAAAATCCGCCAGCCCGCGCGCGAACTCGTCGAGGAACAGCACCAGGTGCGGCATCGGCGCCTCAGGGTGGTTGCGGTTGTAATCCCAGATGTTCTGCACCTTGGCGGCGGCGAACTCCGTTTGCCGCCGTTCGATCTCATTGGTGACGGAATCCAATCCGCGCTCGACCAGCTCGGGCTTGAGGTTGGTGACGATCCCGCTGACGTGGGGCAGGTTTTCGAAGACGCTGAACGCCGCGCCGCCCTTGAAATCCATAAAGAAGAGGTTGAGGTGGATGGGGGAATAACGGTAGGCCGCGCCCATCACCAGCGACTTCATGAACTCACTCTTGCCGCTTCCGGTGGTGCCGATCAGGATCGTGTGGTAGGAGTCGCTGCCGCCGCGCTCGGCCGGAAGCAGGTTGATTATTTCCACTTCCAGCTGGTCCCGGCGGGCTCGCACCCCGATTGGAAATTGAAGCAAATCCTTCGGTTCCAGCGGAATTTCCCAATTGGATTTAACAATATCAGCGGAGAATTCCTCCACCCCAATCACCTCGGAAAGGCGGATCTTGGTGGGCAGCGGAACACTCGTCTGGCTGCTGGCCACCTCAAGACAAGCCAACGCCCGGGCAATCGCTTCACAGTCCTGAATGGACGCGGTTTCAAAAACACCCTCGTGACCGGCGCGCTCCTTGGTCCACGTCTCGACGAACTTGTAGCGGTTGTCGTCCAGCAGGTCGATCCTGGATTTGCACTCGCGCGGCCAAGCCCGCCCGCCGGCGAAGATCAGATGGATTCCCGCGTCCACGCCCAACTCGGTCAGTTCGATCACATCCTCGCGCTGGCGGACCCGGCCGGTATCGTCGATGAGTACGATCATCGCGGGTGTGCGGCCTTTCTTGGTATCCGAGCCGTCACCGCCGCCCCCGGCCTTCTTTACGCGGTCGTGAAGTTCCTTCGAAAGGAACTCGAGGCTTTTTTCGAGATTCACCGGGGTATATGCCAACCGGGGGACCTTTGTGCTTCCCCCAAGCGCATCCACATGCGGAATCCATTTCAACCACTCCCAACGCTCCTCGGCTTCGGGAGTATCTCCAAGGACGAACACAAAAACATCCTGCGGGGAATGATGGACGATCGCGTCGATCAGCAGGCGGCGGGCCGCCCCGTATACCACGGCCGGGTTCCGGCCGCTGATCGCCAGGCTGCCGCTCTGGCCGAGCGGCACCAGCCGCGGAAGGTTTGGAACTTCCCGGAATTCGGCTAAAAGTTTTTGGGGAAGCCCAGCAAGCGGTTCGTTGGCGTCGGCGCTGCGCGATGCTTCGATTTTGAAGGATGGGACATCCGGCCCGGTCCCCAGCCGCAGAGAGAGGAAATCCTCGTCATGCGGGCGGCGCGCCCACAGCAGTTTATCCTGGGTTTTGGCCGATCGTTTTAACTTTTCCAGTACCGGGTAGGTTCTTTCCAGAATAGTCCGCTGTTCCTCCGTCAGATGTTTCAACCGGATTCTTTCCTTCTCGAGAGTCCTACGGTAAACGGCTTCCCGTGCTATGAGGGACTTCGCGTATTCCTTCTTCTGGCTGTTGTATCCAATGATGCTGGCGATGGGAAACCCCAAGCCCATGACCATCATGGGCAGCATCATCGTAAGATTGTTCTTGCCGGTAATAAGGGAAACGATCAAAGACCCGCCGAACATAATCACGGGAGGCAGGAGAGTCGTCAACAGGTTTAGTTTCGGCGGGGATCCTGGATTGGGTGGTGGAGCCGGCAACTCGATAGGTTCTTCGGGTAAAAAGAATGGATCGCGTTGGGCTGATGTGAACCGCCTCCGAACCCGCTGTGCGGATTTTAAATCAGTGGGAATCACATTCTTCTTGGCCGCCGAAGAATCGCTCATTTCGTTAGTTTAAACCTAAACGCCCATCCCGGCAACACTACATTGCCGGGATGGGCGTTTATATACTGCGGAGAGACGCAACCGTTAGATTAGAGGGCGCTGTCGCCAAACTTGGCGGCCATGCTCTCCCATTCCTGAATCTCAAGGTTAAGCCGGTCTCCAAGATTTTTTAGCGTCTCGAGATTGGTAGTGTACGCTGTCTTCATCTCATTGAAGATTGTGAAAAACTCGGCCGCGGAATTGCCCTGCCAAGCAGTCCCCTCTACTGAACCGACCTTGGTCTTAATATCGGAAAAGGCAGTATCCATTGCTTGCCACCCGGTATTAAGCGCGGTTTGGGCAGCTCGTACGGTTTCGACGTCCATATGTAACGTAGGCATGTCAAAGTCCTCCTTTGTGGAATATGACTACAATCATTATATATGATTTTTGGAAAATGCAAGTGCCAATTTCCGTCCTTCTGTTTTCTTAATTCACGAGAGACGAGAACTCGTCCAGGATATACAAGTCCAGTTCTTCATTAAGTAATTAATTAATTAAGATAATTAAGGACAACGCCGGGATTTCATTTTTTGGCCAATCACAAAGCTGGACTCCCAGTAACCAACCTGATCTTAATCGGTCTGTAATTTATTAGAAATATACCAATTTTGAAAGCATACCATGTAATTTCCTCATATTCCAAGCTCTTCGATTCCAGCCAACTCGTTGATCAATCCATCTTCTTCAGACACGTGTCAAGGAAAAAAAACAAAAATTCAAATACTATGCCCCTCATGTCCCTTCCAGAGGAGAAATAGCATAGCTGTTATTCCCCTTTCACTTTTTTAAAGCAATAGATCTATAACCACTTACAGTTTTTTGTTTGCGCTTCTATTACAAATTCCGTCGAATGTCGGCTACTCGATACCTCCCGATTGTGATATGTCATATTCCCCATATGACAACCTTCCCGTTTACTTTTTCTAATTCAATCTGGATACTAGATCGCATATAGAACAACAGATCCACGTTCCTCTCAATAGATTGGAACCTGACATCAGCAACCCCCTTAAAAACAAGGCTTTCCCGCCTATCCTTTGATATAGCTTCTCTTTTTTACTTGAACCGGAATATTGTCTCCTATTTGGAGAGTATTTGTCCTATTTATCTTATACAAAAATATAATTACTTCCATTCTGGTTTTTGGTATTGCAGTTTTTAAAAAAGCGGTGTATATTATTTTGGGCCGGTGGGACATGGCTAAGGGGAACCACATTTCATGGCATTTTTTCTGTGCTATTTTGAGAATTATCTCCATACCGGAAGCGAACTTTTATTTCCGGCGTTTATCCTTTTCCCCGCATCATCCATCTGTGTATGTTTCTTTATGTCAATCATTCTCACTTATCGCCCAAAATCGATTTCTATTTTCCTGCCAATTAATGAACGACCGCGCGGCAAGCCGTGCGGTATCACAGATCGCAACCCCCAAGAACTGCGCAGCAAGCTGCGGGGTATTCT
>CAZFPL010000060.1:0-18499 GCA_964521085.1 uncultured Anaerolineales bacterium | reverse complement strand
ACTCTGGATGGAATACAGCGAAAGGCTGAACAGGGTCAGCATCAGCGCCAGGATAGCACTATAGAGCAGTGTGAAACGAAAGCGGATCGACATCATTCCTCGCGCAGGACGTACCCCACCCCGCGCACGGTCTGGATCAGGCGGGAGTGCCCTCCCGCCTCAAGTTTTTTGCGCAGGTAGCCGATGTAAATCTCCAGCACATTGTCATCGCCGCCGAAGTCATATCCCCAGACATCGGTAAGGATCCGGGTCCGTTCCAACACCTGGCGCGGATGGCGCAGGAGCAGGTGCAGAAGGTTGAATTCGGTGACCGTCAGGGCAAGGGTTTGCCCGTCCCGGTGCGCTTCGCGCGTCGATGGATCGAGGGTTACGTCCGAATAAGAGACACTCCGGCCTTCCACCACAGGCTCCCCCCTGCGCAGAAGGGCATGGACCCGCGCGACCAATTCCGCGGGAGCGAACGGCTTGACGAGGTAATCGTCGGCGCCGCTTTCCAGGCCTTCCACGCGGTTTTCGACGGCGTCGCGGGCGGTCAACATCAGGACCATGACCTTCTTATCCGCGGCGCGCACCTGGCGGATGAGGGTGATGCCGTCCATCCGGGGCATCATCCAGTCGACGATCAGCATTTCGGGGGCGTGGGAATCGATGAGCGGCAGCGCCTCTTCGCCGCTCGCGGCGGTCAGCACATGGAGGCCGTCATACGTCAGCGTGCGCTGAAGCATTTTCAGCAGTTTAAGGTCATCGTCGACAACGAGAACAGTGCGCATGCGCGAGTCGCCAGGGAGAATTTCCTTTCCGCTTAAGTATATTCGTTCTTGCTGTGAAAAGGCTTAGAAAAGGCGATCTTCAGGCTTATTCCATAAAAAAAAAGACGGTTCACAGCCCTTTCGCGGCCTCCAGATGCTGATCATGGCTGTTCCAAAAAGTATGGCATCCGAAAAGGAAGGGACAACCGGATGCCGGTCCATCCGCTTCGGATTCTCAACCTCCCGGATGGATGGCGGACCGAATCGCCGAATCTCCGCCGCACCGGCGGGGACAGCCTAATGAGAGATGCGCATTACAAACATGCCGCCCCCCCTCGTTCCGGAATAGAGCAAGGTCGGCCTGCGGGGATCGATCAGCAGCGAAGAGACATCGGTGTGCGCCAGACCGGTATTCAGCGTGTTCCAATTTTCTCCGCCATTGAGAGAGAAAAACACTCCGCCGTATGCCGTTCCCGCGTACAAAGCGGCGGAATTCGACGGGTGGATGGCGAAGGCGCGGACGGCCAGGTCGATCAATCCGACGCTGATTCCCATCCAGGATTCACCCCCATCCATGCTTTTGAAGATGCCGCCGCCAAATGTGCCGGCGTAAATCGTGTCCGGCGCCGAGGGATCGATCACCAGGCAGGTTATTGCGGGATTGGAAAGACTGTCATTGACGCCCACCCAAACGCCGCCGCCATCTGTGCTTTTATTGACGCCGCCGTCGTATGTGCCCGCATACAGCGTGCCAGGCGTTTTCGGGTCGATCGCCAACGCGGTCATGGCAAGCGAGGACAAACCATTGTTCACGGTATTCCACGTCCCCCCGCCGTCCGTGCTCTTGTTGACGCCGCCGTATTCCGTGGCGGCGTAGAGGGTTGCGGAATTGACCGGGTCGATCGCCAGCTCCCGGATAAACCCGTCCGACAGTCCGGTTCCGGCCTCCTCCCAGCTTTCCCCCCCGTCCGTGCTTTTATAAACGCCGTAACCGTCGCTGCCCGCATAAACCGTTCCGGATGCCGACGGGTCAATCGCGACGGCGGTTATCCACTCCAATTTCTTGATCGAAAAGATGTGCCTCCATGTTTTCCCGCCATCCATGCTTTTAAATACTCCGAGCGCTGCTCCCGCATACAAAACGGAGGGGTCCGAAGGATCCATCGCGATCGACGTCACCCAGGTCTTCCGGATGCCCGAGTTGGCGGCATGCCAATTCCCGCCGCGATCGGTGCTTTTAAATACGCCCCAATTTAGGGATCCGGAATAAACCGTCGATGCGTTTTTGGGACCGACCGTCAGAGCATTGATTATTACTGCCTCCAGCCCGTTGTTGACTTGCAGCCAACTCCCGCCGCCGTCCGAGCTTCGAAAGACCCCCTCATGGGTTCCGGCATACAGGTTGGCCGGAGACGCGGTGCCGATGGCCAGCACATTCACGAAGGGATCGGTCAAACCGGAATTGACCTCGTTCCAGGTTATTCCGCCGTCCGTGCTTTTAAAAACACCGAAGCACTTCGTCGCTGTATAGAGGGTATCCGGCGCGGCAGGATCAAAGGCGAAGCCGGATATTAGGTAGCCTCTCCCGCTGGGAAAATCGACGGCGACCCAGTTGTCTCCGCCGTCGGCGGTTTTATACATGCCGGAGGACGTTCCCGCATAGAGAACGGCCGGCTCCCGGGGGTCGATGGCGAGCGCGATGATCTGCTTGTCGGTCAGGTCGCTCCCCGCCTCGGTCCAACTCCCTCCCCCATCGACGGATTTCCATACGCCGCCCCCCGTCCCGGCGTACAGGATGCCGGGATCGCCGGGATCCATCACCAGGCCGCCGAGAATGCCGCCGGTCAACGCGGTGGGAACCCAATGGATACCGCCGTCCATGCTTTTATACACACCGCCTTGATCCGTTCCGGCATACACAAGGAGGGGTTTGGTCGGGTGGACAACCAGGGCCGAAACGAAGCCGGCATCCGCGCCGAGATGGACCACCGTCCACATCCCGCCGCCGTCCACGCTTTTATAGATATCGCCGTCCCATGCCCCTGCATACAGCGTATCGTTCGCGACGGGATCGACGCCCAGGGAGAAAACATCCCCGCCTTCCGGGCCGAGGCCGACCCAAGTGTCGGCGCCGGGAATCTCGAACGGCCAGGTCGGCGACGGCCGCTCGGCCGTGCGCGACGGGGAAACGGCCGTGGAGGTTTGTACGCCGGGAACGGGCGTTCCCTCCTGCCCGGCCGCTCCCATTTGGCAACCGAGGGAACATATCCACAGGCAGACGACGACCGATAGCAATGCAGCCGGTGTTGCAACCGAATTCCTTTTGTTCAGCATGGACCCTCCAAGGTAAAAAATGCAATAAAAAATCCTATTTAATTGATATTATTGTACGGATGACGATTCCCTCTCCGCGTTGGATTTTACACTATCCCCGGAATTCACCCAGCCGAAAGGACGGCATGAGTTTAAAATCAATAAGGCGAATACCCCATCAGCGCACAAGTTTATTCAAGTAATTCAGACCAACGCGGTCTTAAAGGTGGTCGAGCCCCGCCCCGGCTTCGCCGTTGCGAGGCCGGGGTAGCCATGCCTGGTTTTCCGTGCAGGGCGTATCCCTGGCCCGGCCGCCAAGGCGGGCGAGACCTGTTTGTCGGATCGCGGTCTCGATACGTCGCTTCGCGCCTACTCGACCGGCTGGATTAAAAGGCGGTCGAGTAGGCCGCCAATTTCTGGCGGCCGTATCGAGACCGTAAACCAATTTCTGTGATTTAATTGATTCCATGCCCACCATCACCTGTTACGGCGCAGCCGGCAAGATCGGCGGCAATAAAATCCTCCTCGAGGACGGCCCGGCGCGGATCTTATTCGATTTCGGAATCGATTTCGACCGGTCTGGGATGTTCTTCAACGAACTTCTGCGGCCGCGGCCTGCGCGCGGGCTGCTCGATCCGCTCGTCCTGGGGTTGATCCCACCGCTCGAAGGCCTCTACCGCAAGGACCTCGAACTGCCGGGGCTGTGGGAGCGGATGCGCGGTGCGGCCGGATACCGCAACCTGGCGCAGCCCGGCGGAGCGCCGACGGTGGATGCGGTCCTGCTTTCCCACGCCCATCTCGATCACAACGGCGATATATCCTATCTGGACAGCGCCATCCCGATCGTGTGCACGCGGGCGAGCGCGGCTATCGCGCGCGCGATGCAGGCGACCGGTCCGGCCAGCTTCGAGCGCGAGATGGCGTATGCCAGCATGCGCTCCGAAAAGGAAGGGATGCTTGGATCCGCCCGCAGCGAAGCGTATCAACT
Source organism: uncultured Anaerolineales bacterium (assembly GCA_964521085.1). Lineage (GTDB taxonomy): Bacteria > Chloroflexota > Anaerolineae > Anaerolineales > RBG-16-64-43 > JAFGKK01. The sequence goes on along the minus strand of CAZFPL010000060.1, from coordinate 14,449 downwards.
GCGCCCGATTCTTCTCCTCGAGGGGGCGCTCGGCGGTGAAGCGCGCGAGTTCTGGGAAGGCGCCGGTGCCAGCAGCCGCAAGGGGATGCTGCCCGCCGCGGCGGAAAAATTCTCCGGCGAGGTCGGCGGACTGAAAGTCCGCGCCTGGCCGGTCGACCACTCGATCCCCGGCGCGGTCGGGTACGCAGTCGAGACATCCGCCGGCTGGGTGGGATACACCGGCGACATACGGTTTCACGGCCGGCACGGCGGACAGACCCGCACGTTCGCGGACGGATTGGCCGCACTGCGCCCCCGCGCGCTCCTATGCGAAGGGACGCATCTAGAATCCTCCGCCGGCCGGATCACGGAGGATCAAATTCTGGAACGTGTGGTCCCGATCTTGGAACGATATGCCGGCCAGCTTGCCATCGCCGACTTCGGTCCGCGCAACGTCGAGCGGCTGCAGGTGTTCCTCGACGCCGCACGCCGGACCGGGCGCACCCTGCTCCTCCAACCGAAGGATGCATACTTACTGCGCGCGCTTCATCTGGTCGAACCCGACTCCTACCCGGCGCCGGATTCCGGATCGAACGTCGGTTTGTTCGATGATCCGAAGGCCGCACCGCGCGCGTGGGAGCGCGAAACGCGCGAGGGCTGGCGCGCGCCGATCGTATGCGCGGAGAGAGTCTCTGAAATGCCGGGCGATTTCATACTCGCCGACAGCTTGTGGGATTTGAACGACCTGCCCGACCTGGAGGGGATCTCCGGCGGCGTGTATCTCTTCTCCAACAGCCGTGCCTACGACGACGAGCAGGCCGCCGATCTCGACCGCCTGCGGAATTGGGTCCGCTGGATGGGTCTGGAGTTGATCGGCGACCCGGACGATAAGAATTCCCCCACCCTTCATGCCTCCGGTCACGCATCCGGGGACGAACTCGCGCAATTTGTGCGGACCGTCAAACCCGAAATCCTGATCCCGATCCATACCGAGCATCCGGAGTGGTGGGAGGAGAAGTTGAAAGGAAGCGGGGTCGAGATTAGGAAGCCGGAGATTGGAAAAAGCATATCGATATAGATAATTCTTAGCGGGGATCCGCCGTAAACGCTTGTTGGGAGCATTTGAATTTGTTATAACCGGAAGATAAATTTATTTTACGACGGTGAAGTAAAAGATCAGGCAAAAACCAATAAAGAGTAAAAGCCAGATCCGGGTTCTGGCAATGAACTTTTTCCATTCCTCTTTATTGAATGTGATAAGTCTGAACACGGATTTCAGGTTATCAATGATGATTGTCAGGAAAAGGCTGAAAAATGCAAAGAGGAGAATCACACCCCAGGCGACGGCCGAGCGGACAAGTTCCAGCGGTGGATCTAAAACGTCTTTCATGCCTGGAATCGTGAAGATGGTGGTGTCGAAGACTTTAACATTGTATCCATCGCAGAAGAAGGGATCCATTCCCAGTCGTGCAACGATCAGATAATTGCAATTGGCATACTGGGTAAATGTTCCTTTGATAATCAGGTTTAGAAGGAAGATCGCCAGAATAAGCAAGACACCACTGATGATGATGGGGAGAATCCAAACGTTCAGGATTCCCGGCCGGATATTATCACCCCCTTTTTGATTGTTGCGGTCGAACTTTATCTTTGCAGTCATGTTTTCCTCCCATCTGTCTACAAATAATATTCGTGCATGCTGGACATATTCACTGTCTCATAAGGGAAGGACCATAATAATTCGATGCAATATGACATTCTAATATTTTACCGACATCTTGGTGGAAATTAGTATTTTGGCCGAGAATACTGCCGCGAAGATCAGGATCAGCACCAGCGGATACCTAAGCCTCCCTCAGAACCGCAGTCCAAGCCAATAGGGATCCACGAGCGTCGCCAGAATTCCCCAAACGCAGCCCAGCACCGCGCCGGCTATGACGCCGCGCGGATAGTGCACGCCGACGTACATCCGGGTAAAACCGACCAGCGCCGCGAGCGCATACAGCGCCGCGATTCCTACAGCCCCGGGTGAAAACCGGCAGCTCAGCAATGTCGCCAAAAAAAATATCTGCGCCGTGTGGCCGCTGGGAAAGGACCGGCCCGGCTCCCGCCAGCCGATGACCCGCGCCCCCGCCTGATCCAGGAAGGGGCGGGTCCGGTCCGTCAGCACCTTGATGGTTTCCACCAGCAGCCAAAGCGTGACTGTCCCAAATATGAATACGAAAGCCAGGCCGCGGTTTTTTCCCAGGAAAAGAATGCATGCGGCGATCATTGCCGCCAGCACGCTGCCAAGCTGGGTTGCCAGCCACATGAAACGATCCAGTCCCTTGGGATGGACCCGTGAATTGATTATCAAAAATAATTGTGTATCCAGGCGCTGACCGGCCGGCCAGATCAACGAAAAAGTCAACAGCGCAAACTCTCCCAGCAAGAGAACCAACCCTAAATGGGTGAGGAGCGCCGTTCCGAGCGACGCCCGCGCCCCGCTTGGGATCCCGAAGAGGAACAGTGCCAGCCCGATCGTCAGGAGCAACAGGAAAACGGGCCATCGGAGATAGGTGCTCCAAAAGGAAGCGCGGGGTGATGCGGGCGGCGGAAGAACCGGTCCGGGTGCGCTACTATCCATCGGATTTCCGCTTGGGATTTTTCACCGCCATTGTCGCGCGCCGTCCCGTGAGTTTTACGCCGGCCATGACCGCCAGGGCATATGGCCTCATGGATGCAATTTCAATAGGATATCAAACACCGGTAAAACCGTCCAAGCCCATTAAAACAAAACCACCCGGTTTTTGGACCGGATGGCTGATTGCTGTGCAATTCAGGGCTTCGACGGATTCGCCGGACCGCTAGATGTTAACCACCCCAAGCAGCTTCAGGATGATGAGGATGACGGCGATCACGATCAGAAGGTGAACCCAACTGCCAACTTTCGGGAACCTTGGGCTGATGTTCCCGCCGAAGAAACCAAGCAGCCAGAGAACTACAAGCACAACTATGATTGTCCACAACATGGGATTCCTCCTATTGAGCAAATGGACGGACGCCACCCGGCCTTCCGGCCGGATGGCACTTAACCTAGCGACCCAGCAGGATGAAGATGCCGGCCGCGATGGCGAGGATCGCCATAATTACGCCCAGTCCTGAAAAACTTAAACTGAGGATTGAGATCAGCCCGGTCGCGATGAGCCAGATAGCCAGCAAAAGCATGCCTATGTTTCTGGTGATTTTCATTGTACAAATCCTCTCTCATTTGAATGAACGGCGGGTATCGGATCCAGTAATTCCCTGTAAGCCGCCAAGGCGGATGGGGATTGCATGATCTCAAGCAACCTCGATTGCCATAACCCCGGAATCGTGTGCTGCGGACATGCAATCTAGATATCGAGCTTCTTCAGGCCAAGTTACTTTTTCGGCCTGGCATTCTAGCGAACGCCGGACGCGACCGCGTGGGTATCGGAACGAACGTGCGCAAGTGTATTTTTGACAAAATCGGTTGTCTGATCCCGCCATTGGATGCTTTTCTGCTGAATTTTTGCGCGCGTCTGTTTCCCCGATTGGGGCGCAAAAAGCAGCATCGTTGCCGCTCCGGCCAAGCCACCGATCAGCAGACCGAGTAATACTTTTTTCGTTTTTTCTGTAGCGTTCGCGAATTCTCGGATATGGTTTCCCATAGCGTCACCTCCTGGATGGCCGGATCTGCTGAAGGTTCATTGCACTTTTTGTAATGCTGGAACGGAATATCCACTGTCCGGTCTATCCGTCACGCCCCCCGCCCGGCGGATAAAAATGCCGCCCTTCATGCGGGTCTGCTTCTGTGATCGCAAAGAATTCGACCAGCCGCCGGACAATCCCCAGCACGGTCTGCAGGACGGCCGAAAAGGTATCCGGTCGTTGGTTATCCCTTGTCTTGCATTTCTCAGCCAAAATGTTCATGCTGTTTCCTATTAATTAAGGCGTATGTTGATCGGTGGTCGATGTCTGCGTGACGGCCTCCACCGGTCCGCGCGGGCGGTAGAAGATCACCCAGATGATTTTCGCCAGCGCATAGGCGATCAGGGCATACACCACCACCGCGATCAGCGAGGAAATTTCCAGCACCATGCCGCCCGCTGTCGGCGTTCCCGTCAATCCCAGGAAAGGCCACAGGAACAGGTCGGTGAAACCGTAAATGAACGTGGCAATCGGGCTGGCCGCATTGGCTCCCAGAGCCTTAAGTGCGATACGCAGCAGGATCATGACCTCGAGTATGCCGAACACCAGCCAGACGACCTGGGTGGCTTTGAATGTAAAAATCCGTTGCTCCCGTTCCGGTTCATTTTGCGTCATTCGGACTTCCGATATTTTGTTGCCGGTCATTCAGACCTCCTGGAGCATGCTCCCCGGAAACTTCCGCATAGGGCATCTCCGTATTTGGGCAGGGGCGCTTGAACGCACCCCTGCCCGGTGATTCAAGGGACGAGACGAATCTCGCCCGGGTTATAGCCGACGACGGACGAGATGAACAAGCGCGATCACGATGATGGCGCCCAGCAGGGTCACCAGCATGGTCGGAAGGTTGATCGCGTCGTTAATCGTCCCGACGCCGAAGATGGGGCTGAGGAAGTAACCGGCCAGGAAAGCGCCAAGGACGGCGACGACGATGTTGATCAGCAGGCTCGCCCGGTCGCGCATGATTTCACTCGCCAGCCAGCCGATCACGGCCGCAACGATCAGGTAAACGATGATGTTGGTGATGTTCATTTTTCTCTCCTTTTTGGGTTTGTTGGGATTGCACGAATTGTGGTGCGTTTTTTTTAGCTCCTTACTCCTTCATTCTTCTGGGGTTAAATCCTCCTGACTTTCCAGAATGGACGGATCACTCTGCGAAGCCGGTTTTTTTACTGTTCTTCCGACCGGCCCGGTTGCCTCATTTAATTGGAACGCCGGCGGCCACTGTCCTCAGGCGTTCGGCCACCCGCTCGGGCGTCTCGCCCTTGCTGATGAACGCATCGGCGCCGGCGGAGAGTGCCGCCTGGTGCCGGGCGTCCAGATGGCTGATGAGGACGATGACCAGCGCGGCCGGGCAGGCTCTGCGGAGCTCTTCCAGTGCCGCGGTCTGCGAGTGGGGGAGTAAATTCCAATCCACGAGCAGCATATCGGTGCGGCGGCCTGGCGCCTGGACAATTGTGGTCGGCCAATCGGCCGCTTCGCCGATTACCTCCATCTTAAGGTCTTGGAGCATCAGACGGAGGGCGGAGCGCTCTTCGTGGTTGGTATCGGATAGATATACGCGGGTCATAGTCTTATCCTATATCAGGCATCCCCCCGGCCGCATCCAACCGCCGGGGAGTATTTGTCTCCGCCACTTGGGGGAGAATCCCGAACTTCACCTGGTTTTGTAGGAAAACCTCACCCTCCAGGCGGGACGCAAACCGGTTTCACCTGGGTATGGCCGGCATCCCCTCGCCCGTCAGAATTCTATCGGCGCCGATGAACAGGGTGAGGGCGGGTCAATCTTTGAGTACGAAAGTGATCTTCAATTGGACCCGGTATTCCGTGATTTGACCTTCATCGTCTATTAGGACCTGCTGGTTCTCCACCCATGCGGATTTGAGGTTCGTGAGTGTTTTGTGGGCGCGCGCGACGCCCAACCGGATGGCATCATCAAAACTCTTCGGGGAAGACGCTATGATTTCCGATACTTTGGCGATTGACATGAGTGGCTCCTTTTGCCTGGTTTGGAGTGGTCTTCGAGTGGCTTTATGACCTGAGAAATAAAACGAATGCATTTCCGAACCTGTGCTTCATTATATGGCACCCATTCCCCCGCCGCATCCAACAGCCAGGGAGTTTTTATCTCCGCCACTTGGGGGAGAAAAAGGGGAGGTCAGTTAATGAGCCCGTTCCGCAAGGCCAGAGTCACGGCTTCGGTGCGGCTGGATACTCCCAGCTTGGAGAGGATATTGCTGACGTGGGATTTGATCGTGGACGGGCTTACGCCCAATCTTCCGGCGATTTGCGTATTATTCAGACCTTCGACCATCAGAGCCAGGACCGCGCGCTCGCGCTCCGTCAGGTCGAGTCCGGGTTTTGGCGGCTGGCCGGCGGCATGAACCATGACCTCGGCAACAGCAGACGAGAGGGTGGCGCGTCCGACGAATGCGGCCCGGATGGCCTGAGCCAGCTCGTCGGCCGACACGTCCTTGAGCAGGTAACCGATGGCTCCAGCCTGCAGTGCGTTTTGTATCAGGGTCTCCTCTTTGAAACTCGTCAGCGCGACCACCTGGATCGCAGAGGACTGCTTGCGGATGAGGCGAGTCGCTGTCGCCCCATCCATCTCCGGCATGGCCATGTCCATTAATACGACATCCGGCTGAAGCTGGGAACACAATTGGATGGCCTCTGGCCCGCTGGCGGCCTCACCTGCCAGTTCCAAATCCTCGTATACCTTCAGAAACGTCGCCAGCCCGCGGCGAACCATCGCGTGATCGTCGACGATCAGGACGCGGATGCGCGGGGAGAGAGACGTCGTCATAAGGCCTCCTATTTCGGGGTTTCCTGCCAGCGCAGGGTGATTTCAGTTCCGTGACCCGGCCGGCTCTCAAGGGTCAACACAGCCTTCACCGCTTCGGCTCGCTCGCGCATCATGCCCAGCCCATAATGGCCGGAGGACGCCAGTTCGGAGGTAACAAACCCGCGGCCATTGTCGCGAATGTGTAGTTCCAGCCCTCCCCCTTTGCGATTCAGGTCGATTTCCACCTGGCTGGCTTTGGCGTGTTTGGCAATATTATTTAACGCTTCCTGGCAGATGCGATAGAAAGCCACCTGCGGTTCGGCAGGCAGGGCGCCTTCGCCGCTTATGCGCAAGGCCACCGGAAGGTTTGTGCGCACAGTAAAGGCGTTGCTTAGCAGGCGCAGCAGATCGCCAAGGTCCGCGTCGGTCAGGGTGCTGGGGCGCAGTTCGGCCAGTAGCGCTCGCATCTCGGCCAGCGCACCGCGCGTCAGCCGGCGCAAGTCTTCCAGCGAGCGGCGCGCCTCTTCCTGATCCCGCTCCCACAGACGCGGCAGCACTTCGGCGATCAGCCCGGCGGAGAAAAGGGACTGGTTGACGGCGTCATGCAGGTTCTGCGCCAGGCGCTGGCGTTCCTCCAGCGCGGCCAGCTCCCGGGCGTGTTCATACAGTTCCGCATTCACCATGGTGGTAGCCGCCTGGTTGGCCAAAGTCAGCGCCAGCGTGGCGTGGTGCGCGGTGAAGAAATCCTGGCTTTCGTGCGCAACACCCACGCATGCAATAACGCGGCTCTTCACGGCGATGGGGACCCACATCCACGATTTCACTCCCGCCGGGAGCAGACCGGCATGCCCCCCCAGCAGCAACCGCAGAGATTGCGCCGCCGGTTCGGCGCCCGCCACGTCGGCAATCCGGATCGGCCGGATTTCGTTGAATAGGATTGTCAATGCCTCCGGATCCTTGATCCGGATTCGGATGGGGACCGCCTGCGAGAGTGCCTGCGGACCGCACACGGCCTTTACGACCAGTTCCGGGTCCTCCGGCACAAAGAGCACGGCATGGGTATATTCGACAACCTTTCGCAACTCCTCGAGGATCAATTCCGGCGGGAGTTCCAGGGCGGAGGCCAGCGTCCGGGAGATCTCCAAAAACATGGATTGCTCACGCGCGTGGGCTTCCACCCGCTGGCGCAGAAGCTGTTCCGCCTGAACCCGCCGGGTGACATCCCGAATGGCGCTCAGTATGCACGGCCGATCCTTATAGGTGAGGGGCGTCCTGCGCACATCGGCGTAGAACGTTGATTTATCCCGGCGGATGTGGACCGCCAACCCTTCGATCCCCTTGTCCGGCTGAGCGGTCTCGACATCCGCGGTAAATGGGCGTTGGCTGTCGGGGTGGAGGTAGGCCGCCGGGAGCAAGCCGATGAATTCTTCGCGGGTATAACCGTGCATCGCCGCCGCGGCGGGGTTGGCTTCGACCACGCGCCCCGATTCCACGTCGTTGATAATCAGCCCGTCACCGGCGGATTCGAAAAGATTCCGATAGACATCGGACGAAGGCGACATACTATTAAGTATATCCCAACGCCGGGCGACGTCATTTGGTCCGGTTTTTTCCGTCCTATCAACAGGGTCCTAATACTCGGACGGGGCAGGCCGCTGACCCCGATCACTTGCGGTAATAAGTCTGCCATCTGGAACTCGGGTTTATCCGTTTTTCGAGGAACGCTGTCGCATTCGGCCTCCCCTCCGTGGCCGATTTCAGTGAACCGGCGGACGGCTTGGTTCCTCCCCGCGTAGAAATTCAGAAATATCGCTTATCGTCTCAGGATTTTCGAAGATCGTAATATGGTTGCTACGACCGATCTTCCGGATACCCGCGTTCGGAATCAGACGACCTATTTCCAGTATGTGCTCTTCCTTGATGAGATCATGCTCCGCATACAGTATTCGCACGTTCGTCCGGATGCCGGCCAATTCCTCCGCCGTTATACCGATATCATTCAGCATCAGATCGAGGCGCATGATCGCCTTCCTGGTCGCCAATCCCAGTTTGCCCAGGAACCCAAACACCTTTGCGGTTGTTCGCATTAACGAGAGCACTCCATCCGTTATCCCGCTGGCAAGGTAGTTGGGAGAGATGGCCACCAACCGCTTGAACGTCCCCGGCGCCTTTTTCGCAAGCAGCAGCGCAATATTGCCCCCGTCACTGTACCCGATCACGTACACCCCGGCGAAGCCCTTTGCCTGACACAGAGCAATTACATCATCCGCATATTGGTTGATGCTGTATGCATCGTCCTTGGATACGGTTTCGCCATGTCCGCGGCTGTCAATCGCCAAAGTGTGAAACATCGGAAAGTGGATTGATTGATACTTGGAAAACGCTTCTTTACTGGATGAATTCCCGTGCAGCAGCAACACTATGGGGCCGGTGCCAGATTGCCGATAGGCGATCCTTGCATCCGGCAGTTCCACGTATTCCGTCACCAAACCGCCCATTTCTGAATCAACTCCTCTTCGCCGGGATTCTATACTAAAGATAATCCATCAATGCAAATATACCGTTATTTCCCCGAATTTAGCCCAGAAGCGAGCGACGCAGGGAATCAACCAGCTCCGGACTCCTTCAGGGGGAAGTAAATATATTCGTCCTTCCTCTTCGGTCTCCCCCACCCTGTCTCACATAGGGGGCGTCACCCGGAAGAATCCGGCGCCGGGATGATCACATCGCGACGCGCGCATAGAAAAACTTTTTCGCAACTTCGGCAGCCGCGACATATAAAACGGTCAACCCGATCAGCGCCGCCATCACCCAGATCGGCAGCGGCGTAAAGCCCAGGATGTCTCCAAAGGGCAAATAGGGCACCGCGAGGGTAATCAGGCTGACAACAAGCGTCGAAGTCCACAATAGCGTCCCGGGCCGGCTGCGGAAGAACGGCCGGCGCGTGCGTACGATCAGGGCGATCACCAATTCCGTCAACAGACTCTCGATGAACCAGCCTGTTTGGAACTGCCGCTCCGTGGCGCGCACCACCAACAGGAGCAGCCCGAACGTCGCGTAATCGAACACGGAACTCACCAGTCCGAAGATGATCATGAAGTCGCGGATGAAGCGGATGTTCCAGCGGTGCGGCTTCGCCACCATATCCTCGTCGACGTTGTCGCCCGCGATGCCCATCGCCGGGAAATCCGAGAGGAAGTTGTTCAGCAGGATCTGCTTGGCCAGCAGAGGCAGGAAAGGCAGGAACAGCGACGCGCCGGCCATGCTGAACATATTGCCGAAGTTGGCGCTCGTGGTGGTGAAAATATATTTAAGCGTGTTTGCAAAGGTGCGCCGGCCTTCCTCGATGCCCGCGCGGAGCACGCCCAGGTCGCGCCGCAGAAGAACAAAATCCGCGGCCTCCTTTGCCACGTCCACCGCCTGCTCAACGGAGATGCCGATATCCGCGGCGTGCAGCGCGGGCGCATCGTTGATCCCGTCGCCCATGTAGCCGACGACATGGCCCATCTTGCGCAAGGCGAGGATGATGCGCTCTTTCTGGTTCGGGTCGACCTCGGCGAAGATCGTGATGTGCTCGGCGACGTTCCAGAGAGCCTCGTCCCGCAATTCCTCCATTTCACCGGCCGGAAGGATGCTGTCGGCCGGCAGGCCGATGATCTCCGCCACGTGCCGGGCCACCAAGCGGTTGTCACCGGTGATGATCTTCACCTGCACACCGAGCTGCGAGAGCGCCGCGAGCGTCGCGCGCGCGTCGGGCTTGGGCGGGTCGAAAAACAGCAGGAAGCCCGCGAAGATCATGTCGCACTCGTCGGAGTCCACGGTATATGCGGCCAGGCGCGGCACATCCCGCACAGCGATCCCGAGCACGCGGTGGCCTTGCGCGCTCCACTCGGCGTAGCGCGCGTCAATCGCCGCGTGGTGTTCTCGGTCGAGCGGCACGACCGTGCCGCCAACGCGCACGCGCGTGCAGATGGCCACGACGTTGTCTAGCGCGCCCTTGGTGATGAGCAGCGGTTTGATATCCGTTCCGGGGTCCGAATCCACCACCACGCTCAGGCGTTTGCGGATGAAGTCGTAGGGGATCTCCTCGAGCTTGTCCATGCCGGTCGTGTCCGGGTGCGGCTGGGCGAGGATGGCTTCGTCCAGCGGGTTGGCCAGGCCGGTTTGGAAGGCTGCGTTGAGGTACGCCCAGCGCAGCACGTCGTCCGAGGGGCGGCCCAGCACATCCAGCGCACCGTCGAGGTGAACCACCCCTTCGGTGAGCGTGCCGGTCTTGTCGGTGCAGAGCACGTCCATGCTGCCAAGATTTTCGATCGCGTTGAGCTGGCGGACGATAACGCCGCGCCGGGCCATGCCCTGCGCGCCGATGGACAGGTTGATGCTGATGATCGCCGGCAGGAGCTCCGGCGCAATGCCCACCGCCAGGGCGATGGCGAACAGCAGGGAATCGATCGGCGGCTTGGCGAGAATCACATTGATGGCAAAGACGGCCAGCACCAGAACGGTCATAATTTGCGTCAGCAGGTACCCGAAGCGCCGGATGCCGCGTTCGAACTCGGTTTCCGGCGGGCGCAGAGTCAGCCGCTCGGCAATCCGTCCGAAGGCCGTACCGGCGCCGGTCTGGACGATGAGCGCCCGCGCCGAACCGCTGCGCGCGCTCGTTCCCATGAATACGGTATTGGTCCGCTCGGGCATCCCGGCGCGCGCGTCGACCGGATTCGGCTTCTTTTCCACCGGAAATGTCTCGCCCGTGAGCACAGCCTGGTTGACGAAAAAGTCCTTGGCCTCCAGCACGATCCCGTCCGCCGGGATCAAGCTCCCCGCCGAAAGCAGGACGATATCCCCGGGGACGACCTCTTCCGTGGGAACGGACTGCGGCGTGCCGTCGCGCAGCACGGTGGCTTTAATCGTCACCTGGGCGCGCAGCTTCTCGACCGCATGGCTGGCCGCGTACTCCTGCGAAAAGCTGAGCACCGCGCTGGCGACTACGATCACGACCACGATCCCCGCGTCGGTCCACTCGCCGGCGATGGCGGAGATCACGGCGGCAAAGATGAGGATCAGCACCAGCGGGCTGGTGAATTGGGCGACGAACGAGCGCAGCGCGTTTTCATGCCGCCGCGGTTTTAAGACGTTCGGCCCTGCCTGCCGCAAACGCGCCTGGGCCTCGGCCGTGCTCAAACCGTCCGGCGAGCTGCGCAGTGCGCTGAGAAGGTCCGCGGTCGGGCGGCCCCAATATGCGGATGTCGATGGCATAGTCGTCTCGGTAGTTTCCGTCATCTGCCGGCCTCCAATTACAAAACCTGTCGGCGCGCGTAGATTGCCCGGTTGAGCCGAAAAGCGGCGCCGTCCATCCGCAACATGATAGCAAATGTAGATCGGAAAACCAAGGCATCCCGACCGGATCAGGCCCCCGGCCTCGACCGCATCGGCGATACGGACAGCCCGGATTCTGCCTGCCTGCACGCATCCGGCCACGCGTCCGGGGACGAACTCGCGGAATTTGTGCGGACGGTCACACCTGAAATCCTGATCCCGATCCACACCGGACATCCGGAGTGGCGGGAGTAAACGCCGCACGGAAGCGGGGAGGATGTCAGGAAGCCGGAGTTGGTTGGAAGTATCGCGGAATAAATAATGAAAGGTGAATCCACCAGCCGGGGCTCGTATCGCTTGGAGGGGTGAAAAAAACCGCACTCAATTTATCTAAAAAGTCATGCAAGCATAAATCACCTCCTCTCCATATAGACTTGACGAACGCAAGAATTGGTACTACAACTAATCTTGGGTCGGCGCCCATCCGAGAATGTGGAGCAATTCGGATCGGCGATTCCAAATATCAGGAGCGGCCCCTTTTACCCCCGGATGAATCATCCATTTTGCGCCCAAAGGAGCGGCCCTATGAGTGTCATCGAAGTCAGCCATCTGACCAAATTCTACGGAAAATCGCGGGGTATCGTGGATGTCTCCTTCAACGAGGAAGAAGGGGAAATCTTCGGCTTCATCGGGCCGAACGGCGCCGGGAAATCCACCACCATCCGCCTGATGCTTTCGCTGATCCATCCGACCAGCGGCAGCGCCAAGGTCTTTGGCAAGGACGTGACCAAATCCGGCCCGGAGATCCGCCGCGATATCGGCTACCTGCCTTCGGAAGTCTTTTACTATGAAGGCATGAAAGTCATCGACCTGCTCAAGTATTCCGCCAGTTTCTACGGCAAGGATTGCACCCAGCGCATACGCGAACTATCGGAACTCATGGAGCTGGAGATGAACCGCCGCATCAGCGACCTTTCGTACGGAAACAAGAAAAAGGTCGGGATCGTCCAGGGCCTGCTGCACAGCCCCAAACTGCTGTTCCTGGATGAGCCGACCGCCGGATTGGACCCGCTCATGCAACGCAAGTTCTTCGACCTGATCCGCAAGGAGAACGCTCGCGGCGTGACCGTGTTCTTCTCCTCGCACATATTGGGCGAAGTCCAGCGTCTGTGCAACCGGGTGGGGATCATCCGCGAGGGTAAGATCGTGGAAATCTCCGACATCCGCACCCTGCAGCAGAACAATTACAAAAAGGTGCGGGTGACGGCGGAAGGGCTGAAACCGGCCGCCTTCAAGCTGAAGGGCATCACCAATATGCAAACCGACAACAGCACGGTGAGTTTCTTCTTCAAGGGCGACATCAACGACGTGCTGAAGAAACTCGGCGATCTGAGCGTCGAGGACGTGACCATCGAAGAGCCGACGCTGGAAGAAATCTTCATGCACTACTACGAATAGGCGGAAACGATGAGCGCAACCATCTACCGACACGAATTTCTCACCCGGCTGAAATCTGTGATCATCTGGTCGGTGTCGATTACCAGCCTGATCTTTTTCTTTTCTTCCATGTTTACGATATTTGCCGACCAGGCCGCACTGATGAACGAATTTCTGGCAAGATACCCGCAGGAATTGCGGGCCGCCTTCGGCATGGACAGAATGAACCTGGCCACCGTGCTGGGTTTTTACAGTTTCGTCTTCATGTTCGTTCAGCTTTGCCTGGCCATTCAGGCCAGCAACTACGGTTTTGGGCTGGTCTCGATCGAAGAAAATGAATTGACGGCGGACTTTCTATTAAGCAAACCGGTCAGCCGCGCGCAGGTTATAACCAGTAAACTGCTGGCCGTGCTGACCAGCCTGACCATTACCAACCTGGTGGTGTGGGCGGCCAGTTTCACGGCGATCACGCTTTTCCGCGGCGGGCACGAGTACGAACCGGGCACGCTGATCCTGCTGCTGCTCGGAATCGTGATCTTCCAGCTCTTCTTCATGAGCGTCGGGCTGGTGGTATCCCTGCTGGTCAAGCGGGTGCGCAGCGTGACACCGTATGCTCTCGGCCTGGGCTTCGGGATGTACGTGTTGAGCGCCTTTAGCGGCATCTTTGGTGATGTGAAACTGGAACTGGTAACGCCCTTTAAGCACCTGGATGCACCCTACATCGTTCAGCACGGCGCCTTTGATACGCCGCTGGTGCTGCTCAACATAGCGGTCTCCCTGATCGCGCTGGCGGCAAGCTATTGGCTGTATACCCGCCGCGACATTCCGGCGGTGTCGTAAGGAGGCACAACATGAACATCTTTCTCCGCGAACTGAGATCCAATCTAAAATCGCTACTGATCTGGAGCGGCATCATCGGGCTGCTGATCATGATGTCGGCGGCAAAATTTTCCGGCTTTGCCGGCGATCCCGAGATGGTGAAAATGCTGGATTCCCTGCCTCCGGCGATGATGGATGCCTTGAGCATGCGCGGTTTTAATCTGACCACGATCGCCGGTTTCTACGGGGTCATGTTCATCTACTTTGGATTGATGAGCGCAATCGCGGCCGCCATGTGGGGCAGCGGCGCCATCTCGAAGGAGGAGCGCGACAAGACGGTCGAGTTTTCGCTGGTGCTGCCGGTGTCGCGCAGCCGGGTCGTCACCGCCAAAGCGCTGGCCGCCC
>CAZFPL010000059.1:0-18753 GCA_964521085.1 uncultured Anaerolineales bacterium | reverse complement strand
CCATGAACCTTCCCACCGACAAATTCTACCTGGGCAAGTTGTTCGACCTGAAAACTTCCAAGCTGCTGGATCAGCCGGTGCTTTATGATCCGGCCGATCTCACCACGCACGGGGTGATCGTGGGGATGACCGGTTCCGGAAAGACCGGACTCGGGATCGGGATCTTGGAAGAGGCCGCACTGCAGGGCATCCCGGCGCTGATCATCGACCCCAAGGGTGATGTGACCAACTTGCTTCTGCACTTTCCCAATCTGGCTCCCGCCGACTTCGAACCGTGGGTGGACAGTGAAATCGCCCGTCGCGAAGGTAAAACCACTGCCCAGGCGGCCGCCGAAGCGGCGTCTTCCTGGAAGAAGGGGCTTGCCGAATGGGGAATTGCTCCCCAGCGCATTCAAGCCCTGCAGCGTTCCGTCCAATACGCGATCTACACGCCCGGCTCCGAATCCGGCCTCCCGGTGAGTATCCTCACGTCACTTGCGGCACCTGACGTCCTATGGGAAACCAACCGTGAAGTTCTGCGTGAGAAGATCGCCAGCACAGTCACCGCCATCCTCGGCCTGGTCGGCTTCGAGGATATCGATCCGCTCCGCTCGCGCGAGCACATCCTCCTCTCGACAATTCTGGAAAATGCTTGGAGCCGCGGGCAGAGCCTGGACCTGGAGTCCCTCATCCTCCAAACGCAGACTCCGCCGATTACCAAGCTCGGCGTGTTCGACGTGGAATCGTTTTTCCCCTCTACGGACCGGCAATCCCTCGCTGTACGGCTCAACAGCGTGCTGGCTGCGCCATCATTCCAAACCTGGGTCGAGGGTCAGCCGCTGGATGTCGATTCGCTCCTGCGCACGCGCGACGGCCGCCCGCGGCACAGCGTGTTCTACATTGCGCACCTTTCGGATACCGAGCGCATGTTCTTCGTCACCCTGCTGCTTTCGGCCGCCGAGGCGTGGATGCGCACCCGCCAAGGCGCCTCGGGACTGCGCGCCCTGCTATATTTCGATGAGATCCATGGCTACCTGCCACCTGTTGCGAACCCACCTTCCAAGCCGGTGATGATTCGCATGTTCAAGCAGGCGCGCGCCTTCGGATTCGGGCTAGTTCTGGCCACCCAAAATCCAGTCGATTTTGATTACAAAGCGCTTTCAAATGCGGGGACGTGGTTCATTGGAAAATTGCAAACGGATCAAGACAAACAACATCTTCTCGATGGGCTTGAAACCCCTGGAATCTCACGAGCCGAATTGGATAAAACCATTACTCGTCTCGGAAAACGTATATTTCTCCTCCACAACACCCACGCCAAGGGGCCGGCGATTTTCCAGACCCGCTGGGCGATGAATTACCTGCCCGGGCCGCTGACGCGGGCGCAGATCCCGGCGCTGAACAAACTGGTTGGAGCCGTGCTGCCCAGGGAAACCGGGGCTGCCCGTAAACCCGTCGCTGCATCATCCGCCCCGCTGGGCGGCACTTCCCGTCCGAGCATTCCGACCGGGATCGCCGAATTCTTCCTCCCGCAAAATAGAACCCTTGCCCAGGCTTGCCAATCCGCCGGACGGCCTGCGGCTGCGGCCGCCGCGTGCATCTATCGGCCCGCGCTCCTGGCGCAGGCAAAGCTGCGCTTCCTCGAACGCAAATACCGGATCGACCGCATGGATGCGCGGACGGCGCTTGTGCTGCAACCCGACCGGCGCGGCGTGATCCGCTGGCAGGAATTCCCGGCCGCGGTGATCGACGAAGCAGCGCTTCCGAAAAGTCCGGTGGCGGGAGCGGAGTTCGCCGCCCTGGAAGCGCCGCTTAGCGATGCCAAAATGCTGCGCGATTTGGAAAAAGATTTTCTCGATTGGGCGTTCCGCGAAAGCGCGCTCAAACTCCGCGTGAACGAGGAACTGGGAGTCGCGGTCGGCCCGGAGGTGAGCGATGCGGAATTCGCGCGGTTGTGCTCCGAGGCGGCCGCCGTTGCTTCCCGCACCGGAAGTGCCAAGCAACTTTCGGCGATCGACCGCAAACTGGATACCCTCCGCCAAAAGCTTGCCCGCGAGGAGCAGGAACTGCAGCAGGATAAAACTGAAATGACCCATCGCACGATCGAGGAAGTGGGCACTGCGGCCGATACCATATTCGGATTGCTTACCGGCCGCAGCCGCCGCCTGACCACGTCGCTCACCAAGCGCCGCCTTACCTCCAAAGCCGCCGGCGACGTGGATGAATCGAAACAGGTGATCGAGCAGCTCAAGGCGGATATCGCCGAGTTGGAGAAGGAACGCGTCGGCCTGATCGGGGATGTCCAGCAATCGGTTCAGCAACCGGCCGAGCTCACACTCACCCCGGCCAAGAAGGACGTCTACGTGGAGATGTTCGGGGTAGCTTGGGTTCCGTATTACCGGCTGGCGGACGGGACGGACTTGCTGGGATATTCTGGGTGAGTCTGTAATGATTTTAGAACACAAAATCTCTTACCGCAGAGATGCTAAGGGCGCGAAGGGGAATTCGAGGAATTTCTTGGCGGTCTTTGCGCCTTTGCGGTGAGAAATTGCTTTTGATTATCTAAAAAAACCAATATGCCTCTGAAAATTGTCTCCTCGGAAATTCGTTTTTCCGGCCGCCTTCTGACAGTCCGAATCGACCGTCTCCAAATGGAGGACGGCCGGGAAGCCGCGCTGGAAATCCTCGAACATGCCGGATCGGTCGTGATGATCCCGGTCGACGACGACGGGGGAATCTGGTTCGTGCGCCAATACCGTCACGCCGCCGGACGTGAGATTCTGGAGCTCCCGGCCGGCACCCTCAATCCGCAGGAAGATCCGACGGTGTGCGCGGGCCGCGAACTGCGGGAGGAAATCGGCATGCGCGCCGATCGATTAACTCGAATCGGCGGTTTCTTTCTGGCGCCCGGGTACGCGACCGAATATATGCACGTCTTTCTCGCCGAGGGATTGCATCCGGATCGACTCCCCGGAGATGAGGACGAAGTGCTGTTCCCGGAAAAACTCTCCCAAGCTGCAGCATCCGGGATGCTCGAAGGGGGCGCCTTCGAGGACGCGAAAACCGTGGCGGCGCTGGCGATGGCCTTGCGCCGGTTGTCTGCGGCCGGAAAATGATCCCCGCTTTTCTCCTACTCGGGTCTGGAATGTTGTGCATGAAAAATCCTGAGAACATCCTGTGAATAGATAATTTTCGGCTTCCCCTCATTGTAAAATTCAAGCGCTACAGAATTTTAGGCAGGGATCCGCGCGATGCGGCCCCCGCCTTTTTTTATCCATGGGAGGAAACACATGAGGGTTGCTCTTGAAAAACCTATTCGGACCATCCTTATCATCTGGTTGTGCTGGGCGGTTCTGGTCGTCCTCTTCCAAAAAGTCGCCGCGGCGCGTGTGGAACTGCAATACCCGGATGACGTTCTGATCTGGACCGGGGCGGAGACCATGCCCGGGGCGCACAACAGCCAACCGTATTTATTGGAACCCTTCCTCAACCAGCAGGTGGCGTACGATTCGGAGTTCTATCTCTCGATCGCCGTCGCGGGCTACGACGACCCGTCCCTGCGGGCGGTCTGGACCGATCCGGAGAATCCCGCGCCGATCTGGGACACGTACCCCCAGGCATTCGCCATCCCCAACGATCTGGCGGGCGGGCGGCCGTACGGCATCCCGGAGACTTTTCAAGCCTACTCGCTGAACTACGCCTTCTTCCCGTTTTATCCGCTGATGATTCGGATCTTCAGCATCCCTTTGAGTATTTTCGGATTGAATTCCATCGCGACCGCGACCCTGGCCGGAGTAATCATATCCATGCTGGGAGCCTTGGGAGCCATGCTGGCGCTCTACGATTTGACGCGCGATGCGCTGGAAAAAGCAGTCGCGATTCGAACTGCGTTCTATCTGATCGTATTTCCCACCGGTTTCTTCCTGGCGATGGTCCATACCGAAGGATTGTTCGTCGGGTTGGCGTTCGGTTCCCTGGCGCTGCTGAAGCGGAGACAATGGCTGGGGGCTTCGATCCTGGCGGCCTGCGCCACGTGGACTCGCGCCGTCGGCGGCGCATTGATTGTGCCGCTCGCGATCGCCTGGCTGTCCGAGGCGGTCCCCTATTTCCGCAACCTTCTGAGCGGAGGAAAGAAGGCGCAGGCCGGACCAACCAAACCCCGCTGGGATCTGCTCTGGAAGGGCGTGCTGGCACTCAGCCCGCTCCTTGCCTTCGGACTGTGGTATCTGCTGCTGGGTGAGCAGTTCCGCGCCGTCGAAGCCGCATTCTTCAGCCGGGGAGCGCTGGTCGTAGAACGCAGCTTGGCGGCATGGGCGGATACGTTCCTATCCCTGTTCGGCGCGGCGAAACATAGGCTGGCGGTGACTATCGGATACGGGTTGATCCTGTTTACCGTCTTGCTGGCGTGCAGAGCGTTCTTCCGGGATTGGTTGGAAAAAACGCTTCCCAAGATCGCATTAACCATTGTTAACCTGGGACTTCTCGCGTTCGGCGCGGCTTTGGCGTATTACTGGTGGATGAATACTTCCATGGAGCAATGCTCGTTTTATTATATGGTGGAACTCGGCGCGACCATCCTCGCCGTAGCGGCCTGCGCGTATACGGTGCGGTCGGAACCCGGCTTGGCGTTATTCAGCCTGATGGTGGTCATCATCTCATTCTTCAGCGGCAGCGCGCAGGGCATGCATCGATACACCCTCACTGCACCGGCTACGTTCGTCATGCTGGGCCACCTCGGCAGCCGGGATGGAGCCTTCGACCGATCCTGGACGATCGCCAGTTTATTGTTGATGGGCTTGTTCGCTATATTGTTTGGCTCCAATTTCTGGGTTGGCTGAAGAGGGACCGCGCCGAACGGAGACCGCGCCGGACTGACCGTCCGGCGCGTTTTTTTTTGGTTATCGCGCGTGGTTTTTCACAGCGGATTCTGGTAATATCCAATTCGGCAGCGGGATCATCGCCGAAGGGAAGGATATACGTGGGATCCAGAACCGGCAACGTCCGAAACCGTCCGCCGGTGATGCTGATTGCTTCCGGGAAAGGGCATGCGCCGCGCATGCAATCGGTCCTGGAAGAAGCCGGCTTCCGCGTCGAATCCGTCAAACCGAAGACGCTGCGGGCAAAAGCGGAATCCCCGCATCAACCGCGATCCGCCGCCGTTTTGAAAACGGATGGCGGATTGGAAGGCATTCCCCCGGCCCAATTGCAGCATGATCTGAAAAGCCGGCCCGAAGCCGTTTCCGCGATGCTCAAGGTTTGCGCGGATTTATCGCCCGGGATTCAGTTGGCCGGATTGGCGATATACGATCCTCCCCACGCCACCTGCATCCGTTACCTTTGTCTCGGACCGCTCGCGCGCCTCATTCCGGAGAAGATGCCGTGGGATCGGTATCCGCTGCTGCGGATGGCGTATGAAAAGCAGCGGGCGGTATACCTCTCGGATTCTTCATCGGCGCCGATGCTTTCACCGCTTAACAGCAGGAATTGTGGAGGATGCCTGGCGATTCCGCTCCTGGCGAAGGAACCGGTCGGGGTGTTGTTCCTGACCCACAACCGGGCGGAGCCCCTGGACGCGCTGGGATACAGCATCCTGATCTCCCTGGCGCGGGCGATGGAGACCGCGCTTGAAAACACCATCCTCTACAGCCGTTTGGCCATCTCCGAGGCCCGATACCGCAGCATTCTTTTTGCGGCCCCCTTTCTGATCGCATTGTTGGATTCCCATGGAACGGTTCTTGAAATCAATCCCAAGGCGATGCGGGAAATAAAACGCCAGGGGATTACGGCTTCCAGGGTGATCGGTCTGAACTTCTTGGAATTTCCGGGCACGCCGGAGGAAATTCGGCGGATGATTTTCGAAGCGTTGGAGACGGGCGGGGCGGTCAGCCGTGAAAAAATCAGCATTCCCCTGCCGCGCGGGGTGGAGGTCTTCCGCGTGCATGCATTCCCCATGCGCGGCCGGAGTCTTTCCTCCAAGGAATTATTGGTCATCGGGGAGATGATCACGCAATATCAGCAAATCATCGACGACGCCGAGCGGACCGAACGGCTGGCGGCGATCGGCCGCGTGGCGGCATCGCTGGCGCATGAGGTCAACAATCCGCTTCAATCGCTTCGTTCGCACCTGGAGCTCATCCGCTCCTACCCCCTGAGCGACGAGGAGCGCGAGCAGTCCTTCCGCATCCTCGAAGGCGAAGTGGAACGGCTCGATGAAACCACCCGCCGGGTGCTGGGATTCGCCCGCCCGGCGCCGGATATCCTCCAGCCGGTATCCATCATCGGGATCCTCGAGCAGGCGCTCGCGCTCAGCAAGAATTATCTGCGCAATCAACGGGTGGAGATTCAAACGGTCTTTCCGGAGGACATGCCCCCGGTGCTGGCCGCCGCCGGCCAGCTGATCCAGGTTTTCCTGAACATCATCCTGAATGCGGCGCATGCGATGAAAGGGAAAGGACACCTAGAGATCCGGATCCGATCCATCGGAGACCGGGCGGAGGTTACATTTGCCAACGACGGCCCGCCCATCCCTTCCGAACAACTGACCCGGATTTTCGATCCGTTTTTCACGACCCGGCCGGAGGGGACCGGGTTGGGGTTGAGCATCTCGCACGCCATCCTGCAGCGGCATCACGGCACCATTCACGCGGCGAATTTGCCGCGCCGCAAAGGCGTGGAGTTCGTCATCACCCTTCCGTTCGCCCCTCCCATTTCCTAGATCGGGGAACCTCATGGATCCATCCACAACTCCGCCACTCCTTCCCGAAGCCCGTATCCTCATCGTGGACGATGACGCGCACGTCCTTTTAGGGTTGAGCCGATCGCTCAAACTCAAAGGATATCCATATGTGGACGAGGCACGCAGCGGACCGGAGGCGGTGGAGAAGCTCACCCGGATGCCGTACGACTTGATGATGCTTGACATCCGCATGCCGGAGATGGACGGCATGGAAGTACTGCAGAAGGCGCAGCAGCTCCGTCCGAATTTGTTGGTGATCATCCTGACCGGGCACGCCGCGATGGAGAGCGCGCTGGCGGCGCTGAAATCCGGGATGGTGGTTGATTATCTCCTCAAGCCGGCATCCTTGGACCAGGTGGAAGCCGCCATCCGCAAAGCACTTCGTAAACGGCTGACCGAGCTTCAGCAGCGCCATTCGCTGGAAACGGCCATCGCTGCGCTGGAGCAGCTTAAAACCGAAGCGCCCGTCGCGCAAACCTCGGGCGTTTCTTTGTCGCTGGAGCGTTTCCTGCATGCCGGTCCGGTCTCCCTGGACCGCGACAACCGCCAGGCGACGCTTCAATGGGAAGGAAAAATCCATTCGGCCGTCCTGACGGCCAGCGAGGAAAACATCCTGGCCTTGCTTATGGCGCGTCCGGGGGATGTCTTCTCCTCGCGCCGCATCGCGCGCGAGGCGTTGAATTACGATTTGAGTGAGAATGAAGCCAAAAGCATCGTCCATCCCCACATCGTCCGCCTGCGGAGAAAAATCGAACAGGATTCCAAACACCCGGGCCTGATCCGTACCGTCCGGGGAAAAGGATACACACTTTCCTTGGAAGAACGCCCGGCGCCACCTGTACCGGAAGAGTAACGACTGTCTTCGGTCCGGTTCGAGCAGCGGCGCTGGATGGATCGGCGAAGGAATCCCGCATTAAGCTGAATTTTCAGCACGTTTTAACTTGAAATGGATTTTCTTGACTCCTCCCTAAACCCATGGTATCATCCTTCTCATCCGATTAGCACTCTCATGCATAGAGTGCTAAAGGAGAAGATCAGTGCAAAAGTTGACGGATCGCCAGGAGTTCCTCCTTGGATTGATAGTCCGGGAGTATGTCGAAACTGTCCAACCGGTCGGTTCGAAGACCCTGGTGGAACGGTATCATCTTAATTTCAGTTCGGCTACGACCCGGAACGATATGCTGACGCTTACCGAAGAAGGATATGTGCGGCAGCCGCATACGTCCGCCGGGCGGGTTCCCACCGAGGGCGGATATCGGTATTTCGTGCAGCGCCTGCTCGGCGAAACCGAACTGCCCGCCGCGGAGAAGCGCACGATCAGCCACCAATTTTTCCAGGCCCGGGGAGACGTGGATCAATGGATGCGTCTGGCCGCGGCGATCCTGGCGCATCATTCCAGCGCGGCATCGCTGGTGACCGCCCCCTCTGCAGATAGGGCGGTGTTCCGGCAGTTGCAGCTCATCTCCATCAAGGGCCAACAGGCGCTTCTGGTCCTGGTGTTGCAGGGGGGGAAAGTCCAACAGCAATATATCGCTTTGGAGGAGCCCCTGTCCCAGGAAGATCTCTCCCAGGTGGCCGGGCAGGTCAACGAACAATGCGCCGGCGCGGATGTCGAAAAGGTCGAATCACTGATGGAGACGATGTCGCCGCTCGCACGGGAGATCCTGGCCGTGGTGGCGGAGCTGATGCATCGGGCGGATTTTGTGGCCACCGCCGAGATGGTGCACGACGGGTTGACCAACGTACTCAAGACTCCGGAATATTCCGATCCGAATCTGGTGAGTCGGACGCTGCACATTCTCGAGGAACAAAGCCTGCTCGGCGAGTTCCTCTCCCGCGCGCTGGGTTCGGAAGTGGGCGGGGTCCAGGTGGTCATCGGCGGCGAAGGGGATTGGGAGGATCTGCGCGATTGCTCGATGGTGATCGCCCGGTATGGGGCGCCGGGCCTGGCCACCGGGGCGCTTGGCGTGATCGGACCGATGCGCATGGCATACGGAAGAACGATTTCCGCCGTCCGCTATGTCTCTTCGCTGATGAGTGATCTGGTCTCGGAGACGCTGAGCGGCTGAGTCGTCGCGCCGGCGGCGTGGAAAAAAGGATGACGGATAACCGGGAAAGCTTATGACAGACAAGAAGAAGCATGCTCTTGATGAACCAAAGACCGAAGAGGAATCGGCCGATCAAATGGAGGCGCAAACCCCCGGCGGAGAAGATACCGAAACGCTGGATGCGCTTCATGCCGAACTGGAGCAGGCCCGGGCGCAGGCGAGCGAATACCTGGATGGTTGGAAACGCACCCAGGCCGAACTCGTAAATTATCGCAAGCGGGTCGAACGCGACGCCGCGGAAGCGCACCTTTTCGCCGCGGGTCAGGCCGCTGCGCGCTGGTTTCCGATTTTGGACGATTTTGAAAGGGCCCTCAAAGACCGGTCGGGCGGCACCAGCCTCGAGCAATGGGCCGGAGGCGTGGAGTTGATCTATCGAAAGGGGATTGCGGCGCTCGAAGCGGAAGGGATAACTCCGATCGAGGCGGCCAAGGGGGACGCATTCGATCCCAATGTCCATGAAGCCGTAACCCGGGAAGTTTGTGCGGACCGGCAGGACGGGGAAATTTTGGAAGTCGTCCATCGCGGGTACCGGCTGGGCGATCGGGTGCTGCGGCCTGCGAAAGTCCGGGTGGCGTGCAAACCCGAGACAAACTCATAGAGAATTCGTAGCGTAAGGAAAACAGAAGGAGTGACAACCATGGGAAAAATTATAGGCATCGATCTGGGAACCACGAACTCGGTCGTCGCGGTGATGGAAGCCGGCGATCCGAAGGTCATCCCCGCATCGGAGGGCTCGCCGCTGGTTCCGTCGGTGGTGGCCGTCAATCCGAAGACGGGCGAGCGCCTGGTCGGACAGTTGGCGCGCCGTCAGGCGGTGGTCAATCCGGAGAATACCATCTTCTCCATCAAGCGCTTCATGGGCCGAAAATTCAACGACCCCGAAGTCCAGCGCGCGATCAAGCTCGTCCCGTTCAAGGTATCTGCCGCCGCGAATGGCGATATCCGGGTCCAGATGGGCGGAAAGGACTATTCCCCGCCGGAAATTTCGGCCATGATCCTGGGAAAACTTAAAGCCGACGCCGAAGCTTACCTTGGCCAATCCGTGACCCAGGCGGTGATTACCACCCCGGCATACTTCAACGATTCACAGCGCCAGGCGACGAAAGACGCCGGTCAGATCGCGGGATTGGAAGTGATGCGAATCATCAACGAGCCGACGGCATCCTCGCTGGCATACGGGCTCGACAAGAAAAAGGACGAGACTATCGCCGTGTACGATCTCGGCGGCGGCACGTTCGACATCTCAATCCTCGACGTAGGCGACGGGGTGTTCGAAGTCAAGTCCACCAACGGAGATACATTCCTCGGCGGCGACGATTTCGACCAGCGCGTGATCACCTGGATTGCCGACGAGTTCCTCAAATCGGAGGGTATCGACCTGCGCAAGGACCGGCAGGCGCTGCAGCGGCTAAAGGAAGCGGCCGAAAAGGCCAAGATCGAACTTTCGACGGTACTTCAAAGCGAAATTAATTTGCCGTTCATCACCGCCGATGCGTCGGGTCCGAAACACCTCACCATGACCCTCACCCGCGCCAAACTCGAACAGCTTACCAGCGACCTGATTGACCGTTCCACCCGCCCGGTGAACCAAGCGCTTGAAGACGCGCGCCTGAAGCCTGCTGATATTAACGAGGTGATCCTGGTGGGCGGAATGACCCGCATGCCAGCCGTCCAAGAGGCGGTTAAGAAAATCTTCCAGAAGGACCCGCACAAGGGCGTCAACCCCGATGAGGTCGTGGCGGTCGGCGCGGCAATTCAAGCCGGCGTGCTCGGCGGCGAGGTAAAGGATATCCTGCTCCTCGACGTCACCCCCCTGACCCTGAGTGTGGAAACTCTCGGCGGCGTGGCAACCCCGTTGATCGAACGGAACACTACCATCCCGGCGCGCAAGAGCCAGGTTTTCTCCACGGCTGCGGACACGCAGACCAGCGTGGAAATTCATGTCGTCCAGGGCGAGCGTCCGATGGCGGGCGACGACAAGAGTCTGGGCAAATTCATCCTCGACGGCATTCCGCCTGCGCCCCGCGGCATCCCGCAGATCGAGGTGACCTTCGACATCGACGCGGACGGCATCCTCAAGGTGACGGCGCAGGATAAGGCCACCAGCCGCTCGCAGCACATCACCATCCAGCCCTCCTCGGGCCTGGCCAAGGAAGAGGTGGAGCGGATGACCCGCGAGGCCGACAGCCATCGCGAGGAAGACCGCAAACGCAAGGAAGAGATCGAGATCCGCAATTCCGCCGACAGCGCGATCTACTCCGCGGAGAAGTCTCTGCGTGAACTGGGGGACAAAGTTCCCGCTACCGTTCGCGACGACGTGAACAGCAAGGTATCCGCCCTGCGCAGCGCCCTGCAAGGCAAAGATCTGCCCGCCATCCAGAAAGCGTCCGAGGAGCTTGTCCGCACCCTTCAGGCGATCGGATCGGCGATGTATGGCGGAGGTACCCCGGGCGGTCCCGAGCAGCCCTCCGGCGAAACGTCCGGCGGCGGGGAAGGTGGACCGGGCCCGGCCGGCGGAAGCGGGGATGTGGTGGAAGGGGAATTCAAACCGATGTAGATCCGTCCGTTGAGAGGAAAAAATCAACCCTGCCCGGGAAGAATCCCGGGCAGGGTATTTGGTTAATATATGCCGACCTCCCGCGATTACTACGAAATCCTCGGGGTTCCCCGGAACGCCGATCCCGACTCCATTCGCAACGCCTTTCGCAACCTGGCCAAGCGCTACCATCCGGACGTCAACAAAGAGGAAGGTGCGGAAGAGCGATTCAAGGAAATCAACGAAGCCTACGGCGTGCTCTCCGACGAGCAGCGCCGTGCGGCTTACGATCAATACGGACATGCCGGACTCGAGCGGATGTTCTCCGGAGGCACGCCGGGATATGCGGGGGAAGAGTACGATCTGTTCGCGGAGTTCTTCCGCGGATTCGGCATGGGCGGCCGGCGGGCCGCCCGGTCGCCGCGGCGAGGAACCGATCTGCAAACGGAAGTCCGTTTGACCTTCGACGAGTCGATCAGCGGCGTGAAAAAAGAATTGGAAGTAACCCGGGCGGAGGTTTGTTCCGTGTGCCGCGGATCGCGATCGGAACCCGGCACGACGCCGATCCGCTGCAACGTCTGCGGGGGAAGCGGCGAAGAGCGGAGGGTCCGCCAGACCTTTCTGGGTTCCCTGGTGAATGTGACCACCTGCTCAAAATGCGGCGGATCGGGCGAAGTGGTTTCCACTCCCTGCAAGAACTGCCGCGGCGCGGGATTGGAGAAAAAAACCAGGACGTTGCAGGTACCTATTCCGGCCGGCGTGGACGACGGCATGCAAATCCGCCTTTCCGGAGAGGGCGAGCCCGGCCTGTTCGGTGGACCGCCCGGAAACCTGTTTGTTGTGGTCCGCGTTCAGGAACATGAATTCTTCCATAGAAACAACAGCGATCTGTGGATGGAGCTAGGGATTAATTTCCATCAGGCGGCCTCGGGTGCAGAGGTGCGCGTGCCCACCGCGGGCGGCGAGACGACACTGCACATTCCCGCCGGAACCCAGCCGGGGCAGGTCTTCCGGCTGCGCGGGAAGGGAATGCCGCACCTGCAGCAAAGCGGCCGCGGTGATTTTTTCGTGGTGGTGAACGTTGTCATCCCCGCTGCTTTGTCCCGCGAACAAAAGGAACTGCTTTCCCAACTTGGGATTCCCCCCGATGCCCCCGCCAAACCTCAAAAGCAGACCCTGCTCGACTCCCTGAAAGATTTTCGAAATGACTGAAAAAAGCACCCCGCCGGTCTGGCTGGAAGCATCGGTGCGGGTGAACGAAGAGCTCTCGGAATCGGTCGCCGATGTGATGGCGCGATTCGCGCCGGGGGGTGTAACCCTCGGATATGAAGAAATCGAACCGGATCCGGACGGCGAGGGCAGACCGCGGGGCCCGCTGACGGTCCGGGCATACCTTCCTTGGGATACGGATCTCGGACTCCGCCGCGCCTCCTTGGAGGAAGCGCTCTGGCACCTCGGCCGAATCAGCCCCATCCCGGAGCCTGTCTTCCGGGAAGTGGTTGAGACGGATTGGTCGCTGGAGTGGAAAAAGAACTACCATCCCATCCGGATCGGAAAGCATTTGGTGATCGTTCCCTCCTGGTTGGAATGGAATGCGGCGGAGGGTGACGTGATCCTCCGGCTCGATCCGGGAATGGCGTTCGGAACCGGGATGCATCCGACTACGCAGTTGTGCCTTGAGGCCCTCGAAGAGCGGGTGGTCCCGGGAATGGAAGTCATCGATTTGGGATGCGGCTCCGGGATTCTGGCAATTGCCGCCCTGCGGTTGGGAGCCGCCCGGGCGACGGGATGGGATGTCGATCCGGAAGCGGTGAGGGTGGCGCGGGAAAACGCCATCACCAACGACGTGGAAACCCGGTTCGATGTGCGGCTCGGCTCGCTTCAGGATCTGCTCAACGAGAAACGGTCCGGGCCGGTCGTTGTGGCGAATATTCTGGCGGGGGTTCTGCAAGCGATGCTGCGCGCTTCTCTGGCGGATGTGGTTCAGCCGGGCGGCTGCCTGATTCTTTCGGGGATACTTGCGGATCAATCGGCGGCGGTGGAAGGGGCCCTTGCGGAGAGTGGAATGCGGCTGGCGGAGAAGAAAACCCGCGAAGATTGGGTAACCCTGCTGGCGGAAAAGCTTGGACCCGGATAAAAAAAGAACCGGAGCGTACGCTCCGGTTCTTTTTTTATCCGGTTATGTCGTTTCCTCGAGGGGTTCCCCCTCGCCGCCGGATTTTTTAAAGCGGTAGGTGATTCGCCCGCGGTCGAGGTCGTAGGGGGAAAGCTCCACTTTTACGCGGTCTCCCAGGAGGATGCGGATGTAATTCTTGCGCATCTTGCCGGAGAGGTAGGCAAGCACCATATGGCCGCTGGAGAGGGATACCCGGAACATCGTCCCGGGCAGCGCTTCCACGATCTGGCCTTCCATTTCGATTTTTTCTTCCTGCTTCGTCATGCCTGGCTCCCGGCCGCACCAATCGGTCGCAACCTCCCGTGGAAAAACGGGGGTTAGTCGCCGTTATCCACCTTGCGTTCCCGCCGCTTAAGCCTGCGGATGGATTTTTTCTTCTGGATTCGGCGTAACTCGCTTTTCGAGACGAACCAGCGCTTCCTTCGGACCGTGCTGAGAATGCCCGAACGGGTTACCTTTTTTCGGAATCGTTTGAGCAGACTGTCCTGACTCTCGTTCGGACGAAGAATGACCGTTGCCATGTTGTTCACCTCCTTTCCGCGACGGGGGCAGCCTGTGGAGAAAAAAAAACTCGACGCGTACATGACATCGCCGAGTTTTGGATCAGGAGAGGAAGCTGGGAAAGAGAGGTTCGGCGTTGAAGAATCTCCTCCGCAAGCGGCAGATCCCTAATCCTGCAGCAGCACCCCGCGTATGGGCTTCAGGTTCGGCCGGATCGTTCTTTTCCCGGCGCGGAAGGGCAACCTGAAAACCGGGGGGATTATACAGCCCATCCAAAGGCTTGTCAATTTTCACCCGGGGGAACAAAACGCCCCGATTTGCCCGGGGCGCTGCGAACTCGGGGAGGGGTGTTTCCTAGGTCGGATGCCGCGCTATTTTCCCTCGCCTTCCGGTTTGTGTTCTTTCAAATGCTTCCTAACCCGTTCTTCCAGGGTGTGGGCTTCGAGGTCGACGACCGAGATGATTTTATCTTTCCCCTTTTCCCCCGCGATGATTTCCAGAGCGCTGACGCGGACGCCCAGGATATGGGCCAGAAGCTCCAGAAGCGCCTTGTTGGCCGATCCTTCCACGGGAGGGGCGGTCAACCGGACCCGCAGGGTGCCGTCCGGGGAAATCCCTGTCAGTTCATTCTTCCGGGAGCGGGGAGTGACGTGCACCGCCATTGCCGATCCAGTCCGTCCGTCATGAAAGCGGAACCGACGCATTCTTTCCTCCTAATGAAGCACTCCCGTCAGGATCGTCGCCAGAACCTGGACGAGGATTAGAAAAATAAATGGGCTGAAATCGAGCATCCCTATGGGAGGGATAAGCCGGCGAATGGGGGCAAGCATCGGTTCGACGATCGAAGCCAGGGCCCTGCGGAATGAGTGATACGGCGGAAAAACCCAGGTCGACAAAATGTAAACGAACACCATCAGTGTCAACAACAGGGCCAGCATGTTGATGAAATTTACCATTCGCCACTCCGGAAGAAGGCTGCCCTCACGCGGAAATTATATCATCGGCCCAGATAAATTTGTGCCTTTCGCCGCCGCCGGCCGGGGGCCGAACAGCGCCCGCCCGATCCGGATCATGGTGGCGCCTTCCTCCACGGCCTGCTCGAAATCGTCCGACATCCCCATCGAGAGTTCGCCTCCGAGGATCTCCGGGAATCTCGCCCGGGCTGTCTCCATTAATTCGCGCAACCTGCGGAACACGGGGCGGGATTCTTCCGGATCATCCGAGAAGGGAGCCATCGTCATCAGTCCGATCGCGGAGATTCCGGGCAGCGGAAGGATTTGTTCCCACTGCCGGAGGAGTGATTCCCAAGCCGAAGGATCGGCCGCCGGCCAGCCGAATTTCGTCGTTTCGCCGGAAAGGTTGCATTCCATCAGGATCTGGATCGTCTTGCCGCGCTCCACGGCAAAACGCGAAAGCCGGTTGGCCAGCGGTGCGCTGTCGACGGAATGGATGAAAGGGAAAAGTTCCACCACCCCTTTGGCTTTCCGGCTTTGCACGTGCCCGATCATATGCCAGGTGATCGAAGACTCAAGAGCGCGGATCTTCGGTTCGGCTTCTTCCAGATAATTTTCTCCGAACTCGCGCAATCCCGCGTCGAAGGCTTCGCGGATCAATCCGGCTCCCTGGCCTTTGGACACCGCGACAAGACGGATCCCGGCCGGGTCGCGCCGGACGCGGCCGGCCGCATCGGTGATCCGATCGAGAAGTAAATGGTGGCGTTCGACGAGAGAGGTTGGATCCGGCATAAGCATGTGCTATGAGGATAAAGGGGAAATGCGTTTCCCGCAACAACGGTCGGCAGAGACCGTCATTTCTCAAGCCATATCAGCGCGCCGAACCGCCCTGTCCGGCCGTGCTCGGCCCGGTGGGAAAACCAATCCTCCGTGTGGCAGGCGGTGCAGATGCCGGCGAGTTCGATTTTTTTCACCCCGGATTGGCGCAGCGTGAATTCGTTCGCCGCCCAAAGGTCCAAATGCACGGCGTTACCGCGCCGGGAAAGCCATTCCTCGGCGGCCGGTCCGAACGCGGAGCGGACCGCATCCGCAACATCCTTCCCGACCGCGTAGTGATCGGGCCCGATGGAGGGACCGATGCCCGCGAGAATGTCCTCCGGCCGGGAGCCGAAGTTTACGTGTAATGCTTCCACCGCAGACGCGGCGACTTTCGCGACGGTGCCTTTCCACCCGGCGTGCGCGATTCCACCTGCGCGGCGGCTGGGATCGTAGAGCAGAATCGGAACACAGTCGGCGAACCGCATGCAAAGCGTGAATTCCGGAGAGTCCGTCACCACACCGTCCGCCTGCGGGAGCGGTTCCCCGTCGCCGCGAAAACGGGCCAGGAGGATCCGGTTCGAGTGCACTTGGAAAAGTTCGGGGACCGATTGCGGTTCGCGGCCGAAGAGGGCAAATACCCTGCGGCGGTTTTCCACGACCGCTTGCGGATCATCCCCGACCGATGACCCCATGTTCAACGATTCATACGGCGCGCGGCTGATCCCTCCCCGGCGCGTCACGATTCCATGGTGCAAGCCGGCGGCGGATAAGGAGGGGAAGCCAAAGAACCGCAATCCATCCTTTTCGTGGAAGGTCATGCGCGGGAGGGAGGCTTCGCGGCGAGGTCTTCGTCCATGCTTTCCTGCACGTAGGGATAGGCAAACCAGGCGCTGGTGATTCCGAATAACGAGCCGGTTATCACCCGGAGCAGCGGGGTGCTCTCCCGGAACGGGAAATTAAGGAAAGGCAGATAACTGAGGAGTTGTGTGCCGCCATCCAGGCCCATGGGGATGATCCCCAGGATGATCCACAAAGCCCAATGCAGGGGTTTCATTTTACGGCGGAGGAAATGGTAAAGGATGCCGGTCAGCAGAAGGGAGGCATAGATGGCCACGTCCCGTTCGCACAGCGCTACTTTGTACCCCAGCACGGAATTTCCTTCAAAGTCGCGCGCCGCCCAGAGGTCGTTCGGATCGATTCCCGTCACCGCGGCGAATTCGTCGCGCGGGTAATAGGGCTGTTCCCCGAAAAGGAAAAAGGAGCGAAACCCCAGCTGGTGGCAGGAATATCTGTATACGACGTAGATCCACGAAGCGGGGGTTGGAGCGCCGACCTTCATCAGGACCGGCGCGAGAAACGCCAGGCCGAGATAGATGCCGACGAATCCGTTGAACGCGGCCAGCCAATGGTGCGAAAACCACAGCGCCAAACGGTCTGCGCCGCTCGAAAGCGCCTGTATGGGTTTGGGCACGTAGGTTTCTTGTTGGTATTGGCCGATGGCGCGTCCCAGAGCCAGCGCGCTTTTAAGTTCGGCCTGCGTGAGGGGGACGGACAACCGCCGCCCGTTCACTTCTGCCACCGGAGCGATCGCGCCGAATGCTTCTTTCCACTCCGGCCGGGAATCGACTTCCCGGACCTCTACGGTGTGCGGATATTCCTGTTGCAGAGAATCGGACCACTCCCGGACCCGTCGGCCGGCCGGATCATCTTTGCGGATGTAAAGTATCACTTGGGTGCTCAAGAAGTTACTCCCATCTTCTTCAGGATGGCTTCGATTTCGGAGGATTCCAGCGTGCCGAGTTTGATCCGTTGGATGACCCCTGTGGAATCGATGAAAAAAGTCGTTGGAAAACCGCGCACCAGGTAAAGGTCACGAACTTGGCCGGTCGGGTCCAGCAGGACACGGATCGATGTCAGGTCCAGCGACTCGGCATACGATCGAACATCGACTTCCTGTTCACCGACGTCCACGCTGATCACCGCCAGGGACCCCGGATGATCTTGGGCGATGTGGTTTAAAAGCGGAAGTTCCTCCCGGCACGGCTCGCACCAGGTCGCCCAAAAGTTCAGGATCACCGCAGTCCCGCGCAGGTCCGAGAGGTTAACCGTCTGCCCTTCCAGGTCGGGAAGCGCAAACCCGGGTGCAGACGCATCGACGACCGGCGCCGGCGCGGCGGCGATCGGTGTCGTTTGAACGCCGGAGGGGGAGGATGTCGGCACGGATGAGCCGGGCAGGAACCAGAGTGCGACGCCGGTTCCCGCTCCGAGAGCGACCCCCAAGACGAGCAGCCCGATTACTTTCAGACTCCGCACGACGGCATCCCTGTTCTAAAGGCCGATCTCCCAGCCGGGCAGCCAACGCGCGAGCAGCGACAGCTGATCGGTTGCAAAGAGAATTCCGAATACGATCATCAGCAAACCGGCGGCGATGGAAATATACCGCGACCACTTCGTCAGGCGGCAGATCCATCTTCCCATCCGGTCCATCAGCAGCGCGACGAGCAGGAATGGCACGGCCATGCCTGCGGCATAGACGGCAAGCATCAGGATTCCCTTCCAAAGCGATGCTTCATACGCCGCCAGAGTGAGGACCGAGCCGAGGACCAGGCCGATGCAGGGGGTCCAACCGGTGGCGAAACCAAAGCCCACAAGGACGGATGAAACGATTCCCCAACGCGGGTTCGGGTTCACGTTCGGACGCCCGCCGTATTCCAGAAAAGGCAGATGGATAATGCCGGCCATCTGCGCCCCGAAAATCACCATCAACAGGCCGCCGATGCGCGCGATCCAAATCCGGTGTTGGATCAGCACCCGCCCGAGAACCGAGGCGGTCGCTCCCAGGGCGATGAACATCAGGCTGAAGCCGAGGATGAATGCGACGCCGTGGATCAGCACCCGCCAGCGCTCGACCTTCGCGGGATCGCATCCGGCGGCATGGCCGGCCA
>CAZFPL010000058.1:0-18929 GCA_964521085.1 uncultured Anaerolineales bacterium | reverse complement strand
AAGGTGTCTCCACCGTGGCCGATGACCACCGGACTGAATCCGTTCACCTCCATCAACTGGGCCAGCCAATCCCCGTATTTCTTGCCGTCTCGCTCATGGATCGGGCCAGAATACACGCCGTCTTCCGTGATGACGACGAACAGCGCGAGGTTGAGCGCGTAGAGTCCCTCGCGCAGGATCGAGCGCTGACGGCCGCGTTGCCCGCCGTTGGTTAAGAATCCGCGCGCATCCTGGAAGGTGTTGCATTTCACCACGCTGCCCAGGGTTTGCGTCGACGGAAGCGGCGAACCGTCGCGGGCATACACATAGCCGATCTTGCTTTCGGCGATCACCACCAGCGGTTCGATGTGGACTTTAAACTGCCACGGAAAGAATCCGAAGTGCAGACCGCCGCGAAGGATGTCCGCCTGAAAACCGGCTTCACTCTTCAGCGCAATGATCCGCCCCTCCTTAAGCGAGCCCCGCAAGGACCAATATTGCTCGACGATCCCCACGCGGTTGTTGGGGATGTAGCGTACCCCGAGCAGCCAGGGCAATAGGAAGATCAGAACAAGCAATCCACCGCAAATTAGGATGATGATTGTGAGTTCCATAATAGACTCCTTTCCAAGTAGGATATACGCGATGCAGCCTTCATGGTTGATTAAAACCGAGAAACTTTGAGAAATATTTCGCAGGAATGCAGGATTTGCCCGAATCCATCGGCATGCCATGCGGAGGCAGATCCGAATGGATCGGGATGGTTCCCCCTTTTTCTGAAGTTGGAGAGGTATGAAAAAACGCGGAAACGGTGCACGTAAATACCCCCAAGGATCTCGAAAAACAGTGGGCGCAAAGGGACTCGAACCCCCGACCTCTTCAATGTGAGTGAAGCGCTCTAACCGACTGAGCTATGCGCCCGCTTACCGGCCACATTATAACAAAAGCGGTCGGGATGGGGACGGCCGCCGGCAATGAATCCCGCGAACTCGGTTTTCAGATCCATCCGCCTTCCGGATTGCCCTGCCAACAAAGGCCGCCTTCCGAATAGGCATTTTCACATGAGATACCCTATAATACTTCCCGAAACCTTCCGCGAAAACCATCGTTCCGTTGCAGGGATAAAGCCAATGAGATCTTTCCTTTCATCTATTCCTTCGAGGTTTCGAAGCATCCCCCGGACAAGCGTCGTCCTGTTTCTGGAAATCCTGGCCGTGGCCGGGTGGACATGCTTTGTCGGGATGGAATATCTGGATTTCAATCCCCGGCTTTTACCGGAAGGTCTCGAGTTGATCCCTTGTGTGCAATCGCACGCGATGTGGATCGCGTTTCAACGCTGCGGATTATGCTTTCTGTGGAACGGTTCCACCAACGGCGGGGCGCCTTCTTTTATCGAAATGTATGGCGCGCCGCTCCATCCGGTGGTGATGATCTCCACGCTCCTGTTCGGGTTTATCAACGGGATAAAAGCCACGTTGTTGTTGAGCCTTGCCATTGCCGGGCTTGCCCAATTGTGGCTGGGGCGGATTCTTAAGCTGCATCCGTTGGTGAGGTTGTGGTGCGCGGGGATCGCTGTCGCCGGCGGCCACCTCTCCGGAAGGATGGATGATGGCATCGTATCGATCGTGCTGTCCACAGCCTGTTGCAGCCTGATCATTCCGGCCTTCCTCCAGTTCCTCCTCTCGGCCAGTCGAAGGAACACTGTCATCCTCAGCCTTACGCTGGCTTCCGCGATCCTTTCCGGGCATGCGTACATGCAGATCGGATTCGCAGTATCGATCCTGCCGGGATTCGTGTTGCTTGGATTCCTTTTCCATCGCCCGAAAGTTTTTCCCTGGAGAAGGCTGTTTTTCTCCGGCGGTCTGGCGCTGCTCCTGACGGCTTTCTTCCTTGTCCCCCTGCTGCATTTCCTGCCCCTCTTCCAGAAACATTCCGATCCGACCTTCTTCACCGCCCAGCCGCTTCAATACCTCCCGTTGAATCTGGTGATCTCCGATCCCGAATATTTCATGTATCCGGATTTGGGAAAAGTCGAGAAATTCATATTTGCCTACGCCAACTACATCGGCTGGCTGCCTATCCTCTTGGCGGCGTTTGCTTGCACACTGCGGGGGGAACCCACCCGAAAATTCTCGCTTCTCTTTCTTGGATCAACGGTACTCGTGTATCTCGCCGCCAGTGCATGGACTTTCCGGCTCCTGGGTATATTCAATCCGGATCTCGCGGGCGGCATACGTTATCCCGCGATGATCGCCGGATTGGCGCCGCCATTAATCCTGGCGATGTCGGGTTTGGGCGCCCAGGCGGTTCTGGTTCATCCATGGCCGGTTTTTCTGCTCCGCATCCGACAGTCATACCGCCTGCATCTGCAGATACCGGTGCGCGTGGCGGCGGTTTTATTTCTTATGACCGGGATGATTCTCTCCCTGGTTTCGGTGGTCGACTTCAGCCTGCGTCTCCTGGTCGCGCAACCCACGCTTTCGATCCCGGAGGAGATATTCCGGACGGTTTCCACTGCGGAAGTGGAATGGGTTCAAACCCCGTTTTTGGAATATGGCTGGTTCCCGGAAATGCTGGACCGGAATATGAAAATCGCCGTATATCAGCGGCCGTGGGATATGAAACTGTGGGATGTGATCGAACCCCGGTTCCTCATCTTTCCCAATCTCCCCGAACCGGAGGTGAATCCCGGATGGGAACTTATCCGGCGGGTGGGAAATTACCGGATTTATTTCGATGAACACGCTCATTACGCCGTCTTGCGCACGGCCGACGGAGAGATCCCTTGTACGGCGAAAGGCCTGTGGGGCGATTTGGAGGTTACATGCCAGTCGGATGCGGGGGGATTGCTTGAGGTAAAAGAGTTTGCCTACAGCGGGTGGCAGGCAGCGGTGGATGGAAAATCTGCAAAGGTCGGGAAAACGGTATTCCTTTCGGTCTTGATGCCGGCCGGCTTGCACACCGCGTCCTTCCGATACCGGCCATGGGATGTTCCTGCAGGGTTATTGATATCAATCTTCGGATGGATTTTATCTGCGGCGTACTTATGGCGCGGACGAAAGGAACCCGGAGCGGTAAGGGTTGGAGAAGAGATTCAGCCTCTGGATGCCAACGAATAGACTCCCGGGAAGTCACTCATCCAACGACCCATCCACCGAGAGGTGCGGATTGGGATCCCGCCTACCAGTGCGGGATCCAGGTAAGTATTCTCGCACCCAGCCAGGGCCCCACGTAATACGTCGAGAGCGCGACGGCGAAGGAGATCTCGAAGGGTTTGTGCAGCGGCTCGTATGCGGCGACCCGGTTCCGAGTTCTGCGGGCGATGCGCACGATCGCCGGGATCAACAGGCAGACCAGCAGCGCCAGTGTGATCATCAGAACCCAGAAGGGTACGATCATGATCCCGATCAGCGTGATGGTCGCGGATACAATGCCGATTCCCAGGAGGGTGTACATCAGGACGGTGGTGGGCCGATACCCCACCAGAAGCGCGGTATGCGTCAACCCGGCTTCCCGGTCCTTGTGGAAATCCCGAAGTTCGTTGAAGAGCTCACCGTACATGGAGATCGAAACCGCCATGCAGAACGGGAAAGGCCACCACCAATAGATGCCGGGGGAAAACGTGTGGAAGGCCGCAAGAAACTGGCACCCGGCCAGCATCATCCCGTGGGAAAGTACATCCACGATGGGAAAATTCTTAAGCCGGATCTTCTTCCACGAGTACAGGTAGCCCAACAGCAATCCGATCCATCCCCACACGGCGGGTCCGAATCCAAGCAGGAGGTAGAGGAAACCCGACAGCAGCGCAACCGATATCGAAGCCCACCATCCGCTGCGGTGCGAAAGCATTCCCGAAACGATCGGATTGCGTGCGGCCTTGTGCGGGCAGAGGGCGTCGTCCGGCGCATCCTCCACATCGTTGATCATGAACATAAAGGCCACCGCAAGCCAGTTGGCGATCAGGACGGTGATCATCCGTATGCCGAACACGCCGCCGGATGAGGCGACGCCAAGCAGGGTGGTGATTAACACAAACCATAGCAGCTCCCGATATCGACTCAGTTGTATCGTGCCGTCGATCCGTCTCTTTATACTCATTTGGTTTTCCTATCGTTGGATGGGGTACCCGAGTTGCCCTATTTTAAATGATTATCCGATTTGCGTGAAGCCGCATCGGCGGCCGACTTTTCCCTGAAAATACCGCCTTTTTTCCATTTCGGGAGGAAAAATCCTTACCCAACAAAGATGGTCGGACTGTTCCATTGAATAATTAACGGGCAGGATACCGTCCATGCCCTTGTTGGACAGTCACCCTGCCCTTCACATCTTTGCGGCTGATCTCTGCTTTCCGGGACGCGCTACGACATCATGCTGTCGAAAAATTCCACGCTTACAGCCGGTGCGGTCCGGAAGCCGATCCCCAACTGGCGCGTGAGTTCGATGGAGGCTTTCATGGCCTTGGTGTTATCCGGAAAGTCGGCAATCAACACGATGTCGACATCGCCCAACAGCGCGTAACCCGCCTTGAGTTCCCCGCCGCTCTTCTTGATAAGCGCGGCGGCTCCGGCGGTTCGCCGGGCGCTGATTTTTTTCAGCGCATCCTGCGAATAATTCCCGAATAAAATGTAGGTGCCCATGGATTCTCTTCCTTTCCCTGTTCCGAAATCGGATAGACGGCTACTTCGGTATGCGACGTCGGTTTCTTCAACGGCTTTTTGGATCGGACCGTGCTCCTTCCATTGTACACGACTCCGGGGAAAAAAACTTTCCGTCAGGGGATTATCCGATCCCTCGGGGAACTCCTCATGGATCTGTCATTCCTTCCGGTTGGTTTCATACGGAAACGGGAAACCGGGGCTATTCCACCTTGACCGGACAAACGGTCACGCGCTTGCCAAGTTTCGTCTTCTTGGAACCGATTATTTCGAATTTCCCTTCCAAGCGGATGTCGCTTGAAGAACTGCCCAGCATGATCTGAATCTTTCCCGGCTCGACGATCAGATCCAGATTCTCGTCATAGAAAGCCAAAATGTCGACCGGCAATTGGAAGTTTACCGTGCGGGATTCGCCGGGTTGGAAGGCGATCCGGCAGAAACCTTTGAGTTCCATGACCGGCCGCGGGATGGATGCCAGCGGATCGCAAACGTACAACTGCACCACTTCATCCCCCGCGACTTTCCCCGTATTGGCAACTTTAAGGCGGATGTCGACCGTTCCCCCGGATTTCATCTCCGCGGGGGCCACGGTTAAATCGGAGTATTCGAACGACGTATAACTCAACCCGTGCCCAAACGGATACAGCGGGCTGGCCGGTGAATCCATGTAATATTCATAAAAGTACGAACGGCTTCCCGAGGGTTTATGGTTATAGGATATCGGGATCTGGCCTACGGAACGGGGAATCGTGATGGGCAGTTTTCCCCCCGGATTGACCGTTCCAAACAACGCATCGGCCACGGCTGCGGCTCCTTCTTCGCCGGGAACCCACGCTTCCAGGATGGCCGAGATGTTTTCCTGCAACCACGGGATGGACAGCGGGCGTCCATTGACCAGCACGGCCACCACCGGTTTTCTGGCGCCCACGACCGCTTTTACCAGTTCCTCCTGTATGCCGGGCAGGCCCAGTTCCGTGCGGTCGCGGAATTCGCCGGACGTGCATTCCCAGGTCAACCCGGATTTATCGCCCAGTACGAGGATGACCACGTCCGCCTGACCGGCGGCGGCGACAGCCTCCTCGATACCCGAGCGGTCCACTCCGACCACCGGACAGCCCCACGCGTGCAGTACGCGGGTGTCTTTTCCCGCCCGCTCCCGGATCGCATCCAGGATGGAAGGAATTTTCACGTTGTGTTTGCGAAGATATTCCTGATCCGGATCGTGCAGGAACTGCAAAGCGGGGATGGGCGCGTGAGCCATCAGCTCCACGTCCGCCAGGTAGGAATAATCCCCCGCCAGGTTGCGCGGCGCATCGGCGTTCGGCCCGATGACGGCGATCGTACGGGGATTCCGCAGCGGCAGTGCACCGTCGTTTTTCAACAGGACCAGGCTCTGGCCGGCCGCCTCTCTGGCCAGCGCGCGCTGCGCCGGCGTTTCGAAGCACCCCTCGACCGCATGCTCGTCCACCAGAAACTTCTCGAACAACCCGAGTTCGAACTTGGATTGCAGGACGAGTTGAACGGCAGCGTCGATCTCCTCTACGTTGATATCGCCGGCCTCCAGGGCTGCGCGCAACGGTTCGCCGTAACAGATGCGCGTCGGCAGTTCCATTTCGATTCCCGCTTTGAATGCCTTCACGGCGGCGGCGCGTTCATCCGCCGCGACGCGGTGGTAGGTTTTCAGCATGGTGATCGCATCATAGTCGGAGACTACCAGCCCCTTGAAGCCCAGCTCGCCGCGCAGCAGGTCGGTCATGATCGCGCTCGATGCCGCCACCACTTCTCCGTCCAGTTCGACATAGGCATTCATCATCGAACGGATTCCGGCCTCCGAAACGGCGGCCTGAAAAGGCATCAGATTCACCTCGCGCAAAGTGCGCGGACCGAGGCGAACCGGGGCGCAATTCAGGCCGCCGGAGGACAGGCTGTGGCCGATGAAGTGCTTGCCGGTGGCCATCAGGCCGTTCTTCATATCGTCCCCCTGCACTCCGCGGATGTAGGCCGCGCCAAACCGGGAAACCAAAAGGGGATCCTCGCCGAACGTCTCTTCGGTCCGGCCCCAGCGCGGGTCGAGTGCCACGTCGAGCACCGGTGCCAGGCCCTGGCGGGCGCCGACCGCCAGCATCTGGCGCCGGATTTCTCCGGTCAGCTTTTGCACCAGATTCGGATTCCACGAGCTGGCCAGCCCGATCATCTGCGGAAAGATCGTCCCGCCCAATCCCATATAACCGGAACAGCATTCCTCGTGCAGGAGGACGGGGATTCCCAGACGCGTATGCTCCTTTAGAAATTGCTGGATGGCGTTTCCCGCGCGTGCAACCCCGGCCGGCGTCAGCATGCTGGATCCGCCGACGCGGGAAATCCCTCCGATGCCGTTCCCCAGAAGCATCTGCATCCGGTCATTGGAAAGCACATCCCCGTTCAGAAGGTCATGGAACCAGTACGAGGTCAGCTGGGATAATTTTTCTTCAACCGTCATCCGCCCCAGCAGATCGCGCAGCCGGACGGGGATGGAACGGGAAGCATCGAGATACAAAGGCTTCGCCTGAGTATTGTCCACGCAAAATACTCCTGAGGAATCGAACTCGATTGGAGGTCGCGACGGGAATCCGCGGCCGAATCAGCGCGTGCCGAGCAGGATATCGATGGTCAGCTGATCGAGCCGCTCGTATTTCAGTCCACGCTTGCCCAGGGCAACCCGGTCGAACACCTGCCCTTTCAGGCTGCTGGCCTTGGCCGGAGAATATTTCCCGGTGTAGGGCGCCGTCGAACCGTCGTCCGCGTTGATCTCAGCCACGATCGCCTGGATTTCCTTGTCGGCGTTCCAGCGGGCGCCCTTCTCCTTGAGGATCAGGTAGGTCCGCATGCAGCCGCGGGCGAAATCCTTGACGCCCTCGTAGTCTTCCGTGCGGTAGGCGTGCGCATCGAAGTGCCGGCTTCCCGCGTACCCGACATCCTCCAGGAATTTCACGAGGAAGAAGGCCGCTTTCGGGTCGCGCGATCCGAAGCGCAAGTCCTGGTCGTAGCGTCCCGGGTACTGGTCGTTGAGGTCGATGTGGAAGAGTTTCCCCGCTTCCCAGGCCTGCGCCACGCCGTGCAGGAAATTGATACCCGCCATGTGTTCGTGGGCTACTTCGGGATTTACCCCGACCATTTCGGGATGGCCGAGGGTGGCGATGAAGGCCAGCATATGGCCGGTGGTGGCATTGTAGATGTCGCCCCGCGGTTCGTTCGGCTTGGCTTCCAGGGCGAATTTCATATCGTACTTCTTATCCAGTACGTATTCGCACAGGAAGTCCATCGCTTCGCGGTTGCGTTTGATCGCCGTCGCCGGATTCTTGGTGGCGTCGCTTTCGGTTCCCTCGCGGCCGCCCCAGAACACGTAGACCTTCGCCCCCAGTTCGGCGCCCAGATCGATGGAAGCCATCGTCTTTTGCACGGCAAGGGCGCGCACTTTCGGATCGTTGGAGGTGAAGGCGCCGTCCTTGAAGGCCGGATCAAAGAAGAGGTTGGTGGTCGCCATCGGAACGACCAATCCGGTTTTCTTCAGCGCAGCCTTGAAATCGGCGACGATCTTGTCGCGCTCGGACGGGGTTGCGTCAATCGGCAGCAGGTCGTTGTCGTGCAGATTAACCCCGTACGCGCCGACTTCGGCCAGCAGGTTCACCAGTTCCACGGGCGATTTCGAATCGCGCGTCGGGGCGCCGAATGGATCACGGCCGGTGTTCCCAACCGTCCAAAGTCCGAAGGTGAATTTGTGCTCGGGTTTGGGCGAATAATTCGACATGACTTCCTCCTGAAACAAATGGTCTCAACGGTCGCCTTCCGGCGGCCGGTGGAATGTTGCTCGGAAAAACGAACGGCCGGTAACCCGCCGCTCTTATCCGATCGGACTACCGGTTCCGTTTCATGTAGACATCGCCGAGTACGGCGATGACCAAGACCAGTCCCTTGAGCACGTATTGCCAGGCCGCGGGAACGTTCATGACCTGCAGGCCGTTGGTCAGGCTGGCCATGATCAGCGATCCGACCATCGCCCCGAAGATCGTCCCCACTCCGCCGAGGGTCGAGGTGCCGCCGAGGATGCAGGCGGCGATCGCGTCGAGTTCGTAACCTTGTCCTGCAGCGATCGTCCCGTAGCCCACATACGAGGCCAACACCACGCCGGAAACGCCGCACAGGAATCCCATCAACACAAACACCATGAAGATGTTGTTCTTGATGTTGATCCCCGACAGGCGCGCCGCCTCCCGGTTGCCCCCGATGGCGTAGGCGTGCCTCCCAAATTTTGTGTTATTGGAAATGTATGCCACTACGACGGCAAAGAATATCAGGATGAGCACGGGAAATTGCAAACCCTTGTAGCTGGTAACGTAGAAAATATATGCTGTCAGTAAAAGACCGAAAAAACCGGTTTTCAGAAGATCCATGAGTAGCGAGGGCAGGGTAAAGCCGTACTTTGATTTCTGCCATCGGCCGTAAACCATCAACGCGAAAAGAATAATCACGATAATACA
Source organism: uncultured Anaerolineales bacterium (assembly GCA_964521085.1). GTDB lineage: Bacteria > Chloroflexota > Anaerolineae > Anaerolineales > RBG-16-64-43 > JAFGKK01. Next base: position 9,778 of record CAZFPL010000058.1, on the reverse strand, counting down.
GGAGAGGAGGAATGCCAATAAGTAACTGTCGGGTAAATACCCCTGCCCTATGAATTCAAAATAATCCTGGTTGGCGGCGAGTGTTTTTCCTTCGGTCCGGATCAGGATCAACCCGTTGAGGATCCACATGCTGCCCAGCGTTACGATGAACGCCGGGACATCCAAGTAGGCGATGATCCATCCCTGGGCAACGCCGTACAGGGTGCCCACGCCGATTCCGGCAATCACGGAAAGGACCGCGGCCAGCGCGGGTTGGCCGGGGATCAGCTGGTCCCAGGTGCGCAGCTGCAGGTAGGCAACCACCACGGATACAAATCCCGCCAATTTCCCGACCGAAAGGTCGATATTACCGGTGACGATGACCAGGACCATGCCGACACTGAGAATGGCGGTGACCACCATCTGGCGGAAGAGGTTGGAAAAATTCTGCGCCGAGAGGTAGGTTCCGCCGGTCAGTGCGAAGAAGAGTCCCCAGATGACGATCATGGCCACGACCAGGGCGTAGGTCTGTAAATTTCCGCGCAGTTGCCGCATGATCGCGGAGAACGTGGTTTCCTTAGGGGTAGTGGAAATAGCGCTCATTTGGTTGGCCTTTCGGGAGTGGGATTGGACGCTGTGCCGGTGGCCAGCGCCATGATCTTTTCCTGGGTGGCATCGGCGATATCGAGCGTGCAGACCGAATGGTCCTCATGCATGACCATGATCCGGTCGCTCATTCCGAGAACTTCCACCAGATCGCTGGAGATCATAATGATGCCGATCCCCTGCTCGCTGAGATCGTTCATGATCTTATAAATTTCGAATTTTGTGCCCACATCGATCCCGCGCGTCGGGTCGTCCATAATCAGCACCTTCGGCCGCGACATAAGCCATTTGGATATCACGACCTTCTGCTGGTTGCCCCCGGAAAGCGAATCCGCCTTGGCGTGAAGGTTGGACGCTTTAATCGCCAGGCTTTTGGCGAAATCCATGCTTTCCTTTAATTCGGCGGCATCGTTAATTCGGAACCACGAGGAAAACCGGTCCAGGTTGGCCAGGGAAATATTCCGCAGGATGGATTGGATCAGCACCAGTCCGTGCCGCTTTCGGTCTTCGGGGACCAAGCTGATTCCCTGCCGCATGGCTTGCCGTGAACTCTTGGGCTTGATTTCCTTGCCCTCCAATTTAATTTTCCCTTTGGTGATCTTGCCGTACTCCCCGAACAGAGTCATGACCAATTCCGTCCGTCCGGATCCCATCAAGCCGGCAATTCCGAGAATTTCGCCTTTGCGCAGGTTGAAATTCACGCCTTTAATAATTTCGAATTTCCGGTCGTTGGGATCCTGCGCATGCAGGTCTTCCACCTCCAGAATGACCTCGCCCGGCCTGCGGTTTCCTTTGGGAAAACGCTCCTTCATCTCGCGGCCCACCATGTTGCGCACCAGGGTTTCTACATTTAATTCCTTCGCCGGGCGGGTGATAATCATCTTCCCGTCCCGGAGAACCGTGATCGAATCGGCGATCCGGAAGAATTCCTCCAATTTGTGGCTGATGTAAATGCACGTCACTCCGTGCTGCTTCAATCCGCGCAGGATCTCCATTAATTGGACGATCTCGGATTCGGCCAGAGCGCTGGTCGGTTCGTCGAGGATCAGAATTTTGGCGTTCTCGGAAAGCGCCTTGGCGATCTCGGTCATTTGCATTTTCCCCACGCCCAGGTGCCTGACCAGCGCGCGGGAGTCGACATCCAGGTGATATTTTTCCAGCAATCTATCGGTCTCGGAGTAGAGCTTGTGCCAGTTGATGATCCCGAGGTCGACGGGCTCTTTGCCGAGGAAAATATTCTCGCCGACCGTGATGGTGGGCACCAGCGTTAATTCCTGATAGACGATCGCAATCCCCTCTTCCGCCGCCCGACGGATCGACCCGGCCTCTAATTTCAATTCTTTTCCGTTATAGATGACCTGGCCTTCGTAGGAACCGTGCGGGTATACGCCGGATAGGATCTTCATCAGGGTGGATTTGCCGGCGCCGTTCTCGCCGCAAATCCCGTGGATCTCCCCGCGCTTGATCGAAAACGAAACGTCGTATAGCGCGGTGATCCCCGGAAATCGTTTTGTCACATTTCTAAACTCGAGGATGACATCGTCACTCATGCCGCACTCCTGAGTCCCGGATTATGAGGGCGGGCTTCCTTGGAATGGGAAGATCGATATTCACAAGGAAGACCCGCCCCCACTTCTTGCTTCAGATGGATCTGTCAAACCAGACGGTCGAGAAACGACCGGACAGTTTGAGTCGTTTCGACTACGGGCAGGTTACTTTGGCCGGCCGTTCGGCATCCGGAATGTCGCGATATACATCATCGTATGGCTGGAAGCAGCTCTTGACGATCAGGTCGTAGACGTTGTCCTTGTTGACCTGGTAAACCTTCAGGAAGTTGGCCATGACATTACCGGTCTTGGTGTTATCGTTGGTCAGTTCGGCCATCGTGTAGGACACCAGGTCCGAGATCGTCTGACCCTTGAGCAGCTTGTCCATCATATCCACAGCCATCGGGGAGAGCAAGCGGATGTCCTTGTATACGGAAACGGTCTGCTCGCCCTTGACGATGCTGTTGCAGCCATCGGCCGTCGCATCCTGACCGGAGATCGGAACCTTGCCGGCCAGACCCTGGGCTTTCAGCGCCTGCAGTTCGCCCAGCGCGGTGCCGTCGTTGGAGGCGATCACGCCATCCACCTGGTTCTGGATGCTGGTCAGGATGTTCTCCATCATCTTCTCGGCCGTCGCGGGATCCCAGTTGTCGACCCACTGGTCGGCCACGATTTTGATGATGCCCTGTTCGATGTAGGGCTGGATGACTTCCATCTGGCCGTTGCGGACCAGGATGGCGTTGTTGTCGGTCGGGGATCCGCCGGACAGGACGATCTTAGCAGGATTTTCCTTCGTCCACTTGGTGCTTCCGGGAATTCCGAGCGCCGTCATGACGCCCAACGCTTCCTGGCGGCCGACTTCGGTGTTGTTGAAGGAAATGTAGGCAGAGATGGCGGTGGTCTTGATCAGGCGGTCGTAGGCGATGACTTTCACGCCGGCCTTGGCAGCCGCGTCCACGGCGGTCGCCGCGGCGTCGCCGTCTTCGGCGATGACGATCAGGCCCTTCACGCCCTGCGAGACCATGTTGTCGATCTGGTCGTTCTGCAGCTTGACGTCATGGTTCGCTTCCTGGACGATCACGTCATAGCCCTTTTCCTTCAAGAGCTTCGACATTAGATCGGCTTCGGGCTTCCACCGCTCGGTCGCGAAGTCGGAAAAGGAAAGACCGACCTTGGTCTTGCCGGCGGCGGCGCAGGAAACCATGCCGGTCATGAGAGCGACCAGCAAAAGTGCCATAAAAATTTTGCGGTACATATTTCGGCTCCTTTCAAAGATGGTTTGATCCTGAAGCGATGTTGCGTTGGTTATCCTGGAAATCTGATCTTGGGTCTTCTTCCTCCTTTCCGGGCATTTCCCAATTGGATCTTGACTGTTCCTCTCCTGTTTTAACCACCGAGCCCCCTGACCCGCAAGAACAGATCGAGATGGTTCTTACGGCGAATAGGCTTGGAAATTGCCGCTGGCGTGAAGCAATGCCAGGAAGTATAACAGGCCGTCGTAATAACGCCACGTGCCGCGGGGAATCTTCGCATCCCAAAGCGCCTGGACGAACGGTTTTCCAACCGCCGGATCCGCCGCGAGCGCGGCGACGGCGGCCATGGCGACCAGGCCCGTGGAATGGTCGCCCGAAAGCGATTTACCTTCGAGGGTGTATTGATTCCCGTAAAAATCTATCCCCTGGGACGTGAGAAATTCCAGCACCCGGTTGGATTGCTCCACCTGCCAGGGATCGACCCCGAACCAGGCGTAATCCACGGCGACGTTCGAAAGCGCGCGCCACGCGTCGAAACGGAAATCCTCGTGCTCGCCCCCGGTCGGCGTTCCGTCGAAGTTGGCGTAGTCCGGCATCAGCCCGGTCTGCGGATGGGCGGCCCGGTGGAAGAACGCCCGGCTTTCCTGCGCGGCATCCGCCCAAAATTGATTGTCCTCCTCCGCCTGGCGCGTCCAAACTTCGTAGTAAGCGGGTAGATGGTAGGAGGGATCGGTGAAGGTGGAGTTGCGTCCGCTCGGCACAAAGACCACCTGTTTGGTCTCCGGATCGAACATGTCGGTCGCGATCCCGTTGTTTTCGGCGGTTTTGTTCCGCATCGTATAAAGTATTTGGTCGGCTTCCGCGCGGTAATTGAAAATTCCCTCGCCGTCGCCCCAGCGGGCGGAAGCGAAAAACAGCGCTGTGATAAACCATTCCTCGCCGTCGGAGGCGGGGTTCGCCGCCAGCTGTTTTCCGGTGGGATCGCAGTGCCAGGCGAAGTATCCCTTATAAGGCCCCTCCGTTTGATACATGTGCGTCTTGGTCCACTTCCACAGGCGGTCGAATTCTTCTTTTTTATCGAGCTGGACCGCGATCATCATGCCGTAGGACATGCCCTCGGAACGGATATCGTTGTTGCCGATGTCGACCATGTAGGCCATGGCTTCCCCGTCGGGGTAGTACACGCGCTCAAAATCATCGTCGCCGTAGAACAGCTTGGCCCAGGCTGCATCCAGCTTGCCCTGAATCTCTGCTTCGGTTTTCCCAAGATATTCTGCGAAGAGGTTTCGATACGCGCCGGTTTGGAAGGATTTAACGCTTGTCGCCACCGGTCTTGGGGAGGGAGTGATGGTCGCGGCAGGTTCGAGGGTGGCGGAAGCGGAGGGATTTAGCGACGGGCTCTCCGCTGGCGGAACCGGGCTGCCCCCGGTTCCGCACGCGGAAAGGAGAAAGGAGACAATGACCAGGAGGAAGGAGGTGCGAGTGACCATGGACACTATCTCCGGCACTCCCGAATTAACCCTTCACCGCACCGGCGGTCATGCCGGCCACGATCTGCCGTTCCGCGAAGAAATAGAAGATGATTGTCGGCAGCGCGGAAAGGGATTTGCGGGGCATTGAATTTTCTCCTTCTTTGTTATAGGAACGGATGACGTATCAGGTCGCGCAAATGAGTGGGATTTTTGTTCCGGGTTCACCTCCTTCCATCCCTCTGGATAGGGAAACAGCATGGAATGGAAATGCTTATGATGACGATGTGCGCGGCGGTTGACAGGATTCCCGGATAACCAGTTCCGTCGGCAGTTCGATGCGGCTGTCCGCTTTTCCCTCTTTCCGGAATAAATCGAGCAGCATCTGGGTGGCGACGCGGCCCATTTTTTCCAGCGGCTGGTTGACGGTGGTCAGTCCGGGACGGACCACCGACGCCTGCGGAATGTCGTCGAATCCGACGACCGAAACATCGTCCGGCACCCGCAGGCCGCGGTTGCGGACGGCGTCCATCACACCCATGGCCATGACATCATTCGAAGCGAAAATCGCCGTCGGGGGATGGGAGAGGTTCAGCAGCGCGGATGCGCCGGCATATCCGTCGGGTTGGAAGAACGTGCCTTCGTAGATCAATTCGCTGTCGTCGGGGAGATGATACGTGCGCAGGGCCGAGCGGTACCCCTCCAACCGGTCTCCGGCGCATCCCAGGTCCATCGATCCGGTGATGAACCCGATCCGGGTGTGGCCGAGTTTGATGAGGTACTCGGTGGCATGATAAGCACCCTGCCAGTTGGTGGCGCCCACCATGGGACAATCCCGGCCGATCCCCTGGTGATCGATCAGGACGAAGGGAACCATCCGGCTCGAAAGTGTCCCGATGTAATCCGCCGGGCTGCGCGGCAGAACCAGAAGCAGGCCGTCCACCATTCCCTTGGCGAGGTTGGCGACGTAGTTGGCTTCCTTGCTGGCCGTGCGATGGGTGGTGTACAAGATCAGATCCAAATCGGTCAGGCTGAGTTCCGCATCGATCCCGCGGATAATCTCGCCGATATACCCGGTGCCGAGGTCGGGGACGAGTACCCCGATGATGTTGGATCTTCCTCCGGCCAGGCTGCGCGCCTGCCGGTTGGCCGTGTATCCGAGTTTTTGCATTACCCCCTGTACCCGTTCGCGGGTTTCCGGCCTGACATGAACGTCGTTGTTGATTACACGGGAGACCGTTCCGAAAGAAACGCCTGCTTTTTCGGCAACATCGACAATGGTGATTTTGTCCGGTCTGTTTTTAGCCATTTTTTTGGAAACGTTTACACGATTTCAGACTATTTTTGCCCTAAATTACGACTTCATAGTCGGGATGCTATTTCAGAGAAAATTGAGATATCCCGGTTTTTTCCGAGGTTTTTTCAATTTTCTCCAATATTTTCCAATTAAGTGCGGATTGGATCGGCGTTTGGATTGGAAGCGTTTACATGAAAAATAATAGCATCATCTAATATCGGAGTCAAGTACTTTTTTTGACCTTTTTCATTTTTTTGCCTTTTGTATGTCGAAATCTTTTTTTTATTTTTAATAGTTGAAGGGTATCTTTTCTGATGCCCCTTTTTTTCGCCTTTTTTTTCATCCCCTTCTTCGGATGCCTTTTTTTCCACGATTTTATGATAACGATACCGTTTCACATCACCCTTAGGACTAAGTTTCCGACCGGCTGCCCAAATTTCAGGGCTTGATAAAAATCCGCATGCATATATAGTAGTACTATATATAGAGGAGCGATATATGGTAGATAATCAGTCCAACCTACCCCTGACCGAGGCGACGTTCTATATCCTTTTCAGTCTTGCCATTGAACCGAGGCATGGCTATTCCATTATTAAAGAAGTGGAACAGCTGAGTGAAGGCCGGGTTCGAATGGCGGCGGGCACCCTGTACGGGGCGGCGAAGCGATTATTGGAGGACGGTTGGATCGAGAGGACGGATAAGAAATGGGAGGCGGTGGCCGATAACCGCGATCGGAAGTCCTATCGGCTGACGCGGGAAGGTCAATTCCGGCTGCGGGAGGAAATGGAGAGGATCAAACACCTGGCGGGGATTGCGAAAAAGTATCAGCAAGAGGTGAATATATAACCTTGAATAAAATTACATCCGAGCTTTATCTTTTCTGAAAAATCTCCATCCCCCATCGTTTCGGGTGTATCCCGGCGCCTTCCATGGTTCCGCTTGGGTCATGATCGGATGGGTTGCGGGTTATATCCTTTTCGGGCTTGTGGTTGGGTTGTTTTGGGGGATTCTTGCGGATCGCGCATGGAAAATGAAAACCGTTCCGGCACCCGAAATCCCATCGTGACAGAGTCCGGGAAATCCGAAGAGAGCGCGCCCCCGGAATGCGGGGGCGCGCTCTCTTCACACCGATAAAATACCAAACTGCATCTACGCACATCCAAAGGAGCCGGTGTACCTGCCGGCTTCTATTCGGTCAATGCCTCCGCAATCAGCCATCCGAATTGCTCGGCTCCATTGAAGCTGGCGGTTACGATCTTACCGTCGCGGACGGGATCCAAATCGGAAAGAACGGCGCCGAATTGCTCCAGGGCGTATTGATCATTGACATTGCTGGTCGCTTTCTTGTCTTTCAGTACGCCGGCGGCGGCAAGGAGTGCCGGCATCATACAGATGGCCGCCAGCACTTTGTTCTGCGCGACCGTTTCCCGCGCGAGGTTTTGATGATCCGGATCATACGTTTCCATCGGCTGGCCGCATTCGAAGATCACGGCGTCGAAGTCCGCCGCCTTTACCTCGCTTAAAAGCATATCCGGCATAAGCGTGGGCCCTTCCCCGAAACCAGGGACTTCTTTTTTCTCGGGCGCAGCCAGGGTGATGCTCATTCCACATGCTTTCAGGACCTTTACCGACGCATCGTGGCACCCCTCGGCATACGTGGTTCGGGGCAGCACGTAGAGCGCTTTCTTGCCAATAAGATCCGGAACCGCGGTTTCGCCGGGCGCCAGCGTCGGTTTGGGCGTGGCAGTTGGTTCCTGGGTTGGTGCGGGCGTTTGCAAGACAGGGCTGCATCCGGTGAGCAGACCGGCTATCGCCGTCACTTTTAGAAAATCACGCCGGTCGATCCCCTGCGAACACGGACAGGCGCCAGTCGGTTCTTTTTTCTTTTTGGCCATGATTCCCTCCTCCGGGGAATAGAAAATAATATATATATACCGTACGCTTCCGCGCTGTCTTAAATAATTATAGGGAGGGAATTTCGACTTAGTGGTTTTTCACAGCAAATTCATAGGTGGATTTCCGCGTCCGGCAATCTCCCCCTGATCCAGGTTCCGACGAGCGCGGCGTTACCAGATTCGCGGGAATAACCGATACCGCGTGCGCTGCGCGTATTCCGCATACCCGGATAGTTCGGACGCAAGCATCCGGTCCTCCAAAGCGGTGCGAATAACGTATAAAAGTCCGATGGTTCCTGCCGGGGCCAATCCCCACCAGGATCCCAGCGCGGGCGGAATACACAGGAAGAAAACAATAATCCCCAGGTACATCGGATGCCGCACAAAGCGGTACGGTCCATCTTGGACGACGGCCTGGCTGCGGTCTTCTTGAATGCGCGCCATCCGGGAGGCGAACGTGTTCGCCGCCATCACCTGCAAAATGAGCAGGCCGGCCAGCGCCATTCCAAACCATCCCAATACTTTGAGCGCCACCGGAACCTCGCTCCACCGGAATCGGCCGGCATCCAAAGCGCAGACCGGAAAAAGAATCAGCAGGAAAACGCTGTAAAGCGGCAGAATGATCTTATCCCACGATTTCACGCCCGCCCCCGGATGGCGCCTCTCCTTCAACTGCTCCGGATCGCGGAAAAGACCGCGTATGCCGTAGAAAAGCAGGAAAGCGCCGTATGCGGATATGAAAATCCACGCTTCTGGCCAATCCCACCGGCCGGCGGGAATGAACAACAGCAGGGTAAGAACCCCGGCGATGAGCAGGGTGCCGAAAATCACCCGCAGGAACGCGCCGATCGCAGGTTGTCGCGTTGTATGGGAATCCGAGGATGGCTTTTCCATTCCGTCGCCTTTCTATTCTCTGACGGTGATTATTCCAAATCGCCGGTCCGGCGTATGAAGATGCGTCCTGCGAATTATATTCGCGGATTATGCGGTTCTGCTTATCCTTCTTGATACACCGGTCGCAAGCATCCGCGTAATCTGCGTAAAAAAAGGGATGCATCCGGAATATTCGATGTAGAGCAGGTTTTTTAATCGGCCCGCTGCCGGCACCTACCCCTCATCCATCGGTCAAAATAATGTAATCCACAATAACCGATCCGGCTTCCTTCGGGAAAATGACGATCGACAGCCTGACCACATTGTCTAGATTCGCGATGGATGCGCGGAATTCCCAATTGGTGGCAGCGGTTTTGTAGTTTCCGGCGGTGAGGTCGAACGTGAGGGTGACCTTTTTCCCCTGTTCGACGGGAACCATGTCGGATTCATGCCACACTGAATCCGGACCGGTGGTCAGGGCGAATCCCACCCCGTCGATCGTCCCGGGGTTGTATATATCGAAGGAGACTGTGCGGCCGCCGCTTAAATCCATCGGCTGCTCGATGTAGAACACCGCCTTGGGTTTTTCCGTCTTCTCGAAATTCAATTGCAGGGCGTGGATGCCGTGCGTGGCGTGGTCGGGTGTAAGCGCGACATCGATGGCGCTGCTGTCGGTGCATTCCGGATCGATGCAGACCGTCCAAACCGTTTCGTCGCCCTCAAAATCATCGATCAGGAGGATCACCTTGGGAGAGGTGGAAGGAGTTATGGTGGGAAGATCCACCGAAGCCGTGGAGGGGGTTATGGTGGGAATATCCGACGAACCCGTCGTGGCCGTCGATTTTGCGCTGAGGATGAG
>CAZFPL010000057.1:0-19702 GCA_964521085.1 uncultured Anaerolineales bacterium | reverse complement strand
GGTTCGATGAATAGCACCCAGTACCCATACGATGCGTTCCCGTCCGGTTTTTTAAAGATCATTTTGGGAAAGTTCGAAACCGCCACCCCCTCCGTATCGGTAGCGTCATTCACATCCATTCTCCAATCGAACATTTTCTCACTCGTCACACTCCCCGACACCACCTGGACTTTGACGACCAGACAAATTCGAATCGGGTTCCTCTGACAATCGATCGACAGTATTTCGTCCGGATACCACACGAGCTTCGCCCGCTGGGTGGTGACGCGCAATTCCAAATCCCCGGCCGGGAAGACCTCCCCTTCATTAAAGGTGGGCATTTCGGTCGGGGACGGCGTGGCGGTCCGCGCGGGCTTGCGGGTCGGAGTGGCTGTGCTTGTCAGCGTGGCGGTCAATGTGACGGTGGCGGTCGACGTCAGGGTTTGCGTTGACATCGGAGTGAGTGTTGGAGCGGATAAACCTTTGACCTGACAGGCCGTGGTAACCAGAAATAAGAGAATAATGATTTTTTTCATTCGCCTTCTATCACCTTTCGCCGGGAAGCATGATTACTGAGCCTGCCCCAGCTTTTCAAAGGATGTGCAAAATAAGAGGACGAATCATCCATCCGCCATCAGGGATTTTTCTGCGAGGAATTTCTCACGGTTCGCGCTTCGGGCGATTTTTCCCGAACTTGTTTTAAGCAGCCAGCCGCGGTCGACCACCTTCACCTGCCGCAGCGCGATGTCGGATCCGCGTGTCACCCGCTTGCGGATTTCCTCCGATAATCGCTCGGCGCCGCCCCCGCCGTCGGCGGATGACTCCGCTTCGGAGTCCTTCTCCGCCACGATCACCACTTCCTCGGTACCCATCTCCTCGCTGTAGACTCCGAACGCGACCACCCGCCCGGGATGGATTCCCGGAACTTCCGAGGCCAGCGATTCCAAATCCTGGGGATAGACGTTCTTGCCCCCCACGATGATGAGGTCCTTCTTGCGGCCGGTGATATACACTTCCCCGCCGGCGATGTACCCCAGGTCGCCGGTGAGAAACCAGCCTTGATGGAACGCTTTCCCGGTCAGGTCGGGCCGGCGGTAATATCCGGTCAACATGCAGTCGCTGCGCAGCATGACCTCTCCCAGATGCCGTTCGGGGAGTTCGCGGCGGGAATCATCCACGATTTTAACTTCGACGTCCGCCACCGGCGCTCCGCAGGAGAGCATATTCAGTGCGTCTTCGCCCTTCTCCGCCGGACGGGCGATCCGATCGACCAGCAGTCCGCGCTGGCTGATGGAGTCGACCGTGACCGCCCGATCGATTCCGCCCTGGGTGACGGCGAATACGTTTTCCGCCATGGCATAGCAGGTGGTCAACGCGCTTGCCCTCAACCCGTGCGCGCGAAACCGGTCCAGAAACATCCGGTGACTCTGAAAATGCATCGGCTCGGAGCAATTGCTGACCGCGCGCCATGAGGAAAGGTCCACCCCCTCCAAATCCCGGTCGCGGATCTTCTGCGCGCAAAAGTTGTACGCGAAATTCGGCATCCAGGAGAGGGTCCCGCGGTGATGGGAGACCGCCTGCAGAAGTTTATACGGCGCGCGGACCCAGTCGAACGGCGACATCAAGACCAGCGGGACCGCTTCCAGGACCGGCATGAGAAATCCGGCGATCAAACCCATGTCGTGATACAAGGGCAGCCAGGAAATGATCTTGTCGTCCGGCTGGAGGCGCATGGCGTTGCCGTAAATATCCAATTGCCGTAACACCGCAAGGTGGGAGAGTGCCACCCCCTTTTGCAGGCCGGTTGTGCCGGAGGAATGCTGCAGCAGGACGATATCCCCGGGCGTCCGTTCCCGGCCCCGCATTGCTGAAAAATCCGGTTGCGCGCAGGAAGGGATTTCCGTCGAAAGCAAAACGCTGCGCACCGATCCGCCGGCCGGGACCGCATCCTTCACTTCGGAAAGAAATTCCGGATAGGTGACGACCGCGGCCGGCTGGGTGACTTCGAAGAGCGATTTCAGCGAACGACGGTAGGAATCGGGCGAGAGCTTCTCGGTCAGGAACGGCATGATGGCGGGAATCGCCCCATGCAAAACCGCGCCGAAAAAGGAAAAAACGAGCGCTTCGGAATGCGGCAGGATGAGGATGACCACTTCCCCCGGCTGCACGCCCGCCGATTGCAGCGCGGCGGCAAATCCAGCCGCGCCGCATATCAGATCCCGGTAGGTCATGGGATTCTCCGGCTGCCGCGGATGCATCCAATGAATGGCCGTCCGCCCGGGGTGTTTGCCGTATAGGTTTTCGAGCCGCGAGAAGAAAGTGGTCACTGCGGATTCCGCCGCGCCCGGATGATTGCCGCGAGCTCGGCCAGGCTGTCGAAGGTCTGCGGGTTCAACTCCGTGTCGTCCAGATGCACGCCGTACGTGTCTTCGACGAACAGCGAAAGATCCACCAAGTGGAAGGAATCGATCAAGCCCGAAGAAATCAGCTTCTCCTGCGCGGAGATCGTCCGGTCCGGTTGTTTCAGCACCTTCTCGGCAATGTATTTTCCAACGGCGGATTCGATTTCTTCACTCATTGGAACCTCTTTGGGTCAGGAGACCACCGGCAGTATCAATTCCTGCCGCGCACCGTCCAGCACCTGAAGCGCGGTCAGGTTGCGCGCCATCCATCCGCTCCACTGGGAGGACGGCATATCGAAAAAGAAATTGTGGAAATCGGCGGTCTGGGTGAGATGAAACCCGTCCTCGGTGAGCCCGCGGGAACGCAGGGGTTGGACCGCAGCCCAAAAATTCCACAGTGGGATGTCGTATTCCCAGGCCAGCCGGGCAATCAACGCATTGATCCGGTCTCCGCCTTCGAGGTTGTCGGCCTTGGTCGCCACGATCGGCACAATTCCCTGGCGGATGGTGTATTCGATCACCTGGCGCAGATAGGTCTCATACTTTTCCACGTTGCCATCCCATGCTTCCTCGAAGCTGATAATGGCCAGGCTCGGATTTTTAATCCTTAATTCGCACGCCAGCGGGCTTTCTTCCGATAAGCAGAATTCCCGGTTGGCCATGAGCGGATTTACAACTGCGGCCACGTTCAAGCCGCCCTTGACCGCCAAGCTCTTGCGGCTGAAGGATCCCTTGAACCAATCGATCGCCGCCTGCAGATCCTCGTACGGACCCAGGCGGTATTTTGCCGGATCTTCGAAATCGGCCAGGAAATAGGTTGTGATGTTCTGGCAGTCGCCGATCTTCGAAAAGGCATTGAAATCGCGCCTCTGGCTTATCCCAAGGCGGAAAATCTCGGCGGCCCGCCCGGTAAACGACGGAATCACCGGAAAGGTTTTCCAGGCATCCGGGGCAGGTGACGGGCGCGGCGTCGCGGTCGGCGCGTCTGTCGTGCGGACCGTCAAGGCGACGGTCGGGGTTGCGGAAAAATCCGCGGCAACTTGAGTAACCGTCGCCGCTGGAACGGATTCCTCCCGCGGAGTGGCAACACCCTCGCATGCGGATATGAGTGCCGCCAGGCATCCACAGATGGCAAAAAACTTACTCGCCTTATAAACGCGCATTTTTCTCCTGTGCCAGCGCCGCTTCCAACCGGTCGGCCAGCAATTTCTCCCCTTCCGGCGTGCGATGGATCGCGCTGTTGGAAAATTCATCCGCCGGGACAAGATCCCACCAATCGAGCAGGACCGCCTGATGCCCGCGGCACCACTCCGTCAGGAGCGCGCGATACTGGTCGTATGCCCAGCGCGGGTAGAAAAAATTATACCGAATGTCGCTGTTCAAACCCGGGCTGAGGTAGATCGGCTCGTTGACGATCCAGAGCGGGATATCTCCCGCGATCTCGCGGCCGGCGGCAAGCACGTCGAATGCGAGATCGCTTTCCTTTAATACCGGAGGGAGGAGCCCGTGAAAACTCTCATCCGCCTCCAGATCCTTCTGCGGCGGATCGAACTCCGCCGGGATTGATTGGTCCACTCCGGTGGCGGCCCACAGGAATCCGTACATCTGCAGGCGGATCAGGTCCGCGAGGGATCTCCGCTCGCCGACCAACGTCCGGTCCCACAGTGCCGGCGTGATTAACCTCGGATCGTCCGGATCCGAATACAAACCGTATTCCGCAATCAGCCGGCGAACATCTCCGGAATTGTTCTGCAGGATCGGCGAGGCAAGCTGCTTCGTCTGGGGCAGGGATTCCAGCGTGACCATCCAGAGGACCAGATCCGGCTGATACCGCATGGCGTAATCCAGCATCAACAGATCCTTCGTCGCCGACATCGTCGGATACCCGAGGTTGTAGATATGGATGTGACCCGTATTGCGGCGGTTGATTTGGGAAGCGAGGGTTTCCTCCGGCTCAAGCAGGAATCCCCATGTGGCGGAATCCCCGATCATGACCACGCGGAATTCACCGGGTGCGGGCCGGGCGGATACCTCGTGCGAAGCAAACATCGCTTCCAAGTTGAACAGACTCAGGTTGTAATCGGCTTCCGGATGCTCGCCATAGGGCAGCCGCACGCGCCCCGGAACAATCCGGTTATAGATGGAGATCCGCCCGAGCGCCGGCATGAGGTCGATGGCGGCGAATATCCCGTTCGCCGCGGTAAACAGGATCAGCGCCTTGATCAGCACGTTGCGAATGAACCGTCCGCGCTCAGCCATAGGCAATCGTCACCTTCTCATCCGGACACTCCGAACAAACGGAGGAAAACTTTTCCTGAGCTCTCGACGTCCGGGAGGGCGAACCAGACCCACCCCAACACGACGTAATGGAAGGTCGCCAGGGTCGACACGGCGGTGTAAGCTTTTTTCCACAGCGGCCGGTTCTCCAGCCGGGCAACCCGGCTGCGGGTCCATTCCCCCCAGCGGTTGTGGAGGAAAAGCCCCACTCCATGCCAGCATCCCCATAACAGGAAATTCCAGGATACGCCGTGCCATAAACCGATCAACGTCATCGTCGCCAGCTGGCCCGCAAAGATGATGATCCCCATCGATATTCCGCGCGGATGGGAACGCAGGGCCCGGGTCAGGGGGTTGAAAAAATAGGAACGGAACCATTGCGCGAGCGTAATGTGCCAGGAATTCCAGAACGCCGTCAGGTTCGGCTGCAGGTAGGGCCGGTTGAAATTCTCCGGGAGTGAGATTCCCGCCCAGCGCCCCAGGCCCAGGGCGATGTCGGTGTATCCGGAGAAATCGAAATAAATCCGGAAGGCATAGGCATACAGGAGCAGCCACATCCACGGCGCGGCAGTCACCTGCGCGGCATTGGTTGCGCTGAGCGCCAGGATCGCCAGCCCGTCCGCAAGCACGAACTTTTTAAAGATGCCGGCCACGATCCGTTCCCCTCCGGGGAGGACCGATTCACGAAGACCGACCGGATCGGCGCGCAGGTCCTTCACAAACCGCTCCACCCGGTCGATCGGGCCGGCCGTCACGGCCGGAAAGAAAATCGCATAGGTGAGGAATTCCCGCAGCGAGCAATCGGGGAGGCGGCCCGTCATCCGGTCCCGCAGGGAGTGAACCAGCCGGAAAGCGATATAGGAAAAACCCAGCCAGCGGATATCGAGCGCGGAAGCAAGCTCCGTGGATTGTCCGGCCATCCGGCGCAGGATGCCCGCCGCCGCCTTGGCCAGCGCGTCCGTTTTCAGGATGACGAACAGGGCGAGGATCCCGGCGATCACCGCCGGGACGATCCACCGGCGGGCGGGGATTTTCCAAAACGCGGCCAGGAAAGCGGCCGTTATCAGCAGCGCCAAGACAACCCATCCGATTTCCGGGGGACGAGTCGGGGTCAGGATGGGAGCGAAATCGAAATACCTCGTCAGCGCCACGACCAGGATCACCGAAGCGATGACCAGAATCGTTTTTCCATTTTCGCGGATTATTCGGCTTGGACCGTGGACCCGGCTGGATTCAGGATTCCCCCCTTGTGGATTCGATTCGCCCTTTCGGGCGGTGAGTGCCCAGACGCAAACCACCAGTCCCAAGGACGCGGTGGGAAGCCAGAAATCCAGGTTGCGGATGGGCAGCGCCGGCTGCATCCAATACACCGCCAGCATGCTGGCGATGCAAAGAATCCACCCCCGGGTCCGGGGTATTCCACCCGCCGCCAGGGAGATTGCCGCAAACACCAGGATATTTAAAAATGTCATAACCGGGGTGAAGGATTTCCGACGCAGGCGCTTAGAATCCCTGATAAATCCATTGCGGGGATTGGTCCGCCGTAAATACCAGGAACAGGATCAGAGCCAGGCATAGGAGGATGGCGAAGAGATTTTCCCTCGAGAAAAGCGCCCGGCGCATCCGGTCCAGCATCATTGATACCCGCACATTCTCCATTCGCCGCCTTCCCGAAGCGTCTTGTAGACGTGATCGGCCAAATCGATCTCCTGCTTTTCACCGTTGTAATCCAGGACGGCCTTCCCGGTGCATTCGACAAGCTGATAGTCTCCCTCGGTGCCCGTATTCCGGCAGGCGATGTTTTCCAGTGTGGCCGGATACATCGCAAAGGTGTCTGCATCCGTGCGCGCCCCGCTCTCCCACGCCGCGCAGGAAAGCGTAACCGCCTTGGTGGAATCTTTATCCACCAACGCGCGGAAATAATTTTTCACCGTCGCCGCCGCGTTCGAGGAGCCGGCGCAGGAAACCAGGGCCAGCAGGAAGAGAAAGGACAGCCTTTTCATTACGTCTCCCGTTTTATCATCATGGAAACATGCAGCCCGGTGCGAAAAAAGCATCCGCAACGAACTTTCCAATTGTAACATTCTCCGCCGCGCGATCCTGTTCCGCCGTCGCGGAGGAATCCAAAATTCCAATGCGTGGGAATTGAATCAGGGAGTTCGGCTGTTTATGGGATGGGCAGGGTGATGGTGAACCGCGTTCCGCGTCCGAGCGTGCTTTCGGCAAGGATCTGACCGTTGTGTTGTTTGATAATCTGGTGGCATACCGATAGGCCGAGCCCCGTTCCCTGGCCGGGCAATTTGGTCGTAAAGAAAGGCTCGAAAATCCGGGGGAGGACATCCGCCGGGATGCCCTTGCCGGTGTCCTCGAAGACCACATGCACATCGCAGTCGTGCTTGCGCGTGGATACCCAAATCTCCCCGGGCATGCCGTTCAATGCGTCGAAGGAGTTCAGGATCAGGTTCAGCCAGACCCCCTGCAGGTGGTCGCCGCTGGCCATCACCCGGGGTAGATCCGGATCCGGATCGAACTTCATGTCGATCGATCGGGACATCACTTCATGCTGGACCAATTCCAGTGTTTTCCGGATAGTCTCGTTGATATCCGTCCGGTCGAAGCGGTATTGTTCCTTGCGGGCGAAGTCGAGGAGATTCCGGACCACCTGAGCGGCGCGGCTTCCGGCGATCAGGATCAACTCCACCGATTCCTGCATCTCGCTGTCCGGCGGCATCGAGCGCTGCATCAGCTGCGCATTCGCGATCACGGCGGTCAGTGGGTTATTGATTTCGTGCGCCACGCCCGCGGCGAGCTGGCCCACGGCGGCCAATTTTTCCGACTGGGCGAGGTTTGCCTCCAGATGGCGCCGTTCCGTCACATCCTCCTCGAGCAGGATGACTTGGACGACCTGGCCGGCCTCATCCAGGATCGGATAGGTGCTGATTTCCCATTCCTTCGTGTCGCCTCCGGAATCCGCCATCCGAAGCGCACGTTCGGTGCTTTTTCCATTTTGGAAGGTTTCCGCCACCCGGCATTCCGCGCAGGGGCTGATCCGCCCGAACAGCGCCTCGTAACAACAGCGCCCGACAAGCAAATTCGGTCGGGAGGGGGTGCGCCGGGCGCGGCTCCGGTTGATCGCCCGCAAGGCATAGGCGCGATCGACGATATAGAGGGACGCGGGCAGATTGTCGAAAAGCGCCCGCAGCGTATTGCGCGAATTCAGGAGTTCTTCGCGGTTGGCTTTCAGGTCCAGGTTGACCATCTTCATCTGCTGGATCAATCGCTTGTTGTAGACCGCATCGGCCATCGATGTGGCCAGCAGGCTGATCAGCTCCTGGTCGTACGGGGTGAAGGGCCCGCCGCGCTTGTTGAACATATCCAGCATGCCGATCGGTTCATCCCCGGATCGAAGCGGGGCGCAGAGATAGGATTGCGGTTTCGCCCCGAACAGCTTTTCCGCTTCCGCAGCCAGGCTCGGATTCTCCGACGGGGTTTCCCAGCGTATGGGCTGGGGATTGCGCAGGCACTCGGCAACCACGCTGCCTTCCATCTTCTGGATCTCTTTGCGGATCCATTCCGGTCCGTCGCCGAGGATTTTCCGCTCGTACATCTCTTGGTTTTCATCGACGAGGATCAGGCATCCGAACTCGCAATCCAGAATTTGCCGGACACCGGCGAGCATCGCCTTCTGGATGTCGTCCAGCTCGAGGTCGGATGACAGAATGGTGGCGATCATGTGCAGGGACGCCAATTCCTTGTCGGCCGCTTGCAGGGATTCCGACGAGCGCGAAATCCGAAGGGTCCGCCCCGCGACGTGCGCCAGCTCGATCAGACGATAATGATCCGATGCCGGAAAAGGTTCTCCCGCCACCAGCAGGACGCCCTGCAATGACGAGCGGGCCATGAGCGGGATGGCGGCGGCCAGTTGCAGTTTGGAATTGGGGGGGTCTTCCTTGCCGGTTTTCAGCACCCGCGCGACGGTCTTTCGCAGGGGGTGGTCCGGATCCTCCTGCCAGCGATCCCACGCCGGGGGCGCGCTCTTCACGGCGATATGAATGGGCTGCCCTTCCTCTTCGGTCTGGACGAAGATGGCGCCGCCGGAGCGGTGGACCGCCTGAAGAATATACTCCAACGATTCAAGCGCAGCCGCCCGCAACCCTTCCGATTCGCCGGTGTATCCGGAAGGAGGACGGACCTCTTTCTTGCCCGCCGAATCGCCGAGGGTTGCCCGGCCCTTCGCGGGCAGGGCAGATCGGGGTTTCTTTTGTTTGGCTCGCATCGGTGAACGCCTACACGGGATCTGTGGTGACCGTATAACCGTATCCGGGGACGGTTCGGATGAATGTCGGAGTGCGCGGATCGAGCTCCACGAGTTCACGCAGATTCTTTACATGAACGCGGACCAAGTCCGGGGATCCGGTGTCGGTCGGATAATCCCAGACTTCATTTAATAACCTCATGGGGGAGTAAATTTGACCGGGATGGCTCATGAGGTGATAAAGGAGATCGTACTGGACCGGGGTCAGGCGGACTTTTCCGCGGTGGGGAGTCTGCAATTCGAAGGTTGCGGTATCGAGGGTGTAATCCCCTACCCGCACGGTGGTTCCCGTTTGCGGAGCGGCGGCTTGCCGCTGAGTCCGGCGCAAAATGGCGCGCACCCGCAGGATCAATTCGTCGATGTTGAAGGGTTTGCAGAGATAATCGTCGGCGCCGGCATTGAACCCGGTGATCTTATCCTCATCCTTGATTTTCGCGGTGAGGAAAAGAACCGGGATGGAAGTGAGAACCGGGTCGGCCCGGATTTCCCGGCACACGGCGTATCCATCCATCCCCGGCATGATGACATCCAGGATGATTAAATCCGGACGGTTTCTGCGGGCGGCTTTCAGTCCCTCCACCCCACTGGATGCCAGATCGACCCGAAATTCCTCGCCCCGAAGGCTGCGCTCGATCGTCCGGGCGACAATGTCATCGTCTTCAATGACCAGTATGTTCGCCAGATCCATTGCCAACCTCCGTGGGTAGTTCCACTGCAACGATTGTACCAAAATCCACCGAGCTCGTTGCACGGATCTGTCCCCCGTGCTGACGTACGATTTCCCGGCAAATACTATATTCCATCCCGTTGCCGCGCCCCGCCACGGCGCCGGCGAAATGCGGTTCGAAGAGGGATTCGAGTTCGTGGGCTGGAATTTCCCGGCCATCGTCCTCCACTTCCACAATCACCGCCCGGTTTTCCCGGGCGCTGGTGCGGACGGAGATCTTATGCGGGCGGCCGTCGGCGATGGCGTCGCGGGCCAGCAGCAGCAGATTGACCCACAAATCCTCCAACCGGACCGGGTACCCATGAACGGTCGGCAGTTCTTTCGCAAGGTGAATCTCCAGCCCTCCCCCGCCGGCTTGGATGGGGGCGCCGACCATGCGCACCGCTTTTTGAATGGTCTCATTGACCGATACGCTTTCCAGGGTATCGGGGGCGGCCCGGGAGAAATCCATTAAATCCTGCACGGCCTGCTGGGCTTTCCAGCCGGCCTGTTCGATGATCGTGGTACTTTCCCGGCCCGGGGAATCCGGAGTCAGCTGCCGTCCGAGGATTTGCGCCTCGGCGATAATCGCCGTCAGCGGGTTGTTGATCTGGTGGGCGACGCCGGAAGCCAGTTCGCCGATCGCCGCCAGGCGCGCCGATTCGACCAGGCTCGACTGCGCGGCTTGAATTTGCTCTTCGGCTTTTTTGCGCGTCGTGATGTCGCGGGTTACGTCGATGAAACCGAGAAACGATCCCCCTGCAAACTCATCGCACAATTCCGTGATCTGGGATCCGATCCAGATGGTTTCCCCGTGGTTGGTCCGCGCAGATCGCTCCACTTCGACGGGGGAATTGGCGCCCGCGGAAACAGGCACCGGCGGAGGGGAGAAGATCGCGGTATACACCTCGCCCACTTCGCGGCCGATCATTTGCGACGCGGGCCAGCCATAGAGCCGTTCCGCCGCCGGATTCCAGTATGTGATTTTTCCGTCGCCATTCCAGACCACCACGGCGTCCCGGACGTTATCCAGGAGCAGGGCTTGATAACGGATTTTCTCCAGCGACCGGATGCGCTCGATCTGATAGGCGTAATTCCGGACCGCCTTATTGATAAGCACCGGGAGCTCGAAGACGGTTTCCGGACTCTTGACCAGATAATCGGTGGCTCCCTGCTGGATGGCTTGGGCGGCAACCCGTTCATCGCCGCGGCCGGTCACGATAATGACCGGAATCTGCCTTTTCTGCTCCGCCATTTGATGCAATGCTTCCAACCCCGTTCCGTCCGGAAAACTGTAATCCAGAAGCAGCGCGTCGTACGCGTTTTGGTCGAGCAACGACCACATCTCGCGCAAGTTGGCCGCCCGATCCAGCAAGTAGTTCTCGGCAAATCCCAGGACGTCCTTGACGAGGGACGAGTAGTTCATGTCGTCGTCCACCAGCAGCACGCGGAACTTCGCGCTCGGCGCATCCGCCGAAGGATGCCCGCCGGAACGGTCTTCCCCCTGATCCGCAGCGACGAAACGCGGTGCCGGTGGATTGGTCAAATGGGTCATACGTTCACCGATATCCTGTCACAGTTGATTCTTCGTTCTGCATTTCCATACCAAGGAGTACCCGCGCCGGAATGCTCCGGCCGATCACGAGGAAAAAATGCTATTGGAGAATTCGCAGGAACCGGCCTTAGCCGACGGGGTGGTGATTACAATATCTTAAGTTTGCCTATTCCCCCGGGCCATAAAAACATCATAAAGTCCTGAGCAGAAGAGAGTCCCGGCACTCTCCCGAAATACTCGTTCGTCATTTTGCCGGCGGAAATGCACGACCGCGGACCACTCCGGAAGCCGGGAACCGATCCGTCGATGGGTCCGGCATAAGAAATCCATAAACGAAATAGGAGATATCATTCCCCCAGGTACAAAAGTATCCCTTGCATCCCGCTTTTAATAGGGAATTCATCGGCTGTTCACCAGCGGTTTACGGTATCGACGGCACCGGCCGGATATGCTGACAATATTCCGTCTTGGGACGATTTCCGCTTGTTCAACGGAGCAATGACTCGTTGGAATCGTCCGGCGGGGGTTCCTGAAGTCAGGATGGAATATGGCTATACACAGGATGAACGTGAGCGAAAAATCCACCGCCAGGGGAAAACGAATGATGCCGCGCGCCTTCCGCGCGAAGAATATGCCGGCGGCGCTGGCCGCCGTCGAGAAGGCGCTTGGGAATGAGGCATTGATTGTCTCGGTCCACCCCATCCCCGCCGGCCCGGCTTGGCAGTTGTGGCGGCGTTCCGGCGTGGAGGTGGTGGCTATGCCTTCCGCGATGGATTCTCTTTACGCCGATCCCGAAGACCCCCCCGCTAAAAGCGATTCACAATCGGATCCTGTTACCGTGAAAGGGGCGGAACAAAGCCCTTCCTCCGGACGGATTGCGGATACTCCATCTGGCGGCGAAGCCCCGAAAACAGCGCTTTCATCCGGCATGGAGGATATGGATCAATCAACTCCTCCCCTCGGTTTAAATCTACCTGCCTCCCTGGCGGCCCTTCAGGAACGCCTGCAGGACCAGGGCGTGGAATCCAAATGGCTTTCCCAAGCCATGCAATCCATCATGGAGAGTACGAATGCCAGGATTCTGGGTGACGAAAGCCTGACTCGGGAACTCGTCCGCCAGGAGATAATCCGCCGGCTGCGATCCGATGGGGGTGCCTGCTTGATCCGTCGAAAAGTGATCTTCCTGGTCGGTTCAAGCGGTTGCGGGAAAACCAGCGCCTGCGCGAAAATAGCATCCTATGCCATGAAGGCGCTTGGAAAACAGATTCGCTGGATTTCCTCCGATGCAACCCGCGCGGGAGCGATCGCAAAAGCCCAAGCCTTCACCGCCCCCCTGGGCATCCCGCTGCATCTGGCGTACCGGCCCGAAGAACTGCCTTCCCTCCTGCACTGGGATTCCGATTCCGAGCTTATCCTCGTGGATACGCCCGGCTGCAATCCGTATCGCCCGGAGGAACTTAACGAACTGGATTCCTTCGCGGCGGAAATTCCGGATCGCCACATCCTCTGGGTGGCGCCGGCCACCGGGAAGGAATCCGATCTTCAGGATATGTACACCGCATTCTCCCACCTGGGAATCGGAGGCGTGGTCGTCACCCGGCTGGATGAAACCCGTTCCCTTGGAGAATTATTTAATTTCCTCCATCACAGCCAGTTGCCGATTGCCTTCCTCTCGCACGGTCCGCGGATCCAGGGCGATTTGCATGCCGGAGAAATCCCGCTCCTCGCGAGCCTGCTCCTGGGCGAAAAACCCCTCTAGAAATCGGGCGCTTTCGTCTCGCCCTTCCCCCGGTTGTTCTCCGCGCCGGCTTCCTCCCGCACATCCTCCCCGGGTTCCTGCCCCGGTCCGAAATAATTCTTCCACATTGTCTTATAATGGTGTTCGAGGGAACCACGGGAGACAGGGAGGTGTACTGTGCTGGTTTTAACGCGGCGTACCGAGGAAAGTGTCGTCATTGGCGGGAATATTATTATCACGGTGCTCGGCGTGGAGGGGGAAAAAGTAAAACTGGGCATCGATGCACCCCGGGAAGTGGCCATTTTGCGCAGCGAACTTCTCGACGTCATCCAGCAGCAAAACCGGCTGGCCGAGAAGCTGGCTTCCGCTCCGGAGCCGTCCGCCCTGAAAGGATTGCGGGATTTGTTATCGGAAGAACAGGAGAACGTGGAACCTTCGCCCCCGGCCGAATGAACCTCCGCGCGGCAAGCCGCGCGGTATCACAGATCGCAACCCCCAAGAACTGCGCAGCAAGCTGCGGGGTATTCATCATCCCGCGAAAGCGGGATAATCTCATTCGCAGCGCCGGCGGGCAGCCGATCCTCCCCCCATCCGGGAAGAAATCATGCGGGGAAACGCCGTTCTGCTTCCTCCCACGCGACCCGAAGATCCGCAAGCGTTTGTGCAGCCGCGTCAAACTCCCCCTGACGGATCCGGTCCAAACACCAATCATAGAATTTCATCAAATCCGTTGAATCCTCGGGTCCGGCCGAACGCATCACCTCCCGCAGCAGGAGAATGGCTTTTTCCGAGCGGGCCACTTCGCCCCGGCGGCAGGCCATGATCGCCAGATCGTACGCCATCCCCACCAACTCGTGCGGCGTTGCCGCGCCGACGGCGCGGCGCGGCTTATTCACAGGGGGGAATTCCATCTTGCGATCCAATACACACTCTCCGATCGTCCATCGTTGCAGCATTTTGCACAAGTATGCCAAAAAGAATATTCGGGGGAAATAAAAAGACAATTAATACACATTCCGCGAAGAATCTCCGGATGGAAAATCACTTCCTTCCCCTTTCGTTCACGATGGATTTACGACGCTTTGCACCTTCCCGGTCCTGCGCCTGTCCGATCCAGACCGCGCCCTTCCCGCCGGGATTTCCCGTAAGCATTTTTCCCCGGGATGCGATAGAATCGTGCGTGAGCAAGGGAACAACAACCCGGAAGAAGCCCCGATGGGGGGTCCGGGCAAGCGGAGATCGCTCCTAGTGGAAGGAGAGATCGGATGCCAAAAATTTTAATTGCGGATGACGCCGAATTCCTTCGGGTGCGGACGGCCCGGACCCTCGCGGTGGAAGGTTTTTCCGTTGTGGAAGCCGACAATGGCGCGAAGGCCGTGGAATTATTCCAAGCCGAAAAACCGGATGTCGTTTTATTGGATCTTTCCATGCCGGAAAAGGACGGCCTGGCGGCCCTGAAAGAAATCCTGGCGCTCAAACCGGAGGCGAAGGTTGTGATGCTGTGTTCCATGGGACAGGAAGCGCTTGTCTTGCAGGCGATCCGCGCCGGTGCGAAGGATTACATTGTCAAGCCCGTCGAGAAGGAGCGGATTCTCGCGGTCGTTCAAAAAACACTCGGGATACCCCGTTAATTTGGTCTCTCCGTCGAAGAGCTGGCAGATTCATCCTGATCCATCATTTTCATAAATAACAATAATATCTGCGGGTCGAAATGTTTGCCCGACTGGTCCATCAGGTGGGCCCGGACCTTTTCGACCGGCCATGCCTGCCGGTAAGGGCGTTCCGACCGCAACGCATCCCATACGTCAACGACGGCGAACAACCGCGCCGCCAGCGGAATGGCTTCCTCCCGCAATCCGCGCGGGTATCCCGTGCCGTCCCATTTCTCGTGATGGCAATACGGGATCAGCAGCGCCGGACGCAGGTAGTTCACCAGAGACAGCAAATCGTACGCGTATTCCGGATGGCGGCGCATCACCACCCATTCTTCGTCCGTCAGCGGCCCCGGTTTGAGCAGGATGTTGTCGGGAATACCCATCTTTCCGATATCATGCAACAGGGCTCCGCGCCGCATATGGACCAGCTCCTCCTCACCCACGCCCATGATCCGCGCCAGCCGCAGGGTCATGTCGGTCACCCGGATCGTGTGGCCCTCGGTCTCCCGGTCGCGCATATCGAGCGCCCTGGACCAGCCTTCGATAGTGGCGTCGTACGCCATGGCGAGTTCCAGGTTGGAGCGCTGCAAGCCCTCGAAAAGGCCCGCGTTATCGATGGCGATGGCGGCCTGGACCGCCAGCGTGTCGAGGAATTCCAGCCACTCGGTGTCGGGTTCGAGCGGCGCCCGGTGGAAAATCTCAAGCACGCCCTTCACCTGCCCCTTCGCCACCAGCGGCGCCGCGAAGTACGATACGAATCCTTCCTCCGTCAGAAGCGGCGCGCGCCGGAATCCTTCGGAGGATTTCGTCAAGTCCGGGATGCTGATCATCCGCCGCTCCAGCGCCGCGCGCCCGGCCACCCCCTCGCCGAGTCTCAGTTTCGTGTGATGCAACGCCTGGGTGTGGAATCCCCTCCCGGCGGTGAACTGCAGGATCTGGGTGCGGGGATCCAGGAGCAGGACCGATGCGGCGTGGATTCCCAGACGGATGGTCACCTGATCAAGAAAGAAATTCAAGGTGACGCGCAAATCCAGGCTGGAGGTGATCGCCATATCGATCGCCCGCAGAGCGGTGATGTGCTGCAAGCGGCGCTGGGTTTGTTCGTGCAACGCCGCACGGCGCAGCGCATTGGCCGCGATATCGGCGACCGCCGAGAGAATGCGCAGTTCCTCGTCGCTGATTTCGGTGTTGCAACCCGCCCACAGCACGCCGATGGTTTGCCCCTGGGCGATCATCGGGACGCACACTACATCGGCCAGTCCGTTCATCATTCCGCGGGCATCCCGCACGGGCTGGGCAATTCCCCCGTCGTTCGCAATGGCGTGGCCGATCCGTTTGCCGGTCCGGTCGGCCCAGACTCCGAGCGCCAGCTCGACGATCATATCGTCGTTGGCTACGTCCTTCATGGCCAGAGCGACGCCGTCGGCTTTGAGCAAATCCTTCAATTGCTGCAACAGGATGGGGTAGATATCGCTGCGGGTCGGCGCGGACCGCATGGCGTTTGCCACGGAGGTGATGGCCTTTAATTCGCGCTCGCGCTGTTCACTCTCCGTGACGTCGCGGACAATGCCTTCCACGGTCTCCGATTCTCCCGATCCATTCCGCACCGACACCACGCGCTGCTCCAGCCACTTCGTGGTTCCGTCCTTGCGCAGAAAGCGGATCTTGGGGCCGTATTGCAGCAAGGCGATCCCGGTGGGATCCCCCTTTTCCGCCGCAGCCGGTTCCTGCCCGTCGATGGATACCCGCGCCCCCCAAAGCTGGGGATCGGAATAAAAATCCTCCGGGGAGAAACCGGTGATCGATTGGACCGACGGATTAACATACAGGAACCGCGGCTCGTTCCCCAGCCGGTATCGGAGGACGATGTCCTGAGCGTTTTCCGTCAACCGCAGGAATAGCGCCTCGCTTTCATGCAGCGCCAACTCCGTCCGGTGTTGGTCGGCTTTCACTTCCTTTTCGCGGACGGCGCGCTCCACGGCCGCGCCCAGCCGGGCCAGCCGGTCCTTCAGAAGATAATCGGCGGCCCCCTGGCGGATACACTCCACCGCCGTTTCATCGTTCAGGATTCCGCTGATCACAATACAGGGAATGTCGAGGGAGCGGTCGCGGAGGATCGAGAGGCCGCGCAAGGCGTCGAATTCGGGGAGACGGAAATCCATGAGGATGATCTGCGGCCGCTTGCGGAGGGCATTCAGGAAATGCTCCTCATCCTCCACCCGGGTGGCCTCCACCTCGTACCCGGAACCGCGCAATTCACGCAACAGCAGTTCCGCGTCGTCCGGGGAATCTTCCACGATTAAAAGCCGCAGAGGAATCGACATAAACACCTAGCCCCCCTCGGGAACGGTTCACAGGGGGTTATGGGAGTTCAGAATTGTTGCGACGCAACAAAATCAACGATAAATGTATCGTCCCCTTCCCTGGAATACCGTAAGGAGGGGATAAAAAAACCTGTAAAAGACGGGCAAAACGGCGAATCCCGCCAAATCATGTTTCTTCATGCAGGCCGGGATTCTTGCAATCCCAAACAACTTGGACCGGGGGAAAAACAATCCAACGGATTTCCCCAGTCGCGCCGGATCCTCCCCGGGGAGACCCAGCGTTCATCCGTGGTAAAATTTTTAACCTTGTCCGGAAAGGAGGCGAATAGGTTTTCGGGAAGAACAGCGCATGGACCGGCAATCCGCCGGTTGACGAGGTGAGGGCTCCCGGCTTCGCCGCCGGGTTAATCCCGGGCGCACGTTCCGGGAGAAAATCGAAGGATCAGCGGATACCCTCCGGGCACGCCACTGCCCGCACTCTTCCCCCATAATCGCGGGATCCATCCCGCATAATTGCCGGAAAAAACCCCTGGGCGACCGGGACGAAGAACACCGGCGATGTGGCGACAACTAATCCAAGAATTTATTTACCCGCCGTCGGCCTACCATCGGCCGCCCGGCATCCATGCCGGACGCATTGCGTCGTGATGGACTGCATTCCCGGATTCCCGGACGGGCGATGACCGGCGGCGGTGGATTCAACTTTGGGAGGTTTATCTTCATGTGTGGAATCGTCGCTTACATCGGCCCGCGGGACACGGCACCGATACTGCTCGAAGGCCTGAAGCGTCTGGAGTACCGCGGATATGATTCGGCCGGCATCGCCGTCTTGCAGGATGGAAAAATCGTTCTGCGCCGCAGTGCCGGAAAACTCTCCAATCTGATCCGCGCCGTGCAGGCCCGCCCGGTCCACGGACATGCGGGGATCGGACACACCCGCTGGGCGACTCACGGCGAACCCAGCGAACGCAACGCCCACCCCCACGCCAGCAGTTCAGGGGATATCGTCGTGGTGCACAACGGGATAGTCGAGAACTTCCTCGAATTAAAAGAAGAACTGACCGCCGAAGGCGTCCGATTCCGTTCCGACACGGACACCGAAGTCATCGCCCAGCTGATCGAATTGTATGCGGGGAAGGAAACGCCGCTGTTCGAGGCGGTCCGCCGCGCCGTGGCCCGGCTGCGCGGCGCGCACGGCATCGTGGTGATTTCCTCCCGCGAACCGGAAAACATCGTAGCCGCGCGTCTGGGGAACGCCGGCGGCGTGACGGTCGGCGTGGGCGAAGGCGAAATGTTCGTTGCCTCCGACATGCCGGCGCTTCTCGATCACACCCGGCGGATGGCGTTCCTCGATTCGGGACAGATCGCGCTTATCACCCGGACCGGATTTTCCGTCCAGACCCTGGAGGGCAAGCCGGTCGAAATTCCCGTCCAGACCGTCACCTGGGACGCCGCCGCCGCCGAAAAGGGGAACTATACGCACTTCATGCAGAAAGAAATCCACGAGCAGGTGCGCTCGCTGGGGGATACCATGGCCGGGCGGGTGGATTTCGAACGCGGCGAGATCTTCCTCCCGACTCTGAACCTTACGCCTTCCCTGGCCCGGCGGCTCAATCGCGTGGTCCTCATCGGATGCGGGACGGCGGCCCATGCCGGGATGGTCGGCCGCATCCTGATCGAACGCCTGGCGCGCATCCCGGCGGAATTGGAAATCGCATCCGAATTCCGATACCGCGATCCGATCATCGATGACCACACCGCGGTGATCGCGATTTCGCAATCCGGCGAGACGGTGGACACCCTCGCAGCGATGGAGGAAGCGCGGCGCAAGGGAGCCGTGCTGTGGAGCATCGTCAACGTCGTCGGATCGCAGGCCATGCGCATCGCCGACGGGTCCCTTTCCATGCAGACCGGTCCGGAAATCGGGGTGGCATCCACCAAGGCGTTCACCGCCCCGCTGGTGGATCTGTTCATGCTGGCGATCCTCCTCGGCCATCTGCGCGGCACACTGCCGGAGGATGAGCGCAAACGGAGGGTGGCCGAGCTGCGCCGCCTGCCCGGCCTGGCCGGGGAATGCCTGGCGCGGGAACAATCCGTGGCCAAAGTCGCCGCAGCCTTGAAAGACATGACCCACTGCCTGTACCTCGGCCGCGGAAGCAATATGCCGATCGCCTACGAAGGCGCGCTCAAGCTGAAGGAAATCTCGTACATCCATGCCGAAGCCTACCCCGCCGGCGAGATGAAGCACGGGCCGATCGCACTGGTGGATAAAACCATGCCGGTGATCGCGCTCGCACCGCGCGACCCGTGGTACGAGAAGATGCTCAGCCAGATCGAACAAGCCAAAACCCGCGGCGGAACTGTGATCGCTGTCTGCACCGACGGCGACAGCCGCATCCCCTCCATGGTGGATTATACGATCCCGATCCCGGAAATATCGTGGATGCTCAACCCGGTGCTGACGGTCATTCCGCTGCAACTCCTGGCATATCACATCGCGGTCCTGCGCGGCTGCGACGTCGACCAGCCGCGTAATCTGGCCAAGAGCGTGACGGTGGAGTGAAAGACCCGACCATGGACCATCGACCATGGCCGATAATCGTTCATGTTCCGTTGCACGCCCAATGAGGTATAAACCATTTTTAACCAACCATCGGCGATGGTCGATTGTCGATGGTCGATTTTCTCATCCGGAATACAATGAACGACCGCGCGGCAAGCCGCGCGGTATCACAGAGCGCAACCCCCAAG
>CAZFPL010000056.1:0-19939 GCA_964521085.1 uncultured Anaerolineales bacterium | reverse complement strand
CATGTCCGGATTCGGGTTGCTTCCGGGCGCGATGGTGATCCCCCACTTCGATGAATTCCCGGCATGGATTTCCACGCTCCTGCATCTCCTGGCCGGCCGCGGGCTGACCACCGTCGGGATCGAGACGAATACCGCGCTCTTTGTAAAGCATGGAACTATGGAAGTGATAGGCAACGGCGGGGTGACGGTTTGGAACAAGGCCGGAAAGCGGCGGCATTTGCAGGGGGCCATACCTCCATGGAACCATTCCTGACAACGTCATGTGGTCTCAGCGGTACAATAGTTCAAGGCGGCATGAGCCGAAGACGGCCTGCGGACGGCGACTCGCGCAACTACGGAGGTGGCCTGGATTGCCTTCGCATCGGCCGCGCCGGGGTTGATCCCGGCGCTTGTGCTTCGAAAACAGGATTGATGCGCGTCCAAAAGGAGGATGATATGCATATTCCCGTAGGGGAAAAACGGATCCGCCAAATACCAGCCGTTTTCCGGAAAAGCGGATATCCTTTGTTGGCCGCGCTGGGTTTTCTGCTTCTTCCGCTCCAGGTCGTAAAAGCCAATCCCGTTCCACTTCCCACTGACATCTTCTTGAATTTTTTCCTGAAGAACATTTTCCTCATGCTTCTGATGACCGTTGGAATCGAGTTTGTCGTGATCCTCAGGTTGGGCAGTAATGTTCTGGCGGGTCAAAAATTCCGCGTCGGAAAAATCTTTCTGGTGGTCGCGGTGTTGAATTTAGTCTCTTTTCCCACACTGCTGTTCATCATTAAATCCCTTCCGATGCGGTATTACCTAAACTTATATTGTGTGGATGTCCCGATTTTGGAATTCTTGGTGGTAGCGGTCGAGGCAATCGCATACAAACTCATTTTTCGAATGCCCTTGCGCCAGGCGTTCAAGTTGTCTTTCCTAGCCAACGTGGTGTCTTTTTTCGCCGGATTTTTGATATCCAACGCTCTCTATGAGGATCCTTATTCCTTGAACGACATCGAATGGTGAGCAGACCTACAGGAATCACTTTTTCAGACGGGTTCCTGAGCGATATTCATCATCTTCCGTCAGAGGAGAAAGGATCCCCATACGAGAAAGCCCATGCCCAAATCCAACAAACTCTCTGTAATGAAAAATCGGAAAACCCGCGCCGTGGTCGAATGCGCATATTGCGAGCAGAGAGTGATCCCGTCAGTGTCAGGGGTCTGCCCCTCCTGCCACAAGCCGATGAGTGCGGCCGGGCCCAGGAAACCCGACAAAATCCTTGCGGCCTCCACAACATTGTATTCCCCGCGCCAGATATTCCTCCTCTCACTCATCACCGGGTATCCCACCGGGCTAGTGCTGTCATCCATAAATTGGAACCGCATGGGCATGGCTTGGACGGCGGTGTGGCATTGGGTTGCCGGAGGATTTTTCCTCACAATCTGGTCCTTGGCGACCGTCAACAATTCCTGCGGATCCTGGACGGGGGGGCGTGGTACAAGTGGTTTTTTTCGGATATCTGGCTTGGCAATTGAAAGAAACCATCAAAGGTTTTAAAGTTGAAGGCAACGTAATCCTTCCCGCCACGTGGAAAAGCGGTTTCCTGATATCCGGAGTCACCCTGCGCGCGCAGGTCTGCTCTGCGGTGCTGCTGATCCTTGTGTTTACCTCCGGGAAATGAACTCCGGCCGATCCCTCTGATAAAATCGTCGTCAACGTGCGTTGTGCAAGGAAGATTCCATTTCCCGTCCTTGCGATCTCTGTGAGAAAACACTTCCGAAAGGAGACACGACCATGCTCAAGGAATTCAAAGATTTCATCATGCGCGGAAACGTCCTGGATCTGGCCGTAGCGGTGATCATCGGCGGCGCGTTCGGGAAGGTCATCAACTCGCTGGTCACCGACATCCTGATGCCGCCGTTGGGATTGATCCTCGGGAAAGTCGATTTCAACAACCTGTACATTAACATGTCCAACACCCCGTACGCCTCGCTGGCCGAAGCCCAGGCGGCGGGCGCGCCGACGCTCAACTACGGCCTGTTCATCAACACCATCATCAACTTCGTGATCGTCGCGGCGGCCATATTCCTGATCATCAGGCTGGCCAACCGCCTGCAGCGGCTGAAGCCCGCGGAAAAGCCTGCCCCGACGGCCAAGGAATGCCCGTACTGCATCTCCAGCATTCCGATCAAAGCCACCCGCTGCCCGAACTGCACGTCCGAGCTGAAGTAGAAAGAATTCCATATCGAGAAAAAAATGACACCTTTGAACAGGGTTGATTTCACGCATCAAAGCGCGGCGGAATACGCGCGCATCGGATTGGTCGGGACGTATCTCCTTTCCGCGCAGGCGGTCTGGGAAAAGCTGCAGCCCATGCGGGAAAATATCCGCACGCTGGTGGATTTCGGATGCGGGGCCGGCAAGTCGACTCGCGCCGCATCTCTTTGCGTCCGCCCGAAAGGGACGGCGATCGGCGTGGACATCTCCGCGGATATGGTCGCGCAGGCTGAAAAGGTAACTGCGGAATCGAAAGCCGGCCTTCCCGATGTGAATTTTACGTACAAGCAGATTGCCCGCGAGAACGGGCGGGAAGTCATCCCGCTGGAGGACGGAATCGCCGACGCCGTCACCACGACGATGGTTTTGCAGGAAATGCAGACCGAGGAACAACTCCAAAACGCCGTAAGCGAAATCGGCCGCATCACCCGGAAGGGCGGCTGGTTCGCCGCCGTGTGCGACAATGACGCGATCACCTGCGAAGAGTACACGGCATTCACCTACGCCCCGTTCCCGGAGAATAAAGGCAGGCGCGACAACTATGTCAAGAGCCAATCCACGGTTTCCAACATCGTCTGGGAAAAAGACCGCTTTTGGTCGCGGGAAATTCTCGCCCGCTGCATCGAGCAGGCCGGCTTCCGCATCCGCTCGATCGAGTATCCACTGGCGGATCCCGCCACGCCGCCCTTCCCGAACGAGCCCTCGCGCCCGTGGAAGGACGAGCTGACGTTCTCTCCATTGATGGTTTTTTGGGCCAGGAATTTATAAAAGCATCCGGAAACAGCGCCGAATCCGTCAAGGCCCTTTGTGCGGCCAATTCCGTATGCTGGGATTTCGCTGAGAAAAACGCATTTTGCAGAGGAGGTGAATTATCATTGGACTCCATCCGGAGAGGGCAACCGTGAAATCCGCCCACCGAGATCCTGGGGCTGGTCAGACACTATTTTTCTTTTTTAAAGAGAGTACTCGATGCCTAAATCCTTCCACCTCCAATTATCCTGGCGATCGCTTTTTACCCAAACCTTCCTCGCGGCCTATGCCTACGCCTTCATGGAGTGGCTGTTCTTCGCAACCAGAACCTCCTTCATGGATGCGCTTCCACTCGGGAAAAAATTGGAGGTGTTCCTGCTGACCGGCCTTGTCCTGGCCGCACTCGCGCTGGCGCCCTTCGCCGTACTGCGGATCCTCGGTCTGATCCCCGGCCCGACCCGGCGCGGACAGGTGTTCCAACTCCTCGCGGTCCTGATCCCGGTGCTGACAGCCGCCGCGCTAACCCTGCTGCTGATCGACAATTTCACTTATACGGTTTTCCACTTCGGAATCGTGACCAGCCAGGGCGCCCTGCGGGCCGGATACGCCGGTCTCTCAGTTATCCTCCTGATTCTCTGGTACCGGCAGGTGCTGATCAGTGCGAATATCCAGGCACCCGTTCACGCCAAACGTGAAGCCGCCCTCTCCCGTTCGCGCCGCATCCGTTTATCGTCCGCCTCCATTGGATTGGGTGCGGGATTGGCGATGGCTGCGCTGTCTATCGCCATCGGATTGATCCGCATCTTCACGTCCACCGCCGTCGCCGGAGAATCAACCGCGGCCGCCGAGCGCCTGCCGCACATCGTCCTCCTCGCCGGGGAAGGGTTGGATTCCAAGTGGATGTCCTTGTATGGATACTACCGGAAGACCACGCCTACCCTCGACCAGTTGGCGGAAAGCGGGTTGGTGGCGGAGAACAACTTTACCAACGCTTCCCACACCACCGGCTCGGAGTTCTCGCTCCTGACCGGCAAGTATCCCGCCGTAACCCGTCTGCTCTATTCGCCCAATATTCTCCAGGGCCAAGATGCCTACGAACACCTGCCGGGCATCCTGCAGCGCGCCGGCTACACTACGGTGCAAATCGCCTTCCCGTATTACATCGACGCTTACGACGTTAATATGCAGGAAGGTTTCGACGAGGTGAACGGCCGCTCGCTAGACGAGGAGGGGATTTTCCCCCTCGCCCGGAAGTTCCATTGGGAGGACGCCGGATATTTTCTGCCGCAGCTGTCGGAGCGGGTCTTCGACCGGCTGCTTCACATTTTTTTCATCCGCGAGATGCCTGATCCGTACCGCGAAGTGATCCAAGCGGTCGATCCGAACAGGATGACGAAAATGACCGACAAGGCGCGCATGGGGCGGCTGACCCGCACCCTGCGATCGGCCGAAAGCCCGGTGTTCATCCATGTTCACCTCATGGACACCCACGGGCCGATGTTCTACCCCCGCACCCGCGTATTCTCGTCCGCGGAAATCCAGGACAAGGATTGGATGCGGGATTTCTTCGACGACGCCATCCTCGACTTCGACTCGTATGTCGGCGAGTTCGTCGAGTATTTAAAAGCATCGGGGCTGTGGGACAATACGGTGCTGATCGTATATTCGGACCACGTCGACGGCTGGAAAACAAACGACCGGATCCCGCTGCTCTTGCATTTCCCCGGCGGGGAGTATGCCGGGAGGATCCGCAACAACACCCAAAATCTCGACATCGCCCCCACGCTTCTCGACTACCTCGGCCTGGCTCAGCCGGCCTGGATGTCCGGGCAATCCCTGCTCAAGGGTGAACCGCCCGCCCTGCGGCCGATCATCAGCGCCGGCGTGCTCCAGAGCAAAATTTATTGCGCCCCGCCCGACTGGTGGTGCTCGATCGACCCCACCATCTCCCGGCCGCCCTTCTTCCAGTTCGGTTATCTGCAGGTGGTGATCTGCCAGAAGATGGCCAGGCTGGAACTGAATATCAATTATTATTCAGAGCTGGCCGTATTCGATCACACAGCGCCGTGTCCGGCGGCCGATCTGCCGGACAAGAATGCGGTCCGCGCCGTCATGGTGGAGCATCTCCGAGCCTACGGCTTCGACGTGTCGTCGCTGGAGTGATCCGCTTGCGGGTTTCAGAGGCACCGGGATTCGGTGTCCCGGGATGCGGTGCACCCTCCCGGGAAAGTGTACAATTCATTAACCGTCTGACCAGGAGAAACCCATGATCGCATCCATTTCTTCTCTGATGGCTTTCCCGCCCCTGAGCGGCTTTCGTTATCTGGATCCCGGCACCGGGAGTTATCTTCTTCAGATCCTCATCGCCGCCGGAATGAGCCTGTTGTTCGTCCTGGGAATGTTCCGGAAGAAAATAGCCGCCTTCTTCTCCCGGCTGCTGGGACGAAAGCCGGCCGATCCCGGGCAGGACAGCGGAAAAACCGACGATGAATGACGAGGATCATCCGTCATCTTTCCGGGATCCCAGCGGATTCCTGTTTTGGAAAGACCACCAGCTGTTCCGGCAGATCAACCGGATCTACCAACCGCAATACGACACCCTGCTATCGTCCGGCCTCTACAAGTTTTTAACAGATAAAGGCTGGCTGATCCCCCACCAAGAATCCAATACCGCGCCGCTCATCCCCGCCGTCGCCTACAAGGTCATTCAGCCCGATCCGGTCCGAAATATTTCCTATCCCTACGAGTGGTGCTTCAGCCAGCTCAAAGATGCGGCGCTGCTGACTCTGAAAATCGCAAAAGCGGCGCTCCGGCACGGGATGCTGCTGAAGGATGCTTCCGCGTACAACATCCAATACCGAGAAGGCAAACCGGTCCTCATCGACACCCTTTCCTTCGATCATTATGTCGAAGGAGAACCGTGGGTCGCATACCGTCAATTCTGCCAGCACTTCCTGGCCCCGCTCGCCTTGATGGCGCATACCGACGTGCGGTTGAACCAACTGATGCGGGTGTACATCGACGGCATCCCCCTGACCCTGGCCGCGAAACTCCTTCCGATGCGGACGCGTTTTTCTCCCGGCCTCACGCTTCACCTTCATGTGCATGCGGGCATGCAGGAAAAAGCGGCGCCCTCCGCGGGAGGAAATAATCCCCGGAAGCGGGTGAACCAGACGGCGCTGCTGGGGCTGATCGAATCGCTGCAGGATACGGTCCGGAAACTGGAATGGAAAGCGGCCGGAACGGAATGGGTGGAATATTACGAGGAGAACAACTACACCGAAACTTCCTTCCGGGCGAAGCAGGAACTCACGGGGAAATTTCTCGGCCGCATGAATCCGGGAACGGTCTGGGATCTGGGCGGGAACACCGGCGTCTTCAGCCGCATCGCCGCCGAAAAAGGGAACTATGCCATCTGCTTCGACAACGATTACGGGGCCGTGGAGCGGAACTATCTCGAGACAAAATCGCGAAAGGAGACGCGCCTTCTGCCGCTGGTCCTCGACCTCACCAATCCCTCGCCCGCCATCGGATGGATCAACCGCGAGCGGGAAAGTTTCCTCGAACGCGGGCCGGCCGACGCGATCCTGGCGCTGGCGGTCGTCCACCACCTGGCGATCGGCAACAACCTGCCGCTGGACCGAATCGCGGATTTCCTCGCGCTGTGCGGTCCGCGACTCATCGTGGAATTCATCCCCAAGGAGGATTCCCAGGTTCGCAGGCTGCTTTCGACGCGCAAGGATATCTTCACGGATTACACGCGCGAGAAATTCGAAGCGGCTTTCCGGAAGGTGTACCGAATAGAAGAATCGGTTTCGATTCCGGAAAGCGCGCGGACGCTGTATTGGATGGAAAAGTAAGCCGCGCCGATCCCATCGGCGCGAAAATCCCGGCCGCTAAATCCACGTTGTGCCCACAGGAGGATGAGCCATGGACGCCTTGGAAGCCATCCGCAAAAGAAGAAGCATCCGAAAATTCGCCCCGACGCAGATTCCCAAGGGCGATCTGGAAACGATCGTTGACGCGGGGCGTCTGGCGGCAACGGGAAGCAACAAACAGCCGTGGGATTTCATCGTCGTAACCAACCCGGATACGATAGCGCAGTTCAAAGAAGCGGGTGCGTGGATCGAGCAGGCGCCGGCCGTGATCGCAGTGTTCATGGATCCGCAAAGCCGCTGGTGGGTGGAGGACGGCGCGGCCGCGATTCAAAACATGCTCCTGGCATGCACCGCACTTGGGTACGGGGGATGCTGGGTGGAGGGGAACGCGCTGCCGCGCGAGGCTCAATACAAAACGCTTCTGGGAGTCCCGGAGGGGAAGCGGATCCTGGCGCTTGTTCCGCTCGGCGTTCCGGCGGAATCGCCGGTCAAGGAGAAAAAGCCGCTCCCCGAAGTACTGCACTGGGAAAAATTTTA
The DNA here is from genome assembly GCA_964521085.1 of uncultured Anaerolineales bacterium. Lineage (GTDB taxonomy): Bacteria > Chloroflexota > Anaerolineae > Anaerolineales > RBG-16-64-43 > JAFGKK01. Next base: position 12,524 of record CAZFPL010000056.1, on the reverse strand, counting down.
ATCCTGTTTCCAGAGGCTATATGAAACGCATCGTTTTTTCCGTGGGCATCAATGCCGTGGAAGCCCTCGGCACAGTCACGCGGATGATCGCGATCGCCGACGAAGTCCGTAGGCTTGCGCCGAAAACGGAAATCCTTTTCCGCGCGGCCGGGGCCGAAGCGGAGCATGTCGTCCAGCACGGTTACGATTATGTGACGGGATATAAACCGCCCATGTTCGGTGTTCCAAACTGGGTTTGGGAAGCCTTGAACCGGATCCAAGGGGAATGGGACGGAACGGTTCCGCCGATCAAGGATCTGGAAAGCGTCATCCGAATGAAGGGGGTGTTTACCAAAACCTATGTCGAGCAATCCTTCCGGGAATGGGAAGAGGTCATCCGATCCTTCCACCCGGACGCCATCGCAAGCGAATTCGACCTGGTGGCGCCGGTTGCCGCGCGGGCGCATGGGATTCCTATCTTCTCGACCTTCAGTTCCACCGGCGATCCTTCCTATTATTGCGAGCTTTTCTATAATACACCCCACCGGGATAGAAGTTTGCGCCGGAACTACAACCGTCTTCTTCGGCGCCTGAATTTGCCGGGGGTCGGAAACATCCTTGACTTCTTCGGGGGATACGGCTGGGCGGAGCGGTTGATCCCTTCCATCCCCGCCATGGAAGATGTTTCGGAAGGCGGCAAGAATCATTTCATCGGCAGCCTGGTTCCCGAGAAATTTTCAAAACAGCCTTGGACATGGAAAAAGAAACGCCCTCTCGTGTACGTGTACCTGAGCATCGGGCAGATCACGGCACAACAGGCTGAAAAAACATTGGCCGAAGCCTTCGCGGAATCGGATTTCGACGTCTTCCTGGCCGGAGCCGGCCACCCGTTTTTCGAAAAGAAGGGCGAGTATCGCATCGGGAACGTTCAATTCTTCCGCTATCTTCCCTCCGATCAAGTATTGAAACAGGCGGATATCGCTATACACCATGGAGGACAGAATACCACCCTCCAATGCATCGAGTCGGAAGTTCCGGCGCTGATCTTCCCGGGCAAACACTTCGAGCGTTATTACAACGCCAAAAAGGCCGCCGCCATCGGCTGCGCCTTCAACCTGAGGAACGAGGAATTTACCGCCGAAACACTCCGCTCCGCCTGCGCGGATCTTCTGGAAAAGAAAAGTGTTCCGGCCAACCTGAAAAAATACAGCCGTGAAATCAAGAAGCGAGGCGGAAGGAGAAAAGCGGCGGAATTGGTTCTGCATGCTGGATGATTTGAAACCTTCGACGGTCGCAGCGGTAATTCTCATCACTTATGGCGGACTATTACTACTCTGGTTGATGACGCTGCCCTTCGCCCGGCGCGCCTTTTCGAAACGGGCGGCGATCATTGCGCAACCACAGGATCCTCCTTCGCCATCCCGCCGGCGGCCGCCGTGGATCGCCGCAGGAGCTCTTGCGGTGTTTCTGGCGAACATCGTTACGATGGGGATGTTCCTTTTCGCCGCCGCCCGGCCGGACCCGGGAGGATTCCTCGAAAGCATACGAATCCCTTTGCCGGTCGAAGTCCGCATCGCCGGCGCCGTCCTTTTCATATTGAACGGAGTGTGGGGATTGGTCGTTTTGGTCTTCAACCCAGCCTACACCCCCTTCTTCCGTAAACGGAAAGGACACCTCCTCCTCGCCATGCAAGGCCCTTACGCGATCATCCGGCATCCGCGCTACGCCTCGGAGTCGGCGCTGAACATCATCCTATTTCTGTTCACCGGCGTTTGGATTCCCCTGCTGGGTATCCTCGGCTGGGCAGCGATCCGCCGGCAGGCGATCTCGGAAGAGGAATTCCTGCTGGGTGCGGCGCCAGAGGAATACGGCCGCTACATGGCCTCCACCGGCCGCTTCCTCCCGCGCTGGAAATTCCGCAAATAGGAATAATCCGTATATGAAAAGCTATTCCAAGTCCGGATGCCTCATTGCGGCGGTCGGAGTCTGGCTGATCCTCTCCACCAGCGCCATAGCCGCCATCGCGCTTTTCGGCGCCCCGCCCAACACCCGCGCGGTGATGTTGATGGGATCCGGGCTGGTGCTGTTTTGGGTCGTGCTGGGCGGAACGGCTCAGCGGCTTCTCCGGGATCCCGTGCGCTCGTTTGGGCGGGCTATCCGGATCGACTGGCGTATTAAATTCGTGGTTGGCGCCACGGCCTTGGCGCTTCTCGAAGAAGTCATTACGACGACGATGACGAATCTGGCGCCGCTCTTTGGAGTCCCGTACGGATCGGCCTACATCACGGCCTCCGGAAATTATTTCGACGTCGTATGCCTGCACAGCGTCGTGGTGTTCATCCCGATGTTCATCGGCTGGGCTTTCCTCCTGCAGCGCTACGAGTTCAGCCCGAACGCGGTTTTTCTGCTGTTCGGACTCACCGGGTTGACCGCCGAGGCAAGTTTCGGCGGGCTGCAGGCGTTTGCGGAATTCGCTCTGTGGATTTTCGTCTATGGGTTGATGATCTATCTGCCGGCTTATACGCTGCCAGCGGAACGCGGCGCGAAGAAACCGCCGTGGTGGATGTATCCCGCAGCGGTGTTTTTCCCGGTATTGTTTGCGATCCCGGTTACGGTCTTGGTCGGACTCGCGCACCCGATTAAGATCCATTTCCCGGTAATCCCTTCGGGCTCCTAGCCGCAGGGCAAGCCGCGCCGTACGGGATTGCTGGGACATCCGGGGCATGCCTACCGCCGATGGAATCTGCCGCGCTTGGTGACCCTGCTCCGGAAGACCCGCACCCTGTGCGGAAAATCCTCTGATAGAATATTCCCGGCAGTCCCTCCCAGACCCGGATCTCATGGCGACTGCGGTGGATAGATATGCTGAATTGGCATGAGGGGATGTCGACGGGCGTCCCCGATCTCGACCATCACCACAAAGAAATCCTTGCGCGATTCAATGAGTTCTACGGTTATATGTCGCGCGGGGAAAGCGACAAACGCGCGGAAGCCGGGAGGATTCTGGATTTCCTGCAATTCTACGCGCAATGGCATTTCCAACGCGAAGAAGAGTACATGGAGAAATATCAATGCCCGGCGGCGGAAGAAAATAAACGGGCCCATGCGGACTTTTTAAAGCTGTTTGGCCAGCTTTACACGCAATGGCAAACCGGGGGCATGGACCCGGCCCTGGTAAACGATACGTTCGCAAGCTTAATGGATTGGATCGTGAACCATATTCAGGGTGTGGACACCCGGCTTAACCAATACGTCCCAAAACCGTATATTAAATGATGCCATGGATGAAGATGCCGCCGTCGCCGGACGCGGCATTCTTACTCCTGCAGAGAGGAGCGACGCATGGGAATCCTGCGGTCTATATTCGGCCCCAGCAAGGATGAAATGTGGTCCCTGCTCAGCAAGGAAATCGGAGCGGACTACCAGCAGGGCGGCTTCTTCAAGGAAAGCAAGGTCACCCTCTCGCACCGCGATTGGCAGATCACGCTGGATACGTACACGGTCAGCACGGGGAAATCCTCCGTCACCTACACCCGGATCCGCGCGCCGTTTGTGAACCCGGACGGATTTCGCTTCAACATATACCGAAAGGGGACCTTCAGCGGGATCGCAAAACTGCTGGGGACCCAGGATATCGAAATCGGCGACGCCTATTTCGACGATGAGTTCATCATTCAATCCTCCTCGGAAGACCTCGTCTACCGGCTGCTATCCAGCATCGAAATCCGGCAGTTGATCCAAAATCAACCCGACATCCATTTCGAAGTGAAAGACGATGAAGGTTGGTTTCAAAAAACATTCCCGGAGGGCGTGGACGAACTGTACTTCCAAACCATGGGAGTGATCACCGACAAGGAGCGGTTGAAGAGTCTGTTTGACCTCTTCACGGCAGTGCTGGACCAATTGTGCCGGATGGGCTCCGGGTATGAGCAGAATCCAAATGTGAAGGTGGCATGACCGGCGTCGGAGTCATTCCCGATGAATAAATCCGGCACAATCCTCCAGACCGACCGGCTGATTTTGACAAGGCTTCGGCCGGCGCACGTTCCATCCCTGGTCGACCTGTGGACCGATCCCGAAGTCACGCGCTACATGGGAGGACCCCGTGAGCGGATCCCCCTTTCGGTCGATCTGGAAAAGGACGCCCAGGATCCCCCGGCCGGGAAATTCGATCTCTGGGTGCTGGTGGAAAAGGCGACCGGAAATATCGTCGGCCATTGCGGCCTCCTGGAAAAGAAAGTCGACGGGACGGTTGAAATCGAGTTGGTGTATGTTCTGGCGGCATCGGCATGGGGAAAAGGATATGCGACCGAGATTGCCGCAGGCATAAAAAATTATGCCTTTAAACACCTCGGATTGGATCGGTTGGTTTCCCTCATCGAACCATCCAACAGCGCCTCCGAACGGGTCGCAAGAAAAATCGGTATGCATCTGGAACGGGAAATCCTCCGGCCGGGAGGAGCGATCCGGCGGCTGTACGTCGTGAAATCCTGATCCTTGCTTCGCCCGTCTCCTGTCCTAACCTCCCACCCTTCGCCCTCCCCCCTTCCCGTATCACGGGAAGGGGGGAGGGCGAAAATAGTTCAAACTGATCAAAGGATTCGAGGGAAGGGAGGGGGGATGGGATGGCCGTCCTTCAAGTACAATCGGGAATGCGCATTACTCCATTCTCCCCTTCCGGCGAGAGAGCAGCCGCCGGAGAAGAGGAACCGAGGAGCGGGTCATCGGATTTCTGGACCGGAGCCTGTTGCGTAGCTCTTAACCCGGCGGCCGGGGCCAAAGAAACGATATTGAAAAAACCATCGCCATTTCATCTTGGTGCGCTATTCAGTGGGCTTCTTCTCGCGTCCTTGGCATGCGATTTAACCGGCCTTGCCCGGCAAAGCGCCTCGACCATCCCCCACGAGGCGCGGTGGGGAATTTATTCTCTGGATCTCACCTCTCAGGAAGTCAACCTTCTGTATAGCTCCGCCGATGAAATTACCAATCTGGATTTAAACACCGCCGGGGACCGATTCGCTTTTTCCCAAAAGGTCGGTGGGAATGATCTCCGTAATCTCGAGATCTTCACGGTGGGCGTCGACGGCCTGGACGTAGAGCGGCTTACGGCCAATAATTATTTGGATACCTACCCTGCATGGTCCCCGGACGGTTCGAGGATTGCCTACCTCTCCTGGCCCGGATCGACGATGGATCTCTACACGATGCAGGCCGACGGAAGCCATGCGGCTCTTTTATATGACTCCGGAGATCATGACGGGGATGTTGACTGGGTGAACGGCTTGATCGTGTTCACCCAAAACAGCCGGATTTGGATTATGAACTCCGACGGATCGGGGACACGTCGATTGACCGATCCACCCCGGGCCGGTGAAAAGGGTGATGTCGATTTGCCGTTCGGGGATTATGATCCGAGGTTGTCCCCGGATGGAAAGCAAGTCGTTTTCGAACGCTTGATCGACGATGCCAATGCGCAAGGGAATTACGACCTGTATAAAATCGATGTCGACGGATCCGATTTGACCCCGCTGACAGACAATGGGTACACGCAGGGCTTGCCTGCATGGGCGCATACGGGAGATCAAATAGTGTACATCATCTCCGCCGTGAACGGCGTCGCACAATACGATGCACATGCTATTCTTCCAGACGGGACCGGAGACCGGTCTGTTACTCCCGGCTATTTTCCTCCCCAGTTCCTGATGCATGGGGCAGTTTTTTCCAAAAGCGACTCGGCGCTTTACTTTATCGGTGAATGGTGGAATTAAGTACAAAGCGTCAAGGATGGGGATGAACTTGAGAGCTCGATTACGCTCCCGACGACCTGCGTCGGCCCGGGACGAATCGTCGTAGAATGATCCGCACCTCTGTGCCGCGCAGGCATGCCGTAAAGCGGTCATGGGGTGATGGACCGAAGGAGTGATCCATGCAAGCCGTCGTCTTTCCCGCGCCGCAAAAAATATCCATTGAACAGGTCTCCGATCCGCATCCCGCTCCGGATGAAGTCGTCGTGCAAGTGGCCCAGGTGGGGATTTGCGGCACCGATCTGCACATCTACCGCAACGAGTATCAAAGCACGTTCCCGGTGATCGCCGGCCATGAATTCACGGGGCGGATCGTGGAAGTCGGGAAAGCGGTCACCGCGTTCCGCGGCGGCGAACGGGTGTCGGTCGATCCGAATCTGAATTGCGGGGAGTGCCATTTCTGCCGCTTGCTGCAGGCCAATCACTGTTTGAACTGGCAGGGCGTGGGGATAACCCGCCCGGGAGCGTTTGCGGAGTACACCGCCGTACCCGCCCGCGCCTGTTACCCGGTTCCGGATTCGCTTACCGATGCGCAGGCGGCGTTTGTCGAACCGGTCTCGTGCGTCGTATACGCGCTGAACCGCCTGCGGGTGAACCCGGGCGACGAAGCGCTGATCTTCGGCGCCGGCCCGATGGGCTTGCTGCTGGTCCAAGCCTTGCGCCGCAGCGGCGCATCGCGGATCATCATCGTCGAAAAGGAAGCCGGCCGCCGGTTGTTGGCGGAAAAAATGGGGGCAACGGTATTGGCGTCCGATCCCATTCCCGCGCACGAACTGCGCGAGCTGGCGCCGTACGGTTTTCCGGTCGTTGTTGACGCCACGGGGGTCCCTGCGGTGATCGCGCAGGCGCTTGGATTTGTGAAACCGCGCGGGCAGTATCTACAGTTCGGCGTGGCGCCCCAGGGTGCAACCGTTTCGTGGGCGCCGTACGAAATCTTCCGCAGGGATATCACCATCATCGGAAGTTTCGCGCTCTGCTACACCTTCCAGCCGGCGATCGCCTGGCTGGCCAACCGGGTTGTGGATGTCGAACCGCTCATCAGCCGCACTCTTCCGCTGGCGGATTTTTCGCGCGGATTTCAGGAATTCGCCGCCGGCCGGACCTTGAAGGTGCACATGCGCCCCGGTGCGTGATGGTTCCACCAGCGGACACTCCCCTGTTGGTATGGGGATAACCGGTTTAAGAAAAATACTTCCCGTTCACCGCAAACCAAATTACCACATATATATTCAGCAGGGCAAAACCGATGGCTACGATCAGGAAGATGATAAATAAAATCAATACACCATAGGAGCCGCTCATGATTAGGGCGCCGAGTGGAAGACTTATGGAAATGCTTCCGGGCAAACTCAATGCGTGCTGGAGAAGAAATAAATAACGAGCCCAAGTCCGCATCTCCCAAAGCCCCCGCGCCAGCAGGTACATGACCCCGGCCCCGAAAAGCCCGCAGACGATGAAGACGATACTCGAACCCGCGTCGGGCCCCTTGCCCGCCGCGTCCTTGGCGAACAATAACACCACCCCTACCCCGACGAACAACAACCCCATGAGGATCCCGATGCCGCCGACGAGAATGGCGTACACGGTCAGGCAACCCGGCCGTTTATAAGGGGTTTCGCGATCAATTTTCGGCGACGACACGGGAGATGACGCGGGAACGGATTCGACCTCTGCCTGGGATAAATCCGCACCACATGAACAAAATACCCGGCTGCTAATGTTTCTGGTTCCGCATCCTGGGCATCTTCTAAAATTTTCCATATTCCCCTCCTCAAAAATTTTTGCGCAGATCAGAAGCCGACGGCTGGGTGCTTGTCCGGATGGACAAGGGATCATGGATTTTACTGGAAAAGTCCCCATACCGGAATTTGCCTTTTTTGTTGCCGGAGGTCGATCGGGGAAATCGAGGATGAAGTCCGTAATTGGATCCGGAAGGCCTGGATGGAGGCGGCCTGAAATGAAAGCAGCGCAACCGGAGGCCTTTCGATTAGTTGCTTCGTTTAAAAGCGTCGTTTCCTCCCAAAGCCTCCTTGTTTGAAGAAGGCAAACAAGCCGAGCCATTGTTCAAAAGAAATTTCAGACGGCGTGGCGTCGGATGGAATGCATAAATCCCGCGACATTTGTTTCCATTTCCGGTATGAAAAAACCGGCTTAAAAATTAATTTGACGCTTTTCTTCCAAACCCCAAAGCCATAACAAATAAACCCCCGGTACAGCTCCGCATCGCGCGCCGGGATAAGCGGCGCCTCCCGCCGCTGGATGTGCAGCAGCACAGAGTCAACACTGGGAACGGGTGAAAAATCCATCCTGCGCACGGCTTGGAGGATCCGAATCCGGAAAAACGGTTTGGCCAGGATCGAGAATCGGGTCTCCCTGGGGCGGCCGGAAAATTTTTCCGCGGCTTCCTTCTGCATCAACAGGAAGGCATCCTTCGGCGCGGGAACCGAATGGAGGATCTTGCGCACGATTTCCGCCGTCCGATTGAAGGGAATGTTGGCGAATATTTTGTACTCCCTGTCGCCGATCCGGCACGCCAGGAAATCCTCCGTCCGGATTTCGACATTGGGCACGCCTTGAAATCGTCCGCGCAGGTCGCGCGAAAGCGCGGGATCGATCTCCAGGGCAATGACCTTGCGGGCCGCGCGGGCCAGTTCCGCGGTGAGGATTCCCCGCCCGGCGCCGATTTCATAAACCGTATCCTGCGAGCCGATCGAACTTGCGCCGACAAGCCTTCGAACCAGCTTCCTATGGATAAGGAAATTCTGCGCCCACGCGATTTCTTTGCGCGTTTTTCTTGCCATCTCTCACCTCGTTTTCGTAAGTGGGTGAATTGAAAACGCGAGACCGGGAATGATCTCTCATTCATGGCCTCGCGCGATGGCAAAAAAAACGCCATGATCCCGCAACCCCATCACGGTTTCATGGCGCGTAAAAAACGGAAAAATTAATTACCGGGACATGCGAACGAAATGGGGATCGGGGAGAGATCTTTCCTCATGTCGGTCGCGGATCCGAATCATCATTTCCATCCCTGTATTCATGAAAAAGCGGAATATCGTTTCATGGCCAATAATAATCCTTGATGTCCCTGTTTGTCAAAGGAGAATCAATCGAGCGCAGGCGGGGAGGATGCCCGCAATCGGTTCCCTCCGCCGGCCCCTACTTCCCTGTTCCGGTTTGGTATATCCTTCTCGCCCAATCCGCCGCCCGTTCCAGCTCGCCGTCCTTCAACGGGCCTTCGATGGCTTGGACGATGAATCCCTCCGGCGGGAGGACCAACTCCCCGCCTTTTTTCACCAGCCCATCCGCGATGGGCTTGGCGGCGTACCCGAAGATCCCCACCATAAAGTGCAGGATTTTCGAATCGATATCTTCCACGGCGGCCCGGGTATCGAATGCCGCCACCTTCACGCCGCGGAGATGGTTGTGGGGGAGACCGCTGAGGAATTTCTTGATCGCTTCCGTCGGCCGGAAGGCCCGGGTCGGGGATCCGACCATCAGCAGTTCCACGCCGGATAACTTTTCCAATCCCGCGTCCGCGACACGAAAAACCCCGGCGGCCGCCGCGGGCGGGAACGCGGCGCCGATCGCCCGCGTGATTTGTTCCGTATTGCCGAAAACCGAATCGTAGATGATCACCGTCTTCATCAGAAGATGCCTCCTCCGGCATATATGATCGTGTCAGCGCATTATAATGAGTTCCGCGGCATTCAACGGGGATATTCCAATGTCATATCAATTCGTTCCGATGAATGACGGCCATGCCAAGGCTGTCGCGGGCTGGCATCACGAGGGGATTTATGGTTTCTATGATTTTAAACGCGATCCCGAAGATTTGGCGGAATTGCTGGATTTCCATGCGCGGGAAGGCAGGTATTACGCCGTTCTCAACGAGGAAAATGAACTCGCCGGTTTTTTCCGCTTCGAGCCGCGCGGCGACGTGATGGAAATCGGCCCGGGCTTAAGGCCGGGCGATACGGGAAAAAGATTGGGAAGCACCTTTGTGCAGGCCGGAATGGATTTCGCCCGGAGCCGCTTTCACCCGAAGCAATTCCGGCTGCAGGTGGCGAAATTCAACCAAAGGGCGATCCGGGTATATGAGAAATTGGGATTCCGAATAGAAATAACCTTCCTAAACCATACCAATGGCGGGGAGTTCGAATTCGTGTCCATGGTGCGGGATGCGTGAAAGTCTAGCGGGCGCCTCGATACCATAAACGGCGCAAGGGCGCAAAGGCAACCAAAGGTTTTCCCTTGCGTCACAGCGCCCTTGCGCTGAGGATTTTTTCTCCATTGTTATTATCTCCTCCGGAACACATCAACCTCCCGCGCGTATATAAATGTAAATCTTTCGTGACGGGAGATTAAAATGGAATCCGAAAGCAAACCTAAAACCATCCGGGTGGAAAATGGCGGCGTAATCGGCGGGTTCTGGTTTATCGGCTGGCTGTTTACTCTTGCTTATGCCAACCTGGATTTTGGGAAGGCGCTTCTGGGTCTGATCATCTGGCCCTATTACCTGGGTTTGGCCGTCCGGTAGCAGCAAGCGTAAGCTGGACTTAACCAAAGTACGCCTCTCCGTTTTCCTTTGCGTTAGAGATCTGTCTCTCCCCCTTAACGCAAAGGCGTAATGGCGGAAAGAGCACCGCACTTGATTTCCCTTGCGTCTTTGCGTCTTTGCGTTAATTATTTCTTATCTCCTTCTGCTTACCGCAGACCAATCATATGGACTAAAATAGGATCCGGACTCTCCGACAATCCGAGAATGATTGGACACCGCCCTCTATGAAATCCTGGCGCAAGAAACTCCTTTACGATCCCATCCCCCCGCTTCTGGCTTCCGGGAACGAAGCCCTGCGGTATTTCGTTCACCGCGATCTGGTGGGGGAATCGGCTGGTCCGATAAACCGGCTGTGGCAATTACCGGAAGCAAAAAAAATCCTCGGGAAGCAGCAATCCGACGGTTCCTTCGCTTTCCCCGCCGGCCGGAACAAACATCCCGCCGTTAATTACCCCTTGATCGAAACATGGAAACAATTCCGTTATCTGGTCGAAGTCTACGGATTCACCAGGGAGCATCCGCTGGCGGAGAAGGCGGCTGAATTTCTTTTTTCCTGCCAGACCGGGGATGGGGACTTCCGGGGTTTCCTGGCCGATCAATACGCCACCTACTATACCGGCGCGATTCTCTCCCTTCTTATTCAGGCGGGCTATGCGGACGACCCGCGCGTAGAAAAATGTTTTCAATGGCTCCTTTCGATGCGGCAGGATGACGGAGGGTGGACGGTGCCCATCATCACCCATTCCTTCAGCGGCGAAGAGATGTACCGGCTGACCAGCCGCCACATGAAACCCGTCGAGCCGGACCGGTCGAAGCCGTTCTCCCACAATTGGACCGGGATGGTTTTGCGCGCCTTTGCCGTGCACGAGAGGCACGGGAAATCGGAGGAAGCGAGAGTTGCGGCGAACCTTCTGGCGGACAGGTTCTTTCAACCGGATGTGTATACTTCCTACCAGGCTGCATCCTACTGGGTGAGCTTCCAATATCCTTTCTGGTGGAATAATCTCATCGCGGCATTGGATTCCGTTACGCGCATCGGGCTGACCGCGAAAGATGACCGGATCGCGCGCGCCCTGCGCTGGCTGATCGACCATCAGGAAAAAGACGGCCTGTGGCGGGAAACATATGCTAAATCCCGCGCGAAGGGGAAAGAGACCGCGAAGATACAAAAGGCAAGATGCCGGGTAAGCTTGGCGGCTTGCCGCATCTTCCGGAGGCTTTTCGATTGAGCCGCGGTCCCGCTCCGCTTCCGATTTCGATCCACCGCATGAATCGTCATGCCATATAAATTCGCGCTCGACCGGACCGATTACTCCGACCTTGCCAGTGGCAAGGTATTCCTCAGCGCGCCCGGCCATCCTGCGTTTCCGGTCCGCCTGGCCAGCGAGATCTTTCAACGCTGCCTGGCGATTCGCTCCGCGGACGGAACCGCCGGTCGGATTTCCCTCTATGATCCTTGCTGCGGCGCCGCTTATCACTTGTCCGTCCTCGCCTTTTTACATTGGGATTCCCTTCGCGAGATCATCGCCTCGGATATCGATCCGCAGGTTGTGTCGTTGGCCGACCGCAATTTAACCATGCTTTCGATTGCAGGTTTCGATCGGCGCCGGGATGAACTTGCGGAAATGCATCGCCGGTACGGCAAGGCATCCCACGCGGAAGCCCTCTCCGCCGCGGACAGGTTGCGGAAAAAGCTGATCCTTAAATACGAATCGCATCCGGTGAGGACCCGGTCATTCCAGGCCGACGCGTTGGAAGGGCATTCCCTTTCCAATCGGTTGGAGGGTGAATCCATCGACATCGTTCTCACGGACGTGCCGTACGGCCGGCATTCGAAATGGCAAATCTCTTCCCCGGGAAAGGAAAACCCGGCATGGATGCTTTTGGATTCCCTGCGGCCCGTCCTGCAATCCAGCAGCATTGTCGCAATCGCCTCTGATAAACAGCAGAAGGTATCGCATGAAGGCTATAAGCGAATCGAGAGGTTGCACATCGGCAAACGGCAGGTGGTTTTCTGGAAGCCTGAAAAATGAACGACCGCGCGGCAAGCCACGCGGTATCACAGAGCGCAACCCCCAAGAACTGCGCAGCAAGCTGCGGGGTATTCTAATCCCGCGAAAGCGGGATGAACTACCGCGCGGCAAGCCGCGCGGTATCAAGGATCGCAACCCCCAAGGGCT
>CAZFPL010000055.1:7258-20224 GCA_964521085.1 uncultured Anaerolineales bacterium | reverse complement strand
AAGAACTGCGCAGCAAGCTGCGGGGTATTCTAATCCCGCGAAAGCGGGATAAATTTAAATCAGCCGGCAATTTCCGTTCGTCGACGAAATACAAAGAAAGGCGGATACCATGAAGGCAGTTGTCGTATATCAATCCCTGTGGGGGAACACCGCCGCGGTTGCGAAGGCCATCGCGGAAGGCATCGGATCCGGCGCGAAGGCGCTCTCCACCGCCGAGGCATCCGCCGAGGCGATTTCGGGCGCCGACCTGATCGTCGCCGGCGCGCCGGTCCTCGGCTTCAGCCTGCCCAGGGACAATATGCTGAAAATGATCGAGGCAAACAAGGCGAAGTACAAGGTTGCGCCGGATACCTCCCAGCCGTCAATGCGCTCCTGGCTCGCAGCCCTGCCCGCCGGGCACGGGCGCTCAGCCGCCTTCGAAACCCGCATCTGGTGGTCGCCCGGCGGTTCCACCGGCGGAATTGAGGCCGGACTGGAACACGCAGGCTACTGCCGGTTGGTCAAAGCCCAACGGTTCATCGTCCAGGGAGAAGTCGGCCCGCTGCGCGAGGGAGAATTGGAAAAAGCGAAAGCTTGGGGCGTGGAACTTGCGCAGGCGATGAAGTAACGTTGCGGTTGTCGGAAAAAACCTGTTTCCATTGTCCGAATCCGGATATCGATAAAGGCTGAACTCCATGCTGCTGTCAACCGTATTCTGGTTGTATCTGATTAACACCGTTTTACTGATCCTCCACGAGATGGACTCGGCCTACTGGAAGGAATGGGAGCTCTTCCGCCTGCCGGGCGGGATCGGCGGATTCCTGCTGATCCACTTTCCACTTTACGTAGTGGGATTGTACGGGCTGGTCTTGGTGTCACAGGGCTCGACCGCCGGGTTGGCCCTTTCGCTTATCGTCGCCGCGGCCGGAATACTCGCCTTCGTCCTCCACCAATATTTTCTGCGGAAAGGCTGTCCGGAATTCAATACCCGGGTGTCGAAGACCATCCTTGGATTGCTGCTCGTCGTATCCGCCGCGCAAGCCGCCGCAACCATCTATTATTGGGTTTCGTCTTAACGTGGCCGTCACAATCGCAGTAATCCGCCGGCGGAACAACCACATAACACATCCATCCGGCGGAAATGCTCCCGCGCAGTTCCTGGAGCCGTTATGAGTGACACCTGGAGCGCCGGCGAGATCACCGATAAGGACCGGATCCTCTCATACCTGAAGACCGACCGTCTGTACGCGGCATACGCCATCGGCGACCTGGAGCCGGAGTTGTTTTCGCAATGCACCTGGGCCGGCGCGGAGAGGGATGGGCGATTGCGCGCGCTGGCCCTGCTTTTTCGCGGGCTGGACCCCCCGGCATTGTTTCTGATGGGCGAAATGCACGGACTACGGGTTATTCTTGAAAATGCGCTTCATCCGAACCGGGCGTACCTCACCTGCCGCACCGAGCACCTTCCGGTCGTTAAAGATTTTTTTACGTGGGAACATGAACCGGATGCGATGTGGCGGATGGTTCTCAAGCAAAGACACTTCCCTTTATCGGAAAGAACTTGCGTCCGTCTGAAGTCCGGCCATGCCGAGCAAATCCAAAACCTCGTGGCGCACGGGGGCATCGGCGGATTCGCCGCGGCGCAGATCGACCGCGGAGTCTTTTACGGCATCCTTAACGACGAACGCCTGGTGTCCGTGGCGGGCACTCACCTCGTCAGCCATCAGTACGGCGTCGCGGCGGTGGGAAATGTCGTGACGGATCCCAATCTGCACAGGCAGGGGCTGGGGACGGCGGTGGTAAGCGCCGTCCTTTCCGAACTGGTTCGACTCGGGATTAAGGATGTCGTACTCAACGCCCGGCAGAATAACGCATCCGCCATCCATCTCTACCAGAAACTCGGATTCGAACGCTATTGCGCGTTCCTCGAAGGACCCGCTTCCATCCGGAATGCGGGCGTACCGCAAAGCGCTGCAGAGTAAGCATTTCCGGCTGGAGGATTCCTGCTGCGTTTTTTCGTCCTGCGGAGCAGGCCGGGAATAGAGGGAAGCAAATCATGACAGATCCTCAATTTACAATCGCCGTGCTGGTCCTTATCCAACAGGATCATAATTTCCTGCTCATTCAGGAATCCAAAGAACAATGCAGGAATAAATGGTTTTTGCCCGGCGGCCGCGCGGCCGCCGGCGAATCCATCCTGGATGCGGCAGCCAGGGAAGTGCGCGAAGAGACGGGAATCCTCGCCGAATTGACCGGCCTGCTGTATGTCGACCAGCTGGTCGGCGCGGCCGGAAATACAAATAGAATCCGATTCGTATTCTCAGGTAAAGCGGTCAGCGGAACCCCGAAACAGGCCGAGGACGAGCATTCGATCCGCGCCGGATGGTTTTCCGAATCGGAAATCAACAGCCTCGATTTGCGCAGCCCGTTCGTCGGGAAGGTGCTGAAAGTCCATCGCGAGAATCCTGTTCCGCTCCCGATTTCCAAGGTCCATGTGCTGACATTCGAGGAGTTGCTGCTGGAACGGCCGTAATCAGGGTTTCGGTAATCCACTCCGGAGAAATGGAGGAAGGGATATGAACGCCAAGCTTGCTTCATGGAAGCCCATCGTTGTTGGAAGCCTTGCCCTGGTTGGAATCTACATGCTGGGGGCGATGATCGACGCATCCGGCGTATCGGGTACCTGTATGTTCATCCTCATGCCCTATTTCGCGGCGATCGCCGTGGTCTATCCGCTGCTGGCGGCAAATCGTTTCGGCACGGGGATCCTGGTCTTTCTCCCATATGCGGTCGTCGGTTTCTTTCCTTTATATTATTTCGATTACCTGCAGAGTGGAGCGCTGCTCGGGCTGTGGGCGGTGTTCCTCTGGGCGGCGACCGGCCCGCTGAACGGCGCCTGCTTGGATCTGACGATGATCCTCACCGCCCGCCTGAGCTCCGCAAGACGGGCGATCGCCGCGGGGGCGGTGATGCAGGCGGTGACATTCCTCACGGTCCTGATCGGCTTTACCTATCTCTATCACCCAAGCGCACCCGGCATCGGGCACCTGCATTTCTTCAACCGCGAATGGTATTTCACCCTGCCTTGGATGGTCCTCAACGGCGCGTTCGGCGGATGGGCGGCGTACGCGCTGTTTTCACGGGCGGGTGCGCGGGGTGAAGGGGTGAAGCATGCGCGGAATTCGCCCCCAAGACCATAAAAAGGAATTTGCGCTCTCCGCGTTCCTCGTGGATAATATCTTTTCCCTTGGCGGCCGGCAGGAATTAATGGGCATGATCGAGTATCATCAGAGCGTCAGTCATCCAGGGGGTTAACGCTCTTACCGCATCCACCTTTTCCCAGGAGTTCCGCCATGTTTATTCTTCCCGTTTTCCCGTTGTACATCCCCGGCATGGAGATTTTATTCCCCTATGGAACCCTGATCTGGCTGGGCGGAGTGATCCTGCTTTGGCTGACGCGCTATACGCATCAGCTTGGGACACGCTGGGGAAAGCTGTACTATGCCATCTCCATGGTCATCCGGCCGCTGGGCGTGCTGGCCATTACCGTCGGTTGGCTGGCGCTCGTGACGCCGTACCGCGCCGGAGACAGCGCGTATGTCGATCCCTGGGCGACCGGGACCTGGGTGGAAATCGTCAATTGGCTGGCGCTGCTCCTCTTTTTCGGCTTCGGCCTGTGGAGCGTTTTCGTGCTTGGCATCCGGCGCTCGTTCCTGTTCCGGCGCGTCGACGACGGGCTGATCACCCGCGGCCCGTACAGGCTGGTCCGTCATCCGCAGTTTCTCTCCGCCATCGGCCTGACCCTTTTCAGCTGCCTGGTCCACGCCGAAATCCCGATGTCGTATTTTAGTCCGCGGTATGCTAATCTAGGATTGAACTGGGGGCTCTTCACCCTCGCGCTGTGGGTGCTTTCCATCCTCGAGGAACGGGAGCTGGTAAGCCATTTCGGCGAGGAGTATCGGGATTACGCGCGGAAGGTGCCGCGGATTATTCCCAACTGAGAGGTTCCTTGGGCGCCGTCTTCGACGCCGTATAACGGCTATCCAACATGCCGGATGGGCGTATTGAATTGCCGGAAAGGAAGGAGAAACGATGATCATTCCGAAATATTGGGCTAAAATCGAACAGACCGTCCCCGGTCCGCAGAAGAATTTTTTCCTCCGCAACTGGCAGGGCTCCGACGTAAGCGTCGAGGATGCGCGGAATAAAGCGGCCGCCCGATCAACGGAAATCGCCCAGAAGATCGCCCGCGGCGAACCGCTCGACCGCTACGGATATTGCGACCGGCCGCTGCGCGAGGAAATCAAGGAGGCCGTACAAAACCGGTTCCGGGACGAAGTCGGCATCATCACCCGGAATGCATACGGGGCGCTGGTGCTGAATGCGACGAGCGCGATGTTCATCGACATCGACATCCCGGGGATGGGCAAACCGAAGAAGGCGGGATTTTTCGGCGGCAAGAAGGAATCCTTCAGCCTGGATCCCTACATGCCGGCGATCCATGACGTGGAAGCATGGGCTGGAAAGCACCCGGAATTCGGGATCCGGATTTACGCCACCTTTGCCGGTCTGCGCTGCCTGATCCTGAATACGGTTTTCAAGCCTAAGAGCGATCATGCGTCCGAAATCCTCCAGGATTTGAAATCCGATCCGCTGTATGTCCGGTTGTGCAAAGCCCAAGAATGCTTCCGCGCCCGCCTGACGCCGAAACCCTGGCGCTGCGGCATGCGTCAGCCTGCAGGCTCTTTGCGCTACCCTTGGGAGAATCCGCAACTCGAGGCGGAATTCCGGCAGTGGGAAAAACAGTACGATGCGGCCGTGTCGAAATACGCCGTCTGCTCCTTCGTTAAGCAAATCGGCTCCCGGAATATACACCCCGACGTCGAATCGATCATGGGGTTCCACGACCGGGTGACGCGTGCGGAGAGTAATTTGCCTTTAGCATGAGGCAGGGAGGGCACCTCCCCGGATAATGATAGAAAAGGGGAAGAGCCGGGGGCGAACCTATGGATTTGCGGATTTTCAATTCCGGATATTCTGAAATCCCCGCATGGTCCCTCCAAGCGGCGGCTGTCGTCTTCGTTGTGGTCCTCGCGGGAAGCCTGGTATGGGGATTCGTCCTGCAACTGCAATATACGCGTCCCTATACCCTGGAGGAAGCCACCTCAAAACAAAAATGGCTTTGGTCGATCCATCTGGCTTTCTGGTCAAGCATCTGTCTTCTGGATGCAGGTTTTTTTTTGCTCTTTTTGGGTTTATGCGGCGCCCCATTGGGGGTGGTGCCAAAAGTATGTATCGGTTCCTTCCTTTTCTTCTTTCCTTTAATGATTCCTTTTTGGCGGTTATCTCTGAATGTGCAGCTCGATTATTACCATTATCTCAATTGGGCCATCCGCTTCGGAAAGGGTGACCGGCTGTTTGCATCGCCTCTCCTCCGTCTGCGAAAATCCCTGCTTGGCCGCTTCAGCCAGGAATTCAGAAGGTTCTTCCAGGAAGGGTACCCCGATGACGTCGATCCGGAGAAGAAATCCTGAGGGCTCGAAGCGCCGGCCGATAGCCGCCCAGCCCGAAAAAAAGCATCGCAAGGTCGTATTCATATTCCTCTAATAGTTCCTTGTATACAATGAATGGAAAGCGTCCTCCCCGGCCACAGGATATCGGTCGGGCCAGGCAAGGAGGTCCCCATGGAAGTATTCGACGCCGTTCGCACCGTGCTTGCCGTGCGCAGTTACCAGGAAAAAAGCATACCCGCAGGGATAGTTGAAAAAATCGTGGAAGCCGGGCGTCTGACGGCCAGCAGCATGAACCGCCAGCCGTGGCATTTCATCGTCGTCGAAGACCGCGAGACGCTGAAAAAAGTGGGCGCTCAAGCGAAGACCGGACCCTATATCGCCCAGGCACCGCTGGCGGTGATCGTGGCGGTTGAGAAAACGCCTTTCGCGGTCTCCGATGCCAGCCGCGCGATCCAATCCATGATCCTCACCGCCTGGGAGGAAGGAATCGGTTCCAATTGGGTCGGGTTCATGGGGTTCGAAGGAATTCACGCGCTGCTCGGCATCCCGCAGACACTGGACGTGCTGGCGATTATTCCTTTCGGGTATCCGGCGGAGAGGAAGGACCAGGGTAAGAAAAAGCGGAAGGCGCTGTCCGAAGTGGCGCACCACGAACGATTCGACCAACCGTTCGCGTAGTGCGTTTTTTTTCTCAGGAGGAAACGATCCCCGGCGGCCGCCGTCCGTTCGTTATTCAGCGGGACACGGCAGCTGCATACCCGGCATGAACGATTTCGAATCGCTTCTCCGGCAACAGATCGAATATTATCGGGCGCGCGCCTCCGAGTACGACGATTGGTTTCTCCGGCGCGGGCGCTACGACCGCGGGCCGCAGGCCAACGCGGATTGGTTCGCGGAGACCGCACTCGTCCGCGGCGCGCTCGAGCAATTTCATCCGGAGGGGGAGATCCTGGAACTGGCCTGCGGCACCGGGCTGTGGACTCAGCAGCTGCTTTCCGGCGCGCGCCGCATCACCGCGGTCGATGCCGCGCCCGAAGTGCTGGCTTTAAACCGGGAACGATTGAACTCCCCCGTCGTGCGGTACATTCAGGCCGACCTCTTCACCTGGCGGCCGGAGGAGCAGTTCGACGTCGTCTTCTTCGGTTTTTGGCTCTCGCATGTCCCCGCGCGGGAGTTCGAACCCTTCTGGCGCATGGTCGCCGGATCCCTCAAGCCCGGCGGGCGGATGTTCTTCGTCGATTCGAAGTACGAACCCACCTCGACCGCCCACGACCACCGGCTGGGGGATCCCGAGGAAGGTACCGTCGTGCGCCGTCTCAACGACGGGCGCGAATTCCGGATCGTCAAGAATTTCTACAAACCGGATGCACTCCAGCGGCGATTGCGGGCTCTGGGCTGGATGACGAGCGTTCACGATACGCCGCATTATTTTCTCTACGGCGATGGAAAACCGGACTCCTGATCCGAAACCGGTTCCTCTCCCGGAATTTCCACCCGCAAAAAGGATCCTTCCGCCCTCTTCCGGCGCATGTTTCCCATAACATCGATTAGAATATCTCCTCGTGCATGACCGGCGGATCACGACGGGTCTCCGGACGGCGGATTCCCCCGCCGCGAAAGGGCAGGCGAATGCTGGAAATAACCTTCGTGGTGAACGGTTGGGAGTTTTTCGAAGGGCTGATGATCAGCTCGCTTAAACGGACATTCCTGCGGGCCGGGATGCTCATCTTTCCGTTGCTTTTTTTAATCGGCCTGCTTGGCGTCATTCGGAGTTCCGATGCAGGATGGTCCATCCCGATGTACGCCGCGATCCTTCTCGTGATAATTTTTTTGATCCTTACCGGAGTGCCCGCCCTGCGCGCTTTCCAATACAGCCGGAATCCACAGCGTTCCGCTCCCTCAACCTGGAGAATAGGCGAAAAACGGATAGAGATCGCCACCGACAGGGGAGGGGCGAAGGTCGAATGGAAAACGTTCGCACGGCCGGTGGAAACCTGGCATCTGTTCCTGCTTCATTCCGCCGCCGACAAGCAAACGATTTACATCCTGCCCAAGCGGGCGTTCCGGGATGACGCGCAACGGGAATGGTTTCGGGAAATGGCGAAGAAAGCATTCGGTAAATTCTTTTAAAGATTTCCCCTCCCAGGATGGAGTTGCAGATTTCCCGGTTCAAAGGAGGAAAATGTCCGGAGTGCTTGATCCCTTGACGTTTCCCAGCCTCGACGTCCCCGCGATCTGGTGCCCGCAAAAAGAGAAGCTGCTGGGAAATGCGCTGGCGCGTTCCATCGAAGAACAGGCCAGGGGCTGCCTGCTGCAAAGTGCGGATCCGGTCGAAGCCGTCCTGCGCCTGATCTACGGGGAAACGGAAATCGAGCGGGCCTTCGTCCCGCCGGAAGGGTACAACCCGCAGGTTCAGGGGGAATGGGATGATTCGCAGGTGACCTTCGCGTTTACACGGAGGGTGCAAAAAATATCCGAGGAGCGGAACGAGGATTCCCTGCGGATGGAATACGCGGTGGACGGCAGCGGCCGTTTCCACGTTGAGATCACTCCCGACAGCTTTTCGATCGCGAGAGAGTTCTAGGTTCCATCGGACCGGAGGTGAAATGGACAATTACGGCGGATCGGACCTGGTCGCCTGTCCGGAATGCGAAGCGCTAATACCACGGAACGTGGAAAGATGCCCCAGCTGCGGGAAGGATTTTCGCTCCCCGGAGCGGAGGAAGGACGTCATCGACAACGCGGAACAGACCGGCACCCCGTATTCGTGGGCCGACCATAGAACCTGCGTGAAGTGCGGAGGGGTCCTCGAGGAGGGATACCTCGACGACCAGTTCTCGAAAAACGCGTACATCGACCTGATGTGGACTTCGGGCGATCCGGCAGACGGGGAACTGGGGGAATCGATCGACCGGAGGCATTTCTACGTTACCGCCTTGCGGTGCACGCGCTGCGGAAATTTGGAGTTAAAAGCCGTCACCAAACCGTGATGCCCTCCGGCCGGGCCAACCGCTGCGGCCGTGATCGTGCGCATCGAAATCCATTCGGCAGAAAGAAATATGGCAAATCCATCGAATTATTCCATCACCTTGGAAAACGAACCCGCCGAGGAGGATATCCTGGCGGTCCGCGAAGGGCTGCACACCTTCAACTGCCTTAACGCTTCGGACGACGATCACCAATCCCTCGTCCTCCTCCTGCGCGCTGAAGATGGAACGCTTCTCGGCGGGCTTCTCGGCGACACGTACTGGGGATGGCTGCACGTAGGGATTTTGTGGCTGGAGGAGAATGTGCGCCGGCAGGGGCACGGGTCGCGGCTTCTGGCGGCGGCCGAGCGGGAGGCGCTCCGGCGCGGCTGCCATCATGCGCATCTGGATACGATGAGTTTCCAGGCCCTTCCGTTTTACGAGAAACATGGATACAGCGCCTGGGGAGTGCTGAAGGATATGCCGCGGGGGCACAGTCGAATCTTCCTGTCGAAACCATTGATGTGAGAGAATCGACCATGGACCATGGACGATGGACCATAGCCGATGGTTAATATACGATGGCCGATTTTCAAAGAGCCATCAACGATCGGCCATAGCCGAATGTTTGGAAGAGAATCGATCGTCATTGAATCCTCGACGATGGTCCATGGTCTATGGTCTGTAGGTTGGTTGTAGATTCGAACGGAGTCCGAACAAATGATTGAAATCACAATCCGCGCCGCGAAAAAGGATGATTCACCCGATATTGCCCGATTGGTCACCCAATTGGGATACCCGACGACCGAAGCGGAGATGGAGCAGCGGTTGAAAGTGCTGCTGCCCCTGCCGGAGTACGTCGTCTTCGTCGCCGAATCGTCGGGGCGGGTCATCGGGCTGATCGGAGCCTATCTCGGCCATGCGCTGGAATTCGACGGCACCTACGGCAGGCTGACGGGAGTGGTCGTGGACAAGCCGTACCGCGACAGCGGCGTCGGGAAAATGCTGCTGGACCACATCGAAAGCTGGTTGAAGGAAAAAGGCGCGCGGATGGTGACCCTTACCAGCGGCAAACAGCGAAAAGAAGCGCACGGTTTCTACCGCCACCTCGGCTTTGAAGAGACGGGGCTGCGTTTTTCCAAACCCTTGTGACCCGTTGACAGCGAAGCGGATCGCAGCATCCTTTCCGGGGCGCGATATCCGCAGGGAGTGTTGCACCGAATGCCAAAATGGATCGTATTCGACGCGATGGGAGTGATCTTCGAGGAGGGCGACGATATCCTCAACCGGCTCGTCCCGTTTCTGCGGCGGCGGGGCTGCGCCATGGACGCGGAGGTCGTGCACACCATCTACCGGAGAGCCAGCCTGGGGCAGATCTCCTGCCGCGAATTCTGGAACAGCATAGGGATGGGCGGGGAATATCCCGCAATCGAAAAAGAATATCTGGACACCTGCCTGCAGCTGGATCCGCACCTCAAGGAAACCGCCGAAGGCTTGGCCGGCAGGTTCTCCCTCGCCGTCCTATCTAACGATATCCAGGAATGGTCGGCTTATCTGCGGCGCAGGCATGGGCTGGACCGGCTTTTCCAATCCACCGTGATAAGCGGCGAGGTGGGCGTTCGTAAACCGGCGCCCGAGATCTACCGGATCCTTTTGGACCGTCTGAAGGCGGATGGGAAAGACTGCCTCTTTATTGATGATCGGATATCCAACCTGGCGCCCGCCGCCACGTTGGGGATGATCCCCATATGGATGGCGAAGGAAGGAATTTCACCGGCGCAAGAGACTTATTTTCGAATAAAAAAATTATCGGAACTGCCTGTACTGGTGGAGGAAATATTCCCTGATGAATAGAAACCCGTAGATTATCGTGCAGGATCGGACCTATGCAATGTCATCCCGAGGTGCCGTTTTCTGGCACCGAGGGATCGGTGACTCCTCCCCCAAAGCAACCCCATCCATAACCATCCGCAACCGATCCGTCTGTGCCTGAAGCCCCCTCGGGACGACACGTTCAGGATGTCATTCCAAACCTCGATTGCGTCGTTTATGCCAAAGGCGCATAATATTGCAAGGAAATTCCCCTATTTGATCCGCTAAGGTTCCCGGTAATGACTGTCAGGATCGGAACGTCCGGTTGGGTGTACCCGCATTGGCGCGGGATATTCTATCCTCAGGAAGTAAAACAGAAGGACTGGTTTGGTTATTTCTCCAGACACTTCGATACCGTCGAGATCAACAATTCGTTTTACCGTCTGCCCACTCCGGCCGTGTTCGAAGCATGGCACCGTCAGGCGCCGACGGGCTTCATCTATTCCGTCAAGGCAAGCCGGTTCCTCACCCATGTAAAGAAACTGATCGATCCCGAGCAGCCGCTGCTATCTTTTTTCGAGGGGGCCGTTAATCTCAAAGAAACGCTCGGACCGATCCTGTATCAACTTCCGCCGGGCTGGTCGCCCGACATCCCCAGGTTCCGGCATTTTCTGGAAGCGCTGCCGGAAGGATGCTCGCACGTCGTTGAATTCCGCGACGTACGCTGGCTAACGGATGAAGTGTTCGCTCTCATGGAGCGTCGCGGCGTCTCCCACTGCATCCACGACCGCTATGGGCTTAATATTCCCCACCGGATCACGGCCCCGCCTGTCTACGTGCGCCTGCATGGCGATCCGGCTCCCGGCGGGGACTACACCGATGATGCGCTCGAAGACTGGGCGAGTCGGATCCGGGCCTGGCATGATCAATCCCTGAATGTGTTTCTATACTTCAACAATGATGCTGAGGGGCATGCGGTGAAAAATGCAAATTCATTAAAAAGATTATTAGGGTTGGATTAATAAGATTGTAGTCAAGCATTCATAGGATTCAAGAACAGGGAGTTAATAGATCGTTATTGTCAAATGCCGCCGAACTTCCTCCAACGGGTGTTTGTACCTTTACCGGTTGCCGGCTGCATGCCTTTCGTAGGGCTACTAAAGAAAAGCTAATCTAATTCTTCCTACAATAGATATGTCGATCCGATCGTTGGCACAACCGCATATGCACATATGGAACGCATGGGAGGGTATCACCATGCACAGAAAGGTGTTCCTTTTCCTGGGATCACTCGCAATAGCGCTTAGCGCCTGCCAGACCGCACCGGCGTCACCTCAAGCAGCCGCCACTTCCGCCGCCGCTCTTTCCCAGGACCCGTCTCCGACATCTCAAACTGCCGTAATGCCCGCAGCCACGGTCACCCAGGGTCCGATCGTGTTCCCGAAAATCGACCGGCATCCGGCCGCGCAGGGTTACCTGCGGGGCGTACTGACCGAATTGCCGAAATATGATCCCAACTCGGATGATTTCTGGCAAATGGATCTCCGATCCTACGACCTTTCCAAACTGGATTTACGCAATTCACTGAATGATTTGATGTTCGCATCGTTTGACGACCAGACGATTTGGCCGGCGGCCGACAAAATGCCGGCGGGATTCGATTGGAAACATATCATGGAGCTCGGCAGGAATCCGGGATTGAATATCCACATTTTACATGAGGAAGGCATCACCGGTAAGGGCATCGGCATCGCTATCATCGACCAACCCATGCTGGTGGATCATCAGGAATACACCGACCGGATACGACTGTATGAGGAGATAAACGTCGATCCGGAAACCGGGAGCCAGATGCACGGACCGGCGGTGGCATCGATTGCCGTCGGTAAAACCTCAGGGGTCGCACCCGAAGCCGATTTGTACTATATCGGCTCATGGACCGGCGATTGGGCCACCGACGGCTCCAACGGCTTCACCTACAATTTTAAATACTATGCGCAGGCTATCCACCGGATTCTGCAAATAAACAAGGAATTACCCGGAGATCGTAAAATCCGCGTCATTTCCATGGAGACCGGGTGGATGCCCGATCAGGCGGGCTACGATGAAATAACGGCGGCCGTCGAGGAAGCCCAAGCAGCCGGGCTACTCGTGGTTTCCAGCACTCTTGCAGATACCGCTGGATCCAGTTTTATCGGGCTGGGGCGCGCGCCCTTGGCCGATCCGGATACGTTTGAGTCCTATGAGCCGGGATTATTCTGGGTGAAATACTACTTCCAGGGGCATATGTTGCAAGACACACTGCTGGTGCCTATGGATTCGCGCACCACTGCCGCCCCGACCGGCGTGAATGATTACGTCTTCTATCGCGTAGGAGGACTGAGCTGGGCGATCCCCTATATCGCCGGCGTATATACTTTGGCGGCGCAGATAAAACCGGATATCACGCCAGACGTGTTCTGGTCCACGGCGAGGCAAACCGGACGGACGATCGAACTCACGCATGAAGGTCAGAAGTATTCGTTCGGGATCATCCTCGACCCGGTGGCGCTGATACACGCGGTGCAGGAGATGTAACGAATACACTCTCCCGGAGGGTATTGCCATGAAAAAGAATATATTTTCGTTGGTAATTCTCGCCCTTCTGCTTAGCGCTTGTTCTTCGTATCCATACACAACTCCCAAAATCGACCGCC
>CAZFPL010000055.1:0-7158 GCA_964521085.1 uncultured Anaerolineales bacterium | reverse complement strand
GGCGTGGCGCCGGACGCCGATGTATATTTCCTAACGTTCGACCCATGCGGCCAAACGTATGAAAAATTCGATTTTTCCTGCCTGGCCAAAGCCGTCCGAAGAATCATCGAAATAAATCAGAAACTTCCATCGGATCGAAAGATCCGCGTGTTATCCATGGAAATCGGCTGGTGGTCGGGAAGCATCGGATATGCGGACATTACCGTTGCAGTCAAGGAGGCTAGAGACGCCGGAATTTTTATTATCTGTTCGAGCGAGAGGGAAATATACAGTTTTCAATTTCATGGTTTGGGTCGGTCTCCATTAGCGGATCCCGATTCCTATGAATCCTATGAACCGGGTTCATGGTGGGCGGATTATTTTTATCAGGGTCAAACCCTGGACAATACATTGCTGGTCCCAATGGATTCCAGAGCGGTAGCCAGTCCAACCGGCAACAGCGATTATGTTTTTTACCGCGAGGGCGGATGGAGTTGGTCGATCCCCTACATCGCCGGGGTGTATGCGCTGGCGGCGCAGGTGAAACCGGATATCACTCCGGACGTCTTCTGGTCCACGGCGCTGAAAACCGGCCGAACGATAGAGATATCCCATGAAGGGCAGAAGTATTCGTTCGGGATCATCCTCGATCCGGTGGCGCTGATTCATGCGCTGCAGGAAATATAGACACCGAAACTACTTTCTTTTTCCCACAGCTTTGCTATACAATACATGCGGCCGTAAGAAACCCACGGCCGCAAGTGCGTTTTCCGGACGCCCGTATTCTTCCCGTCGAATCGCGGATCTGCCCGCGGGAGACGCAATGGGTATCAAACGGTTTTCCCCGTCCAGCTACATCCAAATTCACAAAACTCGGTTGCAGCCATTTCTTTCCTCTCCCCCGCAAAAGAAAAATCAATCCTATCCAACACGGTTTTCACCCTTGGAAAACGCTGGAGGATTCTCCGGCTTCCTCTTCCCCGGAAAGGAGAACACACCATGGACCTGATGCAATCCCGCAAATCCAATTACGCCGAACTGGTGCGCGCCGCGCGCGGCGACATCCCGGCCGATCTGATTCTTAAGGGCGGCCGGATCCTCAATGTGCAAACGGGCGAAATCCTGCCCGGCGACGTCCTCGTCCACAAGGGATTCATCGTTTCGGTGTTCCCCCGGGACGCCCGGGCGCGCAAAACGATCGACACAACCGGCACGGTTATAATCCCGGCCTTCATCGACCCGCATGTTCACATCGAATCCTCGATGGTCCTCCCGCCCGCGTACGCCGCGGCGGTCGCCGCCCAGGGAACCGGGACGGTCTTCGCCGACCCGCACGAGATCGGCAACGTGATGGGCGTCGAGGGCTTCGCGCTGATGAACGGGAACACCGCCGGACTCCCGCTCCGTATGTTCTTCGACATTTCCACCTGCATCCCCTCCAAGCGCGAAGCCGAATCCTCGGGCGCTGACATCCGCGCCCCCGAGATCCGCGCGATGGCCCGCCGCGGCGGGCGCAAACTGGGGGAGTTGATGAGTTACGACGAGATTCTGCGGCTCGAGCCGGTGATGACGGCTATCGTCCGCGCCGGCTGGGAGCTCGGCCTGCCGCGCGATTCGCACTTCCCGATGCTCGACCTGCTGGGAAGCGTGTTCACCACGCTCGGCCCGTTGCAGAAGGCCGGCGTGTTCGGCGGGATGATCCTCGCGACGCTC
Organism: uncultured Anaerolineales bacterium; assembly: GCA_964521085.1. Classification (GTDB taxonomy): domain Bacteria; phylum Chloroflexota; class Anaerolineae; order Anaerolineales; family RBG-16-64-43; genus JAFGKK01. Next base: position 5,466 of record CAZFPL010000055.1, on the reverse strand, counting down.
ACGGGCGTCCGCGCCCTGAACGCGATCCCCTTCAACATCATCATCGGCCAGTTGCGAAAATCCGGATACCGCGATCTCGACGCCTACCTGACCGCGCTGGGCCTGACCGCCGACCACGAGACCTACGGGCCGGAGATCCAGGTCAAGCTGGATCACGGGATGCAGCTCATCATCAGCTCGCACATCTTCATGTTCGGTCCGATGACGCCGCTGCTGCTCCAGGGGGTGCGGCGGTTGAAATACAAAGAGTCGATCGGCATGTGCACCGACGACATCTGGCCCGACGACCTCACGGCGAAGGGCGGGATGGCGGGCGTGATCCGCGACCTGGCGCGGAACGGGATCGATCCGGTCGACGCGATCCGTTTCGCGACGATCAATAACGCCCGCCGCCTGGCGCAGGCGGGCATCCCGGAAGCGGCGCTGCTCGGCGCGATCACGCCCGGGATGGCGGCCGACATCGTCCTGGTCGAAGGACCGCTGGCCCGGCTCAAGATCCGAACCGTCTTGCACGAAGGGATTGTCGTCGCCGAGGGCGGAAAAATTACCACGCGGATTCCCAAAGCATCGATTCCCGCCAAGGCGATGAATTCGGTTCACGTCGGAGCGATCCGCGCCGACTCATTTCGAATCCGCGCGCCGAAGCAGGCCGCCGCGGGCGGCGTGCGCGCGCGCGTGCTTGCCGTACCCAAGCCTCCCGCCCTGCCCTTCGCCGATCTGATCGAGGAAACCATCCCCGTCCAATCGGGATATCTCGATGCGGGTGGATACATTCTGATCGCGGTATTCAACCGCTACAAGAAGAACCCTCCGGCACCGGCGATCGGCCTGATCAAGGGCTACACGCTGAAGGAGGGCGCGGTCGCGAGTACGCTCTCACACGATTCCCACAACCTGATCGTCCTGGGAACCAATCCGGAGGATATGGCGCTCGCCGCCGGCCGGGTGGTGGAAACCAAAGGCGGCATGGCCGCCGCGCGCGGCGGAAAAATCCTCGCCCATCTGGCTTTCCCCGTCGGCGGAATCATGACCGACCGGCCGCTGGAGGAGATCGCCGCCGGTGCCGCTGAGTTTCGCAAAGCCATCGGCAGCCTTGGGCTGGATCCCTCCAGCCCGATCCTCCCCTTTGCAGTGTTTTCCCTCCCGGCCGGACCCGGCGCGAAGGTCACCGACCGCGGAATCTGGGACGGGAAGAATCAGAAACTGGTGACGCTGTTTGTGTAAAGTTACGGAAACGGCACCCCCATGCGATTTCATCCCGAGGCGCCCTGCAAGGGCGGAGAGGGATCGGCGACTCTTTAAAAAAACAAACTTCTCCTCCTCCACCCGCCACCGATCCCTCGGGGCTTGAAAGCCCCTCGGGATGACAGTCGCAATGTGTCATCTCGAGGCTGCTTCAGCGGCCGAGAGATCGGTTACGTGTGGAACCCATATCCTCCTCCGCATGGCCTGGCACCTCATCATCGTCTATAATCCCACTTTGCCGCTGAAAAAACCCGAGCGTGACTATTGCCCGGAGTCGGGTGTTACTATATTGCCCGCAGCCGTCGCCCGGGCATCACGGCGGCAGCCTGCCCTCGCGCCCGCCCTCCGAGCGAAGAGCATCGGTGATCCTCCGATGCGATGGTTTCGCGAGCGGGGGGAGCATCCCCGCTTGCATCCGGTTTATAAGCGGGGATGGTCGCGGAGCAGGGGAACGGAGTCGTCGGATGCAATCGCTGGTTAAATTCACCTACGCTTCGACCCACTACCGCCCGCGGGAAGGGATGATCGCGTTCATCCTCCACCGCATCAGCGGGCTGGCTATGCTGCTATTCCTTTCGATCCACATCATCGACACCTCGATGGTGTACTTTTTTCCCGAGTACTATGAGGAGTTCATGGCCGCGTACCGTTCTCCCTTTTTCATGCTCGCCGAAATCGCGCTGGTGGCGGGCGTGGTGTATCACGGATTGAACGGATTTCGAATCGCGCTTTTCGATCTGGTCCTGCCCTCGGCCTGGACGATCGACCGCGAACGTTTTTCGGTCCGTCTGACCATCCTCCTCGCCGCCATCCTCTGGCTGCCCGCCGGGATCATCATGGGCGGCAATTTCATCGGCTACACCTTTCTCGGTTGGTAGGGAATCCGATATGACCACCATTTCCCCGAGCCTGCCTTCCCGCCGCCCCTCCTGGATGACCATCGCCTGGACTCTGATGCGGTTGAGCGCGATCCTGCTCGTCCCCCTGGTGTGGACCCACGTGGTGATCCAGGACATGCTGGTCGGCGTGCATCACATCGACCTCGATTATGTGGCATTGCGCTGGGCGTCCCTCGGGTGGCGCGTGTACGACGCGGGTTTGCTCTGCTTCGCCTTCGCGCACGGCACCAACGGCCTGCGCCAGGTGCTGGAAGACTATATCCACGGACGGCGGACGCGGCGCGTGCTTCGCGCCCTGCTATTCCTGTTCTGGCTCTGCATCACCGCCCTCGGAGCCGCCGCCGTGATCGGAGGAGTCCGTTCATGACTGTTGAGCACACGTTCGACGCGGTGATCGTCGGAGCGGGAGGGGCCGGCCTGATGGCCGCGCTGCATGCTTCGCAAGGGACCACGGTCGCGGTGATTTCCAAGATGTACCCCACCCGCTCGCACACCGGGACGGCGCAGGGCGGAGTCGCCGCGCCGCTGGGCAACATGGAGGAGGACCGCTGGGATTGGTATATGTACGACACCGTCAAGGGCGGCGACTACCTGGTCGACCAGGATGCGGCGGAGATCCTCGCCCGCGAATCGGTCGAGACGGTGCTCGAGCTCGAGCACCTGGGCCTGCCCTTCGACCGCATGCCCGACGGCCGCATCGAACAGCGCCGCTTCGGCGGCCACACCCGCGATTTCGGGAAATCCCCGGTGATGCGCTCCTGCAAGAGCGCCGACCGCACCGGGCACATGATCCTGCAGACGCTGTACCAGAATTGCATCCGCCGCGAGGTGCGCTTCTTCGACGAGTTCTTCGTCCTCGACCTGATCCTCGAAGACGGCGCGGCGCGCGGCGTGGCGGCGGTGGAAATTAAAACCGGCGAAATGCACATCTTCCGCGCCAAGGCCGTGCTCCTGGCCTGCGGCGGTTTCGGGCGCATGTTCGCCGTCACCTCCAACGCGCACTCGCTCACCGGCGACGCGGTCGCCGCAGTCTACCGCCGCGGGCTGCCGCTCGAGGATATGGAGTTCTTCCAGTTCCACCCGACCGGAATGTACAAAATGGGGATCCTGCTTTCGGAAGCCGCGCGCGGCGAGGGCGGCATCCTGCTCAACGGCGCAGGCGAACGCTTCCTCGAGCGCTGCGCCCCGCACCTCAAGGATCTCGCGCCGCGGGATATGATCTCGCGATTCATCTATCAGGAGATCCGCGCCGGGCGCGGCGTGGGCGGCAAGGATTTCGTCCACCTCGACATCCGCCCGGAGACCATCAACCGGGTCGGCAGCGCGCCCGGCGGGCGCACGGTGACCGCCGCGGACTTGGAAGCCAAACTCCCCGATATCATCGAGATGATGCGGGTCTACCAGGGGATCGATCCGATGAAGGCTCCGGTTCCCGTCCAGCCGACCGCGCACTACGCGATGGGCGGGATCCCGACCGATTGCGACGGGCGCGTCCTGCGCTCCGCGGCGGGGGCTCTCGCCCAAAGCGCCGATGCGGTGCGCGGGTTGTTCGCGGCCGGCGAATGCGCGTGCGTATCCGTGCACGGCGCCAACCGCCTGGGAACCAATTCGCTGGTCGACCTGCTGGTCTTCGGCCGGCGTAGCGGGCGCGCGCTCTCCGAATTCTGCGCCGGGAACGATCTGGAAGCGCTTCCCTTCGGCGCGGGGAACGACGCCGCCGGAGAACTGATCCGCCTGCGGCAGAGCCGCGGACCCGAACGGGTCGGAGCGCTGCGCGCCGCGATGCAGCGCTGCATGACCGACCACGTCGGCGTCCAGCGCATCGCCCGCGGATTGGAGAAGGCGCTGCAAACACTGCGCGAACTGAAAGCCCGTTATCAAAAGATCGGCCTGGCCGATCTGGGCCGCAAGTGGAACACCGAAATCCTCGAAGCCTACGAACTCGGCGGATTGCTCGACCTGGCCGAGGTTACCGCTGCCAGCGCCCTGCACCGCACCGAAAGCCGGGGGGCCCACTTCCGCGAGGATTTCCCCCGCCGGGACGACACCAACTGGCTCCATCACACGCTGGCCCGGCGCAGCGCAGGATCGGGAGCCAGCCCGGTCGTGGAGGGAATCCTTTTCGACCGGCGTCCGGTTGTGATCACCCGCTTCGCGCCGGAGGCGAGGGATTATTAATCCAATCCTCAGCGGATAGACGAAGGTTCGTCATGCCTGCCCTCGCGGAGCTTGCTGCAATCGGGTTTGTTCCTTGATTGCAGCATGACTGCGAAGCGGGGGTCCGCGTGGATGAGGCATGCCCTCGCGTAGCCTCCCCGCTTGGTTCTGTATCATAAGCGGGGATGGTCGTGGAGCGGGGGCGGGCATCCAGGAACAGGCCGAAAGATTCCCGCAGCGCATGCCCTGGATCCCCGCCAGGAACACGCGGGGATGACAACCGGATTGAGATCGTCAGGTCCGCCGGGAACACGCGGGGATGACAACCGGATTGAGATCGTCAGGTCCGCCGGGAACACGCGGGGATGACAACCAGGTTGAGATCGTCAGGTCCGCCGGGAATTCGCGGGGATGACGCGGATGGTGAAGACTTTTTCGACTATAGGATGACACATGCTCGTCACTGTAAAAATCAAACGCTATGATCCGGAACGCAAACCCTCTTCCTGGTGGTCGACCTACAAACTGGAAGCCGAATCCTCGGACCGCGTGCTGGATCTGCTTGTGCGCGCCAAAGACGAACACGACGGCAGCCTGACCTTCCGCCGTTCCTGCGGGCACGGGATTTGCGGCTCCTGCGCGGTGCGCATCAACGGCAGCAACCGGCTGGCCTGCAAAACGCTGGTCCATGAGTTGGGTTCGACCATCACGCTGGAACCGCTCCTGGGATTGCGAGTGGAAAAAGACCTGGTGGTGGATATGGATCCGATTTTTGAGGCTTACCGCGGAATCAAGCCGTACCTGATCAACGGCGAACCGCTTCCCGCGGATGGACGCGAGCGCAGGCAGAGCCCGGCGGAGCGGATGCGTTTCGATGAAACCACCAAGTGCATCCTGTGCGCCGCCTGCACCACCGCCTGCCCGGTCTTCTGGGCCGACAGCCGGTACCTCGGCCCGGCGGCGATCATCCAGGCCCACCGCTTCCTGTTCGACTCGCGCGATCATGGCGCGGCCGAGCACGCCGCGGCGCTTTCGGATGCCGAAGGAATCTGGCGCTGCCGGACGATCTTCCAATGCACGCTCGCCTGCCCGCGTGATATCAAAATCACCAAGGCCATCTCCGAAGTGAAGCGGGCGATCGTCGGGAGGACGGTCCTGCAAAAAT
>CAZFPL010000054.1:0-20270 GCA_964521085.1 uncultured Anaerolineales bacterium | reverse complement strand
GGATAAAGGGATTATTCCCGCATGAGGAATCACAGCAACCTCTTGCCTATATCAAAAGGAAGAGAAAGAGGCAAAACAATGGTCCCAAAACGCATTCTTAAATTGGCACTATTGTTTATGTTGTCTTTTTTCTATTCCTCATGTTCCCCCCGCGAGGTGCGAACAAGCACGTCCACATCGATAGAACAAACCGCACCTTCCACCCCGGCAGCGCCATCGGCGATCACCCAAATCCAGATGAATTGCGACAAACGGGAAGGCACCACCCTGCAATTATCGAAGAATGATCATGTGCAAACCTTCATTAAGTGGGCGGCCAAAACAGCGGATCAGGTGAAGGATTACATCGAAGCCGAAAAAACCGAGATCGTTTTGGACGGCATTCCGAAAAACACCGCCACAACCCATGGCAATGTCGAATTCCTGGAAGACAGCGCGATGTATTATGTTCAATCGAATTTCGATGTCGGTTATTTGCCGGAAGGCAACCACACCATTCGGACGATTATCCGTTTCGACCAGAAAGTCTTTGACGGTGAACTATGGTACGGGCCCGGAACGGATACCCCGACCGTCGATGGAACCTGCACGGTCAATATCGCAATAACCGAAGCGCCCTCCGTTATTTTCTACAACGGCGCGGTGATCACCGTTGAAAAAGCGCAGCCGCTCGCCGAAGCGGTGGCCGTTCACGATACCCTCATCCAGGCGGTGGGCTCCAATGAAGACATCCTGGCCCTGCAGGGGCCGGAAACGGTCCGGATCGATCTGCAGGGGAAAACCCTCATGCCGGGTTTCATGGAAGGTCATACGCACTACATTCAAAATACATGGATCGACGACGTGCCGCTGGAAGAGATAATGAGCAATCTGGTGCGCTTCGGCCTGACCAGCGAAACCGAGATGCACGGCGCCCTGGATTTTATCGATGCCATGCTGGCCGCGGAACAGGGCAATCAATTGGTTGTGCGCGTGAATATTTTCGCGCAATACAACAGAAGCATTCTGGTGGACGACAGGACGGTAATCGAACCGTCCTGGTATCCGGACAACCCCCCGATCCTGGATTCTTCGCGCATGCTGCGCATCCCGGGCGTGAAGATCTTTGTGGACGGTGCCGGCACCCCCAATCGCGGATGCCCTTATGATTCATTCCCGTTTCCCCCGACGGTCACCGACGTTTGGCCTGACGTATGGGAGTCGTGCCGCACGCCCTACGGAGACCTGTACCTGACCCAGGAGCAACTGACCCAAGCCGTGCAAACCATACAGGACCGCGGCTACCGGGCTTCCTTTCACGTGATGGGCGATGCAGCCGCTGCAATAACACTTAATGCAATCGAAACCGTTCTGGGCGGCAAACCCAATTCCGCTTTCCGCCATCAGATCCAGCATAATTCCCTGCTCAGCCCGGAGTTGGTACAGCGCTATGTGCAGTTGGATATCATCGCCTCGGTGCCGGGTGGTTTTAACACGTGCGAAGCCGATACGTATGCGCCGATCTACGGCGAGGAACACAAAGAGTGGGCCGTCAATCGGTTTTCCTTGGCCGATCTGGGTCTTCACGTATATGCCGTCGGAGATTACAGCCGGGGGGACATCAACAACCTGAACCCGTTCCGCAGGCTGTACGGGTTGACGACCCTTAAGCAGAAACGCAGCGACGGCACCGTCTGCGACCCCCCGGGATGGATCGCCAAACAAAAGATCCGCGTGGAGCGCGCCCTGGAAATGCTCACCATCGAACCCGCCTACTCGGTATCGATGGAAAAATATATTGGCTCCATTCTGCCGGGGAAATACGCCGACCTGATTATTGTTTCTGAAAATCCATTCACCGTCGACCCGGACCAGCTGATCGACATTAACGTCCTCATGACGATGATAAATGGCACTCTGCGATATTGTGCTTCCGGGAACGAAAGGTATTGCCCTGGCCCTTCGTTATGACGGAATTAATTGGAGATAAAGAATTTCGCCCGGCTCCATATTGAATAAATTCGTATCTTCGCAGTGAATATTTCGGGAGGTCCGACGGCCGGAACTGCGCCTTCGGCCCGCCCGATGAGAGTTGGCCTTTTTTGATACCGCCGGTTACTTTTCGACACTGGAACTTGTGCGATGATGAAATAGCTGCCGGAGCGGGCTGCCGATGGATTAATTCATACATCCTGTCTTCGCGCAGAATACGGCCGCCGAATGCCGTCCATCCGCTCGGATCCTATGCCCACCCGTTCCCTTTACACCGGGGACACGGACCTGCCGGCTTTGTCATCGGGTGCTGCGCGGCCCGGATACCGCGGCAAAGCGGAGACTGCCGGGGGAGAGGTTTCCGTTTTGGAATGCCGGCCGGCATGTGTGAATAGTCGCCGATTCCAAAACGTTCCGGAAACATATTTTTTAATCGAACCGATGCCTTTAAACACCCTGCCTGTTCCGCCGCATACCGTACACTCCTCCTTTTCAACAATCCTTTCCTTACCTTGCTCTCGCCGTTGCACGCAAGATAATAAATCGATTTGAGTGGTTTCCCGCATTCGTTGCAACGATCCTGATTCTCTCCATTTTCCATGACACCGCCTGGATATATATGAAGTGGCAAGTTTTCCTTAACAGGGTGTTGAATTAGGCGGTCGAGCAGCGGTTTTTATGTATCCCCCCAACCGGGGCGGTCGGGACCACCGGGTAAAGCTGCGAAAAGAGGCTTTTATCAAGTGAGATGCGTTCGAGAGCGTTTTTCAAGCCTGCCAAGCTAATTTGACACGCCGCTCCACTTTATCGGCGACTGGTACGGCAATCCAGCCAAGAGATGAGACAGCCTTCCCAGGTATCCGCTCAAGGCGAATGCCTTAATTCCCGCTGATTCTGCCTATTCTCCAGTGCTTTAACGAATCTTGTTTTTTCACTAGGCTTTTTCTCCGGAAAATTCATCCTTTGAAGCATTATTCCACTTTTAATATGAGAAAAGTGGGTTTTTTGTATACATATTGTATAATTATGATCAAATATATCCTATTTAAGTTCGGTTTTTCGGAATCTAAAAGGTCATTCGATCATCGGACTGTTGATTTTTTTTCAAGGGCGGCCCGATCTCAAAGGAGGAACCCATGCTGCGAAAACGAAACGTCAACTTATTTTTTCTTGCTCTCGGGACCGCCATACTGGCCTGCACTATCCCGCCGGAGATACTCGACGCCATCAATCGGCTGCCGACCCCGGCTCCCACGGCGACTCCGGCGCCGAGCGAGATCCTGTACGTGGATAAGCTCGGCAACGACGAGAACGATTGCCTGAGCGCGGGGACGGCCTGCCTCACCATCAAGGCAGCCCTGCAAAAGGCGGCCGACGGAGCGGCGATCTACATCGGTCCGGGATCCTATGACGACGACGACGGTAGTGGCGGTTGGATTCTGGCAATCCATAACCGGAATGTCAGTTTATACGGCGCGGCTACTCCCGGAGGATTGACGACTATCCTCGGTGGAGGAGGACCTCAATATTCCGTCTCCGTCGCCGGAATTGGACGCGTGGTTTTAGAGAACCTCGCCATTATCGACAGCGGATCGGCCGGGTTGCATGTAGCAGGAGGAGGCAGCCTGCACGTTACCCTCCGCAATGTGGAGCTTCGCAATCACGCATGGGCGGCGGTGAAGATCATGGATACAACGGCCGCGGATGCGCCAATCGTGGTGTTGGAAAACGTGCGGATTATCGACAATCCGGGTGGAGCCATCGACAACGAAGGCAACCTGACGCTGCGCAACAGCCGGGTGATCAACAACCGGGGGATCCCGGCGGGATTGGGCTGGGGAGCGGGCACGATCTACAACGACGGAACGCTGCACCTGATCGACTCGACGGTGGCCGAGAACGATATCGGCGGCACCCACGTCATCCACAACACCAGCGGAGGAACGATGACGATCGAGCGCAGCACGATCAGCGGCAACGGCATCGACCGCCACTCGGCGCTTTACAACAACATGGATTCCGCCATGACCCTTATTAATTCCACCGTCAGCGGCAACTCCGGATCGGCGATCACCAGCCTGGGGGACCTGACCCTTTCTTACACGACGATCGCCGGGAACGGCCTCTCCGGCTTGTACGCCAATTCCGGACCGGCCGATCCGATGCACTTCCGGCTGGAGAACAGCATCATCGAGAACAACGGGGAGCAGGATTGCTCGTTCCAGCTCGGGCATTCGATCGTCTTCGATATGCGCGGCCGCAACCTCTCGGACGGTTCGTGCCTCTTCGAATACGGAGGCATATTCACGCGCCCGCCGGAAGGCGACTTCTTCCTTGCCGATCTGGCCGATAACGGGGGACCAACCCAGACCCGCGCCGTGCTCGAAGGCAGCCTGGCCATCGATCACGCCGAAGGGCTCTGCCCGGCGGTTGATCAGCGCGGTGTCAGCCGGCCGATCGGCGGCGCCTGCGACGTCGGCGCTTACGAATTCGCCTTCGCTTCCACGGCCGTGACGCCGGCCGAGACTCCCATACCGATCTGGACTCCCACACCGACCGAAGCGCTGCCGCTTATGGTCACTTTGATCGAGAATGCGAACTGCCGCAAGGGGCCCGCGACGGGCTACGATTTGGTGACCTCCCTGACCAAGGGCGATCAGGTACTTGCGACGGGACGCAATGATCCGCCCACATGGTGGCAGGTCCAGGTACCTGTCACCGGCAAGCTGTGCTGGATCTCGGGCACCTTGCTGGAAGTTCCGTTCGATCCGGCGTTGGTGCCGGTGGTGAGCGTACCGCCGCTGCCGAACGCTCCCGGGTCATTCCACGTTTCCGGCTCCACCTGCTCCGCCAATCTGAATGATTTTTCCGTCGAGCTGAGCTGGGTGGATCCGGGCGGGGAAACCGGCTTCCGGCTGTACCGCAACGGCGAGCTGATCGCCACCTTGGGTGCGGACACCACGTCATACACCGACAACGCGCCCAAAGGAACGGCGCTGACCTACGAGATCGAGGCCTTCAACACGCTGGGCAGGTCCACGCGCACGAAGCTGAGCGTGCCCGCCTGCGCATGATCCGTGACCGGAAAGCCTGCCGGATGGGAAATGAATGCGGTCTGCGTGACGGCTCCCTGGCGGTCATGGATGCCGGCAGCCGGAAAAAACCGAGCCCTTTGGATATTCATCCGGGAGTGTTCGCATGCAATCTCGATCCAAAACCGTTCCATCACATTTCAGGAGGTGAAACCATGAAGACCCAATCGCGTTCCCGCTTATCTTTCGTTTTGTTCGCGGTCCCGATCCTGATCTCCGCCTGCAGCCTTGGAAGCACCGCCGTTCCTGGAAGCACTTCCATCCCCCAAACGCCAACCTTTACTCCCGCCGCTTCCGCGGGAAGCGATTCCTGCCTTCAGGGGACCTGGATAATGCCGACATCGGATCTGGAACGGATGATGGCGGCCCTCCTGCCGATGCCCGGCCTGCATGTCACGTCCGGTGAGCTCCTGATGGCGTTTGATGGGGATTCATACGAATATCAATCCAGCGGATTTGTCCTGCGCGTGGATCTCGGCACCGACCAGTACATGGAAGCCACCGCCAGTTTCCGCAATACCGGCTCCTTCTCGACCGGTCTCGGAAAAATCATTTTCACATCCATCGGTTCCGAATCGGAAGTCACCTCCTGGACGGCCTACAAGAACGGCGAATCCGTGACGGTTCCGGGTTCCGGTCCGCAGGTTTCTCTGTCGTTCAGCGGCGAGAATCCGTACCGCTGCACGGTCGATCGATTGGAGATTGACACATATTCCCCTACGAGCGGAACGCTGACAATGTTCTTCTCCCGGCAATCATAGGGAATTCATGGAAGGCGCAGAAGATGGAACAGCCACCGATTTCCGCGCCGAAATGCCGGACGGCTTGAGATGTCTGGAGGAAGCCATCGTGAACTTTTCCAAAATCCGGAAGCAAATAAGGGACCAAGGTTATTTTTAAATTTCGAAACCACTCCCGGTCAGTAATCGTGCCGCGGATTATGCGATAGATACTCGCTTTTCGCCGGGCTATGAAACCGATGGGGACACCTTTTGCATCTCGCCCGCCCGCTCGATGAAAGCCGCGCAAATCCAAGTCGAATGAGCCGCTTCTGGCGGAAGTGTTTTTCCCGGCTGGCGTATGGTAGTTCAATTCCTATAATACGGTATAGTCGCTGGGCGGCGTCCAAGGCTTTCCTAATTTAAATGCTTCAAACTGAATGTAAGCCTGATCCACGAGCTCACCAAGTTCAGTCGCCCGTTTGAGGTCAAATCCTCTCGGGAAATACATGCTGCCGCCTCCGAATCTTTATGGACAGGGCCGGCCATGCATATTCAGGCGCGCCCGACCCGCGCTTTCATTTTATTCAAAACCGTTGGGGCTCAAGAATCGCTATCAGGGTGCCTTGTGCAATGAGCTGTAGGTCCGTGCCGTCAGCACGCATTACCCAGAGGCTGCTTTCCCAAAGACCATTCCCCGAATTTTGGTAACGGTTAATAAGTAACTGGTCTTCATTAAGCCATCCTATTACGGAAACAAGTTCACCGGCTTGCGCGGTCAAGATAATCTGCGATTTTTGGCTGGCGATATCCGCCACGGCTATCCAGCTTTGAGTTTGATGCGATGCGTCTGGTTCGCGGTTGAAGCCATATGCCACTTTAATATTTTTCGGGCTAAATCGAGCGCCTCCCGCCTCGGTGGGTTTACCGAAACCAATTTCATTCTCCTCAATCCAATGGTCTGGGTGGGGAATTTTTATTATCTGGCCCGTCTGAAGGCGGCGGATGGTAAGCTCGTACGTATCATTACAATTGTCGACAGTCATTCTTTCGTCGCGCGAAAGATCGCCCACGCAAATCGCGGTCATGCTATCCGGCGCAATCAGTTCGAGCGAGACGCCCTTTTCCATATCAAAAGCATACAAACCCGTCGCACCCCCAAAAGGAATCCAGCCTCCCAATCCATCGGGGGAGCGATCATAATACAGTTTTTTCCCATCGCGTGACCATCGCAGCGGTTGGATATAAGGAAAGCGACCAGGAGTGGATTCGGTTAACAGGGTGGTGCGGGATGCGCCATCGGGAGAAACCACGAATAACTCCTGCGCAAACTTGCTATAGTCCGACGCCCATCCATAGATACTCCAGGCCAGCCGGGCGGTTTGAGGTGTGGCGCCCGGCTGCACAACCAGGTTGCGAGGCGCTGAGCTTACAAACTCAACCCCTGTCATGAACGGGCTGGTAAAAAAGGGGATTGCCGCTTCGCCGGAAGTGCCGATGACCGCAATGTAATTATCACGTATTTCGTATATAAAACCGTTTGCTGTGCTGCTGAAGGAATTATTCAAACCGTTGGAACTCCAACCGAAGCCGGGGCTGACCGGTTCGGGCAGACTGACAAATTGCAGGGAGGAGTCGGGGGCGCGCATCACCAGCCGCGTCGACGCGGCAAGCGGGAAGGCGTCCACATTCCCAAAGTCAGGCGCAAGGGGAGGAGGCATGGCGGGCAGAGGCGTTTCCGTAAGCGCGCGAGGAGAATTGGTAAATGTTGCCGCAGGAGTGATTGTAGAAGTCGGTAATTGTGCAGGCTCAGATGATTGTCCGGACATACAGCTTGACATCCATAGGTTAACTACAACTCCGAAAATTATTTTTGATGGCTTCAATTTCATACCCTACTCCATTGCAGTTGCAGGTGTACCTGGCAGTTGCCAACGCGAGTTGCATGCGATTCAATAGTATGCGCTCAACGGTCTGCGCATCAGCCGTTTACCCGCGCGGGCTGGGTGCGCCGGGCCGCCTGTGCAGGACTTGGTTCATTATACTTAATTCACCATCGAAGAACATACCAACGAACACTCCAAGTCGAAGCCTGCCCTCGCGGAGAGCATCAGTTTCCTGATCGCTGGAAACAGATGCGAATGAGAAACGAGGGAAACAAGCCGCCCTTCAGGTTTTGAAGGGCAACTGAAGTGCGAAGGAGGGACCAGATCGGCCGCAGCCGCGCGTCGGGAGGATTCATGGTTTTTTATTCGAACATAATAATTAGTTTTAATATGCCTTCGTATTCAATCCCTCCAAAGCAAGATTATTATTTCTTCTCAATGCAGTAATAAGCAGCGCCATTTCTTCCCCAATACTCGCAATGTTTTACTCGATTATTCCTCCATGCGCATTGGGAGGAGGGTTAAGCCGCTTTGTTCCTACTCCCATAAGCCAGTATTAACCCGCCGCGTTTTCAAGCGGAATGTGTGTTACACTGAATGTGCAGTTGAGTATATGGATCTCCCGTCGCACGTAGACCGCGGACTCCCTTATAAGGTGGCGGTCATTCAATTTACGGCCGCGCCGTAGAAGGAAGAAAGAAATGGATATCAGAATTTATGTCGGCAACCTGGCGAAGTCGACCACCGAGGACGAAATCAAGGCTCTGTTCGTCCAGGAAGGAGAAGTCACCACGGTCGATTTGGTCAAGGACCGGGACAGTGGCCTGTCGAAGGGTTTTGCCTTTGTCACCATGACCTCACAGGAAAGCGCAGACAAGGCAATCGCCAAATACAACGGCTTCTCCCTGGCGGGGAATGCAATAAAAGTCAACGTCGCAAAGCCCCGCGTGGAGCGTCCAAAGACAAACTAGCAACGAGTAGCAGAATGCAAAAAACCTCGCCGTACGGCGAGGTTTTTTTAATGACCTATTCCTTGTCCGGCTGCGCGGGACCATGGCCGCCGAAAAAGCAACTCCAGAGATTCTTTATGACAAGTATTCGAAGCAACCGATGCCGGTGTTTTCCACGATGACCGAATCGCATCCGCGCCGGAGGACGTGGATATATTTCTGCCCCGCCTTCCCGGTGATACGCACTCTGTTCCCCCCGCGTTCGATCGCCACATCCGTATCGTCCGATGAGTAGATGGGGCTGGAGGACTCTCCGTGCATCCAAACGATGGGTACCTTGATGCCGATCAGCGTCAATCTCAGCCGTATGTATTCGCTTTCAAACCTGCCTTTGACGTAGTCCCCGCAATACTCGCCGATGACACAGTTCGGTTTTATATACAGCGTTACAAAATTGCCCGACGGGGCACTGCAGGCGGTGGTGTAATATGGCACCCCCGGTTCCGCCCCATCCACGCAGCCGGACCACGTCCCGATGACCGTCAACCATCCGGACAAATCCGGCGTGGCGGTTTCCGGAAGGGGCGTTGCCGTGGGCGACGAGGGGAGAGGGGACGAAGTGGTCGTGTACACGAGCTCGGTTTCGGTCGGCGTGGATGAGTCGACGGGCTCGGCCTCGGCCGGCGTGACCGTCCCGATGAGGGGTGTCGTCGTCGCGGCGACGGCGGGTAGGGTCTCCGTACCGCCAGGGAATTTGCATACCATTGCGGCGAGGATGCAAGAGATCAAGACAGGTAACAGTCTACGTTTGCCGTTATTCCCACGCATACCATATCCTCCTTCCATTTCATACGTATCCGTATCATCATGCATCGGATCCAAGTCGGGGATGACCTGCTTATAAAGGGGCTCAATGGCCTGCGCTTCAGCTTGTCCCCCGCCCGCCCTCGCGTAGCGGACAGGTTCCCGGTTCCTTTGGGAACCTGTCCGGTCACGAAGCGGGGGAGTGATGATCATCGGTGAACCTGCCCTCGCGAAGCATCACCGCTCGGTTTTGAACCTTGAGCGGTGATGGTTGCGCAGCGGGGGTTCCGATGCGAAGAAATCGCGAGCGGGGGCTGCCCGGCCGTCTTTACAGGACCAGGTCCATTATCCTTAATATCATCAAAGAGCATTCCAACCAAGACCCCAAACTGAAGGCCAGAGCCCCCGGCCCGCACGGCGGAGCCGGGGCGGGCTGCTCTCGCGCTTGCCCCCCGCCTGCCCTCGCGAAGTAAAACTGCTCGATTTTGCTTTATGACCAGTTGTGGTTGCGAAGCGGGTGCTTCCGGTGCGATGCATTCGCGAGCGGGGGAAGCAAGGCGCTTCCGGTTGTTGGAAGTGCCTTGGTTGCGGCCACCCCACGCATTATGCGGGAAAGCGGGGGCCAATTCGGCCGCAACCCCTTGTTGAGCCACGTGTATCCTTTATTCCAGAATAGATACTCATAATTACTAATAACTATAGACCATATTCTTCTTTGAAATATCTACGAATTCGATCAACTACTTGCTCAATTTCAGTTTCTTTCCCTTTTGGGGCTTCTGGCCATTCATCCACTTTCGGCCCCCAGTACTCCCGTGGTGCACCAGGATACCTTCCAATTACATGAACATGGACGTGTGGTACCCCATCCCCAATAATAAATGTATAGATATGCTCCATACCTTGAGTATGCATTAATGCTCTTGCAACTCTACTGGTGAAGAGACCAATTGCTTTTGCTTCCGGATCGGATAAATCGCTTACTTCCGAAACATGTCGTTGAGTTTCAATAAAGATATGTCCCAGATAATGAACGTTCTCTTTTCCACCTATTCGAGAATGAGAAATATAGATCAGGTCATCTTGATAAATCGTTCCCCCAGGCACCAATATTTCACCCCGGTGCTTGCGACAGATCATGCAACCGACACCTTTATCATTACTCATCCCTTCCTCCATAGGAAACGCACATGGTTTATTAATGCTTCCCAAGAGCTTGCGGTTCAGCGGTTTGCCCGCCCCGGCGGATTTCCCCTCGTGGAGTGCGCAGGTTCGCTTTGTTCTTTGAGAATGCGCGATTACGAAGCATGGACCTGTCCCAAGAGCCTGTCACGAGGATAGCGAGGGAAAGCGAGGGCCGGTCCTCGCGTAGCATGCCGGATCCCGTGCACTTCGGGATCTGGCATGATTGCGAAGCGAGGAATTAGGCCGTGGGCCGGCTGGGCAGGACCAGGTTCATTATACTTAATCCATCATCGAAGAACATACCAACGAAGCCTCTTGTCCGAAGGCCAAAGCCCACCCCCGCGCCTGCCTTCGCGAAGTATGTCACCTCCGATTTATGGAAGTGGCGTGTTCACGAAGCGAGGGTGTTTTTGGCGGGGGTCGCCTGCAAGCGCGGGTTGGGCGTCTTTGTTTTCCGGTCATTTCTGCTTAATATTGCGGGGGTTTAATCTGAAATTATTTTGTTGCCATAAATTACAAAATCAGCCGAATTCCTGGGGTTTTGTTCGGATATATATTTTGCTTCTTGCGGCATCCAAATATTCTTCCACTTATCTGAATGATCAACCCCGTCCCCCATCAGATCTCTTTTTATTCCACGTATAAATCCTAATTCAGCAGGATATTCAATCCATATCTTCAAGTCATAATACTCACGAATAACTTTATGCAGAGCATATACACCCTCAAAGATAATTATTCCCTTTGGACTCAACCAATGCCAATCCGATAAAGAATCTGTTTTCCAATCGTATATTTGATACTTTGCGTCCTGTTTGGCGCGAAGGGGCAGTAATACTTGTTCCTTCAAACGCAATATATCGGGGGCTTTTAACACTGGAGAATAAAAGTCGTCAAGTTGTATTACGCCACAATTATCTACATTATTCTGAATATTAACTGCAAGAGTTGTTTTCCCCGACCCGCCCACCCCATCGATAGCGATTAATATGACTTCCTTACCTTTTGATAACCTCTTGATATCGAGCACAATTTTATTTATCAAGGTGATATTGCCTTCATAATTAAGAAGCCCAACGGACTGCAGCCCAGCCGCGTGTCCGGGTGTGTAAGATTGTGTTCATTATACTTAATCCGCCTCCGAAGTACATACCAACAAAGACTTCGATCCGAAGCTTGTCCTCGCGGTACCCCCGCGAAGCATCACCACTAGGTTTTGCTCTTTGAGTGGTGATGTATGCGAAGCGGGGGTAGCAAGTCACTTCTGGTTTTGGAAGTGCTTTGGTTGCGCCTGCTCTCGCGAAGCGGGGAAAGCGGGGGCCAGGTCGTCCGCAAGCGCTTGGACATTTTACGAAAATCCAAAAAGCCCCTTCTTTACAACACTCATCCTGTTTATATCGAGCAACTCATCTACATTGTTTTTCGCAAACCTTTCCAACAATGGTTCGGCTCCGTACTTCAATTTATATTCCATTTCTTCGCGATAAATGGGAATTACACTATGAAAATATATTGTCTTATCTTTGCTTATTCGCAGCTTATACGCCCTTTCCGGTATGCGCTTTGGTATTGATAATAACGAACAACATAATTTGGTATTATTAGCAAAAGATTCTATTGGATTCTTGTTTGGTATCGTATGCATATTCCAAATCCATGTTTTATAGTCATGAGGAAACCGCGCAAGGAATTTCAAACATCGAAAAGGCCAATAATTTGCTTCGTTTTCGAATGATTTTTCTTCTATTATCCAGTCCTTTGGTAGACACATATATAATTCGGAGTACTTGAAATGAGAGTAATTGGGAGGTGTATTCATTGGTAAAGTGCTAAGTCCTGACGTAATTATGGAATAATAATTCTGAGTTTCTGTCGGTTCTACTAGATGAATATCCACATGAATTTTTACAGGTAATATTTCGTGAAATACGCTCTTTGCTTCTCCAAAATTTTTCTTTATATGTTCCTCAATATCATTTGCTGCAGGATTTTCTAATGAAGGTTCCATTTTCGGGGGCGGAATAGGGTCATATCGGTAAATTGGTTGTCCAGATTCAGAATATTCTTCCGATTTGTTTTTCATATTCGCTCCCCAAGGATTGCCCACCGGCCTGCTCTTCAGCGGCTGGCCGGGTATGCATGACCGGACTCATTATACTGAATACGCCATCCAAGAGCATACCAAAGAAGACGACGGGCCGAAGGCCGGAGCCCGCTCCCGCGCCTGCCTTCGTGAAGTACGTCACTTCCGATTTATGGAAGTGACGTGTTCACGAAGCGAGGGTGTTCTTAGCGGGGGTCAGCCGCAGCGCGTGTTGGGTGGTTTCATCGTAATTACTTGGAGGATGGATGTGCCTTCAATTTATTATGGACAATTGATATTCACTTTATTGCTGATCTCTACATATCGCCCATTAAACCAAGCTTGAAGGACTACAGAATAATTTCCCGATCTAAAATATCTGTAGGTATACTCATCATCCGCACCCCGTTCTAGAACAACATTATCGCTCGAATCGGTTATTACCCATTGTTCACTTCCAACAGCTAATTTGCTTTCTATCGCGGTACGCGTTACGGTGCATCCATCCTGGTCCACCGAAAGTACCGATAGTGTGTTTAGCGTTGTTTCTGCTTGATGGTTTATTGGCGATAGCACTGCGTAAATAATTGGTGACAATAGTAGAACTAATCCAATGATCCCATAGATGATCCTTGCACCATTAATTCCAAATACCTGCACAACAGCCTTTGCGCGTCGACTCTTATATATCCATTCCCATCCAAGAATCGACGCCAATACTGTCATAAACCCTGCTATAGATATTGTTATCAACACAATCTCTTTCATATTTACCTCGCGGGTTCTCACATGAGATTACTGCCCAACGATCCGCAGTGTGGCGGTTTAGCCAGAGGTGTAGGACAGGGTTCATTCTACACGAAACGCCATCGAAGCAGAAACCATCGAAGATTCGCATCCGAAATCCGAATCCGTCGAAACCGCGTGTCGGGCGCTTTTACGTTTACCAACAATACGTAAATTTACAACTCAATCGAACCTTTTAACAGCCTTTGCTTGATATCATCTAGAATTACTTTCACCGGTGGGCTTATCCTTTCTGGTAATTTGTCGAAAGGGAAAAAACCAATTTCCTGTACTTCTTCATCAAAGCCTCTTCCTTCTTCCGAATACTCTTTGGTAAAATAAACTGCCGATACTATATATACTTGATCACCATTGGAATATTCATAAAATAATTCTGGGCCTGAGTATATATCTATAAATGACATATTTCCAATCTTCATTCCGGTCTCTTCTAATGTTTCCCTACGTGCCGTATCCTCAATTTTCTCACCAAGATCCATATTTCCACCCGGAACACCCCACATCCCGTTTTCACTCCTTTTTTGCATCAATAAACGATTTTGCTTATCAAAGACAAGCACTGTTGCGCCAACAAGAATAATCGGTTGATGGCCAATTTTCGATCTTAATTGTTGAATATAATCCATTGTTTGTTTACACCTCATTAATTAAATTTTGAATAGAAGCTCATAAAAAAATCCCCTTGATAATATCCGCGAAACGGCCTTGAGCCCGGCCGCCCGGCGGGCCGGGCTTGCCTTCATTCCCGCCCCGCGAGCCGGATCGGCTCCGGCGGCTTGCTGGGCAGTCGTCCTTCAAGGGACTGCCCTCGGTCGGTCTCCCCGGGGGCTACTTCAAGATCAGGCCGGTTGTGATGAGCGCACGCGCTTCGAGCAACAGGGATGGATGGCCCTTGAGCACCGCCAGCAGAACCTGGCCCGTACTCATCTCCGCCAGCGGCAGCTCGGAAGCCGTTTTGATCAGGGCATTCACTGATTCTTCGCTGATCGCGGCAAGCGCCTTTCGAATCCGATACAAGGCGGCGTGCGGACGGCCAAAACGCCCTCTCCAGGCTTCTTCGTATGCGCGCAGGGTTTTGGCGGACACGTCGCCCCGGCGAACCGCCGGAGCTCCGATCTGGACGGCAAGGTCGGCGGCGATCATGCCCAGGTTGATGCCGCCGCCATGCAACGGATCGGCCTGGTGAGCCGCATCGCCGATCACCATCAGGCCGTCGGCCACCATGTGTTTGAGTGCGCCCGTGACCGGGATGCCGCCCGCAATCTCGCTCAGGATGCCGGCCCCCGGGAAGCGCCGCTCAACGAATTGCTCCAGATACGACAGCGCGCTTCGCCCGGCGGCCCTGTCGGCGCCCAGAACCAGGCCGACGTTGGCCGTCCGATCCCCTTTGGGAAAGACCCAGGCGTATCCGCCGGGCGCAATCGACGCGCCGACGTGATACTGGCATTCGGCCGGGTCGAACCGCCCGCCGTCGGTAATCAGCAAAAACTCGGCCGCCACGTAGTAATCCGCCAGCGGCGGCACGCTGTTGAATCCGGCCCAACGCGCCACCTGCGACTCGGTTCCGTCGGCGGCGATGACCAGGGTTGAACGCACGTCATGGACCCGGTCCCGGCGTTTGAGCTTCACGCCGGCAATCCGGCCGTTCTCGCGCAACACCCCGACCGCGCCCGTGCCGGCAAGCACCATGGCACCGGCCTGGGCCGCCCGGTACGCCAGTTCGCGGTCGAAGATTTTCCGCTCGATCACCAGGGTCGGCTCGGTCGGCGGGACGCTGAACGAGTGCCCGGCGGTGTCGTGAATCGCGAAGCGCGAGATGCGGGCGTTGATCCAACGCTCTTCCGGCTCGATGTAGGGCCGCAGCGAGTCGAGGCCGACCGCCTCCGCGCAGCGCACCGCAGAACCGATCTCCTGGTGCTTTTCGATCAGCAGCACGTCCAACCCGTTTCCGGCGGCAAGGCGGGCGGCGGTTGAACCAGCGGGTCCGGCCCCCACGACGATCACGTCGTAATGCTCTTTCACGGTGTTTTCCGCTCCACGACCGACAGCGCGTGCATCGGGCAGATCTTCGCGCAGCGTTCGCAGCCCGTGCACGTGTCTTTCACCTCCAGCCGCGTATCGGTCAGATAAAGGGCATCGGGCGGGCAGACGGCGACGCAGGCTCCGCAATAATGGCACAGGTCATAATTGACCGCGATAGTTTTTTTGAATTTTTCACGGGTATGAGATCCAGATTGCAGACCGGCCTTGAACATTTTTCCCCTCTCCCAGTAGAAGATACTATTCGCGCCGCGTGAGACTCCCGATTTTGTCGGATTACTCCGTCCATCCACCCATCGACGCTTGCCCCGACCGAGCCGGCTTCCGAGGCAGAATATTTGTCAGGAGATGACCGCCCAACGACTGGTGGCTCAGGCGCCTGGCCACATTCGATTTCCGGGTACTATTTTAGCAGGAAAATATAAACGCAAATTAACCATTTTTCGCCGCGCTATGGCCAGGTCGCCTGCAGCCACTTTTTGGGCAATTTGTTATTGATAGTTTTAATTTTTCAATAGTTTCCTAACTATTTAGTGATCCATTTCTTTATTTTTTCTTCAATTTGATCACGTACCAGACGAAACTTTTGAACTTTTTCATTTTCATTACCTTCTACTGCGGCCGGATCCTCAAAGGCCCAATGTAATCGTACATTGACACCAGGCCAAACTGTTGGACAATTCTTTTCGGCATCATCACATAGGGTTATTAGATATTGGAATAGTATTTTACCTAGATAATTATCGATCCCTTTGGATTTATATGTTGAGATATCCATACCAACTTCATTCATTACTTTAATTGTCAGAGGATTTATACCTTTCGGTTGTAAACCCGCACTATAAACATCATATCGATCCCCAGCATATTTTCGCAAAAAAGCTTCCGCCATTTGACTTCGTGCTGAATTTCCAGTACAAAGAAAAAGAACCTTTTCTTTTGTCATATTGCCTCCTAATTGATTGAAGAATTAATATGATAATCTATTTGGATTAACAACATGTTAATAAAATAATTATCCAATTATAGGTTTATTGTTTGTGAAATTGCCCAACGGTCGGGTTCAGCCGCGTTGCAGAGCGCAGCGGAGCAATGTCGGCTGCAACCCGGTGTTGGGCGGCCCCTCATGACCGGTTCATTCGGACAGAGCCTTGATGATCTCCTGACAGAACTCCGGCAAATCGTCCGGCACCCGAGCAGTGATGATGTTGCCATCCCGAATAGCTGCCACGTCCACGAACTCCGCTCCTGCGTTCACTAAGTCGTCGCGCACGGCGATATAGCCTGTAGCCCGTTTCCCCTCCATCACCCCCGCTGATACCAGCACCCACGGCCCGTGACAGATGGCTGCCAATAGCTTGCCCTGCTGATGACACGCACGCACTAGAGCCAGGGTCCCTTCATGCAACCGTAGAGCATCAGGGGAGTATCCTCCCGGAAAGAGCACACAGTCGACATCTGCAGCGCGGACTTCCTCAATGCTCCGGATGCGATACCTGTTGCCCTCCCGCATGACCGGGATGGGCACAGTATGGCCGAAACGACCAGTCACAGGCTTCCCCTCAAAATAGGGCCGAGGATGAAGACCCTGCGCCACTGGCACCACGACGATGTCAGCTCCCTCCTCGCTCAATCTCAGCAGGGGAAAGAGGAGTTCAATATCCTCGAACTCCTGCGCCACGATGATGGCGACCTTCTTACCAGACAGTTTCCTAGGCATGTGTATCCTACCTCCTTACAAATTCATGCGTTCAAACGCAGACCCGAATCGCCGCTCAACGGTTGCGTGAGCCGCCAAACGGTGAAGGCTCGAAACCCTTGAAAATCATAACCCAATTTCACATTTCGCGCTGTGGTTTCTCCGAGCAAAGTGAGGTCGGCTCGACGCGGGGTTATGCGGTTTGAATGGCTTTGTTCCTTACATGGATCTTTTAAAGTAATCTTGGGATTTCACCTTACTCGAATCGCACATAATCAGAAACTAGATAATGTAGCGGCGGCTCATCTTCCTTGATTTCTGGAAAACGGCCGATCGGATCAGCAAAGCGGTTGTCCAGGTAATCATCGTTGACCATCGAAACCTCTCCAACCAACACGCGGTCACCTTCGCCCCAGAATTTATGGTAGCAATGGGGAGGCAGGGTGATCGACTCTCCCGGAGTGAGGGTAATAAACCCACCTGGAAGCAGCGTTCGATGAACGCCATCGGTTGTGATTTCTATCTCTTTTTCCAAATCAATCTTTTCATCTAGCGTGCTGTTGTATAGTTGGATAATCAGGTTTCCCCCCCCTCGATTGATGATGTCCTCCATCTTCTTCCAGTGAAAGTGCATTGGTGTAACCTGATCAGGATCGACAATCATTATCTTTTCGGCGTAAAGTTTTCCCTGCATCCCTCTCCAGTTTTCCGGAGAGCCATTTCGAAGGGTAAACAGGAATAAGCCACACTTTTTGAAATTTCCAGATCCAAAATCGGTTATGTCCCATCCTAAACGGTTCGCAATAATTTCACCTGCTTCGTTGCTCATTTCTTCCCAATCCTTTGGTGTCCAATATGCAAACGGTGGAAGGTGGAATCTACGCTGACGGATAAATACTTCCGCTGATTGCATAATCGAGTTGATTTGGGACCGTTTCATAGAACACAACCTCCACAATCCAAAAATACTCAATGACAAGATGACCGTTGATTACTTATTACATCCGAAATTCCAATCATAAAAAAGCTATCGATCCAACTCAAATAGTCAACCTTTGGAGACTAGAAACCACGTGACAATCATGCCAAGCGATCCGATTGATTTACTTGAAGATGAATATCATCCTTCTGGATAAACAAAAACTCCTCTCTATGTTGACCGCCCAACGGCTGGCGGCTCAGCCCCGCCCCGGCTTCGCCGGGCGAGGCCGGGGACGCATGGCCGCCTCCGCTATGTAGTTACCATTTTAACAGGATTCCTTAATCGCTTTCCGGCGTTCTCACTTTGAGCCTTGGCCAAGGCCGGCTCCCCCGAGCGATGAGCGCCGGTGCACTTCCGGTGCGATGACTTCGCGAGTGGGGGTCGCCTGCAGCCGGAGCCCGTGTGAAAACTGTTCCATTATACGGTGTTATATATAAGTAGAAGTAATCTTCCATTTTTTACTTCGGAGAAATTATGAAACACATCGAAGGGATCAATCGCGACCAGCTCACCATCATGCCGGACGCCATCGAGGACTATATCACCGAGGACAATCCGGTTCGGTTCCTGGATGCTTTCGTCGACAGCCTGGATTTAAAGGACTTGGGCTTCCCTCGAGTCGAATCCGAGCCTTATGGCCGCCCGCCCTACCACCCCGGCGATCTCCTTCGCCTCTATCCATACGGATACATTTTCTCCATCCGTTCCAGCCGTACCTTGGAACGCGAAGCAAAACGCAATCTCGAGGTTTTCTGGCTGCTCAAACGCCTCGCCCCCGACTTCAAGACCATCGCCGATTTCCGCAGGACGAATGGAATGGCGATCCACAAGCTTTGCCGCGAATTCGTCCGGTTCTGCAAGAGCTCCGACCTATTTCGCGGTGAGTTGGTCGCCATCGACGGATCGAAGTTCAAGGCGTCCAACGCCCGCGACCGTAACTTCTCCCGCGGCAAACTCAAGGATCGGTTGATAGAGACCGACGAAAAAATCGACCGCTACCTTCAGGAACTTGACGAAAACGACAAGAAAGAAGGCGGTTTCCGGAAGAAATCGGCCGAGGAATTGAAGGAAATCATCGCTCATCTAAAGAAGCGGAAGAAGGATCTGAGCCGGCTCGACCAACGCATGGAAAAGACAGGCGAGAAGCAGGTTTCTCTTTCCGACCCGGATTCCCGTTCCATGCCCGTTGGAAAGGGCCATGGAACCGAGGTCGCCTACAACGTCCAGGTCAGCGTTGACAGCAAACACAAGCTGATCCTCGATCACGAGGTGACCAATGACGTGACCAACCAGAGGCATCTCAGCGGGATGGGCATCCGGGCCAAGAAGATCCTGGGCGTGAAGAAGTTCGACCTGGTTGCCCACATGGGGTATTGCGACGGCCAGGAGGTGGCCGCTTGTCTGGATCAAGGGATCCAGCCGTGGATTTCCAAGCCCAATACCTCGATCAATCGCAATAAGGACTTATATACCAAGGATGATTTTGAATATTCCAAACGCCGGGATGGTTATATCTGCCCGGCCGGAAAGCGGTTGGATTTTCGTTTCCAGACGCACGAATTGGACCGTGACGTCCGCTATTACGCTACCTCCGCCTGTAGCGGTTGCAGGTTGCGACACCTCTGCGCAACTCATCCGGCCGGTCGGAGGATCACCCGGTCGAAAGAAGAGGGGGTGCTGGATGATATGCAGCGCAGGAACCGATTGCATCCGGAAAAGATCAAACGCCGGAAGGAGACCGTCGAGCATCCGTTTGGTACGATCAAGCGGAACATGAACCAAGGTTATTTTCTAACACGGGGGTTGAACAAGGTTAGAACGGAGATGAACCTGACAGTGATCGCTTACAATATGAAGCGGGTGATGAACATCCTGGGAGTTAAACGGATGGTTCAGGCGCTAACCTGAACCATCTTTCTTTTTATTACTTCGTTTGAAGTACCTATTTTGTCTTATTGACACAGCCCCGCCGCGGGCTGGGCTGCGAAATTTCTTAGTTTATTATTTTTATTTGTTCATGTAATTCATTGCAAATCCTAATAATTTCTTCTT